>CAZWDO010000008.1:134138-148305 GCA_964632485.1 uncultured bacterium
GATTGGGTCCGACTGCCTGGATCAGATTATCCCTAATAAGGATATCAACGTTTTCCAATATGTCTAATTTTTGTATTGCGTTTCCGCGTAATGGAAACGGCGCCGGAGGCGTGAGCGCCCGACGGATATCCTTGATCAAAATTTCGTTGGGGCTCAATTACGGAATCCGATTGATTTGAATCTGATGGTTGTTTACAGTTTCCAGCGCTTCAGGGTATCCGGCATCGAAATGTCGGGCCACACCAATTCCTGGATCAGTTGTTAAAACGCGCTCCAGTCGGCGAGCTTTTTGTTCCGTGCCGTCGGCGACGATCACCATGCCGGCATGGGAAGAGTACCCGATACCGACTCCGCCGCCGTTGTGGAAACTGACCCAACTGGCGCCATTAACTGAATTAAGAGCGAAGTTAAGTAACGGCCAGTCGGCGACGGCGTCACTTCCATCCAGCATCGCTTCGGTTTCGCGGTTGGGTGATGCGACTGAACCGGTATCCAGGTGATCCCGTCCGATGACGATTGGCGCCTGAATTTCTCCGTTGGCAATTAATTTATTCATTTCCAGAGCAAAACGAGCCCGTTCGCCATATCCCAACCAGCAAACCCGATTGGGTAGTCCCAACTGGGGAACCATTTTTTGCGCTTTTAGTATCCATCGCCGTAAGGGTAGGTTTTCCGGAAACATTTCCAGCGCCAATTGATCGAGCCGCTGAATATCCTTAATATCCCCCGATAAGGCTGCCCAGCGAAATGGACCGCGGCCCTGGCAAAACAGTGGGCGTATATACGCTGGAACGAACCCCGGATAGAGGTATTGACCTTGAGTATCGCGTACGGCCAGTCCTCCGATTTCCGCTTGCGCCCGTAAGTTGTTGCCATAGTCAAAACAGATGGACCCTTGCTTCTGAAAATCCAGAACAGCCTGAGTGTGCGCTACCATGGCGCTATATGAACGACGGCGGTATTCATCGGGATTTTTTTCAAGTAACCGCAGATTGTCTTCCAAATCTCCGGTAGGTATATAGGCTTTCCAGTCGTGAGCGGAAGTTTGATCGGTAACGATATCAGGAATAAATCCGGTTTTTATAAGATAGGGATGGATTTGCGCGGCATTTCCAACTAATCCGATTGATAGGGGTTTTTTGAGTTTTCTATATTCTTCAACCCATTTCAAGGCTTCTTCGACCTTATCGGTCATTCGATCGCAATATCCTTCGTTGACTTTACGGGCAACACGGTCCGGCCGGACTTCCACATTAAGAATGATCGCATCGTTCATGGTGGCGGCCAGAGGCTGGGCGCCCGACATTCCTCCCAGACCGGCGGTCAAAATTACTTTCCCGGCCAAAGAATCTACCCCCCATTCTTTTTGGCCCAGAGCGGCGAAGGTTTCATAAGTACCCTGAAGTATCCCTTGGGTGCCGATATATATCCAACTGCCGGCGGTCATTTGCCCGTACATCATCAGTCCGGCCCTGTCCAACTGGTCAAAATGATCCTGGTTCGACCAATGGGGCACTAGATTGGAATTCGCGATAATCACTCGTGGAGCTTCGGGATGGGAGGGAGCAATATAAACGGGTTTGCCGGACTGGACGCATAAGGTATGACGATCGTCCAGTTTTTTCAAAATTTCAACAATTTGATGATATGCTTGCCAATTTCGGGCCGCGCGGCCAGAACCCCCGTAAACAATCAGGTTTTGCCAATCAATAGCCACATCCGGGTCTAAGTTATTCATCAGCATCCTCAATGCCCCTTCAGCATCCCAGTTGGGACAACGGCGCTGGTTTCCCCTCGGCGCGCGTATCGGGGCTGTGGGACGAAATTCTTCGAACATGGGTCTCATTCCATCCTCCTTTTAATAATAATTCCCGCTAGAAATTGTGTTCACCCATCATCAAGCCGAGGGTGATTCGCAAACCCTGACCTGGTTGCGGCCATTACGTTTTGCCTGGTAAAGGGCATCATCAGCGCAGCGGATGAAAGTATCCATTGTATCCGCCCGGGACCCAAGCAAATCGGAAATCCCCATACTGAAAGTAATTTTTAAATTGTGGGAATGATATTTAAATGTTTGGTTTTCGATAATTGAGCGGATTTTTTCGGCGACAATGAGCCCCTGCACTAAATCGGTATCAGGGAGTATGATCATAAATTCTTCCCCGCCATACCGGCCGAAAACATCCTCATTGCGCAAATGCTCGCGGATTAGTTTTGAGCTTTGGTGAAGAACCAGATCACCGGCCAGGTGTCCATATTTATCGTTGAGGGTTTTAAAATGATCGATATCCAGCATCATGCAGATAAGGTTTAATTGGTGTCGCTGAGCGCGGCTAAATTCCCGCATGAGGACGGTAAAAAGAAAACTTCGGTTATAAACCTGGGTCAGTTCATCCGTAATGCTGTTAATATATAGAATTTGATTTTTTTCTTCCAATTTTTGATTTACTTCCTCAAGAGTCAAGTTTTGTTGGCTAATTTTTATCTGTTTCTCCTCAATTTCCTTATTTTTAAACGTTAATTCAGAGTTAACGCTTTTTAATCGGCGTCTGCTTTTCAGAATAATAACTGCCAGAACAGCAAATCCCAGCAACATAAACAAAGTGGTTACGATGAGCATCTGCTGGCGTTGCACGACTTGATATTGAATATCCAGATTTTTTTTTAGAAGTAAGTTTTCCTGCTCTTTTTTTTCAACGTCATAGCGAAATTTCAAACCTGCTATTTTTTGCTCTAAATCGACATTAGTGATACTGTCCTGGAGTTCAACATGTTGTATATAATACATGTAAGCATTTTTAAAATCGCCTTGAGCGCTGGCTAATTCAGCGTATGTTTTATAAATATCTCGCATATAGATGCGAAAATTATTTCCCACGGCCAGTTTTTTAGCAGCTTCCAGATAATGCTGGGCGATGATGTAGCTGCCGGAAGCGATATGACACCGCGCCAGATCGATATTTGTTGAGCAAAGTCCCAATTGATCGCCGATGGTTTCCTTGGTTTTAATCGATCGTTCCAGATAAAAAATAGCCTCCGGGTATTTTTTTTGTTTTAAATTGATACGGCCGATAACACTCAACGCATCGGCTACCCCCGTTTTTATATTGCCCTGTTCACTCTCTTCAAGGCAGCGCTCGCTGTAAAACAAGGCGCTGTCTATATTATTCGCATTGAGATGAATCGTGTTAATCACAGATAAAACCATGACCACACCCACCCTTATGCCATCAATTTCAGCCATTTTTTCATAAATACCTAATGAGATGTTCGCTTGGATTAAGGCTTCCTCATAACGTTCCATGGTATTATAGTATTTAGCCAGATTGAAAGCGGTCCATGCGTATCCTTCTTCGTAATCAATTGCTTTGAAAATTTCAGATGCTTCAATCAGCGCTTCCAACGCCCGTTCATGATCTCCCAACAAGCGGAGAATATTACTGATACTATTTAAAGCGGACCCAACGGTTTTTTTGTTGTCAACTTTTTTAGAAAGATTAAGGGCTTTTTGATATTCCTTGTACGCTAATGGATATTGCATAGAATATTGATAAGCCTGGCCGATGCGGTTGTGGATAATTCCCTGATAGAGAACATCATCGTTTGCTTCAAAAATCTCTAACGCTATATTAAAATAAACTAAAGCCGAATCATACGCCCGAATATTGAGAAACGCATACCCATACAAATAAGTCAGTTGAGCGAAACATGAATCGCTTTTATTTGCCTCAGGCATAGCCAGCCCCATCCGTGCATAATGGATAGCCGAATCCGGCAGCCGCAGGCTCAAGGAATCAGTTAACTCGCATATAAAGCGTAGTTTAGCAACCCCGTTTGCCTGGTTAATTTGTGCGCGCAATGAATCAATGAAAGGTTGGGCGTGAAGTGTCGGGGCAACGACGAGCGTATAGGCAATATAAATGATTATGCCCCCAATGAATATCGATTTATAGCAGGTTTTAATGCGCGCAATACGGCATAAAAAAATATGACTCATGAATCTCCTTGTAGTTGAATATTTAACGCTGTTGATAGGGTTAATCGGTTTTTTATCCGCTTTGTTTGATTGTTTTATTTTTGTTTTCGTGGGATCGGACTGATTGTCGCTTTTATGACTGATGGATGCTTCGGTTGCCTTTCATTCCATTGCTGGGAATCTGGAACGATAATCATACACGGTAGCGTTAACTTTACTGTATATCACGGATATAGTCCCTGAGGAATTTTCCGGGGGCATTCCAAAATTGATAATACTTCTGGTATCCATAATTCTATAGTAATGATTACTGAGTAAAAAATCAAGAAAAATTTGAAAATAAAAATTTTAATGCCGATTGTTATTTTGATAGCATATTATTGGATTAATCCGTTGGATAGTAGATTTTTTATCAATAAAAATGCTTTGCTTTTTTCCTGGGCACTGGTATTAAGAAAAACTTGATTGGTTAAATCCTTCAACAAACCTGTTTTTTTTAAGCATTGATTAAATAAATCCGGATATAGAAAGTAAAAATGGAACTCCCTGTTCATTCGGTCTTTATTCATATGAAAATAGTGAACCCCCGCAATTTTTTCTTTTACTTTCCTTTTAGTATATAAAATTTTGTTTTCGGCTATTGCATCAGACAACACGCAATTCCATTTATAGGCATCAGCCTGATCGGTTGATTCATTATATAAATAATTCATTGCGAATTGATCGCTTCCCCATTCCTGATCGGAAATAAAACCGGATTGAACTAATTTTTGAAATTGGTAGAGTTTGTTTAGAAAAGATAAAGCATTGCCGCCCATGAATCCACCGTTTATATGCCCTCCGAATTGATCCAAAAGAAAATCATATTTTTTCATCATTATCGTCCATTCAGTAGGGTATTGTTTAATTTTGCCTCTCAACGGCCGATTTCGGCTAATTTCAGTAGAGTAAACGCAACCGTGACAATGCTCGATTTTTTGGAAAAGATGTTGAATATCATCTTGAAACCAGATATCCGCATCAAAATGAACAAATGTAGTATCCGTTGGATATTCCTCGATTATAGGTATCACATCGAGCAATCTTCGATTGACAATCAGTTTCTCTTTATATCCGTTGGGAAGAACGCGGCGGATGAATCTAATGTTCAGCGATTCTAAAGCCCTTTTAATCGGATGATCGATTCCATAGTCCAGAATGAATATTTCATTTTGATAATGGCCCAAGGTACGTAAACTGATTGCCCATTCCAATAAATAAATACCAGAATAGTAGCTTGCGCTGGTAAAAATGACCTGCTTATTAGTCAAATAAGGGCCCATTCGCATCGTTTGCAAATATAGTAAAATTCGGATTTAATTTTACCAGTTGTTTTTAATAGCATTTCCCGATAGGTAGGTGAATTAAATATATTATTAAGTGTTTGCTCGCAAATATTACCAATAATTACTTCCTTTTTCCAATCCATGCAACAAATAATCATGTCTCCGTTAATATGGAAATTAATCCATTCGTTGTTTCTTTTCCGTTTACAACCCCGAATTGTATGATGGTAGATGGTATTGGTATAAAAACCTGCCCTTGATGAATATTCAAAGAGGGTCCATTCCCCATTCTTTTTTTTCCATGAGGGAGAAACCTTAACAACCAAATTAGAATTAAGTTTAATATACGTAATGGATTGAATCATATATTGATAATCTTCCGGGGAGATATTGGATTGAGTAATATAATTGTATGAATTGCTGTCATAACCATAAAGTGAAATATATATCTGAGTGAAATTGGATGCAATTATATCTGGGGCATATTTTGGAACAAGAAGGCCATTGGTTGAGAAAATTGTATATGCATGGGGGAGTATTTTTTTGACATATTGAACGCGTTCAAATAATAATGGATCTAATAATGGTTCATTTTGAAAATATAAATGAATATTTAGATTAGGAGTAATTATTTCATTATCAATTTCTTTTTTTAATTCATGGATGATTCTTTTAAACAATTTCATATCCATGATTTTCCCGGAATGGGAAATACTCTTATAGGGGCACATACGACAAGCTGCATTGCATGCGTCGATAGTTTGAATCTGGACAAAACAAATTTTCATTCAGTTCCGGCCTGAAATCCATATCACGCTATTTTACCCAGTCGCAATGATGGCAAATATTGTAATTTTTATAATCCAATCGCATAAATTCTTTGCGTATATCCTTAAAAGAGGAGTTGTTCCAGATATCCTTAATTGATTGGGTGTTTGTGTCGCCTAATATTATATCGCCGTTGAAATCCATGCAGCAGGGAACGACTTCTCCAGTATATAGAACGACCATGGTGTTCCATGGGAATTCACATGTGAATTTCTTTTCACCCGCTATATTGAATTCTTTACCGCGTCCATAATTATGTAATTGAGTAATGTTCAATTTATCATTCCAAACTGGATTGATTTGAGATTTGAAAAGATGGACAAATTGTTGTATCTGGCGGTTATTCGTTTCCATTGGGATATACTGAATGACGATACTGGGTTTGGTTTTATTCAATTTTCTTCTGACATTGAAAAAATTGAGCGTATTGGATAAGGTTTGCTCGAAATCTAAACCTCGCATGGTATTATTATATGTTGGAGCATCTGTACCGTAGAAGCTGATTTTTATCCGGTCCAGTCCATTTTGGATTAATGTATGCGCCAATGAATCGTTTAATAACGACCCATTGGTTACTATATAGGTGAATTTGATTTTATAATCTTTGGCAAATTTGATTTTTGCAGGCAGATCCGGGTCTATAAGCGGTTCGCCATAATTATGCAGATGAATTCGATTCACTTGTGAGTATCGCGAAATTTCCCGAATCAGTTTTTCAAAGAGAAGGAAATCCATGATACCAGTAGGTCGCGTCATTTTATCCCGTGGACACATCACACAATGGGCGTTGCATAGATTAGTGTTTTCTATCCAAACTTGATTGGGGAATTCTGATTTTTTGAGTCGTTGGAGTCTGACTACGCTTTCCATACATATGGAGGAAAATCGATCCATAACGCTTCCTTAGGTCAATAAATCTCTTCACATTGCAGGCAAACCGGATAGGTTTGATATTGGATTGCCATAAAATCATGTCGTATTTGATTCATCCGTTCACCCTTCCATATATTTTCGATTGTATCGTCATGCAAATTTCCAATAATCTGCTCCCCATTGAAATCCTTGCAACACGTCGAGACTCGCCCATCTTGTAAAATCATCAGAGTCCACCAGGGCCGTTCACAGGTAGAGTAAATTTTTTTTAAAGAAATGTAATCTCTACCGCCACCGTAATTGTGTAATCTACCAAAATTAAAACTGTCGCCCAAAGCCGGAGTAATCAACGAGGAAAACTGATGATAGAATTTTTTGACTGAATCCTGCTTTTCTAAGATGGGAATATAGCGCAGGGTAATTGATGGTTTATGCATTCCGATTTGCTTTCTAAACCAAAACAGATTAAAGATATTATTTAAAGTTGAATGGTAATCCAATCCGCGCATTGTTTTTTCATAGGTATTCTGACGTGTCCCATAAAAGCTGATGATAATTTTATCAATACCGGCACTTAATATCGATTGGGTTAACTCCGGAGTCAATAATGAAGCATTTGTCCAAAATAAGACACACGAGATTTTTAATTTTTTTGCGATTTGAATACGTAGTGGGAATTCTTTATCGATCAGTGGTTCGCCATATCCCTGAAGATGTACCGATTGAATCGGATGCTGAGCAATTTCTTTAATTATTTTTTCAAATAAATTGATCGACATGATCCCGCTAGGGCGTGTCATCTTTTCCCGCGGGCATATTATGCAAGCGGCATTGCACAAATTGGTGTTTTCGATACGCACTTCTTGCGGGAAATTGCCGACTTTCAGCTTTCTTAACTGTAAAACACTTTGAAGGGTTTTTGTTTCGAATTCTATTTTATTATTCATTAACTGATAGTTGTCCTCAATAATGATTTGATTGAGAATCGTATGAAAATGTAAGTAAAATATTAAACTGTGAGAACTCCAGTATATATTCTTCCCAACAAGACTATGATTTAGGTCGCCGGCCTGAGAGAAAATTATTTATAACTTCGAGAATTTTAAATTCCCGATTAGAAAAATGAAGAACATAACAAGGAATTTGCTGAATAAATGAATGGAGTGAATTTTTAATTCTTTCTCCAAAAATAGGTTGAAAAAAGGGTACGAAATGGAAAAAAAATTCTAGCTGAGATATCAATACCCAATCTGGAATGGGCATTACTTCTAAAAAAGTTTTCGTATCTTGCTGAAGTAATAAACAAAGTTTCATCGGTACGGGTGGATAAGATGGCAAATCAGAATTTATATCATATTGGTAGAACGGTGAGGGTACCAGCATAAAAGAATCATTGAGTTTCTGGATGAATATTCCGTCATCGCCGTAGAAGGTAACACGGTCTTTCAGCATTTGATAAATAGTGCTTTTTCCGACGCCGCTCGAACCCAGACATACAATCCCCCGGTTCAGATAATCGAATCCAACTCCATGTAACGCAAGGCCATCGTTTAGCAGATGGATTAGGGAAAAGATGAAAAAAAAACCATTCGTATCGAGGTACTGCCACTCTTGACATAAATCCTCAGCTATCCAGTGTCCCGTTCGCGTATTGGGTTCTAATTCAAGCGATTGGGCACAGTAATTCATCCGTAGTCTGATTTTTTTGTCAGAACCTATGGATTTCCGATTAAAATAGAGTGGCATGTAATCGATTTTAAAATCATCTTCATGGATCAAAGGGAGTTCTTTATACTCTTTGCGATAGATAAGATTAAATCCATCAAAGGGAGTTAAATCATCCTTAATACTTTTATTAATAAAGGGTTGAACTTTATCTGGGATGCCAAAAGGAATCGAGGAATCCGAGTGGACCCTGAATCGGTTCTTAAGGATTCCGCATTCAACCGAATTGATGTAGGAACTACTCATTTATGACGTGTGGTTGGATCCTGGTTTTGATAAACATCTTCATTGAAAAAATTGATAGTGGTTTGATTTTCAGCGCCGGAAAGACTGAATGTATCGGCGTCACATCCGTTAGCGCAACGGGAGGACGGAGTGGCGCCAACAGTGCAGGAACCGCCGGCGCGCAGGCCGATTGAGCACTGGGTGTTATCTCCCGGCGAACCGTTTACGCAGTTTCCGTCGCCGTTGTTGCAAAAATCATTGGCATTGTTGCCCAGAATGCAATCCCCTCCGTAATTTCCAGCGATGTTTCCCATCAGGCAGCTATTCTGCGGCCAGTTGCCGTTATTGCAATCTCCCCAGTTATAATCATCATCACACCCGGCGCCGCAAGCCTGAGTGGCCTGTTCCCCGCCCCAACAGGTTCCGTAAGCATTATCTCCCCCTTCATTACAGGCAATCTCCGCATCGCTGCCAACCAAACAGCTCCCCCCATAAGTACAGGTTCCTGAGCTATAAGTATCACAACCACTTGCGCATCCCAAAATGGCATCGCAACCATAACGACAATCAGCATCCACATCATCGTTGCCGCTATTGCAATTATAAGTAATTGTGTCTGTGTCGCTTCCGTTGTAACAAAAAGCTGAATCGGTTGAAGAGCCTGAATTGCAGACATCCGCATTATCGGCATTTCCGCCGCTGACGCAACTGCCAGCCGCATTGGCGCCTATATCGCAGGCCCAGCCGGCTACTGCTCCTTGCCGGCATTCCTCGGTAGCTACCGATCCCGCCAGACAATCAATCGAAGCGTTCGATCCCAATTCACAACTGGTAACCGAAGTTTGACCCACGGCCTGGCTTGTTAATGACATAAAATCGTAAATTTCCGGCTTGACATAGTTCTTTTTCATAAGATTATTCCCTTTGAATTTCTTATTAAACTTATCATAATTTATTTTTTGAATCAATCAGTAAGCAATACTATAAATAAAATATATAACTTTTTTAAAAAGTCAATAAAAAAATTATTATAAATCTTTTAAATATTTATCAGGATCAGTTCGTTTTTATTTGAGCGAAACTATAATAATTGGCTACAATTGGCCGTTCCACCAGTAATAGATGATGGAAGCGTATTCGTGGAGAATTCCCTCAATCTGGTGAAGTTGGATTTTCTGTTGAAAGAGGGGAAGCCATGATTCGCGATGGGCATAATACCCCCCATGGGAGGGAGGTGTCCACGTGATTTCCCATTCGGGAGCATGCCTGAGGGCGACTAACTCCACCCGTTTCATGTGATAGGGGGAACTAATCAGAATGATCTGCCGCCACCCGAATTTTTGTGTGAGTTTATATGAATTTTGTACATTTTGGATAGTATTGCTGGCCTTGTCATCTAATAAAATCAGTGAATCGGGCACACCCAATGCGATGGCCAGACTTTTCATTACCAATGGTTCCTTGAACACATACATGAAACCGGATGAAAAAATCAGATGCCGGGCGTATCCCTGGTGAAAAAGCTGAACAGCCGTTTGCACGCGTTCCTCATACCCCTGACCGGCTTCCCCCGATTCGCCCACACCGCCGGCGAAAACAACAATGACGTCGGCCGGTTTCGGCAAATCACCTTTTTTCAGAGGCCGGGCCAGATACCAGAATAAGGGGGTGAAAAACACTAAATAAATGAAAAAGACAATCCAGGCGGCAAGTATCAGGGTTTTATAGCGAAACTGATAATAGTTTTTGGCAAAATAACGCAACCAATTGGTTTCCAGTTCCGAGTTCTTGCGATTGAGCGCCGTTTCAATTTTGTCGTTCATAAATTCGATTTTGTTTTCCCAACTATTGGCGGTGGCTATCGAGCGACGGTGAGCGAATTGCGTGTCAGTTTGCGGAGCAGAGATAGTTTGGGAAAGCGCCTGGGCGAATTTTTCCGGATTGTCGGCAATTGTTACAACTCCCGGATAGTCGCGCTCAAAATACCGAATTTCGGCTAAATCCGTTGCTACCACCGGTTTTCCCCAATAGAGATATTCATTGAGTTTCGTAGGATAAACATTTTCCGTATAATCGGTTTTCAAATAGGGAATGATGCAGGTATCAAACTGGGAGATATAATGAGGTAAATCAGTATGGTCCTTTTTTCCAAGTAAATATACATTGGGGTGATTTTCGATTTCACTAATATCGGTTTGGCGGGGGCCGATAAAGACAAATGAATATTCGGGGAGCGAACGAATAACCTTCCGCAGTAAATCGAAATCAATCCATTTATGGATTCCCCCCACATACCCGATTCTCGGCTGGGGTATCGCTTCAATGTCCTTGAAAGAGAGCGGTTCAACCTTAAAGTTTTTTAGCGAAACGCCGAAGGGCACTAAATAGCATTCTGCGTTCCATTGCTGGGCTTTATCCATGAGTTTATGCGATGTAACAAAGACAATATCCGCCATGGAAAAAATTTTCTGTTCACTGCGCAGAATTTTCGACGCTTTGGCTGAACTGTTTTCAAAACTGTCGATGCAATAGTAGATAAAAAGCTGCGGATTGATTGTGGGAACTAACGTTGCCACTAATGGAGTAGGCAGATAGGTGATAACGATAGGATTTTCGAAACGCATCAATTTGTTCCAGCGACGCAAGGTTTGACGCAGGATGAACGCATTGAGCCAGGTTATCGGACGGCTGTAGGGAAACGGCAATAGGACCGGTGAATATAAGTAGAGGTGTTCGTTTACTTTACGAAATCCCCGAAAGGAGTGGAACCAATTGAACAGGCGTTTCTTCAATCGGCCGAAATCATGGATGCCAGGGGAGCGGACTCCCGTATTTTCGATAAACAGGATGCGATTACCGGCCGATGCTAATTGAGAGGCTATTTCCTGATGGCCTTGCCAGATGAAATCCCAATCGATAGTCGAAATGTAGATAATATCTTGTTTTTGTATCATAGTTTGGGTAGTTTATGATTATATCATTTTCGAGCTAAATACGGGGTTTGGCAGCCGCTTCGGATAGATTTAAAAGCACATTCTTTTTTAAATATGAAACAGATGCCAAATCAAACCGGGCCAGTCAGTAGTGTTTTGCTTCGAGTGAGTTTAAAATTTTTATTGGCGTTACAGTATAAAAAGGGGTTAATTAATGTATCACCAGGAATCGATGAATGATCGGCCGGATACCGATTCCGGACATGCTGATAAAATAGACCCCGGAAGGATAATTGGACACATCGATTTTTAAAATTTTTTCGTTTCGCGCCCATGCCCCCTCATCAATTTTCCGTCCAGCCATATCGAAAATATAAAATTTTCCATGCGTCGATAGCGGATTATTAAATGAAACATTTAGCTTTAACCGGCATGGATTGGGGAAGAGGGTTAGACTATTCTCTAATGGGTGTTCTGTGTTAAGTTCTTCAATTCCTGTTGGCGATTGAGTATGAACTTGCCATACTAATTGGCGGAGATAAAACCCTTTTTTCATCAAATGGACACGTAACGTGTGTGCGCCGTTAGAGACATTTTCCAGTTTGGCGCGGATATAGGTGCGGCTGATCGAACAATCCCCGGTAATTTCGGTGGAATCGAGCCAGCAATGCGCGCTGTCGGTTATTAGACTGTCAGCGGAAAGCAGTTTGATCTTCAGGGAGATTGTTGAATCGTAAATGATGGTATCGGGCGGGGGAGTCAGGCTGGTAATGGTGATGCTGTCTTTTTTGAGTGAGAGGGTTTTACTGATCTGATTGTTGGTCGTATATATCTCGTTGAAAGCCGTGTCGGGAGTCAGCGTCATTTTAATTTTCGCGCGGTAATAAGCGCCGAAAGAATCGATAGGGAATGCGAAGCTTTCGCGAATCGTTTCCAGGGGGGCCAGCGGTGGGACTTGGAACGCGCTTTGCGCCAGAGTGTCTCCGCTGGCATAGTCGCTGATCGAGAAATTATACTGAGCGGAGGTGGGAGTGGCGATAACCCCCGCATTTTTAACGAAACAGGTCAGCCATAGTGAATCATCCGAATATTTATAATCGTAAAATGTAACCAGGTCGGTAGCAGGTCGCATGTAATTGAAGCAATGGACTATGTTGAGGTTGGCATAACCGTTGCTTTCTCCGGGCCAGTCGTAGTGGATTTTAATACCGTAGTAAGACGGATATGACTCGTTATTAGCGTTTCCGTAGGGATCGTTGAAAATCGCGATGCGTCTTTCTGGTACATAACCGGTGGCGACTATGTAATGTCCCGAACTGGTGATGGAATTGAGTACCACCATAGGTTGTTGTTGATCAATTTCGCTTTTCAGTTTATCAAAATAGGGACTCCAATCGGTTTCAGAATAGATACCGTGTTTTTTGATCAGGTCCCGCATATAGCCTTTAGTATCCTGCAGACTGTTCCAGTAGATGTACCCGTATATACCCCAGCCGGTACTTCCATTGCTGCGGGTATTCCAACGGTCATAGGTGACCCCGTTAAGGCTGTAGATTTCCGAAATATAGAGACCGTAAGTACTTTGGTGCGAAAAGGGGGTATAGCAGTTGACGGGCCAGGGTTTGAGTACGTTGTAATAGATCAACCCCATGATGGTGGATGCCGCGCCGCAGCAGCCGCCGCCCAATCCTGAACGTGATGGGCTGATATCATAGACCTGGTTAAAATAGATTGTATCGAAAGCAGCAATGGTAACATCTTCAGCCGGGTGTTGAAAAGGTGGTTGGATTAGAGATATCTTGGCGGGAATATTCGCTTGGGCAGATTGGGCTGGACTGGCTTTTATTCTCTTTTTAATTATGGGGGTGTCGATTAAGCGCAGCCCGCCATGGGGAAGATATCGATATGATTTTTGTCCCGTATCAATTAAGATGGCTTGGTGGCCGGGATTGATCATCTGGCGATATAATAGTGGGGAGGTTGACCAGGATTCGGGTTGGAAGTGGTTTTCCCGGGCATGGAATACGTTTTTGCGGCTGCGGGCGGGACGGGTTTCATTGTCATACTCGATTTCAAGGTAATGAATTTGATCACTGTTCAGCCATAATGGATCATGGCCTTTAAAGCGAGCAATTCGGGTATTGGCTTCCAAATCATGGATGTAGCACCCGCTCGAGGCGGTTAGCCCCAGGATATAACGGCCGGAAGGAGACCATTGGACTTGAACAAACTGCTCGCCAGGTTCGTGGTATGATGGTAGATCCGTTTCCAGCCGCCAGTTG
>CAZWDO010000008.1:148315-151279 GCA_964632485.1 uncultured bacterium
CCCCGGGGATCGGACCAGCAGAGAATTTCTTCGTTTTGAGGAGAGAATATGGGTAAATTGGAAAACCCGATGCCGGGCATTTTTTTTACGGGCTGGAATTGAGAGTCGAGAATGATGAGCGTATCCCCGCAAAAAAAAGCGATCCATTGCGAACCGATGGCAGGAACGCTAAGGGTTGACTGCTTTTGCGCGATGAAAATGGTTTGCTGAGAGCGCCAATCATATATCCCGGCGCTTTGGAGTGGGTGGTAAGGATGAATCTGCTCATTGAAATCCTTGAATCCAATCAGGCAACGATCATTGTTGATAGAATAATAACCGCCGGAGAAGGGATGCTGGGTAATAGCGTGGATGGCGCCATCCGGGTTAACGATAATCAATCGCTCCTGAGAATCGCGATACAATGTTTGCGCATTCATTGGGTATTTATTGTTGGGAAACAGCAGAAAACCGGCGATTAGGACCAGCCATGCCAGCTTATTCCGGAGAGAAACTCTAATGGTCAATTGTTACTCCTTCGTTTTTTCCCCTCGTCCATTTGGGGGAGAGGGTTTTATCTTCTACCCTCGCACCTTTAGGGGAGAGGGCAGGGTGAGGGGATTTTATCATTGGGAGGGGCTTACTTTACTAATGTCATTTTTTTCGTCAGGACCTTTCCCTCAGGAGTGCAGAGCATATAGAGATAAATCCCTGTGGGTAATTGGTAGGCTTGATATTCTACATGATGCGATCCTGATTCCAGCCATGAATCGAGAATCGTTTCCACTTCACGTCCTGTTAGATCGTAGATTTTTAAAACTGTATGCCCGGCCTGGGCCAGCTCGAAGCTGAAGCGAGTGGTGGCATTGAATGGATTGGGATAGTTTTGCATGAGAATCGATTTAGATATGGGAGCTTGGGGGCTGGAACTGATATCGCTGTAGATGACGCCCAAAACATTACTGGGTT
Organism: uncultured bacterium; assembly: GCA_964632485.1. Classification (GTDB taxonomy): domain Bacteria; phylum JAGOEH01; class JAGOEH01; order JAGOEH01; family JAGOEH01; genus CAZWDO01. Next base: position 149,264 of record CAZWDO010000008.1, read on the forward strand.
CACTTTCATTGTGGTTATGATCAAGCGCAGTCGCTACCAGATAATAGGGTTCACTGGAGTGAGCGATATTAGTAATCAATGTATCAGTCTTGCCGGTAAGAGCATAAATATATTGAACAGAATCCAAATCAGCGGGAAGATTGGGCTCGCGGGTAAAGAGATAGAGCGCGTAACGAGATGCAGTTTCGCCATCATCGGCCGCGACGGGTTGGTTCCATCGGACTTGAATCCCGTTGACAGCATAAGGATCCAGCGCCAGATTTTGTGGAGGATTGGGCGGGATTGAATCTTTCCAACTCATTACCGGTACTAATGCTGGATATTTATAGTAATTGTTGCGTAAAGAATCATTGATTCCCTGGGAATTAGAATAGATAAAACTGGCGCGGAAAAGGCATGATCCATCCACAGACCCATTTTCACGGTCTAATTTGATTTGGTTGGGAAGTTCGGCGGGCGAATAACTGCTGTTAAAGATTTTCCCAGGATAGAAGTGGCGCCCATTTTTGACCGAGGCCCACCAGGGCATCAGCAGGCTGTATTGTTGTCCGTTTTTATTAATCGCCCAATAGAGTTGCGGCATGATGTAATCGACTGTCTTGGCATCCAACCAGGCTCGGGCATCACAGTAAATATCGCTGTACGCAGAAAGGCCGACAATGCCTGAAGGCGTGCCGCTCTTCCAGATGCCAAACGGGCTTACTCCCAGGCGGACATAGGGCTTTATTACTTGAATAGTGTCATAAATCTGGGCGATAAACATATTGACATTGTCGCGCCGCCAATTGGATTTATTAGTAAATCCCCGGTTATGAACGCGCCACGAAGCGCTGTCCTGGGTACTAAAACTATATTCCGGATAGGGATAAAAATAATCATCAAAATGAATACCGTCGATTTCGTAACGGGTGAGCACATCGACAATAACATGGGTAACCCAATTTCGTACTTCCGGCAAGCCAGGGTCCAAAATTTTTAACGTGTTGCAAGTTAAAGTCCATTCAGGATGAAGAACGGATACATGATTAGCGGCCGCGCTGTAGCCGCTGATAGTTTTTACGGCGCGGTAGGGATTGAACCAGGCATGGAGTTCCATACCCAACTTATGAGTTTCCTCAATAGCCGTTTCCAGGGGGTCCCAGTCTGGATTGGGCGCTTTGCCTTGTACGCCAGTCAGCCAATAGGACCAGGGTTCCAAGTCCGAATGGTACAATGCGTCGCATTCGGGTCGGATTTGAAAAATAACGGCATTCATGCCCACCGATTTCAATTTGCGGATCAGGTTGATTAATTGAGTGCGCTGGGTATTAGTAGAAGCGCCGCGAGAAGTGGGAAAATCAAGGTTAGCGACCGAAGCGACCCAAGCCGCGCGAAATTCGCGTTTAGCCGTGGATTGCGCTGGTATCGCGCTGATCATTGCTAAATAATAAATTATAGCGGCGAATAAAAATCGTGACACTGACTCTCCTTTGGTTAATTGAATACTCTTGATATACTTACATCTTTTGATTATGATCCAACGTGTTTCAGCCAATCTAATCCGATCGGGCTAAAATACACGTTTATAATAACGATAACATTTATGACTGGAGCAGAATACAAGATTGCAACGTTCAATAACATTACAATTAGTTATCGAAATATGCGCCTGAGTGATTTCATTCCTCAATCCACTCAATTTCAACCATTTATTATTTTACGATAGAGTGAATGGCCACGATGTTAACTCCGATTAATTGCAGACATGAATAGTCCCCTTAAGTATAAATGAATCCTCAATGATGTGTCATCGCTGACAGTTAATTTTCTTGAAGATTTTTAAGCAGGGGTTGGATATATTTGGCCAGGGTATTTATAATTGAACGTGAGATTTTCAGGGCTTGTTTCAACTCTTCGTCGGATATATCCTCGCAGGTTGATGAAGGGTCGATCGTTGCCACGTCCGCGGCAATTGTCACCTGGGCACTGGTGACCGCAATCGTTTCGACGACCGAGTTGTCGGACGACTTCTTAATG
>CAZWDO010000008.1:151289-168453 GCA_964632485.1 uncultured bacterium
GTTTGAATAAAATAACGGTCCAGGACCAATAAATCTTGAAACGGAAGGTTGAGGGGAGGATTAAAATGAGTAAATTCCATTGAGATATCCACCAGATAATGAGAATCAGGTAAGTCCCTGTTGTTGAGCAGATAATACGCCTTGAAGGTTTTTTCCAGCGCTTGATGACAGTTGAACGACGCCAATTGGATCAAGCATTGGTGGCGTGAGAGTTCGGCCACTCTTAAGTCTTGACCTGCAAAATAGAGCCATTGCCTGACCTGTTCAATATGTGTTAATTCTTGCGGATTATTTTGATCCATTTATGACTTCTGAGTTGGAGATTTTAGTATTTATATTCTTTCTCATTCAGCTTGAATTGATAAAATTTCCGGGTAGCGGAAACAGGAAAGAAGGTGGTCATTGACCATGCCGACAGCCTGAATATGCGCGTATATCGTGGTGGAACCTAAAAATTTGAAACCTGTCTGTTTGAATTCGCGACTGATAATATCCGATAGGGGAGAAGTGGGCGGTATCTGGGATTGATCCGTCCATTGGTTATTAATAGGCGACCCATTGGAAAAAGACCAGAAATAGTGATTGAACGTCCCATGTCTGGCTTGAAGTTCCAGAAAAAGGTTCGCATTATGGACAATAGCTTGTAATTTAGCGCGGTTGCGGATAATCCCCGGGTTAGTGAGCATCCGATCGATTTCCTCCGTTTGAATGGCGGCGACCCGTTGGGGATCGAATCCGTGAAACGCGGCGTGCAGGTTTTCCCGTTTGTTCAGCACTACCGCCCAGGAGAGACCTGCCTGCAGCGCCTCCAGGCACAGGAACTCGAAGTGAAGGCGGTCGTCATGCACCGGCGTTCCCCATTCCGTGTCGTGATAAGTGATCATTCGGGGAGAACTTTCGCACCACGGGCATCTGATTTTTTGCATTTATAATCCTTTTTGGTTTGAGGTATCTTCCGCAGGCTCGATTGTCTTGAAACAGTGATTATAAATCATTTCCGCGCAGAGTTTTTGTCCGAATGCATTCAAATGCATATCGTAAGTATAATAAGTCGTTGTAATGGGATATAATTTTAAAGTATCCCGCAAATCTATAAAATTGATAGAATTAAAACTACAGAATTCTTCTATTGTATTATAGATGTAATTTTTATCGATAGATAAGGAATCAATTTGATGGTGTTTTAAATATTGTTTGAATAGTATATCATCTATTTCTTCACGGGGTGGTATCATCATGATTATGAGCTGAGCGTTGAATTCACGGGTAATTCGGTTTAATTCGGCAAGATGTCTAATACTTTCCTCAAGTCCTTGTTTCATGATAATATTGGTAGTATCATAAACACACTGCTGCTTGTCGGGTTGACTGGAATACAGGATACCGGTTTTGGAAAGCAAAGATTGCGGTAGTATTTGTTTCAGTTTAATATCTAAAAAAGAAATCAATGCGGATTTTGAACGCAATTTTAGCAAGAAACGTCGAAAAGACATTTTTTCATACTCTATATTTTTTTTGTTCAGCTCTTCGAGAGTAAGAATTCTAACATTTCCCAAATTGTCCTTATTTAGGGTGTTGACCAGATTGCCATTGATCACTGTCATTGGAGAAAAACGGGTTGAATAGAAATCATCAATAGGATCATTGACGACCGAAAAACCAACAACGATTGCGCTGAGTCGTGTCGGCCTAATTTTGTCCAATATCCGTTTGACGAAACGACAATACTGATACGGTGCCCAACCTGGCACGCCGCCCTTGAGTACTCGAATGCCGGAAAGCTTTTCAAGTAGAGTTCCAAAACGGGACTGATAATCGACGTATCCAAACAAATAGCTATCACCAATTGTAAAAATGAGGGAATTAGTTGCAAGTGAATCGATTGAAACATATTGATCGAACATGTTAAGTTGGTTGGTAAATAGCTTATATTCAAATTCACTTTTTTTGTGAATAGCAGAAAAATTAGCATTGAGCTGATATCCCAATGTATCGTCATAAATGAACAGATGTGGTGGATAATACTCTGTAGATATTGTAGTATAATTTACAAAAATCCGAAATACTAATTCAATAACAATAAAAAAAAATAATGTGATAACTGATATAAAAATAATAATTTTTTTCAATTATAAAACCCTAATAATATTTAAGCTTAATATAAAATATAAACCGCTCCAAATAACATTAGTTAGGAAGGTTAACCAGGCAGAAGCAAGTATTCCATATACAGGTATCAGATAAAAGTTTAATATTAAATTAATACATCCAGTAAATAATGATATAGTTAGAAAATAATTTGGATGTTTAAATGTAACAATACGTTGAAAAGGTACACCCAATGAAAAAATAAAAAGTCCAGAAACTAATGGAAAAATTAAATTCTTTGAACTAAGGTATGATTTATTTGTAATCGTGGCAATAAAAAAATCTTTAAAACTGAATATAATAAGCAGTATCACTAATCCAAAAAAAAATTCATATTTGAGAGTCTTTTTTACTAATTTGACAATATCAATAAGCATATTTTTATTCCATAAATGAGCAATTTTAGGGTATAGTACGAACTCTAAAGGTTGCAGTAAAACAAGAATCAAATTAGCAACGGAATAGACGGCTGCGTATTCTCCCAATTTTTTGGCATCGAGTAAATGAATGATAATGAAACGGTCTCCGGAATTTAGAATAAAACCGAAACTTGAACCGATTAAAATTGGAATACTATATTGTAACATTCGTTTAAGATCGATAATTGCCAATGAACTCATTTTAGTATTTAATAATTGAAAAAGCAATGTCCCTATTGTTGAAATAATTAAAAATATTATAACCGGTCTAAGGGAACCAAAAATTTTAATTATTAGATAGCAACCGATTAATTCAATAAAAAAATTGCATAGTTTGATATACAAAAGGCAGGAGAATTTTCTTTTACCAAGTAAAAAATTAAAGAGCAATTGATCAAAAGTAAAAGAAATTAACCAAATAATTATCAGCCAATTAAACTCCTTGATAGTTGTTCCAAAGATTAAATATGAAAAATCAAATACCCATGGCAAAATCAAAAGTGGTATGGATGTACAAGCTATGATTACAGAAGTTGTAACAAGTCTTTCAAAATCATGTTTTTCATCCATAAAGCGAATAATCGATAAAGAGAGACCCAGTGATAAATATGGAGCAAATAGAGTCAGGATTAGTTTAAATTGATTGTAAATTCCAAATTCCCATTTACTCAATAGGGTGAGTATTGGGATAAGCAGGAAACTTTTAGAACTTATAATAAAATTTATTGCATACGATAAAAAAATATCGTTGCTAAATTTTAATTGCAAACCATTAAATAGGAATGTTTTGTTCATAATAGAAAACAATTCATGATTATATCTTTAGATATTTATTGTCTAAAATATTGTTTAAAAACATAAAATTTAAAATAATATTTAGAAATTACGACTCTAATCAGATGACGCTTTGTTTGCTTCAATAAAAAAAGCAATAGAATTATTAAAGAAATATTTATTATTGGCAAGAAAGAATAAAATATTCCAGATGAAAGGAATTTTATCAACAATACAATTTGGAACAAAAAATGGGAATTTTGGTAACGGATTATATCCAATAATATTATATTTATAATATGGTTTTAAAGCTTCCTCTATTTCTGATAATCCTAAAAATCCAAGTTTTACTTTAAAATTAGAATGATGCTTATTAAAAAACATAATAAAAAGTTTTCCATCCGGCTTTAGAAGTTGATTGACTTTTGATAAAAAAACTTTATAGTTAGGAGTGATATTAATGATACCAATAATAAAGATAATATCAAAGGAATTATTAATAAATGGTAGCTCATTAAAATCTGCTTTAATTGCTTTAAAATCGGGATTTAGTTTTGATGCAATTTTTAAGTCAGTCTCATCAATATCAATACCGAATTTAGTATTAGAGGGTGATAAAAAAGATATAATTGCTCCGGGACCACATCCGATATCCAAAATTTTTTTTCCTGTAATTTGTAATAACTTAGTAATAATAAAATATCGGATATCAATATTGTCACCCCAATAATGATAAAAGTCAATTGATTTCCAGTATGTTTTGATAGCTTTAATGGTTTTTTTTTGGGAATTCATATATAATCTTTAGACTTAAAATTGTTTATTAAATTGTTTAGTGTAAATTTTTCGTATATCGTATGAGAAATATTTTTTATATCTGTTTAGTATAATAAATAAATATTTGTAAAAAAGTGAAAAAATTTTATTATCAAAAATAGTAACAAATACGCGCATAAGAAGAATTTTGCTTATCCATGTTGGCAATCTAGAAATGGCCAAACAAATAAGTTTCAAATATGTAACATTTTTTATTGAAAATTCATTTGATTTTTTTTCAAATATTTCCTTTATTTCATCATGTATGAATCCATCTCGCATTGCCCAATCATAGAGTTGAGTCCCCTGATAAAAAGTTAATGAAAATGATTGCATTATGTAAGGTTTCTGCAATTGTAAAATCAGGCGAGCTGTTTGTAATAAATCATCTTTTGTTTCATAGGGGTTATCAAAAATAAAATCATATCTTTTTCGTAAATTAAATTTCGATAGAAAATGATCGACTTCAATTACTTTTTGGTTGCTAATATTCCGTCTGTAAATTTCTCTCTTTACACGTTCACTACCGGTTTGTATACCCATGTGGACTTCTCGTAAGCCAGCATATAGTAACGATTCAATTTTTTCTTGTGTAATAACTGCTGGAGATCCAAGCACTTTAAAAGGTAAATCTATTTTTGCCTTATATAATTTTGAAAACTCATCAATAATTTGAAAGCCATTTGCGAGAAAATTATCATCATTTATATAAATAAATTTAATAAATGGAAATTTATGGGTAATGTATGTTAATTCATCGATCATCCCTTGGGGTGTTTTAGATCGAAAAACATTTTTTTCACCGCTATATATTGAGTTTATCCGATTATTACAACAATAGGTACAACCATGCATGCATCCTCGTGTGAAAATAACTGTAAAAGCCTTTGCATTAATTTCAAAATCAGTATGAAGTTGGTTTTTGATTATCTCAAAAGTAACCGGTACTAATTGGTTTTGATGTCTAATATAGTGGTTCTCAAAATCGAAATCTTGGAAATGATCAAGTTCATTATCACGCATTAGAGGCAGCAAAGGATTATGAAAAACCTGGTTATTTTTAAAATATGATATATTTTTGCATAATTTTAGATCTGTATTATTTATAATACTTTGAATAAATTCTAAGAAACCATGTTCTCCTTCACCACGATAAATATAATCGACATTATGCGGAATATTTTCTGGAAAAACAGTAGGATGAATTCCACCCCATATTACAATGGCCTGGGTGTTTATTTTTAAGTAATTGGTCAATTGTTTTGCTCGAAAAAAATCATTAGACATTACCGAAATGCCAATAACTCTTGACATTGAACTAACTGATTTCAGAGAATTTAATATTTGATCAGTGAACAATTCATTCGAATCATACATGTTATCAGGCAACATAAATATTAATTCAGTATGAATTCCATGATTTTTTAAATATGATGAAAGGAAGCGAATACCAGGATTTGAAAAATAAAAACTTATTAGCGTGATTCTCATGATACCCTAGCTATTGTATATTAGTTCTTTTAGTTAAATAAACTGATTGTCGATTTTTGTTGTACATATTTTTAATTAAATTTAAAAAATAAAAAAAAGTTTTGTTAAAATGCTTTGTGTATGTAAAATAATCGATTCGATTATCAGACCATTTTTTTTTATATCGCAACAATCCCTCTTCCTTTTTGGTTGTTGGATAAACTGGTATCCCAGTTAGATCATAGATTTTAATTTGATTCTTTATAGCCCAATTAATAGCTCCCCAAACTAGCAAATCATTAACATTCCATTTTTCATAATAAGATTGGTTAGATTGGCATGAGGCAATTTGATAAGAAATTCCATTAAAACAGAAAAGTGACATTGCCGCGATAATTTTATTATTTTTAATAATTTTAAAAGAAATTATTCCTTTGATTAATGCAAGATTCTGTAACATTACTTTTGTAGGCATGTGAATGATATACTCAGATTTAATGCGTTGACGGTTTTCATTGATTAATCTGTGGTATTGATCTAATTCGTTAAGTTTTAATATAGAGAAAGAGAGATTCTGTCGAATAGATTTATTAATATCTTTACGGGTTGAACTTTTAAATATTGACATAAAATTTGATTCATCTAACCCTGATAATTCAAGAATTAGCGTACTGCATTGTTTAGATTGAAAATTCTGATCAATAAAATTTTGCTCTGGTTGTATGCAATTTTTATAACAGTTTAAGGCTAAATCAGATAGTATAGTCATGCTAATAATTCTATATCTATGAGCAATTTTATCAACTTGTTTAAAAAGACTTTTAAAAATTTGGTTTTTAAATCTATTGTCTAAAATTATTGGACCATTGTTTAAATAACCAAATTTCAAATTGTATTCTCTAAAGACTGAAATTAATGAACCAATAAGCGGAAATCGATTTATAATATGATGATGAAGATATTCATACCACATTAACATCATACCAACAACTTTTTCTTTATAAGTACATGTAATGTAAATTGGTATCCCAATCTTGCTTGAATAAATGTAATTTCCCCATGCTTCTGTTTGATATAATGTAGCATGTGGAGATACTGCCAATATTTGATACCAATTATGAGGTGGAGTTTTAATATAAATTTGTGTTTTCATTTAAATATTATTATCAATTTTATTTAATTTTTCCATTATATAAAAGTAATGATAATGATTTAGAATTGGAGATATTTCCTTAATAATTTGAAAATATTTTAATAAATGAATTTGCAATTTTCTTTTTGAATAATTTTTTCGACCCATTTCCCAATAGTGTTCTCCCTTAAATTCAATTTTTTTAAAAAAATAAGGGATTCTTATTAAAAAACTAAAATATAGTTTACGTAATAAAATATCGAATAATGGTACTTTTATTATTATTTCAAAAGCAGCAGAAGAGTAAGGAATAGAAATGACTAAGTTTTTTTTTGAAATTCGATGTAATTCTTGAAGTGCTTTTTCAAGGTCTTCCCATGGAATATGCTCAAGTACTTCACTTACTAATATTAAATCATAAGAATTGTCATCAAAAGGTAACTTTCTGATATCTGCCAAATAATCTGGCAATAAATTTTTGTCAAAATCACATGTATCAATATTAAATCCATTTTGTCTTAAATAATTTGATACGGTTTTATTACCAATTCCAATTTCAAGGATACGACTTGGATTCAATGATTTAACTATGTCAATTTGATAATAATATGAGATAAACCTTAACAAATCATCGTAATTTTTATAATAATGATCACTTGGTACTTGTATCTGATAATCGTTCATTTGCAATGGCAATAATAATTTTTAAAATTTTTTATAGTGTATTTAATTCTGGATAAAACATTTTAATATACTGTTTAGATTGCAAAGGAAGTTCAATCGATACATCTTTTTTGCAGTATTCTTTAAATAGTTGATAGATTTTATTATATTCGAAATTGTCAGCTCTAAAACCACTTCTTAACAGATTTACTTTATGATCTAAGAATTCACTAATAATATCCTGTAAAATTTTATCTTCCTCTTCAATTTTAATTATTAATATATTTAAATTATTATATTTGATGATTAAATGGTTTTTTAAAAATTCATAATTATAAATGTTAATATTTGTCGATTTATAAAATTCTATTCTGAACCAGTCAATATAATTATCATCAATATATCGTTTGAATACATTGCTTAATAAGCAGTTTTTGTGTGAAATTTTTCTAAATTTAGTAAAATCTTTGAAAAAAAAGGAGGATATTAATCTATCGATTGGATTTCTTACAATGCTAATAATTTTTATAGGTTGCTTGTTAATAAAGAATTGTTTGTACAGTGCATCACAATAGTATTTAGGGAATACATTATATAAGTGTCCATTAGGTGGATAAAGATAATGATGATGAAATACTTGTAATGAGGTAGATTCTTTTATTGATCTATAAAATGAAGAGGAACCAGTCTTTTCTTGCGAATATATCAAAATAGGTAATTGAGTATTAATAGCAAGTTTAATATTTATAAAATAATTATACAATATGGGATATAAATCAAAAATTTTAAGAGCAAAATATTTGGTCTTGGTGATTTTATGGGAACTTGTTCGATTAATTTGTAGATAGCTCATAATAATTTTTCATTGTAATAAGTATTTTGTAACACGTCAGGTATAACGTAAATTTTTTTTGATTAGTCATTTTTATCTGGACTCCGTGTGGAAAATTGATTATATTATCCATATAAACAAACCGATAGACGTCCAAACCCAATCTTTAAGCTCCGTCGACAGAGTATTCATCCTGAGTTTGATCGCCGATAATTATAATTGGAACCGTACACGATTGTCGCAAACATTTTGCCGGATATGGGTTTGGAAGATCTCCCGAAGTTAATGGAAAAATTTAGCTAGTTGGGAGATGTTGCATAAGCTGGAGATGAATGGACTGCTACAATTGCTGCCATTGGCGCGCATCATTCGCCTGCATCGTCGGAACGCGCCGGTAGATTCATCGCAATTCCTTTTCGAGATGATGGAGGTTATGCCGACATCTCCGCCGATACTATGTTTGCTTAATGAACTTTAAGCACTGAGTTTCGAGCGAGTAGAAGACCGGGTGCATACCGCACTGTTCGTAGGCTTGTTAAAGCGATACCATTAAATTGTATAGAGTTCAGCATGTGGGCGATCGCATGAAGTATCTGGTCTATTATTGCTATGGAGAGGCGGTATTATGTCTGCTGTTCGGATCGGTGGCCTGGTAATGCGCGGATCGTGATCGATATATTAGGTGGGATAGGCAGACGTGGATTCGACATTTGCTTCTGATGACGAACAACATGCGATTTTTGATTATGCTGTGGCTTCAGGCGCTGAACCTTGCAAGCCACATTTTCTCGCGGATCGCCCGGCGGATTGGCTCGGACTGGCAATGTAAGTATCGTCATCCGGTGCCAATGCTGGAAATGTTCAAGGAAACCAATCGATTTCGGGGCGTTTACTACCAGGCGGCTAACTATATTTATGTAGGGCGTACCCAGAGACGCAGCCGTAACGATCGCTGCAATCGGCTCGAAGTTCCCGGGAAGGATATTTATTTGTTGCCCCTGATTAAGGATGCCGGGGAGAAGCTCTCCATGGGATTTAAGGGGATCGTTTCGCGCTGGACTGCAAAAATTCGCGAGGAATATTGACCTGCGATTCGACGGGCTCCATCAGGACTGCATGGCGATGAACGAGAAGCTCGGTGCCTTGAGCGATGAACTTGAGGCGTTGATGAAGGAGATAGAGGAACTCAAGGCGGAACGGAATATTCGTATGGTCTTTGTATGATCAAAGTAAAATAAAAAAATTCCGGCTACTTTCGAACTGAAGCCGGAGCCAATAACTTCTGCTGAATTCGCAGCTATATCTCAACGGCTATGAAAAATAATATCAGCGCGTTTCAAGCCCTACACGGCGTCTTCTCTAATAATCCAATTATCCCCCAACATATTAATCACCTTACCTGTTATAGTATTTTTTCAATTCCTGTCTTAATATCATGAGCTTTATTTTTTTTATATATAATTGTTAGCCGTGATAATTCATGAAAAACTTGAATATCACTACAAACAGATGGGATACCACATGCTGCTGCTTCTATGATTGGTATTCCAAAACCTTCGTAATCAGATAATTGAACATTTATTCTTGATTGGTTGTAGAATTTTACAAGTTCATTGTTTGGAATGGATTCAATAATTGTAAGTGAGATTTGATGTTTTTTAGCATATTTTTCCAATTTACCTTTTTCAATTCCGTTACCAATAAACAGAATCTTAATTTTTTGAGGAATTTCTGTAATTGCTTCAAGCAATAAGTCCTGTCTTTTAGGTTTTTCTAAACGACCTACCATAATTATATCATATTTTTTTTCAAGATCTGGTATATGAAAAAAATAATTAGTATTAATTGTATTATGCTTGACGATTGTTTTTTTTTTAAACTTATTCGGAACTGTTGATAAACTTTTCTTTGATACACCAATAATTTGATCATAAAGCTTATAGCACTTAAACTCATAAAGATACAATAGCCAATATTTGATGGCTCTTAAGGATGATCGTATATCAATGAAATAGCACCTTAAGGATTTAAAGTCGCTATGTATTGATACAGTTGAGTTGGTTTTAGTTTTTTTAGCTACCATAGCTGCAATATAGCCTGCTAAAAAGGGAGCGTAGGACCTAACTAAATCGAATTTCAAATCCTCTATTTTTAAAATTATTAGACTAACTCGTTTGTAAGGGAATATATAGTCCCATAACGTGAATGGCTTAAAAGCATGGATATATCCCTTTGCTTTACCAATAGTAACTTGAATATCTTCAACTGAACATTCGTGGGCAGTAAACGTGATAAAGTGTATTTCATCAAATACATTGTTCGGATTAAAATAATTTTCCTTTATTTCCCCTTTTTTAACATATTCAATTAAGGGATCATTGGGAAAGATGAGTGCCTTCATTTTTTTCCGATAATAATCCATCCACGATAATTGTGGATAGATACGATTTGGAAATTTGTTTGAAGTAGTAAATCAACTGCTTGCTGCTTTGTGTATCTTTTTTCGATAGGGGGTGAAAACCGGTCAAAAAGATCGGAAACTATGGTTTGTATGTTCATTGTATGATAATACGGTATTGATTGTGATAAATTTTTCAATCCCATAAATTTGAGTATATTGGCTGGTAATGTAAGAAAAATATAAACAGGGATAGATATGATAATACAATACCAGTAAATTATTCTGGCTGGAAACAGTTTTATCACTTTCCGAATTTGATTGATTATGAGTAGACACAAGTGCTTGATTATAGATTTTTCTTTTATATTTTCATATAAATAAATTACTAGATACCCATTTGGTTTCAATACATTGAAAAGTTCCTGCAAAGCTCTGTTTGTATCGTTTATATGGTGTATGACTCCAAAGCTGCAAACAAGATCAAAACTTGATTTTTTAAATGGAAGCCAGCATAGATTGCTTTTAACAAAACCGGCTTTATTGTTATCCTTTAAGTTGTTTTTAGCTGTTATGACTGCATCTGAGATATCCGCACCAATAATGAATTTACTGCTATCAATCCATTTTTTAATATCGGCGCCACTACCACAACCTGCATCAAGCACAGTCTTATCAGAAATGCCAATTAAATTTTCAAACCATTGATAATAATGATAGGAATCTTTTTCCCAGTTATTACTAATTTCTTTTTTTCCAAAATGATTCCAGGCAAATGAAAAAACTTCTTGTGTCTTTTTTTCTTTGTTATCCATGTTGTAATCTTTATAGAAATTTATTTTTAATTTCGATTAACGAGCTGTAAAAGCTGATTTCCTGGCGGGGAATTCTAAATTTATCGCTATTTGCTGTATAGAAGCCTTTATTGCTGCAAGCCGCAAATTTTATTCCCAATTGAGGTAGCAATTCTTCAATTTTAATAGGTATCGCTCCATGTGGATATGAAAAACTCTGAATATCTATGCCGGTTTCCCTAAAATTTTCGATTCCCTTTCTTAGATCAGCTATTGTTGATGAATCAAGCCTTTCTGGGAATGGCTGATGATAATAGGCGTGCATGCCAATTTCCACATATTCTGATTGGGCCATTTTTTTTAAAGAATCCATACTCATTAAAGGATAAATCTCTTTTTGTGTGTTTTTAATGATTTCGCCAATAGCCATAAAAAACGTTGCTTTTACTTTGTACTGTTCTAAAAGGGGTAGAACTTCTGTATAATTATCTTCGTATCCATCGTCAAATGTTAGTACAACCCGATTTGGTTCATTGGAATTTCCAATTTCTCTCAAAAAAATGGAATTGAATTTGTGTTCGGTTATAAAATCCAATATTGATAAGAATTTATTTTTGGTTATTCGAATTCCAATAGCATCTTTTTTATGTATATAATCACCAACAGAATGCAACAGGAGAACCGGAATGCCGGAGTTGTATCGGTTAGTGTATCTATTTGGAATGAGAGCTCTCAAATAGTAATATAAGTGCTTTAGATAAAAGTAGAGTTTGGGAAGTTTCACAATCTGATTGGTTTGTAATAAGAAGGGCAATCCCGGCAAATATCGGGTGGATTGGGGGATTTTAATTGTCTTCTGAATTCCTGATAGGAGTGATTATTCCAAATAGTCGTAAAACTTTCTTGTAGTATATTTCCAAAATTAATTGTATCAGGATTTGCCCCGTGCATACAACAGGGAGTAACATAACCCTCTGCAGTAATGTAGGCACTCTTCCAAGGCCATTTACAGAATCTGGGACAAGCTGTATCCGGTGTATTTTCAAGTATGAATTTTAGTCCCAGTTGATTAGCTTTTTGTTTCGCGTTTCTGAGTTGATATTTAAACTGATGTGCATTTTGGACCAGAGATTGGTCTGTCCATTCATTTTTGAATTTATTATTACCCCAGAAATGAATAGTCTGCAGGAAAAGTTTATCGACTTCAAGCTCAGCGGCGAGTTCAATAATGGATTCGAGGCAATTCAGATTATGAGTACCGATAACAGTCGCTATACCTGTTTCAACTTTATATCCTGATTCTCTTTTCAGACTTAGGAAAGTTTTAAATTGCTGTATAATAAGCTTAATATCTGCTCCAGGTCGTAATTTTTGAAATTGTATCTCATCCGATGAATCAATCGAAATATTTATCCAACTGATTCCTGCTTCCAGAAGCTTCCGACTTTTTTCTTCGGTCAAAAACATTCCGTTACTGGCAATCCCTACCGCTATATTTTTGTCCCTTAGCATGTTAATCATTTTAGTAAGTTCCGGATTCAGAAGAGGTTCTCCCATCCCTACCAGATTTATTTTCCTTATAAAAGGAAACTGTTCGATAATTTTTATGAAGTTTTCAAAAGATAAATGGGATTTATTGTTGCGGTTGGGATTCCAACATGTTTGACATGTAAGATTGCAGTGGGTTGTCGGTTCGATTTGCAAGAATAATGGTTGGCTTTTAAGATATGCGGGTTCAAAATAATGATCCATAATAGCGGATATTGCATTTTTTTTGCAGGCCCATGACGAATTTGTCAGTATATCCACTAATATTTGATATTTTGATATTTTAATTTTTTTATTCATTTGTCGATCAATATATCAAATTAATTTTAATGTTTAATTCCTTCAATAAAAGGAATCTCAAATACTTTTCTATGAATAATCGGGCCATTGTCGAGGTAATCCTGGAGGGGCGGTTCTATCGTTTCTTTTATTTTTAATTCAAGCTTGTTGTCGCGAAATTCCAAAGAGCCAATATAAATGGTTTTATGTTTTAACCAATAGAGTTCGCCGATTAATTTGCTCAATCGCTTGATTGTCAAATATAGATTATTAATAATAGTACGAAAGCCTTCTTAAATGTCTTCGTGACTTAATATTATATATTTGTGAGTGTTTAGGTGGTCATAGTTTTATAGGTAATTATCTATTTGAATTTTATTATTATATTCCTTAGTTAGACCTTTTCATTCATTTCCCTTTTGTAGGATGATATTAGATAATACCTGTGCGGCATATTTATGAACAGCTAAATTTCTATGATAGTTATATTGTAACAAGCCATGTGATTAAGATTGGGGGATAAACAGATTATTAATGAAGACTCCTTTAAGGGCTTGAAAAGCGCAAACATTATTTTTCATGACGTGGTGATATTGCCACGAATTTGATAGAAATAATCGGCCCCTTGTGAGGTGCGAAAACAACCGGATATTTTCTGCTTGAACCAGATCGTGAGAATGCTCCAGTCCCCAAAGTTATTGTCTAATGGAACGCTCCAATCATTCTTTGAACGCAGGATTTCCGATCGGAAGTTAAAGAACCGGTTGAGTAGATTTTGGGATTTGGATTGTTTGGTTCGACCCCGTTTTGTCACATGAACAACCGGGGAGGCAAAAATAGTGTTTATAATTGTCGTTTTGACGGCGGTCAATATTTGGTGGCAGGTTCAATTAAATTGGATGATCAAGGCCTTGCTGATCAGCATATTGAACAAATTATGAAATAAGTGGACGATCCATATAACTCATTGAACTCAAATGGGGAAGTCTGCAATATTTGAGCGCCATTGTGAAATATTTGGAGCTGGTCATAATTCGATAATCTAAAGTTTGGTAAAGGTAAGCGAAGAGCTATAGAAATTATAAATAATAAAAATATGAGGAAAAATTTTTGTTTAGACATTTTTTGAAGCAAGTCTGCTTTGATTTTGCATTTTTAAAATTAACAGTTTAAAAAACTTCATTTCTGTTTGATGACTTAGAAAGTTTAATCAAATTACTCAGAAAATATAAATAAATTTTGCTCCTGGTCGCAAATGCAATCATATTGGGAGGAAGCAAATGGGTTCTGAATTCCTCCATGCCGGTTGATCGATTTTATCACCTGCTGAATATATCCATTCAGATTGGTTTGAATATCGTCAGTAGTATAGCATAAAACGCCCCAGCCATGGCTATCGAGTGTATTGGCGCGTTTTTATCGCGCTGAATGTCGTTTGGCCGTGTATGGAACATATTGCCATCGCACTCTACATCAAAATTACGATTTTTACAAAACTACGCGAAATCCATGTAGAATGTCTGATGATCTGCATTGAAGCAATACTGTCGTTCCCCCCACTGATTTTTGGGAAATTCGATACTACTTCTGCTCAAATGCCAAATCAAAATCCCGAGTATTTGGTAGAAGGGTTACTGATCTATCATGGACTGAATTTTGATGGGTCATCTTTTATAGACAATAGACTATTGTCTTAGATCGGGATATTATCGGTACCGGTTATTATGTTATTGATGATTTTATCAAGGTCTCTTTTAACTGCAGTTTTAATACTGGGATTAATCCATTTGATCGTTTCTAAACTTTCTTCCGGAAATGAACTCAGAATATCTGTAACTATAATAGGATCTATGGGCGATTCTTTTTGCGCAGCTTCGGCAATTATTTCAGGCCAATTGAAATTGAATTTTTTTGATAGCCCCCATATATCAACGATATCCTTGGGTTCATAGCGATAGAGCGCGGTGATTTTGTTTGATAGCATATTCCGCCACGAATCGATTTTTCCAAGTATCGGATTATATTCAAAATCACCAAAATGGGGGGTAGTATCGTTCACCAGGTCGATTTTTAATTGGATATCCGGTTCATGGGTATGATAAATAAAAAACTGGGTATAATCTGAAGTCCGGATAATATGCTGCAAATCGATCCGCAGTCGTTGGTTATTTTTTTTATCGGAGAATAAATGAAAAAATTGATCAATGTAGTGAGGATAGTTGGGGTCCCGGTTGAGAAAAAAATTCAGATCATCGGAAAATCTATGCTGGCAATACTGGCGGGAGATGGCGGTACCACCGGTCAGATAGAAGGGTAGATTGCATTCTCTGACGAGCTTCAGCGCCCCATTCTGCAGGGGGTAAAGCTTCTCCGTGTAGTAGGCAGCGTACGCGTTCATATCGTTCTCTTAATTCGGGTATGCGGATTTTTTGAATATGTTCCCGGGTTAAATTGACTTTGACGGTTTCGATTCCATATAGTTTCAGCAAATCATACCACCCTAGCCGCTCGAACATCCGCTGCCATACCCAAAACTCGTTGAACGGACCTATGGCTTCTTTTTGTCGGCTGGCTATCAAATAGAGATCGTACGGATCGAGATTGTAATCCCATACGATCCGCTTGATGATGGAACGAATGGCGTCGGGTGATTGTTCTTGTTTCATACTTTATCATTTGGGTTGACTGTTATATGGGTTAAAATTTACTCAACAGTCGATGGAAATGCTGAATATACAACCCTAAGTAGTTGTAAATGTAGATGATGGAATTGTTTTACTCATGATTGTATCTTCGGAAATGAGTGTTTCAGAACCAGGTTTTATACAGGGTCCACCCGCCGAGAACTATGATGGCGATACCCAGGATATAATGCAAGTATTCTTTTTTCAGGATGCGGGTTACCAGCGGGCCAAAAGGCGCTACCATGACCGAACCGAGGATCAAAGCGATAGTTAGCGGCCAGTTGAGGATGGTGTTGGAAAACAGGGTGGCGGTAAATTGTGTTACCGGCATGGAGAAAATCGATTCCGAGGATTCGGCTGCCATCTTAGCAAATACGTAGGTCAGAAACGACATGATGCAGATGGGCGCCTCTGCCAGTGTGGTCACGCCGATGGCGCGCTTGTGTTCCTGTCCGGCCAGAATTTGTCCGGCAGTTACCACCGGGCCGAAACCACCTCCGGAAAGCCCTTTGTTGAAGGCGCTTAATATGCCGATACCCATCATTTTTTTCCATGAAAAACTAAACGACTGATTGCGTAAAATGATTACTCCCATGGTCAGTACCAGCAGTCCAATATAGGTATTCAAAGCGGTTTTAGGAATTTTAATGGCGATCAGCGCGGCCAGAATAGTCGCGAACATGCCAAACAGGGTAATCACCGAGGCAATTTTGAAATCCTGTGAAGCGGGATGAAAAGAGACGTTTTCAAACCGGTGATGAAACAGTGAGGCGATCAGACCGCCAAAAGCTTGCGACAACAATACAGCCGGTACACAAATCAGGGGTTCAAAACCCATGATCAGCAGAGTAGGGGTGAGCAGGGTGCCATACCCCATGCCGATTGACGAATCGATCATTTCATACAAAAAGGCCAGCGCGAAAATTAGTAAAAACATACCGACGGTCAGTTCCATTTTTGTTCCTTTTATATTGTGATTTTAAAAAAATGCGAAGGTTGTAATTGTGAATAGCAACTACGTTTTGGTTTGCATACGGTCGGAATTACGGGTTTGGGCGCCGCATCGCCCTGCAAGTGTACTTTTGGGACATTTTGGTTTTCAGTCCAGCCGCGTTGAAATCTTCCCGGTTTTTGACAATGGTTGTTGATTTTGAACGGATCTTCCAAGCTCGAAATGGGGTCAACTTGTTTTAAGTCAATTTATTAA
>CAZWDO010000009.1:0-82064 GCA_964632485.1 uncultured bacterium
GGGCGTGGGTTTTTCCCGGGAGGAACGCAATATCTCGGGCTGGCTTGTCGGGTAGCTTATTCGATTACTATTATATCCCCTTGACATTCCGAACTTTATTGCCAGTGCGGCTCGCACCCTGAATCCATCTGCTTTCTATCATTTCGTACTCTCTAATCCGTCATTCCGGATTTGATCCGGAATCTATCTTTATCTACCCATGGATGCCGGATCGTGTCCGGCATGACGTTGTTGATCTACCCGTGGATGCCGGATCAAGTCCGGCATGACACTCGAGGTTCATGGACTCCGGGCCGGTGTCCGGAGTCCATGGTATTTATTGTTTTCTCTTCTTGGTGGCACACCCCACCCTTCCTCCGTCATTCCGGACTTGATTGCCAGTGCGGCTCGCACCCGGAATCTATCTCCTTTTATTCTTCGTAGCGGCGCGGCTTCAGCCCGCCTTCCTCCAAGACGCAAGCTGAAGCATTCGGCTACAAAGAAAAGGCCATGCCATCTCCATCCTGCCATTGCATGGGCGCCTCGCGCGGGTATGCGGCCCCGCGGGCGGGCTCAGCGCACCAGCATCATGCTACCCGAGGCCTGGTGCGCGCCGTAGCTGATGCGGTAGAGATAGACGCCGGAACCGGCGGGCGCGCCGCTCTGGTCGCGGCCGTCCCAGACCACTTCATACGCGCCGTGGTTGGGCTGGCAGGCGACGTCGTACTCGCGCACCAGGCGGCCGTCCACGGCATAGATGCGCACCCGGGCCCGGTCCGCGCCGGCTTCGTAGCGCAGGTGGAAGCGGATACGGGTGGTGGCGTTGAAGGGATTGGGATAGTTGGGTTCGATGATGATCGATTTTTTCTTCATGTCGAGGT
Source organism: uncultured bacterium (assembly GCA_964632485.1). Taxonomy (GTDB): domain Bacteria; phylum JAGOEH01; class JAGOEH01; order JAGOEH01; family JAGOEH01; genus CAZWDO01. The sequence goes on from CAZWDO010000009.1 coordinate 861, forward strand.
TTTCGTACTCGTCCACCGAAGTGGGATCGACATAGAAGGCGGTATAGGGCGTGAGTATCTGGTAGCGGATACTGAGGGCGATGATGGCTTCGATCAGTTCGTCGCTTTCGCCGTAGAGTTCGATCAGATTGAGCAGGTCGTTGATTTTTTCGCGCGCCCACAAGCGGGTGACGAAGAGGTAACCGGATCCGCCCTCGGTATTGAAGCTCAGGCTTTTCGAGGCGGAAAATTCCTGGTCGTTCATGTCGCCATCGAGGGTGACGGTTTTCGCGCCGCCGGTCTGATAGCGGCCGGTGATCCAGAGCTGGGAGCCCACGAACAGGTTGCCCAGGGCGCCGAGCCCGGGATAGTTGTCGGTGGTCAGCAAGCCGCCCATGTCGATTTCCAGGTTGCCCATCACCGGATCGGTGAAGCGCCGGATCATTTTTTCCATTTCAGCGCTGATGTTGTCATCGCTTTCGATGAAGGTGGCATAGCCGCCGTTTTGCGATGAAATCATCTTCAACAAGTACTTTTTGATGTCCTCGCCCAGTCCGATGGTGAAAATCCCGGCATTTTTGGAATTGGCGGCGGCTACGGTATCCAGAATCGTCTGCGGGTCGGTTATGCCCACCGTGGGTTCGCCGTCGGTCAGGAACAGGATCACCTTGGTGCGGTTTTCGCCGTAATTCATTTTCACAGCCTGCAGCAGGGCGTCGGCGATATTGGTCAGGCCCTGGGCCGAGAGGGAATATACATAGCTTTTGGCGGCGGTCTTTTTTGTTTCGCCGGCATAGACCAGAGTGTCCTGGAATTTGCTGGTGTTGGTGCTGAAGGCCAGGATGTTGAAGCGGTCCTCTTCCTCCAAATGGTCGATGAAGTAGTTCAGGGAGCTTTTCAATTGCTCCATGCGCGTGCCCAGCATGCTGGAGGAGATATCGGCCACGAACACGATGTCGCGGGGCATGGCCTGATCCGTGGTGATCTCGTTGGGCGGGCTGATCCACAGGGTATAGAAGCCGTCCGCGCCCATCGAATCCTGCACCGTGGGGAAATAGGTCAGCAGATTGAAGTCAATCTCGTCGCGCTGGATTTCGTATTGCAGAACCAGGTCTTCCGCGGGGATATAGTTTTCGTCGCCGTAAACGACCTGATACTGGTAGTCGGAGACTTGGGTGATCGAGGTCGAGGTGTTGTGCTGATGCGAGGGCGAGGTGAAGCTGACGAATTTCTTGCCGGTGGTGGCGGTCAGCGAAACGAACACTTTATCCAGCGCTTTGGGCGTCCAGTTTTCCGAGTTGAGCAGCAGTTTGTATTCGCATTTTCCAAAGTCGTAGCCGACCGGTTCGATGTAGGTGAATTCGAAGTGCACTTCGCTGTTGGCATTGATGGGCGCAATGTTCAGCTTGAATAGGTTTTCGCCGATCTCCTCCAGCAGGGCCGGGTCGATGAGCTGGCGGATGCGGTTGTTGTACTCCTGTTCGGCTTCCTCGCGGATTTTGATTTCCGCCTTGTATTTCTGGCCGTTGAACCAGTAGAAAAACTCGGTGATGACGGCGTTTTCCGGCAGGGGGAAGATGGAAATCGCCTCGATCTGGTAGCTGTTGTCGTTATAGAATTTCTGGTCGACGCGCGTTTCGGCGATCTGCTCGTTGATGGTGGTTTGCACTTCGTAGGATTTGATCCACAGGGCGCGGTAGGCTTCGCTGCTCTGCCACCAGGAGAGCCGGCGCGAATACATGACGCCAATGGCCTGGAGCGATACTAGCTCAGCGCCGAGCAGGATGATGGCGATGATGAGACTGAGTCGTTTCATGGTTCCTCCCTTTATCAGGGTTTAAAGTTAAGAGTTTGCTCACTTACCGATGGTGCATTATTGAATTGTATTTTCTGTTCCATATCGAAACAAAATTGAATCCTTTCTCCTGTCCAGCAAGATAATCCATTGTTCGGCAGAGAATAATTTCGCTTGATATTGGCAAATTCCATTTTTCGCATTTTTGTGAACCCGTTAAATTTTTTTACCCGGGCGAAAAAATTTTACTCGCTTCATGGATGCCTACCTGATCAACTGCAGTTTGAGAATTCGGCTTTGCGAACCCACCCGCAACTGGCAGAAATAGATTCCGGTGGGCAGATGCGCGGCGTTGAAGCGGAGAGCATGATAGCCGGGGGCATAGGCGCTCAGATCGATGCGTTCGACAGTCCGTCCCATCAGGTCGCGAATGATCAGTTCCTTCGGCGCGGCCGACCGGGTTTCTTCTCCCAGGTATAAATAGATGGTCGTGCCGGCGTTGAAGGGGTTCGGGTAGTTTTTAATCAGCGCGAAATGCCCGGGTCCTTTCGGCATATCGGGATTTTCGTCCGTTGCCAGCGGCGTTGTATAATCGGCCACATAGGCGGTATATTTGCAGCGGATGTTGTGTTTCAGGCTCAGTTCGATCAGGGCAGTTTTCAGCGAATCGGTTTCTCCCCAGACCGCGATGCGGCGCTCGAGGTCGTCGATTTTCTCCCTGGCCCAGAGCTTTTCCACAAACTGGTTCTGTTCGTTGCCGGTTTCCATGGTCACGGTCGCGCCATAGCCCTGCAGGGCGCCGTTGCTGTCATTGCCGGCGATCGAGAGGGAAGCGGAGCCGGTCTGGCGGTAGCGGCCCACAAGCAGCATGGAGGAACCGGCATAGAGGTCGGGTTTGATTTCCGGCAGCAGGTCATAGATTTCGGTTCCGCCGCCCATCTCGTAGAGAACCTGGCGTAGGAGGGGCTGATTGATGCGATCGAAAACCGAGCGGATGCCGGAATAGATTTCGTCGCTGTTGCGGAAGAAGGAGGCGAATCCGTGATTGTAGGCGCTGATGGCCTGGATTTTGTAATAGTCGGGATCGTCGCCGACGCCGACCGTAAAGATGGCGGCTTGGGCTTTATTGCTGTTTTGGATGGCGTTCAGGTTGAAATAGGCATAGCCGGAAGTGATCAGCAGGACCATATTGGAACGCAGGATATCCTTGAACTGGTTCAGCGCGAACTGCATGGCGCTTTCGAGGGAAACCCCGGAATAGCGGCTGACGCCGTCGAGATAGGCGGAGGCCTGAGTGATGTTGGCGCTGTCGGCGCATTTCAGCGTGGATTGCCAGTACTGGTAATTGTAGTTGAAGAGAACGATATTGAAGGAATCCGCCGGGTTGAGCCGGGACAGGCATTCTTTGATGGCGGTGCGGCAGAGGTTGAAGTTTTCCTGGGAGACGCGAGTGGAATTTTCGAGAACGAACACCAGCCGTTTGGGCAGGCATTGCGCCGCGCCGTCGGCATTGTCCGGCGGGTCGATCGTCAGTGAGAAATAGCCGTCGTCGCCTTCGGGTTTCGTGCAGAAAAACGAGGTTTGCAGGGTGTCGTGGGGTACCTTATACGTCAGTTTCAGGTCGTTCGCCAGATAGGTTTTGGAAAGTTCCTGGCGGTAATGGAGAAAATTTCCGCAGGGCGCCGCGTTTTGGCAGGTCCCGTAGTGGTTGGTGGCGAAATCCCGGACTTCGGGTTGGTTGTAGACATAGAAATCAGCTTCGAAAAGGTCCAGCGGGTATTGGACGAAGGGGTCCGTTTTCATGGGGATGGAGAAGGTCAGGCCGTCCTGCTGGACAGTGGCGGTTTGGATATAGCGCAGTTCGACCTTTTGCAGGGTATGGGGCTGAATATCCTTCAGCATGACCTTGATGCCGTTCTTGCCGATATAGGCGTTGACCAGCGCGGCCATGCCGCCTTCGCCCGTGCCGGGATTGACGCTTTGTTCCTTGACCTGGAGTACGGCCTGATAGACCTGATCCCCGTACCAATAGACGAACAATGTGGCCCGGGCGTCGAAAGGCAGGGGGTAGTTATAGACGGCATCGGTTTTCTGGTCCCACTCGTTGACGAATTCCTGGTAAACGCGGGTTTCCATGACGGGGCCGTGCGTCTCCACGGTCAGTCGGGTCACGCGGGGCCGCAGCAGTTCATACGGGTAATTGGCCGCGCCGGGCACCATGACGCCGTCGGCATAAAGGGTAGCGGCCAGCAGCAGCCAACAGAGATATTTGTAAAGATGGGACATGATCGACTCCTTGGATGGATTGGGGGATTGTCGGGTTTGCATGGGGGCCGCTACTTGATGAGCATGATTTTGCGGGTCAGCCGGCGTTGGGAATGGCTGCCGGATGCGATTTGATCAAGGGCGAGGAAATATACGCCGGTGGGTAGGGTGGAACCGTTGCGCTCCCTGGCGTCCCATTCGAGGGCCGCTCCTGTTTGCGCCGGGTTCCAGCGTTGGGAAAAGACTTGCCGTCCCTGGATGTCGTAAACCGCCAACTGGTATTCACTGGCGGCGGCCGAGGCGGGCAGCGTGATCCGCAGGCGGCTGTTGAAGGGATTGGGATAGCAAACCGCATCGAAGCCATCCCCCGGAACCGAAGAGCATGTTCCGGGAACGGTATAGCTGGCGGTATCCTGGCCGCCCAGGCCGGCATAATGGATTTTCAGCGTTATTCGATTTCCGCCCGTCGCGAGTGAGGGCGAAGTATAGGCAATTTGCTGCATAGTTGGGCGCAGGGAGGCGATATCGAGCAGTATGTCCCGGAAATTGCCGAATATTGAATAAAATTTTCCGCCCGTGGGTTCAATCACCGGATTGCACCAACTGATTTGCAGGCTGGGATCGGAAATGGAATGGACGACGATCCCTTTTTGGAGCATTAAATTGGTGATTTGTTCGATGGAATAATCCCGGAAATGGTATCCTTCGTCGGTGATCCAGATGATGCTTCGGTCGCTGCCTTCCCGCCAGCTCAACTGTGCCGCCGAATAGAGCCCGGCGAGTGAGTTCTCGTCGCCTCCCCAAAGTGAAATTCCGGCTAACGCAGTTCGAATGGCTTCGGTATCTGAAGTCAAATCCCAGGTATGATCGACATAGTCACTGAACGTCACCAGCCCGATCCTGAAATTATACTGGTTGTCGGATAAGGTTTGGGCGAATTCATTTAGATTGTTGCGTACCTGATTGATGTTGTCGCCCATGCTACCGCTGACATCGATGACGAAAACAACGTCGATCAGGGAACTGCCCGAATAAACCGTTTCCAGATCGATATCCTGAATCCGTGTATCGTTTTCGTAAAGTGTCAGGTGATAGGGCTTGATATTTTTAATCCGGGTTTGATTCGTGTTTTGAAGCGCATCGATCACAAAGCGTACCGTCGGATACGAGGATACGTCGATGCTATCGATGGAAACGGTCAGTCCCGTATCGGCCACCGGCACCGCCGGGATGAAAACGGGCAGACTCAGGAAATCGAGCAACGTGCCGCCCGAGTTGCACGCGATTGTAACCTGCGAATAGGAGTCCTCGTAGCGTTCTTCGCTTTCGAGGGTAATGGGAAGGATATCTGCGGCGTTAGCGCTCAGGCTGAACGTCAGGTTTGAATCCGGGGTCAGCAGGGGTTCTTCTGTCCGGATGGAGATCGTGCCGTTGAGCGCTTGCGCGCTAAGTCCGCACAATTGCAGGTAGGCGGTGATCTGGCCGGGATAGAGGAGATTGTTTTCGATGGAAAGAAACCGGGGGGATTGAGCGGAAAGGAAAAGCTTGTTCGCAAACTCGCCGTCCTGGAAAAACCATTCCCATTCGAGGCGTTCACTTTCCCCGGCACTTAGGGTGGCAACCTGGCTGGAGATGCGCAGGCAAAGATCATAGATCATCCGCCCGGCGGGGGTTTGGTTCTGATAGATGGTGTTCCAGTTCGCGATCTGAATGGCGGCGGGGCTGTCCTGGCCAAAGCGGCAGGTCAGTCCCATGCCGTGGGCCAGTCCGGCTTTTTGCAGAATTTCAAGTGAATCCGCTGCCGCTGCCGGTGCGATTTCTCGTTCGCCGCCGATCTCCCCGCCATCGATGCGGCAAAGCCCGTCGCCGCGCCAGCCCATGGCGGGATCGACCACCAGGCCGAGGCCGGTCTCGAGGGTGGAGGCGGACAGGTTGCCGATTTCCAGCGTCATTTTCCAGGTGCGGCCCTGGTCGTGGGATTCACAGGCGAAGATGAATTCCAACTGGTTTTCCAGCCGGTTGCGGTATTCGAGGCAATTGCCCGTTGTTGTGACCTGGCCGCCGGTTGGGAACAGAGCTTCCGCTTTTTGCCAGCCGCCGTTGAGATAGATTTCGGGGTAGGAGGTTTTGGCGTAGGGATGGCCGAAGAGCAGCGGCAGGTTGTCGTCCACTGCCAGCGAGGACGCGCCCGATGTGGTCCCCATGGTGAAATAGCCGCCGTCGAGCATGCTGATTTCGGAAATGGCGGCGCTAAGCAGGGATTGGCCATCCGTTTTGAGGAGACCGTTGACATCGAGCGCATCTTTGACCTGTGGCCAGACGGTCAGGGGTAAGAGACAGATCAGGATTAAGAGTATTCTTTGCAGTGGTTTCAAAATTCCTCCAGTAAATAGGGGTTGTCAACATTCGGTATCAGGCACATTGCCCGACTAATATAGCTTTTATTGTGCCAAAAATCAACCGGAAATTTATATGTCATTGCGCAAATTGATAATGCCTTATTGGATTTTATGATAGATTAGTTGTCAGATGAAAGCTTATAAATCGGCATTCAGTATCGGGTAAAAAAAATTTACTCCGCTGGAAAAAAAATTTACTCGAACGGTATTTTGCAATTAATCTGAAAAATTGCATTTGATCCGGTATTAGATCGGCTATTCATTGCCCGCTAAACATGGAAAATGTTTGTTCGGACACCGCATCAAGATGCAAGGCTCCTCCCGGACCAATTCGATTGCAGAGGGTTTAACGATTTTGATGGTTTACTTGCGCTTTCCAGGTTGATTGCGACTATTAATAAGCCTTCAGGATTTGACATTCAATTTAAAATTCAAATTTAAAATATAATCCCGGCGCTGACGCCCACACCCATTTGCAGGCGTTTGAAAAGCTCACGCGTGCCGTTGACCCTGCCCAATTTGTCGAAATATTTGTACCCCGCGGTGAAACCGTAGCAATAGCGGCGGTAATAGAATTCCAGGCCCAGGCCGATCCCGGCGGAATAGTCGCGGAATTTTCTCTTGAGTTCGCTGCTTTTTTTTTCGTAGTAATCATCGACGGTATGATAGGCGCCGGCCAGGATAAAGGCGCGAGAAATTCGAGTATGGCGGAAGTCCCGCTGGAATTCGAATCCGTAATCGTAGTTGAATTTGGTGATTTTCTCGCTGCTTTGGCGCCATTCATAATAATAAATGACGCCGTTGAGCTTGAAATACCAGTTCTCGGTTAGCCGCTGGTTAAAATAGAGTCCGTAACCTGTCAGATTAGCGAAAATGACGCCGAAAGAGCGCTGGAAAAGGGGCTGGCGGTCTTCGGGGTTTTGGGCGAAAGTCGGTTTGGAGGACGTTGTTGTGATTATCATAAGAACGATGCTGAGGAATATCGGGCGTAAATCGGCCTGGCGCCTGCGTCTGCTTGGTGATAATGTTTTCATTGGGCTTTGCGACATACTTCGACCGGTGGGACAACAGATGATGGACATGGTAGGTTAGTCATGGCCAGGGTGGTTCAAAACATGAACCCCACCGCGACACCAATTCCCAGTTTCAGCGCCCGGGTGATCTCTTTCAGTCCTTCGTTGCGTCCGGATTCATCATTGAATTTAAAGCCGAAATCGAAATCGAGACAGAAGCGCTTCCTGACAATATACTCGCTGCCGATTCCCAATCCGACAACATTGATGTACTTATAGCTGTCACGCTCTTCATAACTATGGTTCTGGTACTCATCCTTGAACTTTTCGTAGTAGCGGTATCCTCCCAGGAATCCATAGATGCGGGTGTTGGCGGCTTTATACAAATCGCGCTGCAGTTCCAGTCCAGCGTTGTAGAGAATCGACAACTCCTTTTCACTGGGGTCGTTATCCTCTCCCAGTTGATGAAAGTAGTAGTACACGAAGCCATTGACGCGGACAGAGTAGTTCTCGCTGAATTTTCGGTGGAAATAGGCGCCATGGCCCGTCATAGATGAGGATTTCACTCCGATGATGTTTTTATAGGCATCGCCCTGAAAGCTAACGCCCTGGCCCAGGATTGATCCGGCCAAAGACAGCAAAAAGATCATTGCTGCAATTTTCATTACAATTCCTCCTCGGTTTTTCGGTTGCCGGTGAATTCAGCAGTTTTCCGGATGGATTTGTTACCAGCTAAGCCCAAAGATACAGATGCGCATTTGATTCTTAATATAATAATACAAATAACAAGTAAAAAAGTCAAGCAAAATAAAAAAATTTGCCGGGTAGTTTCTCTTCTCCTCGCTCCTGTCAACTTTCCCCTCGCTCCTATGGGGAGAGGGCAGGGTGAGGGGATTCTAACAGGTGAGGGGAAAGATCATTTATTCCGGTTTTAAGCCGCGGTATCATGGTTACTCGCGAAAGATAACCGGGCAAGCCGCCGGTATGGTGGACCATCTTTTCGCCTCTATAACCGGACACACGGAATCCCAGCGCATAGCCGCTAAAGTTGGGACGTGAAAGCATGAGTTCGGGAGCGGGTTGACGGATAGGGATTGGTGTTGTCGCTGCCAAAGGGATTGATTACTTTTAACTGATCGTCAATAATCCCGTGAGTGGCTGAGCTGTTTTCTTCTTTGCCGGCCTCTGAATGGCGAACCCGACATACTCGAGCTTGAGTCTTTTGCCAATATTTTTTTGGGTGTTCACCGCTATGAATCGTGAAACCACTCACTTTGTTAAGTGGTATGAACAAATTTTTTGGAATGAGGCACTGGGATTTATTTTATCAGAAGCAGTTTCCCGATCTTTTGTCCGAAGGCCCCGGATTGTAATCTGCAGAAATAGACGCCGCTGGCGACCGGGCGGTTTCTTTGATTTCTTCCGTCCCACCAGATTTGGTGCCGGCCGGCTCCCAATGTCCGGTCGATTAGTTTGATCACCAATTCTCCATAAAGATTATATATTTCGATCTGGCAGGTCGCCATTCGAGGTATATAAAACCCAATCATGGTTCCGATATTGAAGGGATTGGGGAACGCCGGAAACAATTCGAATTGGGCGGGTCCCGGTGTTGCAGTTTCCAGCAAATCGGTGGCCAGGGTATAAAAAACCTGAACTTCCTGCAACGCCACCCAGTCCTTCATCAGGTCATTAACCAGTCGGATATAGCGGGTTTGCAGAGGTTCGACCTCGAAAACCGCTTTTTTAAGGTTCTGAGAAATCACCCCCCAATTATTGATGATTGCAATTGTATCCTGTTCTCCCTGGAATTCGCCGGACAGGGAGGTTTCGATATGGAATTTCACAAAAAAATCCGCGTCAGCGCCTTGACCCTGATAGATGGCAATTTTATTAATCCAGTAGGTTTCGTTCATTTTCACCTGCCACCAGTCTCCTTCCAGCAGGGTAAAGGGGTAATAGCGTGTGCGCCAGAAGCGGTTGACCGTCGTGGTGTCGCCATCCACGGCATAGCCCGGTTCCCAGAGCCTGGCTGGCCAACTGACAGCGGTGGCGCCACCTCCAAAGGCCAGATTGCTATGTTCATCAGCTACATGAAGAAAAACCGGCAATGCCACCGAATAAATAGTGGAATCGGGGCTGCTGATTACCAGGGAAATCTGATCCTCCGCTCCGGGATTATATCCAGCCGCGGATAATGTCAGGGTGATCCGGATGCTATCCCTGCCGGAAACAGTTCCCGATGCCGGATCGATGGTGATCCATTGCGCGGATTGAGCGGTTTTAAAAACTGGCAGGGATGGTTGATATTTGCGGTGGAAGAGTGAATCGACCGGGTTGATTTCAAATTGTACCGGCATGGTTTCACTATTATAAAGCGTGATCGTTTTCACAGTGGATTGTCCGGGCTGGAGCAATGCCGGAATGCTGTCATCCGCAACTCTTAACTGGCTGGCAAAGACGTAAGGCCCGGACTGCCAATCAAGCGCCGGTTGTTGGGCAATTGCTTCCGCGCCGTTGGCATCCCATGCCGCGAATTTGAAATGTATCGCCCCGGATGCGGGCAGAGCGGTTGCATAATCGTAATAAACGCCCTGGCTGTAATGATTCATTCCAGATGTTGCCGGCTGCATGGCAAAACTTCCTTCCGCGATTTGCCCGACTGTATCTATGCAATCGCCATCCCCATTGAAATCGAATCGGATTACCGGACAGCCCGACAGCGGGGGATCGTTGTCATAATCTGAATATCTGACCCTGAAAGTGAAGGATTGCGTAATGTCGCCGCTATCCGGCTCAATACTCAACCGAAAGGAGGAATCGCTGATCAGCGACAATAGAGGCAGACTATTGGCCGGTTGAGGGGTTTCTTCCGGGGAAACCGCTAATATACAGGAACTGGCCTCATCGACGATAAAAATATTGTTTTCCGCATCGATGGCAATGGATTGAATATTAAGAAAGTTGTAGTGATATTGATCATTGGATTGGTGGATGATCTCCAGAAGGATTCCCAACTGATCAAAGACCAGTAGTTCGGTTTTTTCAGCGATCACGATTCGCCCCGACGCATCAAACGCTACATCGACTGGCTGTTGCAGGCTGTCATGGGAGATCGTTTGGATAAAGGAAAAAGCGGTCCCGTCAAAATCAAGAATAACCACGCGATCATTTTCGGTGTCAGCGACCAGGAGGTGTCGGGAATTTTGATCAAACGCGCAGGCCCGGGGCGATTGGAATTGACCCTCGCCGCTACCCTCTGAACCGATCATGGCGATAAAGGTTCCATCGTTGTGAAACGCCTGTATGCAATGGTTCCCGTTATCCAAAATCATCAGGTTTCGGTCGCGGTCCATATCCACATCAGTGACGGATTGGAAAAACCCGGGGCCCGATCCCCTATGGCCGAATTTTGAGACGAATGACCCGTCCGGAGCATATTTTCGCATACCGAAGTTGTATTCTTCTTCCATCCAGGCTTCATTGTCGAATAAATAAACCGTATCCGCTTCATCGACATAAAAATTCCAGAAGGTTTTGGGCTCACTGCGTTGAATAAAGGCCCGTGTGTTAAACCCCCGGATATCCTGGATGAAGATTTCACTGTAATGATAGGATGAAATATAGCGCGCGCCTTTGGAACTGATGACGATACCTCGCAATCCGTACCAGGGCAGTACCAGGATTTCGTTGGAAAACCCGCTTTCCACGTCTTGAGTGTCCACTGCGGTGATGCAGTAAAAGTATCCACCTCCCGAAAGGCTGATATTCAGAGTGTTTTCTGTTGTAGAATCGACCAGTTTCATGGGATACACGGGATAAAACTGGCCGTTCATGATGCAGTCACAGCGGTAGATCCGATAAATCCGGATGCCGGTTGTATCATGGTCCCAGTCAATGGTTGTCTCAGTATGATGATGCTGGCTGGCGGTCCGTAGGTTGTAAGGAGCGGCGGGCGCATCCAAATCCGGTATTGTAGTCCGGATATCATAGACTGCGGCAAGGCTGTCCCCATTCCAAAAGGCCAGGTTGGATTCAAGTATCGTGATCCACTCATAATGGGAATGCCCGTTAAACGAAATAGCCAGAAACAAAAGTCCATTGGTTCCGACAATATCGATCCAGTCGCCATAGGGTTTCTCGCCTATTGAAAATATGCCGTTAGAATCGGTGATTCCCTCAGCGAAGGGCGTATTTGGGATTTCGCCCGATGGAAACTCTTTTCGATATGCGCGCACAGTAGCGCCGATCAAGGGTAGTTGGTCCCGGCCCCAAACGCGGACCCGATTATCACTGGGGATATCCAACAGGTATTCGCCGTAGTAGCCCCGTCTTTTATGCAAATCCCGGTTAAAACTATAGGCGGTATGTTCACTTAAAAAGGGGGACATATCAAACATCAGAGCATGTTCCAGGGGCTTATCGCCGGTTCCGATTCCCACTGGCAGCCCGGACTGATCCAGTACCTTGTTTCCCGAAGGTCCAATCCCGATCTGGTAAATATCGATTCGGCCCAATTGGTGGCAGATTTCGTGGATCAATCCCCAATCGGTGCGGAGAAAATAGCTGGAATCCATTCCGGTATAGCTGAATCCCCATTCACCATCTTTTAAACGCCAGTCGCTGGGCGGATACGGCGCATTCCCTTCCTCATAAACAATGAACCGATCGATTCGGACGCGTTCCAGCGCGCCCTGGGGAGTCAATGGATAAATTGCATTAGCAAAGCTGATATTCATGGTATCGATATTGGATTTCACCCAATCCTCGGCAGAATAGGAACCCAGCATATTCGGCCAGGATTGATAATAATCGTAGGCCTGACGGGTGAGAAAAATCCATAGCCCCAGGGCATCGATCCGGTCATGTACCCGATTATTTCCTTCGCAGCTTTCGCTGATCTGATTGGCAGAATCCACGATAAATTCGATTTCATGGCCCCACCCCTGCCAGGCCCACTGGATAGAAGTGGAATCCATTTCACCAACCCCTAAAGAATCCATATCCCCGCTTTCGACATTCATGCCATCGATGATCCAATGAAAACCATAAGCAGGGGAAGCCTGCCCTCCTTTATTGATGACGGTCGCGGTGAAAGTTACGATTTCGCCGGAATCGGGCCAATGTTTGTCATCTTCAGTACCCGGCATCAGGGTCGGAATTCCCGACGGATATATTACGTGATAATTGTAATAAAGCGGATTTCGGCTGATATGAGTTACATTTAAATCGGGCAACTCTGTTGCTGAAGTTCCTTCCGGGCACCAGAAGTAAAAACTGGAGAAAAGAATCAATAGTAAACTATACGTTTTCATGATTCCTCCTTTTTTGGGTCATAAAGAAAAAATTGGAAAACTCCAAATTTTAAATTAAATTGGATTTCTCCTCTAAATGGATTACAGCTCCGATACCCGGGTATATCCGGGGCTGACGGGACTCAGGCTTTAAAACCTTTCGTTACCAACCGGGATGGGGTTGTAAATGGGGAAAAAAAATGAATTTAAAATTTATGGAGCTGGGCTAAGGGTTACAGTTTTATCTTTCTGCCGATATTGGCAGCCCAATACCAGGGCGATACTTTCCAAGAGTGTCTGCTGATTTTCCATATTGAAAAGTCCGCTGATCTGTTCACGATAGAGATTGCTATCAGTGACTTTGATGGCCAGTGAGAACTGGCGTTCGATTTCCTGCAACACGTTTATCAGGGGTGTTTGGAAAAAGAAGAGGCGTTTTTCCTGCCAGGCTGCTTGCTGAAGTCCAGTAATGGCTTCACTGAATAGTTGAAATTGTTCAGGGCCGGCCTTTAGCAATTCTCCTGGATTAACTTTAATGATGGTATCCTGTTGTATTCCGTCGTCGTGGACAGGCAATTGGACGGTAACAAGGCCGCTGATGACACTGAGCTCATAGAACTGCTGCCGGTATTTGATGTTGAAACGGGTTCCAACCACTCTCGTTATGATTTCGCCGGTTTCGATGATGAAGGGTTGGTCAGCGTGTTGAATATCGAAAAAGGCTTCGCCTTCCAGATGGACACGCCGATGTTTTTGGTTAAAGCCGAATTGTATCTGTAACCGGCTTTCGGCGTTCAAGTTTACCAAGCTGTTATCGGGTAAGGTAATATCTTGATGTTGCGCTTGAGCTGTTTCATAAATTTGTGGCCGGCTCATCATGAAAAAATAACCGGTCACTAAGCTGCTAACGAGAAGAAAAATCGCGGCAATGGACCATGGAAAGAATATTTTTCTGCTTTTTGCCGGTATCTCATTGAGCCTTTTTTCCAGTTTCTGCCATTCAAGTGTGAGTTCAGGGGGTTGGGGGATAGAGATTTGACCTGCCTGCTCCCACAGTTCATTGAAAAGGGGGGAAGAGGGGTCGTCGCGCAGTGGCGCGGGGAGGGGTTCTTTATGTTTAAACATGGATTGCTCCTCTTTCACCGTTTGATTTTTTGCCGAATCACTTTTAGCGCGTGAACCAACTGGTTTTCCACGGTCTTTTTAGTAATCTTCAGTTCATCGGCAATTGATTGGTTATCCCACCCCTCCAGTCGGCTGAGGGTAAAAACCAGACGGCATTTTTCGGGTAAAAACTGATGGATGATCGAGATAATTTGTTCCTGCAAGAGGTGGTAGGATGTTTCCTCTTCAGGGCTCAGCGGCGCCTGAGATTGAATCGCGGCTTCGGCATGATGGCTGACGATTTTTTGGTGGCGCAGCAAATCCCAGATTAAATGGCTTGCAATCGTGGCCAGATAGGCATAGAACGAGGTCCCTGATCGTAATTTTCCGCGTTGTTGCCAGACCTTCAGAAAAAGGATTTGCATCAAATCGCGGGCGTTTTCTGTATTTCTGATCTTGCTATATACAAAACGCCACAGCGGGGGATAATAGGTTTCGAACAATTGGCGGAACGCTTCTTTGTCGTCAGATTTCACTCGATTGATCAGTTCGTCAATATCGTTTCTCATAGAATGTAATATAATACAATAGATCATATCCGCAAGTCTTTTATCGGCGAGGAAAAAAAACAGGGTATTATTCTCCCTTTCAGATTGAGTGTCTAATTGGCGCCAGAACGCCGGAAAGAAATCCGGCATTATGGCGTCGGCCGTTGGGCTTCTTTTTGTGAGTTGTGGCATGGCAAGCAATCCCCTGTTGGGTTTTGAATTTATCCGGGCACTATTTTTGGATAATCTTTAATGGGTGGGTAAAAGACAAGTATAATCCGAGAATGTGTACCCGCTGATTAGCCCCACACAGTTTCCGTCAAGATTGCTATAGTCGAAGCTGATTACTTTCGCTTCAAATATTTCGTAGGAATCCTCGGTTAGATACACGGCCATATCTTTGGGGCAGGCGTAGAAACGAATCGTATAGGAGTGCAGTTTAAGGGGGAGCTGCTCGCGGTCGATTCTATCCTGAGCTTCCTTCAGGTTACGTTGGATGATCTCCTGCGTTATGGTATAATGGGTCAGTGTTTGCAGAGGAGTTTGACGGATAGTGTTGATGCCGTTGTCGGAATTTATTTCCCAATCAAAAACAAAATCATCCATGCGGATAATGTGATCCTTTTCGATTCCCCAGACGGCTCCTGACAGGCAATAAGCCATGGCATCGGTAACCGGCGCCCAGGAGCATTCCAGCGAGCTGTCCGCCAACATTTCTACCACCGGGTTGATCTGCCCCGGAAAGCGGCAAAGGGCGACGGCTGAATAGCCATTCTCGTGTTGTATTTGTACCCTGTATTCATGGAGCGCTCGAAAGGGAAATATAAAACGGATGCATCGTTCGATGGCGGTTTCAAAATATGGCACGGCTTCAATCTCAAACGGGATAATCTCTCCATCGATAGTGAATGTCAACTCCTCGAGTTCGCTGACTTCAATCAGTTCGTTAAAGTACATGGAATCATCTTTAACGTCGGCAATCCCGCCGATAAAGAGAGACTGGGTGGAACTGGTATCGGTGTTAAAGAAACCGGTTACAGCCCGTTTGTAGCTGATATCAGGATTGACCGGCATTTTTTCGCAGGCAAGCGCGCTTAACATTATGAGTATCATGACGATCTTGTTCATAGTAATCCTCCTTAAAATTTATAGACAACGCCCAGGGACGGGATAATCGGCAGAGAACCGCCTTTTTGATTGCCACTGTCGTAGTAGATATAATTTTTAAAATTAAAAATATTCAGAATCTGGACGAAAAACTCCCAATGGTCCCATTCCCAATAGAGATTTACATCGATGCGCTTATTCGCTGGCAAGCGTCGTTTGTAGTTGGGATAGGCGATGACCATAGCTTCCGGCATGATTGCGATGTCATGTTTATAATATTTTCCTAATAGTTGATGTTGGAGCTGACCGGAAAAGTAAATGCCGGTCAATGTGAGGCGTCCGCTTTGTGAAAAATGCCAGCCGCCTGAGCATTTGAGAGAATGGCGTTGATCGAAATCCGGGAAATAAGTGTTTCCATCCTTATCGACCCGCACCACCCAGGCTAAGGTATAGACGCTCATTGCGAACCAGCGGTTCGATTCGTATTTGGCGCTTACGTCGAAACCATAAGTTTCGCCCTTTTGGAATTGAAGCGCATTCTCATCGTCGTAGAGTTGATATTGGTTACGGACTGCCAATTTGGGGTAGCGTTTATAATAGGTTTCAAAGGAAGCCAGCAGGGCCTGGTGTTTATGTTCAATCCCTACGAGGAGTTGCCAGCATTGCTGGGAGGGGTGAGGGGATTCGATAGGGTCCCAGACATTAAAAATTCTTAGAATGGCGCCTTCGTCATTCAGGGCGGTAAAATTTTGCGAAAAGATTCCTCCACCGGCTTTTAAATTCCATCGGGGGCCGATTTGCCAGCGGATGGCGCCTCTTGGCTCCCAGTTCAAGTTCTGATTATATGAGAAATAGTTAATACGCATTCCTCCCTCCAATAACAAATTCTGCCATAATGTGTAATTGGTTTGGAAAAAGAACGAATAATCCTGGACTTCTTTAGTGTAATTTTTGATTTCATTTTCCTGGAGGTTGATATGGAAGTAGAGTTTGATGGTATGCGCTTCAATGCCGATTTTATTGAGCCATTTTTCGGTGAAATAGCTGGAACGCGAGGTTTTTATAAATGCATCGTCAATTAAATTGGCCAGGATCAAACGGGGATCACTCTTGAAATCGAAACTGAACCGGCTGAAATTGAGCGATGTTTCCCAAAACGTTGTGGCCGAGGCGATATATTTCCAATTCAATCCTGCCGTGGCATTTCCCCAGTCTAAGTTAAAATCGTCTTCATCGCCGAAATTGCTTTCGTTTTTCAGAAAATCACGCCCCAAAAAACTATTGAAACGGAGTTCATGGTTGTCGCTCAGCCGGTAAGTGACTTTAGCGATACCGTCGAAAAAATAGTAGGGAATTTGACCGCTATCACTGAAAATGGCTAGTAGTTTATCGATATAGGTGCGCCGCAGGGAGAGCATGAAAGAGGCGCGGGAATTGAGCGGCCCTTCAACATGAAGGCGCGCGCTGATTAAACTCAGTTGGAAATTGGCGTGCAATTGATCCATCTTGCCGTCGCGGCTAATCATATTGAGGACCGATGACATCCGGCCGCCATATTCAGATTCGAAGCTGCCGGATTTGAGTTCTACTACCCGCATGGCATTGGCATCAAATGTAGAAAACACGCTGCCCAGGTGATAGGGATTATGAATGGGAATTCCATCCAGCAGAATCAGATTTTCATCGGATTTTCCCCCCCGGACATGGAATTCAGAAGATAGATGGTTGGCGGTCTGCACTCCGGGCATGTATTGCAGGGCGCGCATTACATCAGTTTCCCCCAGTGATGGCAAAACTTTGATGATCTTGGGTGATAAATTAGTCCGGCCTATATTAACGGCTTCCTTGGAAACCGCTACATCGCCATAGACGACTATTTCTTCTTCCTGGATTGTTATTTCTTCGAGCCCGATCATCAGTTGCCGCTCTTTTTCATCCAGTTCCAGTGTCAGGATATAGGGCTGATAGCCAATAAAGGAAACAGATAATCTATACGAGCCATAAGGAACGCCCACAATGCGAAAGAATCCGTCGGCATCGGATATCGCTCCCCAACGGGTGTTTTTCAGGATAATGTTGGCAAAGGGTAGAGCTTCCCGGGTTTTTAAATCGTAAATTTTGCCATGGATAGAACCCTTAGAATCCCGGGGAGGAGATATTGGAATGGGTGGGGCGTTTTTAGCGATCAATATCCATTGCTGTTGGGAGATGATTTTCAATTCCAGGGGTAAAGGCTCTAACATCTCACGCAAGGCAGGGATCAGCAATTTGCTGCGGCATTGATAGCTTACATTTTGATCCGCGACTAACTTCTCGGAAAACAATAACGGAATGTTGTGGCGAGTGATTATTTCCTTCAGCACGGCAGAGAGAGGATGGTCCTTATACTGCCAGTCGACTTTGACCGTATCCCACTTTGTTGCCGGGGGCTGAGCATAAATCATCCATGTCACACGGATGATGCATAAGATAAGTATGAGAATTGGCTTACTGGTGCGCATGTTGTCCTCCACGAGTTAAAGGTGTTGGTCATGACCTTTACTTCAATATACGCGTGAGGGAGAAAACACACCTATGATTTTTTATGAATCAGGGAAGTTAGAACGATATCATCTTCAATTTTAGAATTGGGATAAGATTTTCCGATGGTTTCATAAATTTGTTGGCAAGATACCAAAGGATTCTGAATCAGGATTTGCTGTATGATCTGGTTAATGTTTCCCACAGTGTTTTTAGTTTGAAAGTGGGTATAACTGTAAATCCCGTCGGAAAACAATAACAGCCGGTCTCCGGGATTAAATGGAATTGAATCTTCCATAAACTGATAATCGGGGTCGATGCCTAAAAGCAGGTTGTTGGCTTGGAGGGAATAGATTTGCAGGTTTTGATAAAGAAGCGGATACGGATTGCCTGCATTGGAAAAAGAGAGGAGATTTTTTTTCAGATCAATCAATGCGACTGTCACCGGGATAAGAAACCCTTCGAAAAGCATCCGCATAATATGTTGATTGAGAGCGGTGAGAATGGCTGCCGGAGTTTGGAACTGGCGAATGATGTAGATCATAAACGCTTTGATCATCATGGTATATAAGGCTGCCGGAATTCCATGTCCGGTAACGTCGGCGATCACCACCAATAGCCGGTGTTCATCAAGGGGGATGAAATCGAAGAAATCGCCGCTGATGACATTGAGTGGATAATAGAGATGTTCAGTGAGTAAATTGGGGAACGAAAAACTACGGGTTGGCAGGATTAAGCGTTGAACTGCCTCGCCTACTTTAAGTTCTTCCATGACATTTAATTGAAATTTTTGGATTTCAGCGTACTGCTGTGAGAGTTTTTGGTTGAGAAGGTTCAATTCGTAATTGGCGGCGCTAAGCTGTTGGTTTTGTTCTTGAGTTTGCCGGGACAGCAGGGCCCGTTCGAGGTGAACCTTAACGCGCGCCAATAATGTATTTGGATAAAAAGGTTTGGAGATATAGTCTGCACCGCCAACATCAAATCCGCGTACCACGTCCTCAGGTTGATTGCGGGCAGTAATGAAAATAATGGGTATTTGACGGGTGATATCCTCGCTTTTGAGGTGTTGGCAAACCGTATAACCGTCCATGTCCGGCATGTGGATATCCAGTAGTATCAGGTCAGGATGTTTGCTCATCGCCGCTTTAAGCGCCAATTTTCCGTTAGTTGCTGCGATGATGTTGTAGCCGTCTTGTTTGAGGATTGTTCCTAATAAATTGATATTCTGGGGCATATCATCAACGATTAGGATGCGGATATCCTTCATTTTGTCGGGTGTTAGCATCTATTACGTATTCTCCTTGATTATCGGCCGGATCAAATCAGGGAAAAGCTCAAACAGTTTTTGCATTTTATCGATTTGTAATTGGTTGGAGGCGGTATAAAGTTCTTGCGCATAGTGGTGAATATTTTTTTCTTCATATCGATCGCATAGTTGCATCAACATCATTGAAAATGCTTCAATTTCATCATTGAACAAAGTTTCCCGAATCGCTTCCCATTGTGGGTAGCATATTAGCAGGAGCTGATTGGAAAACTCCGGGGAATTAGTGGCGGAATTGGCGCTCAATGCGTTAAATTTCTCTTCTGGATTAATGGCCAGAACTCCCTCCGGCATAGATTCGTTTGTGAGGTGGATATCATTATTCTCATAAAAGGATATTTTTGCGGCTTTAGTAATGCGCACGGATGGAAGAAAAATACGGAATATGGATCCTTTGCGGAGTTCACTTTCTACTGAAATGGCGCCTCCCATCATTTCAGCCAGGCGTTTAGTAATGGTTAAACCAAGGCCGGTCCCCCCGAAGTGCTGGTGATTCTGGTTGCGGTGTTGTTGAAAGGGTTTGAAAATCAAATCGAGTTGATCCGCTTCTATACCGATACCTGTATCATGAATCGCGATGTGAAGCTGGCAGGTCAATTCCTGCTGATTGATAGCATCAGGTTTGATTTCAATCGTTATCCCTCCGCTGATGGTGAATTTTATTGCATTGCCCACTAAATTAAATAGTATTTGCCGGATTCGTGTTTCATCCAGCGCCAGCCATTCCGGCAGATTGTGAGCGATTCGTTCTTTCAGATAGATTTTTTTCTCGTGAGCTTTCAGGCTGAATATCTGAATGATTTCAGTTACGACGACCTGTAGATTAACCGGTTCGATATTTAAAGGCAGCCGATCGGCTTCTATTTTGGAAAGATCTAAAATATCGGTGATAATCCGTAGCAGGCTGTTGCCGCTGAGCTGAATTCCCTTTAAGAACTGAACTGCTTGCGGGTCATCAAGATATTGGTTTAAAATTTCACTATATCCAATAATGGCGTTAAGCGGTGTGCGAATTTCATGGCTAATGTTAGCCAGGAATTCGCTTTTGACTTTACTGGCGGTCTCAGCGATTTCCTTTGCTTCGAAGAGTTCCTGCTGTTGCTGCTGAATTGCTTCATTTTGAGCTAATAATTCTTTGTTAATGCGCCATCTGGAATGATTTAACCGGAATAAAACGATCATAAAAATGATCAGACTGGAAAGGATCGCGGCTGAAAAGTAAAGGTAGAGTTTTTGTTTTTGCATAATTGCCGCATTCTCTTTCAGAATGAGATCGCGAATTTTTAATTCTTGTCTGGCTTTTTCCGTGTCCCACGCCATTTCCATCTGGATTATCTGTTGTCGATTCTCGAGATTGATCAGACTGTCTCTCATTATGATATATTGTTTGTACTGTTCGAAAGCTTCATGCAGTGATCCCTTTTTTTCTAAAATTTGGGAACGGGTTAATAAGTTGTCACGAGTGATTTCCCTCCACTGATTGGCTGTAGATAGTTCCAGGCTCTGATCGATCATTGTCAAAGCTTGAGTGATATTGTTTTTTTTGAGTTGTAATTGACCATACCGACTTAATGTTTGGCATTTGAACATCGGCAGTTGATCCCGATCAGCAAGAATGAGAGAGTTTTGATAAAGATTTTCTGCTTTATCGAACCGGTTTTGAAGTTCAAACACTTCGGCCATCAAGTTGGAAACTTCAATGATACTGCCGATTTCATTGATACGAATGTTTATGGTTTTGGCTTTGTCAAAATAAAACAGCGAGGAGTCAAATATTCCGGCATCCTTGAATATTTCACCGGTAACGCCAAACGCATAGGCAATCGATTTAGATTGTTCATTGTGATCGGCGTTTTTAATCGCCTCCCGGGCATATTTTAATGCCAATTGGGTGTTGCTTAATTTTTGATGAACCCGGGCAATATTAGCCAGAACCAGGGAGCTTGCGCCTTTTTTATTGTAATTTAGCGATTTGAAATAATAATTGAGGGCCTGATCATACCGTCCCCATTGGAAATAAATGACTCCCACATTGTTAGCTGTAATAGATATCCGATTTGAATCGTTCATTGCCTCGGATAGCTCCAGGCTTTTCCCGAACAGATCAATCGCATAAGCGAACTGATTGGCCCTCCAAAAATTTAATCCGACCTGATTATAGGAACGAGAGAGTTGTATAGAATCGCCGCTCTCTTCCCATAAATCCAGCGCTCGTTGATGATAGATTATAGCGGTATCATTTTTTTGCTGATAATCATAGACATCGCCAATATAATCCAGCGCTTTGGCCTGCATGTTGCCAGAACGAAAGCTTTCAGCAATTTCCAGCGCTAATTGCGCGTATGCCAGCGCGGTCAGTGGCTCGAGTCTGTTATATCGTTCGCTTTTTGCCAGTAAACTGTCCATACGGATAGTATCATTGCGGATATCTGCAAGCGAATCAAAACCAATTTGAGCAACTGTAATCTGAATGGCGAAGCTGAAAATAATCAGACTTATCAAGACCAGCATTAAAATTTTCAAGTATCGTGGCTTTTTTTTCATATCCTCAATATAACTTATTTTTATTTCGAGTCAAGTTATTTTATCAATAAGACCCAATATTCAGAAAATCGATAAGTTATTATAAAAAAATGATTATTTTTAATGTCAACGTATTTGGATTCCTCTTGTTACTGAGTGATTTTATGTTTATCAGACGTCAGTAAAGATATTTAGGATTGTTTCCTAGAAAAATGCAGGATATGAAAATATAAACTTGACATGTTGAAGTACAATGATTATATTAGGTTCAACTAACTGGAACTGAGAATAAATTTTCGTCAGTCCCTATATATTATCATTATAATTGAAAATAGATTTGTTTCAAGGAGATCCGTATGAGAGAGTATGATTTTTCCGAACTGGAACCTCGCTGGCGCAGATATTGGGAAGAACAGGGTACATATCGGGCCCGACTGGAGGAAAGCGAGCGGAAACTATATTGTCTGGTAATGTTTAGTTATCCGAGTGGGGATAAGCTGCATATTGGACACTGGTACAATTTCGGACCGACGGATACGTGGGCTCGGTTTAAGCGTTTACAGGGATATAATGTATTTGAACCGATGGGATTTGATGCTTTTGGCCTTCCGGCAGAAAATTATGCCGTGAAAACGGGTATTCATCCCTCCATCAGCACGGCGAGTAATATTGGCTTCATTCGTCAGCAGCTCAGGGAAATGGGAGCGATGTATGATTGGGAATACGAGGTGGATACGAGTCACCCGGATTATTATAAATGGACGCAATGGATTTTTTTACAATTATATAAAAATGGTTTGGCCTACAAACGGAAAGCTCCGGTCAACTGGTGTCCCTCCTGCATGACCGTTTTAGCCAATGAGCAGGTTAAGGATGGCGAGTGCGAACGATGTAGCGCGATTGTGGTTCAGAAAGATCTGGAGCAGTGGTTTTTTAAAACCACTGATTACGCGGACCGCTTACTGGAAGGTTTGGAGCGCATACAATGGCCGGAGAAAACCAAAATTATGCAGCGCAATTGGATCGGTAAGAGTTATGGCGCTGAAATTGATTTTGACGTTGCCGGGCAACAGCATACGACGATCCGGGTATTCACGACCCGGCCGGACACTCTGATGGGCGTGACCTATGTCGTCCTGGCGCCGGAACATCCTCTGGTAGCGTTGTTAATGACGCCGGCGCAAAGAGATGCGGTTTTGCAGTATCAGGAATCGGTTCGGCGTATGAATGAAATTGAGCGTGTCAGCGCTGAAAAAGAGAAAACCGGCGTTTTTTTGGGCGCTTTTGCGATTCACCCGATCAGTGGAGAGAAAGTGCCCATCTGGATCGCTGATTATGTCTTGGCGTCCTATGGTACCGGAGCGGTAATGGCGGTTCCGGCCCATGATACCCGTGATTATGAATTTGCGCAAAAATTTAGTTTGCCCATCAAGATCGTGATTATGCCCGAACAAGGAGAAGCGCCTTCTAACGAGGCGTTTACACAATATGGAGTTATGCGCGAATCAGGGAGATTCGATGGATTGAGCTCCGCGGAAGGGATTCGTCAGGTTGCCCAACATCTTGAAGAGATCGGCAAGGGCAAAGCCGCGATTACATACCGATTGCGCGACTGGCTGGTGAGCCGGCAACGCTATTGGGGCGCGCCTATTCCAATTATATATTGCGAGCATTGCGGCGCTCTCCCTGTACCCGAGGACCAACTGCCGGTTCGTTTACCCGAAGATGTGGATTTTAGACCCAAAGGGCAATCCCCGCTCGCCACTTCTGAAAGCTTTCTCCATACTGTCTGTCCGCAATGCGGAGGGCCAGCCCAACGCGAAGTTGATACCATGGATACCTTTGTCTGTTCTTCCTGGTATTATTTGCGCTATGTGAATCCGCGGTTGGCGGATAAAGCCTTTGATTCCGAAATGGTCAACCGCTGGCTGCCTGTGGACCAGTATGTCGGTGGCGCGGAACACGCGTGTATGCATCTCTTGTATGCGCGTTTTTTTACTAAAGTTTTGTATGATCTGAAATATTTAAATTTTGATGAACCATTCACATCCCTGGTTCATCAGGGAACAATTACTCGCAATGGCGCTAAAATGTCAAAATCACGAGGCAATGTGGTCAACCCCGATGATTATATCCGGCAGTATGGCTCCGACACTTTCCGCTGCTATATGATGTTTATGGGGTCTTATGAAGATGGAGGGGACTGGGATGATTCCGGCCTCCAGGGCGTTCACCGCTTTGTCCAGCGAGTCTGGCGACTGGCGATGGGGAATGATGCGACCGGAATAGTGGTACAGGACGATAATTTGACTCGTAAATTGCACCAGACCATAAAAAAAGTGGGCGAGGATGTTGAAAAATTTCATTTTAATACGGCCATTGCCGCTTTGATGGAAATGGTGAATGCCTGCTATGCCTGGTTGGATAAGCATAAAAACGGCAATCTGAGCGAATATTTGCGCCCCCTGGTCTTGTTGGTTGCGCCTTTTGCCCCTCATCTGGCAGAGGAATTGTGGCGGGAACTGGGCGGCAAACCTTCACTTTTCACAACGGCCTGCTGGCCTGAGTACAATCCCGCGCTGCTTCTTGAAGATATGATCACCGTTGTTGTTCAGGTCAACGGAAAATTGCGGGGAAAACTGGAAGTGTCCCGCGATATTGAGGACCATGAGATTAAGGAAATGGCGCTTCAGGAACCTAATGTAGTTAAATATATAAACGGGAAAACGGCGAAAAAAATCGTCTATGTTCCTCAAAAGCTGGTGAGTATTGTCGTCTAATTTCAAAGGAGTTTCCCATGTGGGACTATACGGATAAAGTCAAAGAGTATTATCTTCATCCGCGCAATGTGGGTGAAGTCGAAGATGCCGATGTGGTCGCGGAAGTAGGTTCCCTGGTATGCGGCGATGCCCTGAAATTGAGCATCAAACTGGATGAGTCGAAGACGCGGATTGTTGATGCAAAGTTCAAGACCTTTGGCTGTGGCAGCGCGATTGCTTCCAGTTCGGTACTAACTGAACTTATTAAAGGAAAAACCATCGATGAAGCGTTGAAAATTACGAACAAGGATATTGCCGATTTTTTAGGCGGCTTGCCTGATGAAAAGATGCATTGCTCCGTGATGGCCGAAGAGGCATTGGAAATGGCAGTAAAAAAATTGAGAGGTGAATCCATAGAGAGTCATGATGAAACGATGGATCATCATAGCCGGCTGGTCTGCAAATGTTTTGGTGTGACTGAGCATAAAATCCTGAAAGCTATCGAAGAAAACGAGCTGAAAACGGTGGATGAAGTCACTCATTATACAAAGGCCGGTGGGGCCTGCGGAAAATGCAAAGATGATATCCAGATCATTATCGATCATTATTGGCGCGATCAAACAAATGTAACCCCGGCGCCTCCCCCTCGCCGGCTATCGAACTTGCAAAAGATCAATTTGATCCAAAAAGTGATTGCTGATGAAATTGGGCCTGCGGTTAAACAGGATGGCGGGCATGTCGAAATAATTGACATCGTTCTCCCCAAAGTCATTATTTCCCTCACCGGTACCTGCAGTTCGTGCCCGGTCAGTTCTTTTACCGTGGATAATTTGAAGCGAATCCTCTCGGACCGGTTGGATGAATCCATCGAAGTGGAATTGGAATCATCAGGAAGGACAGGGTAATGAATTTGATCTATTTTGACAACAACGCTACAACATCAGTTGACCCTCAGGTTGTGGAAGCGATGATCCCTTTTTTGAAAGATCAATATGGCAACCCGTCCTCTATCCATCGTTTTGGCGGCCAGGTACGGAAATATATTGAGCAGGCGCGTGAAGCAGTGGCGCAATTGCTGGGGGCTTTTGCGGATGAGATTATTTTTACCAGTTGCGGAACGGAAAGTGATAACAGCGCGTTTTTCAGCGCCATCAATTCTGCTCCCGAAAATAAACGTTTGATCACAACTCAAGTCGAGCATCCCGCCGTGCTGAATCCAGCGCAATACTATGAAAAGAAAGGGTATGATGTCCAATATATTGGTGTCGATCGTCAGGGGCATCTGAATCTTGATGACCTGAAAAAAGCGTTGAATGAGCGAGCGGCGCTGGTTAGCGTTATGTGGGCCAATAATGAATCGGGGATGATTTTTCCCGTTGAGACAATAGCGCAATGGTGCCGGGAACGGGGCATTCTGTTTCATAGTGATGCGGTTCAAGTCGCCGGTAAGATGAAGATAAATGCGCATGAAGGCGGGATGGATTATCTCTCAATTTCGGGACATAAATTACATGCTCCGAAAGGTGTGGGCGCATTGTACGCGCGCCGTGGCGCCCCTATGGCCCCCTTTATAATCGGCGGCCATCAGGAACACGGTTTACGTGGCGGAACTGAAGCGGTTCCTCATATTGTCGCCCTGGGAAAAGCCGCAGAATTGGCTCTTTCCCATCTGGAAGCTGAACAAATTCTGGTTAAAAAGCTGCGTGATCATTTAGAATCCAGGATTTTGAACGAAATACCGAAAAGCTATTTAAACGGCGATCCGCTGCAAAGGCTCGCCAATACCACCAATATCAGCTTTGAAGGCGTGGAAGGTGAAGCAATTCTTTTATTGCTTGATGAAAAGGGGATTTGCGCGTCTTCCGGTTCTGCGTGCACAACCGGATCACTTGAACCATCACATGTATTACGAGCTATGCAAGTCCCATATACTATCATTCATGGGTCATTGCGACTGAGTCTCTCATATCTCAATACAATTGATGAAGTGAACGAAGTGGTGGAGCAGTTGAAAGAGATAATCCACCATTTGCGGACGCTGTCCCCCTATTGGCAGGAATGATTTTTTAAGGAGGACATAATGGCTAAAAACAAGATGCCTTATAATGAAATACTCGAAGAAGCGAATATCGTGGAAGAAATCCAGTCCGATGAATCAGAAAAAAATGCCGGGTCCGAGGGAATCTTATTGGCAACGGATGTGTTGCCTTTGGAACTTTTCATCGTTCCGGTCAACCAGCGCCCATTTTTCCCGGGAATGTTTTTACCGATTATCATTCCCCCCGGTCGATTTAAAAAATCGATTGAACAACTGATTAAAACTGAACAAAGCGCCCTGGGACTTCTTCTGGTTCGCAAGGAGTTGGATGACCAGATCAATCTGGATTATTTTTACCGCTTTGGAACCGTGGCTAAAATCGTTAAATCCTTCAATTTGCCGGATGGCAGTATCCAGCTATTAGTCAATACCCTACAGAGATTCGAAACGAAGGAGCTGATTTCTGTAAAACCACATATTATCACCCGGGTTGTTTATCATAAAGATATTTACGATAAGGATGATCCTGAAATTAAGGCTTTCGCCATGGCGATACTGGGTGAAATGAAAAAATTGATCCAGAATAATCCGCTCTTCACAGAAGAAATGAAACTAATGCTATCCAAATTCAATATCAATGACCCGGGAATGCTGGCGGATGCTGCCGTTTCATTGACCAATGGGAAAAAGGAAGATATCCAGGAAGTGTTGGAGACTTTACTTATCCGGCAACGAATGGAAAAAGTTCTGCTTTTATTGAAAAAGGAATCGGAACTGGTTGAGATCCAACAGAAAATTAATCGGCAGATCGAAGAAAAAATCAATAAGCAGCAGCGTGATTTTTTTCTGCGGGAACAGCTTAAGGCCATTAAAAAGGAATTGGGACTGGAATCGGACCCTAAAAGCCTGGAAATCAATAAATTTCAGGAACGGATTAAAAAACTCAAATTGAGTGAGGAAGCTAAGCAGAAAATAGACGAAGAGTTCGAGAAGCTTTCATTACTGGAGCCGGTAAGCCCGGAATTTAATGTGTCGCGCACCTATCTCGACTGGTTGACCATACTGCCCTGGGGAAAGTTTACCCGGGAGAACCATAATTTGGAGCGGGCGCAGAAGATATTGGATCGGGATCACTATGGGCTGGAAGATATTAAAAAGCGCATTATCGAATTCATCGCTGTCAAGAAAATCAATCCTGAAAGCCGGGGTTCTATTCTTTGTTTTGTCGGGCCCCCCGGAGTGGGCAAGACTTCGATTGGACGGAGTATCGCCCAAACTCTCAATCGCAAGTTTTATCGTTTTTCTCTGGGTGGCATGCGCGATGAAGCTGAGATCAAAGGGCATCGCCGCACCTATATTGGCGCCATGCCCGGGAAAATCCTTCAAGCTTTAAAAGTGGTCGGCAGCGCTAATCCGGTGATTATGTTGGATGAAATTGATAAATTGGCTGTTAGTTTTCAGGGTGATCCTGCGGCTGCATTGCTGGAAGTGCTCGACCCTGAACAAAATGTCGACTTTCTCGATCATTACCTTGATGTACGTTTCGATCTTTCCAATATTCTTTTTATTGCGACTGCAAATGTTCTCGATACAGTTCCCGGACCCTTGCTGGACCGTATGGAGGTATTGCGTTTGAGCGGGTATATCGAAAAGGAAAAACAGGAAATCGCCCGACGTTATCTGCTCCCCAAACAATTGAAAAGCCATGGTTTGAAACCAAAAAACATAAAAATTTCACCTGCCGGATACTCGATTATGATTAATGGTTATGCTCGTGAGGCCGGTGTACGGGCGCTGGAAAAAGAGATTGCCAATATTTGCCGGAAAGTAGCCACTCGGATTGTGCGGGAAGACAATCTGGATTTGCAGATCGCTATTGTTCCGAAGAATGTTGAAGAATTCTTAGGAAAACCAAAATTCACCGATGAAAAGTACCATAAAGTTTTACCCCCGGGTGTGGTTATGGGTTTGGCCTGGACCAGTCTCGGAGGAACGACCCTTTATGTTGAGGCTTTGGCGATTCCGGAGAAAAATAAAGGGTTTAAGCAAACCGGACAATTGGGTAATGTTATGGTTGAATCGAGTACCATTGCTTATAGTTACGTCATGTCCCAGGCTAAGAAATTTGGAATTTCGCCGGATTTCTTCAATGAAAATTTAATTCATTTACATGTGCCAACCGGGGCAACTCCCAAAGACGGCCCCTCGGCGGGCATTACAATGGCTACTGCGCTCGTCTCATTGGCCCGACAGGAACCGGTTCGCAAAAATATGGCAATGACGGGGGAAATCACCCTGACTGGTAAAGTTTTGCCCATTGGAGGCGTTAAAGAAAAAGTAATCGCCGCCCGTCATGCCGGAGTGAAACTGATTATATTGCCCATTGAAAATCGGAAAGAGCATAATGAATTGCCCGACCATATCAGGGAAGGGATTGAATTTGTTTTTGTCGATACTTTTGAGGATGTCTTCCAGATCGCTATAAACCCGGTAAAAAAACCGAAAGAATCCTAAATGGCAAAAAAATTTTTCGTTCTCGACACCAATGTTATCCTGCATGACCATACCTGTATCTACAGTTTTGAGGATAATGATCTGGTTTTACCGATCACCGTTCTGGAAGAATTGGATAAATTTAAAAAAGGCAATGATCAGATCAATTTTAATGCCCGTTTTTTTACGCGCGAGTTGGACCAGTTGACTACTGGTGAGGATATTTTTCAACATGGTGTGTCGCTGGGGAAAAAGATGGGTAAACTCAGTATCGACCTGGGACTGGATATCCCCAACGGTTTCCGGGATATTTTCCATGAAGATAAACCGGATAATCATATTCTTGGAGTTGCTTATAAATTAACTCGTAAGTACAAGACCCGGTCTGTCGTTCTTGTTACCAAGGATATTAATCTGCGCATGAAAGCCCGATCCTTGGGGATTGTGGCAGAGGATTACGAGACCGATAAGATTGATAGTCTCGAGGCATTATTTCCCGGGAAAACACTGATGGAAGAATTTCCCGCCGAGCTGATTCAACGTCTCTACCAGGAACCCTATCATCTGAGCCTGGAGGATATGCCCAAAGGATTTCCCAAACCGGTTAATAATCAGTACTATATATTCCGTAACGGATCGCTTTCGGCTCTGGCCTGGTACAATCCGTTTCAAATCCGTATCGAGCGGTTGGAATCGAAGGACGCTTATGGCATTAAACCGCGAAACGCTGAACAGACCTTCAGTCTGCACATTCTGATGAACCCGGAGATTAAATTGGCGACAATTATTGGCAAAGCGGGTACCGGGAAGACGTTGATTGCCCTGGCTTCGGCCCTGGCCCAGTTTAAAGACTACAAACAGATTTTTTTAGCGCGCCCGATTGTTCCGCTGAGCAATAAAGATATCGGTTTCCTGCCGGGCGACATTCAATCTAAAATTCATCCGTATATGGAACCCCTTTATGATAATTTGAAATTTATTCAGCATCAGTTTCATGAAACGGATGAACACTTTCAACGCATTGATCGAGCGTTGGAGAGCGAAAAACTATGTATTTCACCATTGGCCTATATCCGCGGGCGAAGTTTGAATAAAATTTTTTTCATTGTCGATGAAGCGCAGAATTTAACGCCTCATGAAGTGAAGACGATTATTACCCGCGCTGGGGAAGGCACGAAAATTGTTTTTACGGGTGATCCCTATCAGATTGATACTCCTTATCTGGATTCCGAATCAAACGGCTTGAGTACGTTAGTTTCAAAAATGACGGGTCAAAAAATCTATGCTAATGTCCGGATGGAAAAAGGTGAACGTTCGGAACTGGCAGATCTGGCCAGTACGATTTTATAAATAGAGCCTGCTTTGTTATCTCGAACGAGATGAAAAGCTTATTTGATAATACCGTTTGGACCTGCGATGATATTGCAGGCTTAAACAGTCGGCCGAATTTTCTTTGAGATGATGGGATTCCAGGTATGGAAACAAAGACTCGATTATATAAAGCAAAGTAACTTCAGAAACAGAAAGTGGAGCGGTGAACAAGAAAAATCTGCATGCTCACAAGAGTTGGAAAAAAGAACTGCGTCAGCTTAACCGGATTTTTAAACATCTTAAACAGGAAAAAGAAGATAAACGCGGCCAGCCTCAGGATGTAAAAAAGGATAATCACACTGAAACTGATCAGATAAAACATTCATTCAAGGGACTTTTTGGCAAGTTCCGCACGATGAGCGCCACACGGGATCATCAGATTTTCAGAGATGCCGTCAATCGCGATTTTCAATATCTCAACTCCCGTCCCTTTGCTATCGATAACGATGCCCGGTGTTTACTGCTCCCCCAATCTGTCACGGGGCACGCGCTTTATGGTCATAGCCGTTTTATGGACGATTTAGGGCGGCCGTTGATTTTTGCCGACGCGACAATTGAATCCGTCGTAGCCGTTCTGGAACCCGGCAGTCTGCCTTTTGATCCCAAGACCATTGCCAAACGGCGCGAAGAAATGCTTGTCGATGTGTTCGACTTTCTTAAGGAAAATTTTGATAAGGACCATGTTCGTTTACTGGATAAAGAGGGTCGCGGATTGCTGGGTGTAAAATTTTTCGATCGTTTTGAAGTTAGCGGCAAAGAATTGATCCAGGGTTTTTATATAGCGGCTATGATGGATAGCTGGCATTTCCGCCAAATGACCAACCGCTTCTTTCAATGCGACCTGCGGGGTCATCTCTTTGAGATGGGCGGCGGCGTCATTCATTTGGTTGATCTTGAACGGTTCCGCCTGACCGGGTTGCGGTCACGCGATCTGAGTGACCGCCCGATACGTCCAGAGGATATTCAAAAAATGAAAGATTACCATATTATTATCAATGATGACCAAACCGACAAAACACGGCATGTTGGCGCCCTTTATTTTCGGCAAAAAGAGGGTTCCGGAGTCTGCGACGATGCCGCTCTGATTTTTATCGGCAAAAGCATTAGTACTGATGCCTTTTGGGGCGCTTTTCTCGCCGATGCCTGCGACACCTATGATAAATACATCGTGAACTATCGTTCTGACGGGATGGATGAATATATGGCCAATTACCTCTATCACCTCTGGTACGAGAAATACCACGAACCCCTTATTGATTCGGATGTGATTCAGAATATCATTTTTATGGCTGCTGAAAATAATTATCCCAAAATCAGCTTTAGCTCCTCGCACCGCCGGTTTGTCCAATACGAGGACGATGCCCATAATCCAACGATCGTCAATCATTTGCATTTTATTCAAAAGAAGCCGGTGGAAAAAATCCAATTGGGATTTGAACGATTTCCATCGGATGAATTTTATCAAATACTCAATGTCCGAGCGGAAATTATCAAATTTCCTCATTGGTGATTTATTTTCTCCGGGATCGGGATGTTTATATCCCTAATTTCTCAAAATATATTTATAGCGTCCCCGTTATAGATTGTCAATAACACTACATCATGTAATTGCGATCGGGTTCAATGACGTATTGCGGGATACCAGAGATATCAACGGGTAATTCGTGATAAGCGGGTTGTCCCGGGATGGCGCTTTTCGCCCAGAACCTTCCCTTTGCGCAGTATGGCCGACCGGTGTGAAAAAAAATATTATTTGCTTGCATTTTCAGAAATTTTGGTTAATATACCTATTGAAAGCTTCTAAAATTCAACCAGGAAAAGAAAATGTACCGTCCGTTAATAGGTATCACACCCGGAGATCCGTCGGGGATAGGTCCGGAGATTGCCCTGAAAGCCTTACGGGAAAAAGTATTATATAAAAAATGCCGGCCGCTGGTGATTGCCGGCCAGGATGTGTTGGCGGCGACGCAGCGAATGCTGGATGATGACCGCCGGTTAGTCCCCTATTCATTTGACAGAGCGAATGAATTTAATGCGGGCCGTATCATATACTATGACAGTGGCGCGCGTCTTTCCAGTAAATTGGTTCCCGGCGAGATTAGCGCGGAGAATGGGCAATGGGCATACCGCCAGATTGAAACGGGAGTTCAATTGGCGCGCGACGGTTTAATTGATGCCCTTTGCACCGGCCCTATCCATAAAATCGCCATGAAACTTGCAGGGATTACGGTTCCCGGACATACCGAGATATTTGGCGGGTTATGCGGCATTGCCGAACCACTGACTATGTTTGAAGTCTATCGGCTGAGGATTTTTTTTCTAACTCGGCATCTATCCTTGGTGGATGCATGCAGGCAGGTTACTCGTGAGCGGTTGGTTAATTTTATTCCGCTAATATTTGACGGATTGCGGCAATTGGGCCTGCCGATGGGGCCGGTGGCAATCGCTGCGCTTAATCCTCATGCCGGGGATGGGGGGCGTTTTGGAACCGAGGAACTAACTGAGATTATTCCGGCTATTGAATGGGCCAGAGAGAAAGGCTGGGATATGGTGGGCCCCGTTCCGGCTGATTCTGTGTTTCATTTGGCTGCTGAAGGGCGCTATATGGCTGTTCTTTCCTTATACCATGATCAGGGGCATATTGCTGCTAAATCTTTGGCATTCGATGAAACGGTTGCTTTGACCTTAGGCCTGCCTTTTTTACGGGTTTCCGTGGACCATGGCACAGCGATGGATATTGCCGGCAAAGGTCAGGCCAATGCGCAGAGTATGATTCGCGCTATCGAATCCGCGGCATTCTATACTAAAAATGGGGATACCCTTCATCCAATCGACTGAATGGAATGCCGGACATGTTTTTCATTATAAATATGGGGTTAATGTTATTTCCAACCAATACATAGAATCCCCGATTAACGCCAATACAATAAGGATAAGCTTAAAAACTGCATACGGAGTTTTCCCGTCAAATTGTATTTGAATTTCAGCTAATAATCAAAGGAGCATTAAGTGAAACCCCGAATAAAACGTGAGCCTAAACTGTGGGAAGCGCTGATTCCGGTAATATTGTTGATGGGATTGATTGGCGTGAGTGTGGTGGGAATGCAGACCAGCGCGCATATCGCTCTGGTTTTAGGTATTATGATTGCTTCGTTTGTGGGTTGGCGCCTGGGTTATTCATGGCATGAAATGGAGCAGGCTATGATTTATGGGATCAATTTAGGTTTGCAGGCTTGCTTAATATTGATGACCGTCGGGATTCTCATTGGACTCTGGATATTGGGCGGAATCGTGCCCGCGATGATCAACTATGGCCTTAAACTGATTTCTCCCAGTGTTTTTTTAGTCTCGAGCTGCATTATTTGCTGCGTTGTATCATTGGCTACCGGAAGTTCGTGGTCCACCGCTGGAACGGTCGGATTGGCGTTAATCGGTATCGGCAAATCGCTGGGGATTTCTCTGCCAATGGTAGCCGGCGCCATTATTTCTGGCGCGTATTTTGGTGATAAAATGTCCCCCCTTTCCGATACGACAAATTTGGCGCCGGCGGCGGCAGGCACCGATCTGTTTACTCATATCCGGCATATGGTTTATACAACCGGGCCCAGTCTTGCAATCGCGCTGACGCTTTATGGCTTTTTGGATTTTCATAATAGTGCCAAAGTAGAAGCGGGTCAGGATGTTCTAATCATGCTGGAAGCGATTCAAAGGCAATTCAGCATCAGCCCCTGGTTGCTGATTCCCCCGTTGGCGGTTGTGGCGATGGTGGTGATGAGGATTCCCGCCTTGCCAGCATTGTTTGTGGGATGCTTGTTAGGAGCCATGACGGCATGGGTTTTCCAGGGAAGCAGCGTATCCGTGATTTTTTCTGCCGCGCTGGATGGATTCCGCTCACAAACAGGGACGGCGGCTGTGGATGAACTGTTGACCCGGGGGGGATTACTTTCTATGATGCCGACCCTGGCGATGATATTCGCGGCTTTGGGATTCGGGGGCGTTATGGAAAAAACGGGATTGCTGGCCCGCATCGCCGCCTCTGTTCTTTTCTTTGCCCGCAATGTCGGACTATTAGTTACTACCACGATTTTAACCTGTATCAGCTTTAATTTCCTTGCAGCGGAACAATATATATCCATTATCATCCCCGGGCGAATGTATCGGGAAGCGTTCCGCCGCTATAATCTTCACCCCAAAAATCTATCCCGTTGCTTAGAAGACTCTGGAACACTGAGTTCCCCGCTGGTCCCCTGGAATACCTGCGGCGCATTCATGGCGGCGGTTTTGGGTGTCTCCCCGTGGCTTTACGCTCCCTATGCCTTTTTGAACCTGATCAATCCCATGGTTTCCATTTTTTATGGCTTTACCGGGATTACCATGGAAAAACTTCCCGAGACGAATATGGAGCCTGGAAAAGATGCAATACCAAAAATGAATATTATGTAAGTTGAAATTATGTGTTTAGGGGCGATGATTCTGTTGCTGATAGAAATCGCTATCCCGAAACTACTTCAGATGCAGCATCCGGCCCCGGTAGCTCTTGCTATCCGGCGCAGTGATACGATAAAAATAGATACCCGCCGGCCATTCATACGTATCCAGACGGATTGTGGTCAATTGCTTTGCAGGTACCCAGCAGACTTCTCCGTAGATTTTTTTGCCTAAAACATTATAAATATCGATTTTTATTTGACCTGAATTCGGACTGTAAAATCGAATGTGTGTCACTTTATCAAAGGGGTTGGGAAAATTTGAGTCGAGAATTAAAGTTTCAGACGTTCGTTGATTATCATCTCCGATACCGATAATCTGCGCCGTAAGCGTATCGCTGATATTATGGGAGAAATCCATGGCAGCAATTGCATAGATCGCTGTAGGATCGTACAACCCCACTGAATATTCCAGAAACATATAATTCGAAGCAAGTTCCTGATACGTACCCGCGGTTATGCGATAAAGGATATACCCCCTCAGATCGGGAGCCGGTGATGCATTCCACCTCAATACGACCTGCTGATTGGAATCGATAGCTGCTATTAAATTGGATGGAGCTTGCGGAGGAACTATATCGATGAAATCCATTGCTTGAGTTGTGAATTCCAGTGTAGTCTGTTGCGTATGGTTCAGAAAATCGGTTGCATAAACTATTAAACCATAATCTGTTTCGGGCGTAAGGCAGGTGAGCGCAATACGTTGCGCTTTCGCGTAGGATTGATTGGAAACGAAGACCGAGTCTTCGGTTGAATTCCTGGGATAGTAAGCGCAGGATGCCGTCGCCAGGATATTGACGCTCCAGTCAATGATCGCTGTAGAATTTGAAACCCAGGTCACCGCCGGCGGGACGATAAATTCCAGTGGTTCATTTTGGATACCACTACCTAATGTGATGGAATCGATATTGCTTTCAAACATTGTTTGATTAAAACAATCAAGGCCGGTTAGCTGGTAGTAATATTGCGTGCCATTGGAAATATTATTGAAAATCAGCAGATGCTCGTCACTGTATTTATTGTGATTAAAGTAAAATGGATTTGAAAACTGTTGGCTGCGTTCAACCAATGCTTGAGCATAGCAGGAAGCGTTGGTCGTAAAGAAAATTGCAGCGAAATTATCGGTAAAAAATGGTTGAAATGCTTCCCGCAACTTAACATTGGTGGGTGGATTTTGCATGTATGTTGTAAACTGCAGAGACCCGCTGGTAGAATCCTGGTTGTTGGCGATGTCGGAAACCGTTATGGCCAAATCATATTGAGCGCCGGGGATCAGTCGAGGAAGAAATATAGTATGCTCCTGGCTGTAAACGTCACTTTCCCACCACAGCATCAATTGACGATTTTCATTATATCCCCGGATGGAAACCTGGGTTTGCTCACTCGTAACAAACTTAATCGCTGCCAGCGAATCGTATACCGCGACCAGATTGGGGAATTCGCTGAAACGGGGCGCGTTCGTGTCAGCCACGGTTGAGGTGGTAAACGAGTTTCCAATAGATAGAAACTGCCGTGAAGGAAGAATTTTTTCCAGCAGGCTTTTCTCCCCCTGCCAGGTCCCGCTGTTGCCGGCGCGGTCCGTTAATTCAATTTCATAGGTATAAGCTGTGTTTTCATCCAGGTTTGAAAAATATATCTGATGATCCCGGATGAAATCGGACCAGGAATAGGTATCGGCTAAAAATCCGGTTTTATATAAGTGGATAACACCGTTAGCCGCTTCATCCGTTTCAAACGTCAGCAGCGCTTTGTTGGTGATCGTCGAAATTACGGGGCGATTGATGATAAGCGGGGGAATTGTATCTATGATCTCGAAGGTAGTAAAGTGATATACAGGTCCGTAATAAACGGGTTGACGGGTGGCATTCAGAGTGCCGACCCGATACTTGTATGTCGTCCCCGGCAACAAATCGTCGAAATAGAATAAATGGTATTGTTGTTCAATTCCGTAATAGATCGGCTCATGCTCGGTGATTGAGGATTGATAAACATTGCAAATTCCGATTAACGGCGCGTCTGTCTCATAATCAATCATCACCGAATGATCGTTCAGGTAAATGATTTCCGGTGGTCTAAGCAACTGAAATTCTTTTGGAATGAACTCAAATAAAGTGGAGAATGAATTGGTATAAGTTTCAGAAATAAACAAGTGGTAGCTATCAAAAAGCTTGACTTTATAATAATAAGCCTGGGACGGATTCAATCCGGTAAGCTGAATATGAAACGTGGAATCGGGATTCGATGTGTTGACAGCCAGGACGTTCCATTCAGTTGAAGCATATTCGTCGGCATAGTACAAAGAGCAGATACAGGTTTTGTTGGTTTTCCATTGCAGAAAGGCAGATCTATCCGTCACAAAGGAGGCAGTGGGACCTTTGGTAACGTAGATCGACGGGGTCAACGTTGTGAAAAATCCATAGCGGCGCAGCTCAGGAATTTCCTGGTGTTCCGGATTCGATACATGTATTGAATAGACATAGACGCGGTCGGGGATTAGTGGGCCCAGTTGCGCCCGGAAATCAGTTTTAGCCTCCTGGCTATTCCCTGTCCAGGCAATGGAATCATAGCCGATCTGGCTATAAAAAAGGGAACAGATGGCAGGTGAGCTCAATTTCCATTCAATGGCAGTCTGGTCGGAAGTCAAGGCAGATACAGTAGGCGACTGAATATAAAAAATCTCCTGGGATGATGAGACTGTCCAGTTGATCGTCGTAGTTTGATTGGCTGATATTATGATATGCGATGGATAGATC
Organism: uncultured bacterium; assembly: GCA_964632485.1. GTDB lineage: Bacteria > JAGOEH01 > JAGOEH01 > JAGOEH01 > JAGOEH01 > CAZWDO01. The sequence continues at coordinate 38,633 of CAZWDO010000009.1, forward strand.
GCAGTATCAACCATCAAGTAATAATCATCCAGGATATAGGCCGTCAGTATATACTCGCCCGGTTCCATGCCGATCAGAGAATAATAGTTAGAGTCTGAATTGACCGGATTTAGCGCCCACGAATCGCAATTTTCGCTGGTTTGCTGGAGAAGAAAAGCTGCATAATAGTTATCCAATTCCTCATAGGACCATGCAATATTCAGAGCGCCTGAATTTTCAAATGAAAGATTGATGCCGGTTAGATTTTGGTTTACTATCAACGTATCAAAATATTGACACGATCCCTGTAATCGATGGTTGAAATGTACCATAGCGCTCGTTCCGTCCATGGTCACTATTTGAGCAAAGAGATGGTATTCCCCGGCTGACTCAGCTTCAAGGGAAAAACTACTCATCCCCTGGAAAAGGGTTTGCATCGATTCGGAATCGTTATTCAATCCCTCCAATACGACAATGGCATAAACCCAGGGGATGCTATTTGGCGCGATCAGTTCGCCGGAAACTGTCATGACTTGCGGATTAGGGGACTTGAATTTTGGGTGGGCCGCCGTTTCCCGGAGGGTTTCCATTCGTTGCTGGATGGAATCCAGTCGAATGATGCCGGCGTTCATCGGAACTAATTGAAATATCAGAACAAAAATTAAGCAAAAGATAAAGAACGGTCTCATATTTAATATATAAACGATTCACCCGTTGATGTCAATAAAAAAAAATATTTTTTTTCCTGTTAACTGACTAATTCATATTTAAATCATGCATTTAGCCCAGATTGGTATAAAATTGCGTTGAGGAGTGTGGAAAGAAGACAGCCCGGGTTTATTTAGTCAGTAGTTTTTTACGGACTCCTTTGATATCGTCCAGAATCGCGACAAAGGATGGAATTACGAAAAGTGTTAACAGGGTGGATATAATCATACCGAAGAGAATTACATTAGCCAAAGGAGACCACATGAGGGATATGCCGCCGATGCCGAAAGCCATTGGTATCAAACCGGATATTGTAGTCAGAGAGGTTAAAATAATGGGACGTAAACGCAATCGGCCGGCGTTTACAATGCTGCGCCAGTATTGAAAAATGCCCATATCATTGGCTCGTCGGTGGTTCATGAAATCGATCAGGACGATGGCGTCATTCACCACGATTCCGGAAAGCGCGACCACTCCAAAAAGCGCCACAACACTAAAGGGGTTCCCGGATATGATCAAACCCAGCATGGCGCCGATGAGTGAAAAGGGAACGGTGGATAATATGATCAAAGGTTGCGAATAGGAATTGAACTGTGTGCCGAGGATTAAGAAGATCAGTATCACACCCAATGCAAAGAGTACCGCCATTTCCTTAAAAGTGTCCACGAATTCCTCGAATTGGCCGCCGATTTTGAACGTGATTCCCGGATATTTTTTTTCTAAAAGGGGAAATATTTTCTCTAAGCGCAGATTGACTTTATCCAGTGTGGTTTGGTTTTCATCGATATCCCCGGTGACTAAAATTGTCCGTTTACGATCGAAACGTTTAATTTCGGTAGGTCCGGGTAGAATTGTGAAGGTGACCATATCCCGGAGCGCAACACTCTGTCCGGCAGGGCTGCTCAATTTAAGATTGAGCACGTCTTCCAGTGAGGAACGATTCGTTTGGTTATATTTGACAATCACATCGATTTCATCATCGCCATCGCGGTATTCAGTGGCTTTGATCCCATCAAAGGCGTAGCGCACAGCCAAAGCGATACGTTGCGCTGAAAAACCCAGCATAGCGGCTTTATTTTCATCCACCTGGATGCGAATCTCTTCTTTACCCGGGGGAAAATCATCAGTGACCGATTGCGTACCTATTAATTCTTTGATCGAATCCTGCAGGGCCAATGACGCTTTTTTCATTTCTTCGAAATATTTCCCCTGTACCTTAACGGAAATGGGTTTGCCTACTGGCGGTCCACCCGCTATTTTTTCAAACTCCACCGATACCACGCCACTAATGCCCTGGGTTTTAGCGCGCAACATTTCAATCAGGGCGTCGATGGGATGCTCGCGTTGTTCTTGCGGAATCAGTTCAATAAGCAACTGACCGACGTTTTTTTTGGTAATCCATTCTTCATTGCCTTGCAGCAAACCGACATTGACGATCACAGACTGAACAGAGGAGCGGGGCAGGGAGATTGCTGCTTCCTCATATTTCCGCAGGATACGGTCGCTTTCTTCTAAACTGGCGCCCTCGGGTAAGCGGATCAGTACCTTGAACTGGTCGGCATCTTCTTCGCCAAACATTTCTACGCCCACCATCGGGATCAAGGCCAGCGACCCAATTAAGACCAGGAGCAAGACCGGCAACAACAGATACCGTTTTCGGATCACTTTTATCAAAAGATGCCCATAGAATTTGCGCATGACTTTAAAAAATTTTTTTTCACCCCGTTTATAGACTTTGGAATGTACGGTCCAGTCAGCGTAGTGTGAGGGTAATAGCAGATAGGCCTCGAACATGGAGGCTAATAAAGCTAATGAATAGGTAATCGGAACAATCCTCATAAATTTTCCCATTATACCCGGCAACAGCATTAAGGGTAGAAACGCAGCGATATTCGTGGCGATCGAGGAAAAAATCGGCGCTACGACTTCATCTGAGCCAGTAATGGCGGCCTGATAAGAATTGTATCCCATTAATCGATAGCGGTGGCAGTTTTCCAAAACAATAATCGCGTCATCGACAATAATGCCGAGGACCATTACGAGAGCGAATAGAGTGGAACCATTGAAGGTAAAGCCGAAGAAATCCAGGAGTATGAATGTAATGAAAAAGGAGATTGGAATACCCAATGAAGCCAGCGCCGCATTGCTTTTGCCTAAAAACAGGTACAAAATCAACATGATCAGGATCATCCCGCTGATCGCATTATTGCGTAATACATTGACAATGCGGTTGATATAAACGGCGTTGTCGTTGGTCCATCCGAATGTGATCCCGTCGGGAACCCGGTTTTGATACTCTTTAACCAGGGATTTAATCGTGTTGATCACATCAATGGAATTGGCATCGCTTTTTTTTGATATGGAAAAGGTGATCGATTTCTTTCTATCCATGCGGGAGATGATGTTCAGCTCTTCCCTGCGGTCTTCTACCCGGGCGATATCCCGGATTTGGATCGGAAGTTTATTGGGTCCGCATCGGATAATACTCTGCCTGATTTCTTCGATAGATTGGTATTCTCCCAGAGATCGAATCAGGTATTCAGTTTTTCCGAAAGTGAGGTTGCCTCCCGGAACATTTAAGTTGCGGGCGCTGAGAGCGAACATCACATCTTCAATGGAAAGTCCATAAGCGCTCAATTTCGCGGGTTCGACCTCGATCCAGATTTCACGTTGGGCCAGGCCGGAAACCTGTACTTTTGACACTCCTTTGATATCCGTCAAATCCTCTTCCAAATCGTCCGCGATTTGACTGGCGTTATCGTCGGGTATGCTGTAAGACATGTTGATGGTAATAACCGGCAAGAAATCGCCGCTGCCGAAATCGTCTATAATCGGATCTTCGGCATCCTCGGGGAGTGGCACTTTATCAATTTCAGCTTTGAGATCGGTGTACCGTTCCCGGAATTCACTATCGGAAATATCGCCGAACTTTATTAAAAGGAAACCGAATCCCTCTCCGGCAGTAGATTGGGTTTCAGTGATTTTATCCACATCCTGGATTTCCGATTCGATGGGATCGATAATCAGGTTTTCGATTTCACTGGGAGCGGCGCCCGGATAGACAACGGTGACAAAAACCCAGTTGAAATTCACGTTGGGATTTAATTCGCGCGGCATACGAAACATTGAGATTATGCCGAATATGAAAAGTCCGATCATCAATAGATTGACGAGAACAGAGTTTTTGACTGAAAATTTGGCCATGGACATTGTCTGTATTCTCCTTTCGGAACCGCTCAGCGGATCGATTCGATGGTGATCGGGGTTTTTTCACCTAAATTATTCATGCCTGTGACCACAATCGTATCGCCAAAAGTAAGTCCTTCTTTCACGATCATCTGCCCGTTCAAAATTTCTCCAGTTTTTATTTCCCGCAGGTTGGCATATCCCTGGCTTAAACAGTAAACACAAAGTTTTTCGTCTTTGCGGACGGTGGCATGATCGGGGATGACTACCTGATTCTCTACCGAAGTGAGAATCAAACGTATTGAGGCCGTCATTCCGGCCTTAATCGGATATCCATGGTCGTTAGGCGCATGAATTTCCACTGCAAATGAACCACTGACTTCATCGGCTTGAGGGGAAATATGCTTAACAATTCCATTGAAGGCGCGATTTTCAAGGGCGGCAATGGTGATCCGCGCGTAATCATCAATGTGTATCCGGTTTCTAAACGTTTGAGAAACGCCGGCTTGAATTTTAAGTACCGATAGATCGACAATGCGATAAACCATCATTCCCGGATTAACCATCGTTCCCAGATCGATGCTTTTACGAGAAATCAAGCCAGTGATTTGCGAAACAAAACGCGTATCGCGATAACTTTTTTCAGCCATTACCAGGGCGGCTTCAGCGGCGATGAGTCCGGCTTCAGCGTTTTGTACCGCCAGGAGTGAGTTGTCTTTAGCTAATCCGGATATATCGCCATTTTTATACAGGGTTTCATCGCTTTTATAATTGCTTTGGGCTATTGCCAAATTGGTTTTAGCCGTAATTACATGGGCTTGCGCCTGCCGATACTGGGCAAAATAAACCCGGTCATCGATTCTGGCCAATGTATCCCCGGATATAATCGGATCTCCGAGTTCTTTGCCGATGTTTACGATTTTGCCGGATACTTCGGAAATAATATCGACTTCATGGATCGGTTGCGCCACACCTGTAAGAGGAATTTCCAGATTGGCGTTTTGGGGTTGCAATACCAGGGCTTCTACGGGTACTTTTTGTAGATTTTCCGTTCCTTCTGCCATCGTACCTTTAGGTATCGTTGAGGTTTCATCCTGCTTTTGCCCACAACTGAAAATGATAATGGAAATTACGCAAACCCAGATAAAACACGTAAAAAATCTTATGCGCATAGGTATCTCCCGTTTTAATCGATAATGATGGTGAGTCGGCCCAACAAATAGTGTAATTCGACGACCGCAGCAATCAGGTCATAGTGGGTATAAATTTCTTCCAGAGCGTTATTTTGGCAATTCAACTTGGCATCAATCAGTTCAATATTGGACAACAAATTTTGTTCCCATTGATGTTCGACGATCCGGTAGTTTTGATCGCTGAGTTCCCGGTTAGTCAGAGCTAATTCGTTGCGATATCGCAAGGTAAGTATTCGGTTCACCGTTTCGGTCAGCAGATAGCGGGTTTGTTTAATTTGATCCAAAAAATCAGCTTCACTTATTTTATACTCATAATATGAGGATTTCAATGCGGCGTAATCCTGAAAACTATTAAAAATTGGGAATGTCAGGTTTAGCATCAGAGTTTTTGGGGAATAATCATCCAGAGCTATGGTATTGTTCTCCCGCCATCCGTGCGAATATGAAAGGTTGATTTCAGGGAAGAAGGAGCTGTAACCGTTGCGGTAAAGCCATTTATAGATATCTGTTCCGGCATGGGCAGCTCTCAGTGCCGCATTGTGTTTGATCAGTTCCTCGTCGTTGAGTTGAATCATCGCAAGAATATCTGATTCTGTTTGAACACAAACCCGATGGGTCTCCTGTTCCAGCCATTGTGGCAGCGCTTCATCAATGTTGATAGTGATCTCTTCATTCAGATTCAATAAACGTCTGATCATGGTTTCAGCGCTGCGAAGCGCGGCTCTCGAAGTTTCAACGGCGCTTTTTTGCTGCTGCGCTTCCAGTTTCCAGCGCAATATATCGCTTTTAGCATAAATATCCGCCTGGTAGATTCGTTCCGCTTTTTGATAGTTGCGTTCGGATAAATCCAGGAATTGAGATTGCAATTGAGCTGTTTTTTGGGCTTTAAGCAGATTCAAGTAACTGCTGATCACCTGGAAAATGATCAGGTTATGAACAGACTCGTTTTGATCATCGGCCATTGTCAGATTGGCGCGTGAGATCATCAGTCCATTCCATACTCCGGTATTGAATAGAGTAAGCGAGAGGTCAAAGGAAGAGGACCAGGATTTCTGGAATACAGTTTGCGGCATTTGCCCGGCCAGTTCTGGCGGCAAGTAACGACGAAAATCCCGTTCAGCAAAAGATTGGTCGTCGATGCGCATAAAGCGGGTATTGAAACTGATTTTGGGAAAAAGTTGGGTCCAGGCCCGGCGTTTATCCCATTGAGCCTTTTTAAGCGAAAAACGGCTGGAGAGTAATTGCGGATTACGGTTTAAGGCCCGCGCGATGGAGGTTTTCAGAGTCAGATGAATACTATCGGCGGGTTGGGCAATGACAAAGACTGGCAGAAGAAAGAGAATAATTATGGCCAGTTTTGAATTCATGGGCATGCTCCTTGTCATGGTTTCTTATCGAATATAGAAACTTCATGCGGGATACTCGTAATCAATAAGTCTATGATACGAGATTCTGCATACAGTTTTCAGTAAAATGCGGGACCTATGTTCGGACCGGATTGGGCAGATTTTAAACAGGAACCTGCTTTGGAAATGAAGATATTTCATTCAATGCGCCATCGCGAGCTTATTGTTGTCTGAAAATTCAACAGTTTCATAGGGAAAATCAGACTATATCGAGTTACACCTGATTGTCCAGATCGTTTAGCAGGCCGGAACCCAGGCCGGCCAGCATAACTTCGACACCTAATTGTTCATAATCGCCAGAAAGGGCGGAACGGTCAACCTGGGCATAGAATGAGCAACCGCCGGTTTCTTCAATCACGATGGCAGAAATCTGCTCGGCGCCTTCGCTGATAAACGTCACTTCGCCCATGCTTTCGGATACAACGATATTTTGGCAGTGGTGAAGTTGAAGATGCGAATTGGGGGTATAAACGACAATGAGAGCGCCCTGATGCTTCTGATCGGACAAACCGGGATAGATTTCGAGCGAGAGTCGTCGCTCGCTATCCACTTCATTGAGCAAGGCAAAGCGGAAATGATCCCCTTCCTGCTTTAAGGCGCAGTTGAGAGTCTGGCAGATTTTTTCAAGCGTTTGGGTGTTAAATTCATGCATGGGTATTCCCCTTTAATTCAGAATCTTATACGTCGTTGTTTTATCGGGTCGATCTTCGAGGAGGACATTAAGCTCTCTGAGTTGATCGCGAATTTGATCGGATAGTTGCCAATTTTTATCCTGGCGGGCGTTTTGGCGCAACGAAATCAGCAATTGAATCAACCGTTCGCTTAAATCGTTTTTTAAATCAGATGGCGGAGCGATTTTAATACCCAGGACTTGATCAAGCCCTTTAAAAATTTTCATCACTAAAACACACTCCGACTGATTGAGTTTCCCGTTGATGACTGTCGGATTCCATTCTTTGATGAATTCAAAGATTTTTCCCATAGCGCCAGCAATATTCAAGTCATCGTCCATGGCATTTTCAAATTCGCGATTCATTTTATCAGCCGCTTCAACGATCCTGGAAACGGGTGATTGATTGGTTTGAATCACTTGGAGATTATGATGAAAATCACGAATGCGCTGCATGGCCTGTGAGGCCGCCAAAACGCCTTCTATAGTGAAATTAAGGGGTTGGCGGTAATGAGTGGTCAGCAGTGTGTAGCGAATGGCCAGCGGGTCCAGTCCCTGGTGGATCAGGTCGCGCAATGTGAAAAAATTACCCAGGGATTTACTCATCTTTTTACCATCGACAATCAGATGTGAGCAGTGCAGCCAGTAGTTGACAAAGGTTTTACCCGTAGCGGCTTCGGATTGGGCAATCTCATTTTCATGATGTGGGAACAGATTGTCGATGCCTCCGGTATGTATATCAAAGGTTTCTCCCAGGTATTTCATGCTCATGGCCGAACATTCAATGTGCCAGCCCGGTCGGCCTTTTCCGAGTTCAGTTTCCCAGTAAACATCGCCATCTTCCTCTGACCAGCTTTTCCAAAGCGCAAAGTCGCGCGCTTCTTCTTTTTCATATTCATCGGAATCAATGCGGGCGCCATCTCTCAAACCACTAATGTCCAAATGCGCCAATTTGCCGTAATTGGGGAACGAGTTTATTTTAAAATAGATGGAACCTTTTGATTCGTAGGTAAATCCTTTTTCCCTGAGTTGTTTTATTAATTGAACCATATCCGGGATATGATCGGTCGCCGCCGGGTATATCTCCGCGCGTTTTATATTGAGAGTATCCAGGTCTTCAAAAAAGGATTTTTTGTAACGGTCAGTGAACTGTTGGAGGGATATCTGTTCGTTACGGCAACCCCGGATTGTTTTATCATCAATGTCAGTGAGATTCATCACCTGGGTAACCTCATGCCCTTTATAACGCAGATATCGTCTGAGCAAATCTTCAAAAATGTAAGCCCTGAAGTTGCCGATATGCGCATAGTTGTAAACCGTCGGGCCACAAGTATAAAGCTTAACTTTCTGCGGCGTAATCGGTTCAAAAACTTGCATCTGGCGGGTCAACGAGTTATGGAATTGCAATGCCATTTGAATACTCCTGCTGATATGTATGAAAAGAAAATTGTCCGGCTTGGTAAACCATATATGATTCCTTATGTAGCCAGGGACCCAGACTGATAAACAATTTTTTATCAATCTGTTCGTGATGGGCATGATGGGTATGAGCAATGATAATGCCATCAAAATCGGTTTCTTCGAGCGTTTTTACAGCCCATTCTATATAGGGATCAATTTTAAGCTCGTCAATTTCTAATTCCGGATCATGGTTGGCCTGCCGGCTTATCGAAGAAGCGCTCATTCCCGAGCGCATACCCCAATCCGGATGGATTAGAGAAAAAAAAGCCTGGCATAAGGGGTTTCTCAGAATTTTTTTCAAAAGGCGATATCCTTTGTCGGCAGGGGCCCGGCCGTCCCCATGATCCAGTAAATAGCGTTTGCCGTCCACCTGCCAAATCCAGGGTTGATCGTGAGTGGTAATCTTGAGCGTTTCTGAAAAAAAAGTTCCCAATTGGAAATCATGATTACCCGCAAAATAGTGCAGCTCTTTGCCATGTTGGGGAAACTCTTCCATTATACGATAAATTTGGAAAAAATGTTTGGGTATATAGTAACGGTATTCATACCAAAAATCAAACAGATCACCGAGGATAAAGAGTCCGGCGCAATCCGCATCGTTGAGGCATTGAATTAAAAAGTCGCGGAGCCGGGCTTGTCGCTTCCCTTCAAAAGGGATGGTCGTCGGTTTAAGATGGGCATCGGCGATAAAATACCATTTACGATTGGGACGCTTCATTGATTATTTCGTCGATTACCGCCTGATTCTTTGCTTCCCGATTCAGGCTCGCATCAATGTCATAGGTGCCAAACCGTTCATCGATCTGGACCTGGAAGCGGTCAATGATCTCGGAAAGCGAATTGCTGATTTCGATTATAATTCCACGGGCTGCGCTTAACTGTTGTGATGTGATATCCTGGAATTGTAAATCAGCATAAATATCATTAAGTAAATCCTGGTTTTTCTGATTGGTCTCTTTAATTGTATTCACTACGTTTAGATGTTTTTCCGTGTCCACATCGATTTCCAGCAATTTCGCATCAATCTCCATACTGTGATCTAAAATCTGGTCGATGCGGTCCATGATATTCATGGTTGTATTTTCGGTTTCGAGGCTAACATTTTCGATTTTCGTGCGGGCTACAGGCATTGAATTCAGACTGGTCTCGACTTTATGATGCATTTCGTTTATTTTTGGAAAAATCTCATGGATATCCTCAAAAATCCGGCTTAAATCGGGAAGCAACCTTGGAATATCGGTGATCAATAGCTGGAAGTCAGGTTGGATTTTTTGTAGTAGATTAAACATCTCCTGAGCTTTTTGAATCGTGTCCAGGGCGTTATCGAGATCTAATTTTTTCATCGTCCGCTCCTTTTTGGCAATATAAACAAGTTCAACGGTTTAGTCAACATTTTTTTAAAAAAAAGTGTAACAAAATGAAATAGGCTTGATTTTTTTTTATTTTTCAGTATAATATCAACTTAAACAAGGAGTCGATGATGAATTTAAAAGACCTGGATTCTAAGGTAAATGTTTTCTTTAATGAAAACGTAATGATCGGCGATGGTTCTAAATATGGTGAATTTTGTGTGTTTGAAGCAGATGTAGTTGTTGGGAGAAATTGCCAAATCGGGCATCATGTTGTCATTCATGGCGGATGTGTGATCGGTGATAATGTGCGCATTGACGATTTCACGGTTATTGGAAAACAACCCATGAAAGGTAAACGCTCAGCCATTGCCACCGGAGGGACTTTCCCCCCGGCGATGATTGGAGAAGACACCGTGATCGGCAGCGCAGTTCTTATTTATGCGGGGACAAATATCGGGCGCGGTTGTCTGATTGCCGATCAGGCTTCTCTCCGTGAAGATGTATCGATCGGTGATTTGACTATTGTTGGCAAAGGAGTGTCCATTGAAAATAAAGTTTCAATCGGTCGCAAGGTCAAACTGGAATTAGGCTGTTATATCACTGCTCTATCGGAAATCGGCGATTATGTGTTTGTCGCGCCAATGGTCACGACAACCAATGATAACTATATGGGACGAACGGAAGAACGCAAGCTGAAATTCAGAGGAGTAACGATCCGGACAGGCGGACGAATCGGCGCCAACTCGACAATCCTGCCGGGACGAGTGATTGGCGAGGATGCAGTGGTAGCCGCCGGTAGCGTCGTAACGCATAATATCCCCCCCCGTGAATTGTGGCTGGGAAATCCCGCCCGTTTCTTACGTCCGGTTCCTGCTGAACAATTGCTTGAAAATCAGGGAGAAAATTTTTAGTGGTTCTGAAATTATCCTGTATGTATCCATCTCCACGCCAGATGCAACGCATTATTTCCGCTTTCGAAGATGGACAGCTCGTTTGCTATCCCACTGATACGGTTTATGGTATCGGCTGCGGAATTCGCCATCCAGGCCCAATCGAACTGATATACCGTCTAAAAGGGATTTCTCGAAAAAGCAAACCCTTGAGCCTGATGTTCAGTTCTATCCAGCAGATTAGTGAGTATGCCCTGGTGCCGGATCATATTTTTAGCGTTCTGCGGCGCTATCTGCCAGGACCCTTCACTTTTATCCTGGAAGCCAGAAAATCATTGCCCCGCGCGTTATTTGGTGAAAAACGTAAAACTATCGGCGTACGAATCCCCGATAATAATATTTGCTTAGAGATGATAAACGAACTCGGTACCCCGATTATTACTACCAGCCTGACTGATGAGTCAGGCGCCATTATTAACGATCCGTATCTAATTGAATTAAGTTATCAGGGGCATCTCGGTTTAGTGATAGATGGCGGGGAAACGCCGGGTCTTCCGAGCACAGTGATCGATCTGACGACCGACGAACCGACAATTATCCGCGAAGGCGCCGGTTTCGGAGAATGGTATGTATAAAATCTATATTGAAACATTAGGGTGTCCCAAAAATAGAGTCGACAGTGAACGCTTTCTGGCTAATTTTAACGGCAGCCTCACGTCGCATCCCCGACTTGCTGATTTGATTATTGTCAATACATGCGCCTTTATCGATGATGCCACTGAAGAATCGATCCAACGAATTCTGGAACTGGCCCGATTGAAAGTGCATCATCCTGAAATAAAGATACTGGTTTTTGGTTGCCTGGTCAATCGTTATGGCCGGGAGAAACTTTCTGAATTGATACCCGAAGTGGACGGTTTCCTGCCTGTCATTGATGATCAAAAACCGGAAGATACCGCTCTGTTCCAATCATTTAAGGATGCTTCCTCTTCCTGCAAAGATCTAAATTTCCCCTCACTGACGCCTGCCTATTACCGCTATTTGAAGCTTTCCGAGGGTTGCAACAATCATTGCTCTTATTGTTTGATCCCCTCCATTCGCGGTAATCTGAGGAGTAGGGACCTTGAAGATATCGGCCGTCAGATCGGGATTTGGTCTCAGGATTTGCGTTTGCGTGAGATTATCCTGATCGCGCAGGACACTACCCGTTATGGAGATGATTTGGCAGTCCCATTGCGTTTGGTTCATCTGCTGCGTCTGATCGAAGAGAGTCCATTTCAGGGCTGGGTCCGTCTGCTCTATACTAATCCGGGATACTTTACTGCAGAATTAATCGATTTTTTAGCGAGTAGCCGCAAAGTGGTTCCTTATCTGGATATGCCGATTCAGCACTCGCATCGCGAGGTTTTAAAACGGATGAACCGGCGTTATGATACGAATCAACTAATCGATTTGTATCAGCAGTTACGGGCCCGTATCCCGTCTTTGATTCTGCGAACAACGGTAATGGTCGGATTTCCTTATGAGACGGAAAAACGGTTTGAGCATCTGCTGAATTTTATCCAGGAGTATCCGTTTGATAAATTGGGGGCTTTTGTGTTTCAGCCGCAGGAAGGGACCCTTGCTTATCACTGGCGAAAGCATGCAGTGGCGCGTCATACTAAGGATCATCGCCTGGCCGAATTAATGGGGATTCAGCATGAACTGGCGCGTGAGCGCAATCAGCTTTGGATCGGAAAGTCCCTGCGCGTGCTGGTTGAGGGCAGGTGTAATAAAAAAGGATATTCATGGGTGGGGCGAAGCTTTATGGATGCCCCTGATATCGATGGGCTTACTTACATCCGCTCCGGGAATGAGCTGACCCCCGGTGAATGGGTGGATGTGACTATTGAAAAAGCCGATAGCTACGACACATTTGCTGCGGTAAATGAAGGCACTCTATCAATGGACGGGGAGGAGAATTGCAGATAGGATTGAAAATCTGGTCGATCAATACGGATTGCGCATCCACGATTGAACAGATCATCCGGGAAAAATTATGCGACTATATTGAGTTATATATCGTTCCGGGAACATTTTACGAAACGCATGAATTTTGGCGCTCTCTTCCGGTACCGTATATTCTCCATGCCCCGACGACTCTGCATGGATTAAATCCCGCCAGAGCTGAACTGGCTGATTCCAATTGTCGCTTATATGAGGAAGTCGAATGGTTCGCAGCGGATTTGGGGACAGAAACAATCATCTTGCATCCGGGCATAGATGGCCCGTTGGCGACTTCCATTGCCTGGTTACGCGGGATTGCGCGACCTGGACTGTTGATTGAGAATAAACCCTGGTGGTCGCTGGACCGACGAGTCTGCGTGGGAGCGACGCCGATTGCTATTCAATATATCATGAGCCAAACCGGAATCGGATTCTGCCTTGATTTCGGCCATGCCATCAAAACCGCTATTGCGTTGAAACTCAATGCCCTTGATTTAATCGATCGATTCTTAGAATTGAAACCCGCCATATTTCATATATCGGATGGGAATATGTTGGATATGATGGACCAACACTGGTCGCTGGGAAAAGGGGATTTCCCGTTTCCCCTTATTTTTCAACGACTTCTTTTATTCCAACCTTCAAAAATTACGGTGGAGACCGAAAAGGAGTTTCCCGATTTTTATGATCAGTTTTATAGGGACATTATGTTCATTCGCCGACAATTTACAAATCTTGAATGCAACCCGAAACTCTCAGATGATATTTGAAAATGATTGGAATAGCTTCATTCCGCCCAAATTTATTCAAGGGTTGTACCCGAATTTTTGCATTAAGCGACTCAGTACGAGGATTGCTATTTTAAAGAATTTGGGTTTAAATAAAATTTTAAAATGTTTTTTTTCAATTTTTTACTTGACATTTTGAGGTTTTAGGATTATTAAGTAATTTGGTAGATTAGTTTTCAGCAGGAGGAAAAATGTCTAAAAATTATTTGCTTGTGTTGATTGTTGTTATCTGTTTAATGAGTCAAGTTGTCGCTTTCCGTTTGCCGCCCAATGGGAGGATCAATGATGAAACCCGGCGTTGGGCGCAGTCGTTGGCCGAACATTATGCGGAAGGCAATTTGTATGAAATGATTCAGGCCCGTCGGGCGCGGCTGTTGTCAATCCACAATCCCAAGGAACGGTTGGCAGCCATGCAGCGTGAAGCGATGGAAATTCATATTCCGGTGGTATGCGGGTATTATGCCGACGTGCCTCCCACCTATTCTGATTTTTCCAGTCGTATGCAGAACCGGCTGTTTGAGGGTACCGATACCACTATGCGGAATTTTTATCTGGAAAATTCCTACAACCAGTTCACTGTTTCCGGCCAGGTTTATAATTGGGTAGCGCTTCCCGGGAATGAAAACGAATACGTGAATACCTCAACCGGCCATTCAGGCAATACCGGCAAACTGATCCACGATATCCTCGACGACTTGGACAACACCGTGGATTTTAGTATTTACGATAATGATGGTGATGGAAATGTGGAGAATTTGTGTGTGGTCTTTTCCGGCCCCGGGCAGGAGTATTTCGGAGATGAGGATACCACCAATGTTCATATCTGGTCGCATAGTTCTTACTTACGGAGTAAAAGCGGCGGAGTGTTCCGTACGAATGACACGAATAGTATGGGGTTGCGGGTTAGCATCGATAAATATACCATTCAATGCGAGACCAAGGGAGATGGTTCGATTTCGGGTATCTCCGTATTTTGCCATGAATTCGGCCATGTTTTGGGTTTGCCCGATTTATATGATATCGATTATACCACCCGGGGTACCGGCAATTGGTGCCAGATGGCCAGCGGTTCGTACAATACGGAAGATTGCCCCGCTCATTTCCATGCCTGGTGCAAGGAGATGCTGGGGTGGCTGATGGTGACTGAAATCACGGAAGCGACGCAAAATCTGGAGCTTTATCCCATTGAGACCCATCCGATTGCTTATAAAATATGGCGGAACGGCGTGATTCAGCCCTTTACCCCGTACCTGATCAATGGAAACCCCGGCCCCAATCTGGGCGAGGAATATTATCTACTGGAATATCGCAAGCGGATCGGATTTGACCGGCATCTCAATGGCGAAGGATTGTTGATTTCTTATATCAATAACACGCGCGCCAATGGCTCAAACAGTTTTAACAGTTTCGATGACAGTCCGGGAGTAAAAATCATACAGGCCGACGGCCGGGATGATTTAAAGAATAAGCGTAATTCGGGCGACGATGGCGATGTTTTTCCCGGTTCCAGCGATAATCGGCTTTTCACCGATACCACGAATCCCGCCAGCATTGATTACGCTAATATCCCGACAATGGTTGAGATTTATGATATCGGGGACCCGGACACGACCATCCATTTTTCAGCCTTGGT
This sequence comes from uncultured bacterium, assembly GCA_964632485.1. GTDB lineage: Bacteria > JAGOEH01 > JAGOEH01 > JAGOEH01 > JAGOEH01 > CAZWDO01. The sequence goes on from CAZWDO010000009.1 coordinate 53,885, forward strand.
TTCCTATCGCTACCCATTTTTTGTCCATATACAAAATTACGTAAAAAATGAGTGGAATCGATTATTGCCAGGGCGTACCGATACGGTATGGTTTAAACTCTATAATAAAAAAGGCTCTGCCGGGCAGGTTTCGATAAGCGCATCGTCCTCGGATGAAACAGTCAGTTTTTTACAGGATGAGTTTGTTCTGGATAATGTTCCTCTTTTGGATACTATTATCACCCAATCTGTTCCTTTGGTGGTTCAGGTTCCCGCCGATGCTGCGGCCGGACGATCTCGCATCCGCTTGAATTTTTATAATAATGATGGATTTCAGCAAACACTTGAGTTTCCGATTATTATCGGATATCCTGAGCTGTTGGTAGTTAGAGAAAACCGTTATGTTATGGATTTGTCCGAGATTGATCATACTATGGACAGTCTGGCATTGAATTATGAATATTTTGACCTTGCCCGGGAAATCGATTATGCGGGGGCGCTAACCCGACAAATCGGGTGGTCGCACCGTCGGACAATTTGCCTCTTCGGCGGTGATTATTTGGGCGCTTTTAATTCGCAAGCCATGAAAGACAGTATTCGGCAGTTTATCCAGCAGGGTGGAAATTTATTGATAAGCGGGGGAAAATTCCCCGTCATGATTGGACGGCAGGATTCTGTTTTTTTCCAGGAGTGTTTTCACGCCCGTTATGATACGGTACTGACTAATCGGTTGATTTTGCGCGGTTTTACCAATGATCCGCTTTCCAGCAATGCCCAGGGACAGCCCTGGGTGGTCCGGTTGTCCGGAGTATCGACCACTTCGTCCATCCAACCTATGCAGGGCGCGCAACCGATATGTTCTTATTGGGGATTGAATCAAAAATACGGGGGTATCCGCTACGATAACGGCGCCGGTAAAACAGTTTTGTTCTCAATTCCCCTGGATGCAGTTACCAAATCCTATGATGCGGATGTTCCGCCGACTGAAATTATTCTAAGAATGTTGGATTGGTTCAATGGCGCTGTCGATATCGATGAAGTCGAAACGGAGCAAGAAATTGCCGGGAATCTGCGCTTCACTCTTTATCCCAATCCGCTCGTTGAGGAAATCCATCTCCGATGGTGGAGCAAAAGCAGTCGCGCGGTGAATTTAAATTTTTTTGATCTTACGGGACGGAAAATCTGGCAGAGCAATTGGCAGGCGAAACCCGGTTGGAATGAATGGACCCTGACTGTTCCGAATTTGCCCTCGGGGATCTATTTTTACCGCTTTGAAACTGATTCGCAACACCAAACAGGGAGAGTGTTATTGATTAAATAGAGCGCTTTATAGATGTATCGCGGCCATCATCCCGGATTGTGGGCCGAAATGGTGAATGTGAGAAATCTATGGACAGACTCTAATTAGTTTGTTACATCTTGTGGTATCTTAACAGTAGGAGGAGTAGTTTATGATCCAAAAAAAATTTTATTGTTGGTTAATGATTATGATGCTGTTTGCATCATGGTCATGGGCAGGAATGACCGGGAAAATCAAGGGGAAAGTGATTGATGCGGAAACCGGCGAAGGGTTGCCCAGCGTGAATGTGGTTTTGGTGGGCACTGTATTCGGCGCAGCGACCGATGTGGACGGCGAGTTCATGATTATAAATATTCCTCCGGGAAAATATGATATCGAGGCTCGCATGATCGGGTATAAACCAACGACTATCAAAGATCTTTCTATTGTTCAGGATTTTACCCGTACTCTGGATTTTAAGCTCCAAACGGAAGCCATCGAGGGTGAGGAAGTTGTTATTACCGCTTCCCGTCCGATTGTGCAACGCGATGTAACGGCTTCCACCCGGACAGTCAGCGGTGAGGATATTATTAAAATGCCGGTTAGCACGTTCAACGGGTTTATCAGCAATACCGGTGGCGCTGTAACGACCGGCGGCGGCGATGCGGGTGTGCATATTCGCGGCGGACGGGTCAGCGAAGTCAGTTTTGTGGTGGATGGCGTCAATACAAATGATCCGGTCATCGGCGGAACGAATTCAATCATTGATAACAACGCAATTGCCGAGATTATGGTGATTACCGGGGGATTCAACGCCGAATATGGCGATGCGATGTCCGGGCTGGTCAATATAGTGACCAAAGAAGGATCCCGCGATGCTTACAGCGGCACGCTTGAGTATAATACCAGCAGTGTTTTTTCAGGGACCCGCTATGATAACGGAAATAATGAATACAAGTTTACGCTGGGCGGCCCTTTATTTTTTACTAAAAAAGCCACTTTTTTTATCTCAGGTTCCTCCGTGGCCCGAGACAAACGCGCTGATCGGGTGGGGATTAAAATAAAAAACGATGATAAAAAGGATTTGAGCGGCACGTTTAAGCTGGTTTACCGTCCCATAAATAGTTTTAAAATGACCTTCAGCGGAAATTTATCGCAAACGGACTATCATCTTTATAACCATGCCCGCAGTTGGGGCAATTGGTTGAAACAAACTTCGTTGATCACGATTGGCAATAAGCAGTTCAATTTTCAGATCAACCATCAGCTTAGCGCCCGAACATTTTATGAAGTGCAACTTTCCCAGTTCAACACCTATACTACCTATGAGTCGCAGGATGGTAAAGATTACACGGAAATGAAGATAGTAACCTACGATTTGCCTTGGGCCTACTGGGCGTATCAAAATGGATGGTTTAATGAGGAAACACTGGAGTGGACCCGCGATATGGATTCTGTGTGGATGGATTACTATATTGATCAGGGTTGGCTGGGTAACACTCCCGGGGCGACATCTGTTGAGGATAAAACCTTTAATGGTTGGTATTGGAGCGATGTCATCCGGATGCAGCGCGCGTATAATGATCGGTGGTTCGATACAGGCGGCTGGGACTTTAATTCAGATACGACGGATATTATATATCGCACCTTCAATATCAATAATTATCTCACCTACTTAGATATGATCCGGGCGGGAGAAACGGCTCCTGCGGAATGGGCCTATTTCGGTGATATTAATAATATGTACACCAATTTGGATCATACCGGAAATTTTAACCTGGATTTCCAACCCTGGTGGCGTGATCAAAGCACCACGCAATACAGCGCAAAATTCGATCTGACCAGCCAAATCAATAATTCCAACCAATTCAAATTTGGCGCGTCCTACCGAATGACAACCATGGACTATATTGATTTGCAGTTTTACAATGCCAACCCCTATTATGACAGCTATCGCCATTACGAAGCGGAAAGCGGTGAATTGAAGAATGACTACCGTCCTGTCAATATGGCGTTTTATCTCCAGGATAAGATTGAGTGGGAAGATCTGACCCTCAATCCCGGTTTGCGTTGGGAGTATTTGGATTTGGATGCCGATCACCCGATCGATCCGACCGATCTGGATTTGGGTTATAAAAAAACAGACGCTAAAACCCAGTTTTCGCCGCGCTTGGGAATTTCATTCGCAATGTCAGACAAGGCGGTCATGTACGCGCATTATGGGCATTTCTTCCAGGTACCCGAATACCATGACGTGTTTATGAATCTGAATGCCGATATCAGCACCGGCCTGCCGTTGCTGGGAAATCCCAATATCCAGCCGCAGAAACAGATCGCTTATGAAGCGGGCTTTAAATACGCTTTGACCCCGGATTTGAGCGTTGAAATCTCTTCGTATTATAAAAATGTTGAGAATCTGACGGGAACGCGCCAGCAGACCACTTTTTATCACGATGCCCTGGCAAATTATACCTATTTCACCGTCGATGATTTCGCAAAAATTAAAGGGATCGAACTAAAATTCGATAAGCGTTTTGGGCCAGGTATTTCAGGAAATATCAGCTATAGTTTTATGCAGGCGAAGGGAACCGGCTCTGCGTCGTGGGAATTTTATTTGAATTATCTTAATACAACGACTGAACTGCCGAAAATGGAATATCCGCTGGAGTTCGATATCACTCATTCCCTTAAAGTCAATCTGAATTATTATATCGCTGAAAAGCAGGGGCCTATGATTTTCGGGTCCTATTTATTGGAAGAATCCAATTTGAATATGATGCTTGATTTGGCAAGCGGCCGCCCGTACACTCCTGAGGATTCCAAGGGTAATCCGCGGGAGATCGGCTCGAAGCGGCTGCCTTCCTATTTTAATATTGATTTGCGTTATGAAAAAGTGGTCCGTGTGAGCGAAAAAATCTCTTTTTCCGTTTACATGATGGTTTGGAATATCCTGGATAAAGTCAATGTTCGCAACGTGGATGCGTTTACTGGTAAACCGGATGATAACGGTATCCCGCCGGTACGGGATCCGAATAATTACACCGATTTTGCGCGTTGGGGATACGCTGACTGGGAATCGTTTTATAACGAAGACCTGCGTCGTTGGCGTATTCGCCAGAAAAATCCATTTAATTATTACGCGCCCCGTGAAATACGGTTGGGAATGATGTTCAGATTCTAAATATAACAGGAGACAAATGAATGAAATGCATACGATTATTTTTGGGCTTACTATTTTGTCTGATGAGCGTGGTATGGTCTCGGCCTCCGCTAAACATGCCGGCGCCGGCTCCTACCCGGAATTTGCTGGGTCCCCGTCTCAATAAAACCACTGTTTTAGACACAACAGAGGGCCCCCACCAGTTCCGCATGACATGGATCGGAGTGGGAAATCTGGCAAAATACACCATCACCAATGTAGGAAATAGCGGTTATTTTACCCCTCCGGCCACCTGGGACGGCTCGTATGATGGCAGCAATGAGACAGGTTATACGGCCGGTGGTACCGTTCATACCGGCGAATATCCCGCAGGTTCCCAGCAATTCTACGTCTGGGCGGCCGGGTTATGGGTCGGGGCCGAGGTTCCCGTGCCAACCAGCAGCGGAACGCTTTATGATCGACGTGTCGCCGCCTGCGCTTATTATTCCGACCAGGGCTCTATGTTTCCCCTCTATACCAGTACCCAGGTCATTTCGGAAGATGAAGAGAATGGCGGGGCATTTCTCTTTCTCCAACCCGGTATGTCAAGTTCTGCATATCAGTATCAGTGGCCCTTCACCGATTACAAGTTGAATGCCCGTCGGGCGGAGATTGAACAGGAACGCGGCCTGAGCGGGTTGGTGCTTGATACGGGCGATATCGTCTCTAACCAGGATTCTTATACGGTTTATGGCGATTATATTCCCGAATCCGATGCCTTGACGGCGTTTTCCTTTAAGTATGATACCGAACCCGTAGGAGTAAAAATCATCCAGCGCACCTATTCCTGGGGATATAGTTATAATAACTCTTATCTTTATCTGGATTTTTACATTATCAATATGAATGCCTTGCCCTTACGCAATGTTTACTTCGGCTATTTTATGGATACCGATATCGGCGATGCGAATACGCCGCAAGGCGCTTATGACGACCTGATCGGTTATGATGAAAGCCTCAATCTGGGTTACTGTTACGATTCCGATTTGTTTGAACCGGGGTGGCAAACTCAGTCCGGGTATATTGGAGTGACCTTTGTGGAAACACCTCGGAATCAAAATGGCGAACCCCTGGGATTAACCGGTTTTCAAACCTGGGAAAACGGGGGCGAAGAGGGCACTAATGTTGAAGGCGAAGGCAATGATTTAGGGAAATATGACCAGTTATCTAAAGGCGGCTATGAGCTGTTCACCACGCCGCAGGATGTGCGCATGGTGCCCTGTTCAGGTCCGATTGTTGATTTTATGCCCGGCGATACGGCGCATTTGGTGGTGGCTATGGTAGTTGGTAATAGCGTGGCTGAATTGAAAGAAAACACGCAACGCGCCATCACTCAATATCAAAATGCTTATGTGGGCCCTACCGCGCCGCCCATGCCGCGGTATTCAGTTACGCCGGCAGACGGTAAATGCTATATCCGCTGGGATAACTTTCCCGAAACGGTTCCCGACCCCATGTCCGCCGCGCTGGATTTCGAAGGGTACCGTATCTATCGGTCCAAAACCGGTATTGCCGGTCAATGGGATGAAATCGCCGATTTCGATCAAGCCAATACCTTTACCGGCCGGGTGGTCGTTCCCAAATACAGCAAAGGAAACTCTACCTGCTCCATCGGGTTTAATAATTTTGTAACTGGGACGGAAGCTTTCTTCAGGGAAGCCAGATACACGATTGAGTTTCTGACTGATGAAACGATCATGGTCTATAATGTATCCAGTTTGCAGAGTTATGGCTATCGCCGCGATGCCCGTAGTGTGGGCGCCGGATTTTGCCTCATCAACCCGGCGAATAACCAGGTGGCTACTGATCCCGTCTATAAAAGCGGGTATTTGATTTATATTGATGGATTCACCGTGAAAATCAGCGATGGCATGGTCGTTAAACCCGATGACGATCCAACGCCCAACCGTGGCGATGTCTTTACTATTGAAACCTTTGAGGATTCTCCTATCGGAGATCAAACCGGTTTGCAATATGCGTTTATTGACGAAGGGTTAACCAATGGCCTGACGTATTACTACTCAATGACCAGTTATGACCGGGGGGATCTGGAACGCGGAATCGCGGCCCTGGAAACGGGCATTGAAATGAATAAAACGACAGCTATCCCCACCAGCCTCGGCGTTGATGTGACGGATGTCTCGGTGGTTGGCTTGACTCATGATCAGGGGAATGGCTATGGGACGATATCTATTGGCTTGCTTGATGCCGCGATCATAACCGGACACCAGTATCAGATCAGTTTTCATAAGCTGGCGTCAAATACCTCCGCTCTACCTTTGGCAGATTTCTGGCGTTTGACGGACATGACTGCCAACACCATTGTGTGCGATACCAATACCCATAAAAGCAATCAGTCCAATCCGCTATATGACGGTTTAACGGTTCGCGTGACGACTCCTGCGGCAACCGCCTTCGATTCGTCGTATTGGGTGATCGGGGAAACGACGTATGATTTTAATGTGTTGACTTCTACTACCCCGGATCCCTACGATTACGAGATTCGCTTTACGGCTGACGGCAGCTATGACAAACGCAATTTCAAAGCGCCTTTTGAGGTTTGGAATACCACAATTGATACGCAGGCGGTTTTTGTGTTTGGCGATAAAAACCGTAACGAAGCCTTTGACAGCAGTGATTTTATTTATATTATCCAGCGGTTCGGCAATCAAAATTCGGCGCAAATCATTATCAATTTCAGCGCCGGCGCTACTCCGCCCGTTACCGGGGATATCTTCCGTCTAACAACCCGCAAGCCATTTATGATTGATGATCTGTACACATTTTCCACGACCCGTCTGTTTGGCGAACGGGATGACTACGATTTAGATAATGTCCGCGTGGTGCCCAATCCCTATTATATGCGCGCGGATTGGGACCGGAACCGTTTTGAGCAAAAGATTTATTTCCAAAACCTCCCCTCTGAATGCCGAATCCGCATTTTCAACACGGCCGGCGTGCTTATTCGTAGCTTGGACCACAATCCAGCCAGCGCTACGGGAAGTGAAAGCTGGAATTTGCGTACTGAAGAAAACCTTAATGCCGTTAACGGTTTGTATATTTTCCAGGTGGAAGATTTAAAAAGCGGTAAAAAGACAACTGGTAAATTTGCCATTATCCGTTAGAGGGAGATGATCATGAAAAGAACAACGCTCTTATTGATAATAATGTGTTTGGCCTCGACGACTCTCTGGGCCCGCCTGGGAGGAGCCGGCTTGAATTTTTTAATCGTTAATGCCGGTAGTCGTCCCAGCGCTTTGGGAGGGGCGTATGCCGCTCTGGCTAATGATCTGGACGCGATTTATTTCAATCCGGCCGGGATCAGCGCTCTCAACCGCTTCAGTTTAAATTTTTCCTATACGCCCTATTTTGCCGATATGAGCTATCAGTCTATGGCTATGGCGATTCCTTCCGGCATGTTTGGAACGATTGGTTTATCCCTCTTGTCGTTACAGAGTGGAGATATTGAAAAGACGACTCTGGATGAACCCAATGGTACCAATTCTTCATATAGCGCATCGGATTATGCGTTTGGCGTCACTCTTGCCCGTCCCCTGACTGACAAATTTTCGGTGGGTGGCACGATGAAGTTTATTACCGAAGGCATCGATGAAGTTTCCTGTTTCGGTTGGGCTATTGATCTCGGAGCGACTTACAACACCGGCTTTAAAAATTTTCGCCTGGGTTTTTCGATTCTCAATTTCGGTCCCGATATGCAGTTCAAAGGCGATGTGCTGAAGTTTCATTATAAACCGGTGGACCCCAATGATCCGGAAGAAAATGATCTGATGGAGGAAGATGCCCAGGCTCAATGGGAATCCGAAAAGATACCTCTGCCCTTGATGTTTCAATTCGGGTTGGCCGTTGATCTGATCCAAACTTCAGCCTACCGGGTAACATTTACTGCTGACAAGGTCAATCCCACTGACCAGGTTGAAACCTTTGCCGTTGGGATGGAAGTCGGCTATCTTGAGTTTCTGAATCTTCGTGTTGGTTATTCCGACAAAAACGACGGTAATTTTGCCGCGGGGGCCGGGATCATTCTCCCGATGGGAAATAGCAAGGCCATTTTTGATTATGCCTTTCGGAATCATCAATATCTGGATGCTTTGCATACGTTTGCGTTAACTTTAGTGTTTTAAGTCCGTTGATGCTGGGTACTCTCTTTTTCGGAAAGGGCCGGCGTATGCCCGCCCTTTCGGAATAGCAAAGGCCATCGATCGTTGCTATTCCGTTTCAAGGTGTAAGGTTAGTTGGAGAATTCCGAACAGAGGGAGGAATCTCAGTTTAAAGGTGAGATTTCGATTGCCGGGACGATGTTGAAACGGCCCCTGGAATCTCAAAATAACCGACAGCGGAGTCAACCAAAATCCAGCGGTTTTGGGTGACAAGCGGCTGAAAGGAGGTGTTTGGCCGAAAATAGTTAAACTCTTGATGTCGTTGTATTTTTGTTCATTCTAACAGAGGAGAAGCTATGTTGAAAAAGTTTGTGTTTGGTTTGGCTATGTTGAGCCTGCTCGTCCTGTCCGTACAGGCGCGCGCTCCCAAACAATCGATTACGGATCGTAACCTCGAGAAAATCACTCAATTTGTGGATGAAGCCGGTTATTTGCATAAAATCGTTTACAAACCCGGCGTGGCGGTGATTGATACGGTTCAATATCTTGGTGACATTGTTATTACCGCTAATAATTATACGGCGGGAGGCGATTATGTCGCCACCTATTTCCGCCCGGCAGCCGATGGGTTTATTACCGATGTATTCATGCCTTTCGGGACAACTGGCGATTGTGAATTTCATGTCATGCGCGATACTCTAGTAACCAATGCTGCTGGAAGCTTGCGGTCATTCTGTAATTGGAATAACTGTGTCGTGGATTCGATCAATGGTTTTGTCGGTTCGAAAATATGGTCGGTAACCAAAGCCACGGCCGTTTCGACTGCGACATTATTGACCGAGGAGGAATATGAACATTTGAACATTAAAGCCGATGTAACCATGGGCCTTAGTGATATCCCGGTGGTTGAGTATTATCGGGTCTGGGTTGGCTTTAAGAAGTTGACTACCGGAGCGACTAATGAGTTATGGGCCCGCAGCTATGATTACGGATATACGGGCGATTACATTGGCCATACCTCTTTCAGCTATAATCAGAATTGGGCCAATCCGCTGGCCGGGCCCTATTCCATTATATGGGGCAGCAACTATCAAGGCGATTGCCCGATGAAAGTCGTGTTTACTTATCCCGAAGGCACTCCTCCCCAGGTGCTTTCCATGGACTATGTCGCTAATACGTATAGCACTACACCCAGCAAGAACGTATGGGCTTCTTTAGCCGATGCCGATGGCTCGGTAACCTCAGCCCAGGTCGTTTTCGGGGTAGGCTATGCCATGACGACGACCTCTCGGGTGGATATGACCTATAATGAAGATTATGATGAATGGTATGGAACCGTTAGCGGGACGTTCGCTCCCGGCGATTCCGTATATTATTACGTGGAAGCCACTGATAACGAAAGCAAAGTGCGCGATAACTCCCTGCAGAAAAAGTATTTCGTCGTCAAAGCTCCCGCTGATCCCACTTCTGAAATTATGGTGATTTTAGAAAGTGAAGATGATTTTTCAGTTTATAGCACGGTTCTGGATCGTTTGGGAAAGACCTATGAAGTATGGGACGTTGATGAGAATAACGGAATCGATGCTTCAGTAGTGTCACTGCCGCAGATTAAATACATTGTCTGGGGCGCCCATGGTACGGGTAAGTTCGCTTATCCCGAGTTCGATAAAGAATTTCTTTCGGGAATAAGCTCCCTTTACGCGGGAATTTTCGATTTCCTCGATAACGGTGGCGGTTTGTTCATGAGCGATTATGATTATTTCTATACCCGCACTTTCGGCGGGGTGGACACCACCATGGTTTTAGGCGCCAATGAATGCAGTGTCAATATCGGCGAACTGGAACCCGGCAGCATCGGTTATGATTATTTTGGTGTCGGCAAATGGTGGAGCGATCCGTTCTATGTTAGCGATGATTATCATCCACAGGGCGAATTATCGTTTGCGGGCGTAGCATCCGATCCGATCACCAATAATTGGGCCACCACTGATCTGAATGCGATCGATCAAACCGAACACTGGGGTGATTTTATCGAAGTGGCGCCGGGAGCGGAAGCAATTCTTCTCGGGAAAGCGCATGGTTATCAACAGGGCGTTCGCAAATCCAACGGCACGTGGGCCACGGTTTTCATTCCCTGGAATTTTGCGATCCTGGCCGATACTACCGGTGGCGCCAATACTTCCACCGACGCTGAACAATTTATGGCTAATGTTCTGGGTTATCTGGCCGCCAAAACTACCGGTGTTGAAGATGATCCCTTCTTTGTTAATCCACTGCGCACCGAACTGCTGGGTAATTACCCCAATCCGTTCAACCCGGAAACAGAAATCGCCTTCTCTCTGGCCGAAGCCGGAAATGTGAAAATCAGTATCTATGATCTCACCGGCAAACTCGTCAGAAAGCTGATTGATGAAGAAAAATCGGTGGGCACCTATAAAGTTCGTTGGAACGGAACCCGCGCGAATGGACAACCAGTCGGTACTGGCATGTATCTCTATAAGCTGGAAACCGGAACCAAGGTCCAAAGCAAAAAAATGATGTTTATTAAATAATCTCGTTAATCCGAGATAATTGACGATCAGTAAGGGGGAAATCGATTGCGATTTCCCCCTTTTTATTATGGGATCGATCGGGGTTGTCAGTTTGTTTGAGAAAGAAGGAACAATCTGTTGAAAGAAGAGTTTTATTTGTATAACAACGGTGTTACAAAGGAAAAATGTTGGAAACGCTACTCATCCTGACAACGGTCAGTTTGGTTCTAGTTTTTTTTGCTATGGTTCTTTATATGAAATTCAAGCCCAAAAAGAAAAAAACGTTTAACCGTTGTGAAGATAAAATTAGCGCGCCTTCGAGTTTTTCATTGCATGAAGCTGTACGCGGCGGTAATCACAAACTGGTTTATAAATTGCTGCAAGAGCATAAAGACCAGGTGAATACACCCAATAAAAATGGCGAGACACCGCTTCAAATCGCGTTTAATCGGGGCGATAAGGAGATGGCTGATATGCTGATTGCCAGCGGCGCAAAAATGCTTCTCATGAATAATGAAAAAGATACGCCGCTTCATATTGCCGTTAAACGGGGAAATGTCAAGTTGGTGGAGCAGTTACTGGGTGAAAACTCGGATATCAACACTCCGAATATGCTGGGTGAAAAAGTATTACACCTGGCCGCCCGTTTAGGAGATGTAACCATTGGCGAAATTCTTTTAAAGCAGAAGGCAGAAGGCAATACCCTTGATGGAAAAGGCGATACTCCATTGCATTTAGCTGCTGAACATGGACATTTTGACTTTGTGAAATTGTTGGTTGGTTTCAAAGTCGATGTTAACCTTCAAAATAAAAAAGGGGAGACTCCGCTGCTAAAAGCCGTCGCGGCTGGAAAAGGGCCGATTGCGGAACTGCTGATTCAAAATGGCGCGCAGGTTAATTTGGCTAACCAGGATCAGAAATTACCGTTACACATCGCTATCGAGAATCAATCAGTTGAATTGACGGATATTTTGTGCAAAGCGGGTAGTCTAATAACCGCGGCGACGAGTGAACACTTGAAAGGGATACACATCGTCTGTTTTAATGGGAATTTGCCAATTTTGAAAATACTTGTCAGTCTGGGGGCGGACGTCATGGAGCGCGGGGGGATTTTAGAGGATACTCCTTTACATATTGCAGCTTTACAGGGTTATTTGGAGCTTTGCCAATTTCTAAGCGATAATCGGGCGCTGATTAATGAAATCAATCGGAATGGCGATACTGCGCTGCATCGCGCTTCCAAAGGCGGCCATAAGCGCGTCGTGGCTTTTCTACAGACCCGTGGAGCCAGCCTTGATATAAAAAATCAGTCGGGTTCGACTCCGCTTCATATTGCATGTGAGAATAGCCATCAGGAAGTAGTAGAACTGTTAGTAAAAAAAGATGCAAACATTAATATTAAAAATAAAGAGGATGAAACTCCCTTATTCTTTGCTGTCAGAAATGGAAATTTGCCGATTAGCCGATATCTATTAGAAAAGGGCGCTTTTGCAGAAGTGATGAATAAAAACTACGAGACCCCCTTTTATTTTGCGCTCATCAAGCAGAATATGGCGTTGCTCCGGAGCCTCATTGAGCATGGGGCTGATGTCAACGCTTCATTTGGCGTCAATGATGAATCGGCTCTGCATGTAGCGATTAGTCTGCAAAATGTAGATTTGATTAAATATTTGCTGGATTTGAAGGTTAATATTAATTTCCGTAATAAGAATGGTGATATGCCCATTCATATTGCGGCCACTAAACAGGATATTGATATTATAAAGCTTTTACTCAGTAAAGGCGCCCAGATCAACGCAAAAAATTTACAAGGCCAGACTCCTTTAACACGCGCCACCGAATCCAAAAGCGTTGCCATAATAAAATATCTTCGTGGACAGGGTGGTGTTGCCTGATTTTATAGTATTTCATAACTTTGTTGAAGTTTGGCTGGTAAGGAGCTCATAATGTTTAATCCGGAATATCTAAAAAAATTATTCTCTATCGATTCGAAATTTACTGAATTGCTTCAATCAGCGCCTTCCAAGCATGATGCCAGAAACGCGTTGAGCGATTATTGGGGAGGGAAACAGCGCCAACTTTATCGAAATTATCGGGAACGCCGTAGTATGGAATGGTTCCTTCAGGTAAGCTGCATTGTCGTTTTGCGGCGAATGATCTCTTTACGCAGCGAAATGCTGGCGCATTTCGATTTAATGGAATTGTTGTGGAATCTGGCTCATGAAAATTTTTCAAATCTGCCTTCTCAGTTATCGGATGCCTTTTTTGAGGATTTAATGCACGTCGTTAAAGGTGCCTGTGGTATTAGTGGCGTTTATAAAGATGAAAAAGTTCCGAGATTTTTCGGATTAAAGGGCCGGGAAGCCGCGATTGATCGCTCTCGCGAACTTGATGAGATCGCTCGTTGGTCGGATGATTTTTTGTCAGGTTATATTTCCGGTTTGGATGAGGAAATAATCAAAACACGGGAAACTAATCGCCGTCGTATTCAGAATGTTTTAGAAGGAACCGAGGAAGACTGGTTTAATTATCAATGGCAACTAAAACACGTCATCCGGGAAGTTGATACACTCGGCCGATTGATTCAATTATCAGAGACCGAAACAGAAGCCATTCGTTTGGCGAATCAGTATCATCTGCCTTTTGGTATTACGCCATATTACGTCTCCCTGATGGATGAGGAAAGCCACCGTCGGTTTGATCATGCAATCCGCGCCCAGGTGATTCCTCCCCTTGATTATGTGCAGGCGATGATCCAGCATAAAGGGGATTTAAATTATTCTTTTGATTTTATGCTGGAACACGATACGTCACCGGTTGACCTGATCACACGCCGTTATCCACGTGTAGTGATTCTTAAACCCTATAATACCTGCTCTCAGATTTGCGTATATTGCCAGCGCAATTGGGAAATTGATCAGGTACTGGACCCTCATGCATTAGCATCAATGGAGCGAATTGAAACCGCCATTGATTGGATTCGGGAACACCACTGGGTGGCCGAAGTGTTGATTACCGGAGGTGATCCACTGATTATGCATGATGATATGATTGATAAGTTGATGAAGATGGTGGCTGATATCGATCATGTGGAACGCATTCGCATTGGATCCCGTGTGCCCGTAGTTATACCGCAACGTATTACCCCGCAATTGATTGATATTTTAGCGTCCTATCAAGTTCCCGGTCGGCGCGAAGTCGTTTTAGTCACTCATTTCGAACATGTTTCAGAAATTACGCCGGATTCCATGCAAGCGATCCAACAGTTTAAACGGAACGGCATTTCAGCCTATAACCAGGCTGTTTATACCATTGAAAACAGCCGCCGATTTGAGTTGGTCGCCCTGAGGAGGCTTCTACGCCTAATTGGCGTTGATCCTTATTATTCATTCAATGCCAAAGGGAAACAGGAAACGGCTCAATATCGAGTCCCTATGGCCCGCCTTCAGCAGGAGATTAAAGAGGAAGCTCGGTTGTTTCCTGGGATTATGCGCACCGATGAAGCGGTTTATAATGTGCCCCGGCTGGGGAAAAACTACTTGCGCGCCGAGCAAAATCACACTCTTTTGACTATTTTGGCTGACGGACGCAGGGTTTATGAATATCATCCATGGGAAAAGAATTTAGTGATGGCCGATACGTATATCGATACTGATGTTCCTATCTATGATTATCTTAAGGCGTTGGAACGACGTGGGGAGAATCCGGAAAATTATAAGACGATCTATTATTATTTTTGATTGGCCCTTCAGTCGCTACATGATTATGGTAAATTGGAAACAATTATTTTCACAGAACACTCATGCAGCCAGGGTTTGCTAAAATACGCCATTCAATTCGCATTTTTCAGATAATTCAAATATTATATTGTGTAAAGAGCAGGGATTACATTGTTAAATGTTTTGGATTGACTTTTTTGAATTTTTTTGCTATATTCTTTTCGGCTGTTTAACCCGGAAAGGAAATGTATGAAACCGACTCTATTAATTTTGGTGATAATATTGAATAGTTTACGGATGATCCACGCCGATAACCTGGTCTGGCGGGGAAATATAAAGGACAGCCTCCGCAATAGAGTAATTGAGGGCGCGCAAATACAACTCCGGGATTCGGACGGCGCAATCCTCACCAATGCGGAAAGTAATCGGTATGGTAACTGGCGTATTGAGTGGCAACCCAGCGCAATATCGGATAATGGCCCCCTCTCCTCAGCGTCCTCGGGCTCTTTAACCAATGCGCCCAATCCCTATTTATATGAGACAACCCTTAATTTTCAACTCCCGTATGCGGGTTACGTACAAATTCGGGTATTTGATCTTCTGGGTCGGGTATTGGAGCAATGGAGCCGCGAATGTTCCGCAGGAAATCATGCTTTAAAATGGGGTGGCAAAGGCGGCTGCGGGATTCTTCTATTGACTGTTGAATGTGGATCTTACTCGAGAGTTCTTAAATTATGTCAACTGCAAAGTGGAATTGCTGGTTTCTCGCAATATCAATACCAGGGTCCAGCGCATCAAACTCTTTCACGCGCAAACATGGCTGGTTCACTCCCATCATCGGAACTTTCCAACACCAAGGGAACGCTCTTCCACGATGCGCTTGATAATTATTCCCTGGTTTTTACTCATTCTCTTTACGAAGCTGAAACCTTATGGGTGCAGGAGGGCGACTCCCTGGTTCCTCCTCTTAAGCTCTACTCAAGACATGACCGCGCGTTAGTATTCGATTTGCATAATGATCTGCTGGAGGCCACCTATAATGAGACCTATAATTGGGGTGAACGCCATGGATATCATCATACCGATCTGCCACGGTTAATAGAAGGCGGTGTCGATGGCCAGGTTTTTGTAGTCTGGGTTGATCCCGAATGGTACGGTTCTCCTTATCAGATAGCTAATACCATGATTGATGAATTTAATATGCAATGCGAACAAAACAGCGCGAAGTTGCGTGGCATCACTCACAGTTCAGAACTGACTACATTACCTGCTGGTATGGTTGGCGGGATTGTTGGAGTGGAAGGAGGCCATATCATTGAGAATGATCTGGATAAATTACGCAATCTTTTCCAGCGGGGCGCCCGGTATTTAACGATAACCTGGAATAATAGTACCGATTGGGCAGTCTCTGCTCAGGACAACCGTTCCACTACTGTTGGCCTCTCCGATTTCGGCCGGCAAGTCATACGAACCATGGATTCTCTTGGTATGATGATCGATGTTTCCCATACCGGAATTAAAACCATTGAAGATATTCTGGCGATTTCCGCTAATCCGGTTATCGCTTCCCATAGCGGCGCCTACGCTATCCGACCCCATTATCGAAATCTCACCGATGAACAGATCATTGCGCTGGCCGCAACTGGCGGATTGATCGGAGTCGTTTTCTATCCGACATTTCTTGTAAATAGTGGAGAGGCAACGATAGATGATGTAGTTGACCACATTGATTATATTGTTAATCTTGTTGGGGTTGATTATGTCGCTTTAGGTTCGGATTTCGATGGAATCTCCCGTGTTCCCGTTGGATTGGAAAATGTCAGCCAATTCCCCAACCTCACTCAAGCGCTGTATGAACGCGGATATTCATTTGCTGATATCGAAAAAATACTCGGCCTTAATTTTCTGCGTGTATTTGAACAGATTTCTCATAAAAAACAACAAATCTCTATTAGTCAATAACCCTTGAGTTGAAAATCAGATCCTTGTAATAATTTTTTATTTAAAGAAAAGGGAACTTTTTTTTAGTCGGTAGGATTTATTTCTTCTAATAAATCTACATTGTAATGATTTTTAAAGTACTCCCTGATCAAATCCGCTTTTTGGCAATTTCGCTTTAACTTCCGATTATTTTGAAGATGATAGTAGATCAGATTTCGATCAACTCCCAACTTTTTAGCAATTAAAGGGACCGTTTCTCCAAAATCTATCATTTTCTTTTTGATAAGTTTCAATTTGTTCAAAAAATCCTCCTTGGTTGCATTTACAATACTAAAATAATTCAGCATGTTGTATTTGTCAAGTAAAAAAAAAGATTATTACAATTTTTTTTAAAAGTGACTATTAATTCTATTTATATAAAAAAAAAATAAATAATAACTTTTTATTATTTTAACATTGACAAAATAAAAGAAATTGCTTATATTAAAAAACCAAAAAAAGGAGTGAATTTGTTCAACCCTGAAGACGTTATTGATCGACTTGAAATCATCATTAGTGATTTATTTGGTGAATCACATGGACGAATCCGGCAATTTTCAGTTTTGACGGGAATTGGCATGACGACAATTTCCGCCTATCTCAACCAAAAAACGATGCCTGGGGCTAAGGCTCTGGCTCAGATAGCTTTAGCTTGCGATGTCAACATTAACTGGTTATTGATCGGCGAACTTCCGAAAAAAATTGGCGGGAAACTGAATCTAATTGAGAAATGCGCGAACATGTTCCCGGATAATTCTGATCTGCAATTATTTGAACAGATCAGTCATCAATTGGATTCGATTTCAAAAGGCAAATTGCAGGAAGTTCAGCAAAAAATGAAGCTCACTATCAACGATTTGAAAGAAATTATTGACCGGGATGAAGAAGTCAACTAAGCTTTTTGAAATGGTTTGATCCGACGATATTCATTAAAAGTCTGTTTTGATCGTGTTGAGTGATAACTAAGTGAGGTAGCGTGATTCGCAGAGGTAGCGCATTACGATTGAGTCGTTTTATTTAAAAGATGTCGATAATATTCAGCTTGTCCGCGTACGGATTCCCCTTCCTTGGGGAAAATTACCGCGCGAGAGACATTGACGATCATGAGGCCGTCCGCTTGTCGTTTTCCCCATTGGCATACGGAGTCGATATCTCCCCCCTGCGCACCGATTCCGGGTATTAATAACAAGCGATCGGGATATAGTTCACGTATTTGTCTTAGTTCTTCGTTTTGCGTTGCGCCAACAACAAAACCGATTTGATCAGCGCCCCCCCAATTACTCATTTCACGGATCACAGATAAATAAAAGGGTTCTTCGTTTAAACCTACCGGCAATAGTTGTAAAGCTGCGGCTGAAGGATTGGACGTACGGCCTAATCCAAAAATAAAACGATCTTCCCATTCCAGAAAGGGTTCAAATACTTCTCGTCCCATATAAGGCGACAGAGTGACGGCGGCGCCGCCAAACCCGTCATAGGCGGCTTGGGCATACATTCGGGATGTATTACCTATATCGCCCCGCTTCCCATCCAAAATGATGGGAATATGTTTAGGTATGATGTCGATTGTCCGCCGCAACGATTCGTAACCCTGACTGCCCCAGCATTCATAAAAAGCAAGATTGGGCTTATATGCGCAAACTAAATCCGATGTTTCCTCTACAATATAGCGATTGAAGGCAAAAAGAGCATCTTCACTTTGTCGAAACCGCTGTGGAATTTTTCCAATTTCTGAATCCAATCCCACGCATAAATAGCTATGATTGATTTTTACGACGTGTTTTAATTTATCAATAAAATTTAGTGGCATGGGTTGCTTTCTATTGATTTCAGGTTGCTATAAATAGTATCGAACTTCTTTTGAGCTACGTTTTATGATTTTTGGAAAAAACTATAGAGCAGAGTTTATTCCAGTCCTTTCAGAAATTCTTCGGCTTGTTTTTTTGCATCGGAATCTCCAAATTCATCAACTACCTTTTGATAATACACACGGGCATCCTGCAAATCATTCAACGCTTGATAACACTGCCCAATATAAAGACAGAACTCTCCTTTTTGGGTATTATTAAACGCATCGGATTCAATCTTGCCCTGGAGCATCTCGATAGCCGCCATGACTTCACTACGGCGCGGATAGCGCTCACCGCCCTTATAATACATTTCACTGCTCAGAGTTTCATCTTCCGCTTTTCCTCTAACTCCTGCTACCGGCTGAGGGGATTCCACTTTATATTTTCGATCCGATTCCTTGGAGACCTTTTGAATTTGTCCCCAATAGTTTCCTAAAAAAGCTTTATCCTTTACAGTTTCTTCGGTTTTTGGGGCAACTTTAACACTGTCTTTGGATTGGGCAAACGAATAGATGTTCATTACAAATAGAACACTTACCAATGCCATTAAGGTTTTCATACGGGCCTCCTTGCATCAATCAACATTTCAGATTAAAAAAAATAAACTTCAACGTTTTAACGTCAGTATCAATAATTTTAAACATTAAGTTCAGGAAAAAGTTCCTGAAAACCGAGCGGGTTATTATTCAAATTTAGCCTAACAATTCATTCTTATTTTATATTTTTGGGAATTAGTAATAGGTGAGTTGTTCCAGCATATCTTGAGGTAATTCGTACAAAAATGAAGAGGGTTGGCTATCGAAAAAGTTATTCCGCCATCTTTTTTGTTTCGACATGGAAAGGTAAACCTTTTCTTTAGCGCGCGTCAGCGCCACATAAAAGAGCCGGCGTTCTTCTTCTATATCTTCCGGGTTGTTTTGATTATGGTGGAGGGGAAACAGTCCATCTTCCATGCCGCAGACAAATACTACCGGAAACTCCAATCCCTTGGCGCAATGGATCGTCATCATGGTAATCCGTTCATTATTCAAATCCGCCCGGTCGATATCGCTTTGCAGGCGGATTTGATTGAGAAAATCGCCGATATCGACACTCTCATTCCGTTCCTCATAATCATAGACAGCGTTTAACAATTCGTTTATATTATCGAGCCGGCTCTGATTTTCAACGGTCAAGTCGTTTTCATATTGCATACTGTACCCAACGGCATTATCTACTTCCTGGATTATTTTTCCAAGCGGTTTACGCCCCAATTCTAAGCGGAATGCTTCGATTATCTTTAGCAGTTCCTGCAATTTTTTTTTAATTTTGGGTGAGAATTGATCGACCAGTGAGGCGTCACTTAAAATTCGGTAAAGCGACGGATGAGAGGGTGAGCGGAATTGGAGCAGTTTATCAAGTGTCGCATCGCCGATTCCCCGTTTTGGCTCATTGATAATACGCAAAAATGCCAGGGTGTCGTCGGGATTGTAAAGTACACTCAGATAGGATAAAAGGTCTTTTACTTCTTTCCGTTCATAGAAGCGGAATCCACCGATGATGGTATAGGGGATTGGAACTTCGAATCGTCGACAATACTCTTCAAGGATACGGGATTGAGCATTGGTTCGATAGAATATAGCAATATCGGAATAAGCGCGGTAATTATAAGTGACCTCTTTATAAATTTGCGTGACTAAAAAGCGCGCTTCCTCGTGTTCATTGGCGGCAGTAAATACAGATAATGGTTCTCCTGTCATACCCTCCGTCCAGAGTTCCTTCCTTTTGCGGTTCTTATTTCGATTTACGACATGGGAGGCTGCTGCCAGGATTGTCTGGGTGGAACGGTAGTTTTGCTCAAGTTTGAAAATTTCCGCATCCGGGAAATCCGACTCAAACTCCAGGATATTGCGAATGTCGGCTCCCCGCCAACTATAAATTGATTGATCATCATCTCCGACTACACATAGATGCTGATGTTTTTCTGACAATTGTCTGACGATCAAATACTGAGGATAATTGGTGTCCTGATATTCATCGACCAGGACATATCGGAATTGGTTTTGGTATAACTCCAATAAATCCGGGGAACTTTTCATGATTTCCAGATATACCTTGAGGAGATCATCGAAATCTAATGCATTGTTTTGTTTTAGCAACTCGTCATATAATTGGTAATAATACTGATAAAACGCGCTATGGTGCATTGTATAATGAGTTAAAAAATCGCCCGGGACAATTAATTGAGTTTTAGCGCGTGAAATGATCTGTCCAATCCGGTAAAAATCGATTTTTTCCCGTTCAAAGGGAATATCCGTGTCAGCTATACGCTTAAGAAGTGTTTTCAGGGCAGATATTTTATCGCTGTCATCATAAATCAGAAAGCGTGATCGATAGCTGGAATGCCGTTCAATATGACGTTGCAGAACTTTATGGGTAAAAGAATGGAAGGTACTGATCCACAATTGTTCACAGGGAATATTCAGCATTTGCTCAACGCGGGATCTCATTTCAGCGGCGGCTTTATTTGTAAATGTCAATGCCAGAATTTCATGGGGAAAATACCCCAATTCCCGCACCAGATAGGCGATTTTATAGGTGATAACGCGCGTTTTTCCACTACCTGCGCCTGCCAGTATCAGTTCCGGCCCCTGGGTGTATTCTGCCGCCTGGCGTTGTTGAGGATTCAATTCATTCAGGTATTCCATATTCACTCCGCGTTAGCTCATAATTCGAAGCAAATCATTAAAAATTACAAATAAAGAGAGCATGATGATAAAACCGAGGCCGATATACTGAATAACCTGGCGTTGTTTTAGAGTAAGTTGACGTTGGATGATCGTTTCTACCAAAATTATAAAAATATGTCCGCCGTCCAGAGCCGGAATGGGTAATAGATTAAGCAATCCCAGATTCAGGCTGATCAGAGCCATGAACGAGAATAGGCTTTGCCAACCTGCCTGGGCCATTTTGCCAGAAAGCTGCGCGATATAAATGGGGCCGCCCATGTGCTTCGCAGATATCTCGCCGCCCAGAAGCATTTTGAGAAATTGCATCATTTGCGCAAGCGCATTCACACATTGTTGAAGGGATTGCTGAAATCCTTCAAAAATACCCAAACTTTTTTGAATAAAAGGAAGCTGCCCCATAATCCCGATCACTCCGATGGTTTTTATTGAGCCATCCGCCTGTGGCATTTCCCGCGATTGAGGGACAACCTGGGTAGTACAGATTTCCCCATGCCGGTTATAGACCAGCAGCAGGGTATCCTTGGCATAGGGACTGATTTGTGCTTTCAAGTCAGCAAATGTAGTGGTTAATATATTCCCAACTTCCACGATTCGATCACCGGCTTTCAATCCCGCTTTTTCTGCCGGGGACTGGCTTTCGACCTGGTCAATGATGGTATTCATCATGGGAGTGATCCCGATATCACCCTCTTTCATCGTTTCTATGAGATCATTTTCCGCGGTAAGCGTTATCTGCCGGCTGTCGCGGATAACTGTTATCAGTTGGTTTACAACCGCATCGGTGGATAGCGCCAGGATAAGCTCATCCCAGTTACTGATGGATCGATTGCCCACAGCGATCAGCGAATCGCCATTTTTCAAATCCCAAACTTTGGCCAGGCCCTGAGCAGGCTCGCTTACTTCAATGCGGGTTGTGCTGATAATGGTTCGTCCTTCCACCATCAGGATAATCCAGAATAAACAAACGGCTAAAATAAAATTCATCATTGGCCCGGCGGCAATCACCGCGGCTCGAATCCATGATGGCTTGCTTAAAAACTCATCCTCCCTGCCGATCAGTTCGTCCTGAGTGGGATCCTCGCCGGCCATCTTCACATAACCACCCAAGGGTATTGCAGATAGGCAATACTCAGTTTCTCCCCATTTTTTTCGTAGCAAAATGGGTGGATAACCCAATGAGAATCGTTCCACTCGTATTCCTGCCCACTTTGCCACCATAAAATGACCCAATTCGTGAAAAAAAACTAAAACTCCGATAACAAATATTGCAGATAAAATTGTGACCAATGAGAACTCCTTTTTATAATTTTCGTATTCAAATATACGTTTTTTTTTGAAAAAGTCAATATGCAAGGAACATTTTACTCTAAAAATCGTATTAGCATGAAAAGGAGCCAACCCCATGAATAGAACACCCCTTAATTTTATGATTTTACTTTTGATTCCCTCACTGCTTTTTGGCATTGACAAGACAATTACACTGACTACAAACAAAGAATCCAGAGTTGTATTTAAAACGATTCATGTTAAAGAAAAAACTGAAATCGGACTAAATGTCAGAGTGAGCAAAAATGTCCGTTTTTTTAACCTGCTTGCGGATTGCTGGATTATGGATGCGGCTTCCCGTGAAGTCATTTGGCAAGTGCCAATTTTAAAACTCAAACCGATTGAAGGCACCCGGAACAGTTATGAATATCAGACTCGAATTGACATTGATACGGGTTACTACTATTGTATATTTGTGCGTAATCATTCATTTTCAGATATAGTTTCCAGTATCGATGAGTTTCGTATCCTGATCAATGAATTTGTGGTTAAAATTATCCAGGGAGATGGCGGTACAAAAGCTGAAAAAGATAGCTGGTGGGCGGAGATTACTTTTGATTCGGACAAGGTCTCTGAAACGTCAGATCCCGATATATTTAGGCATTCCCCCTGGAAGGTTAGTTTAAATCAACTGAAAGATGATGAGTACCGAAAAAGCTCATTTACGATAAATAAACCGGGAGAAAAAGGGGTTGTCATACAGATCTATGCCCAGGGGGAAGGCAATCGCGCAGAGCGGATGATGTATGATTATGGATGGTTATCGAACTCACGGGGAGAAAAAGTGTGGGATTTTTCAACGGAAACGGTGCGCCATGCCGGCGGAGCCAAAAAGAATATATGTTATAAGGGCCAGCTTTTTTTACCCAATGATAATTATACGCTGGTGTGGATTACGGACGATTCTCATTCATTCGATAATTGGAATGAGTCTCCGCCTTTGGATGCTCTTTTTTGGGGAGTGGCCATCCGGCCGCGCACAGATGCCGATACGGCCTATTGGAAATCAATGGACCCTCCCAGTGAAGATATGTCAATACTGATTGAAATGACTAAAGTGGGAAGTGATCAGCTCCTCAGTCGTGATTTTATTTTAGATAAACCAGCCCTGATCCGTATCGTTGCCCTGGGAGAATATAGTTTCGCTTCGCGGGAAATGGTCGATTACGGTTGGATTATCCAAAAAAAAACGCATTCAAAAATTTGGCAAATGGATTATGACAATACGGTTTTTGCGGGAGGGAGTCGCAAAAATCGGGGTTTTGACGATGCAATCCGCCTCGATGCAGGGGAATATACGCTTTATTATGTTACGGATGATTCTCATGCCTGGAATAACTGGAACGATCAAAAACCTAAGAATTCCGAACGGTATGGGATTACTCTTTATCGGATGAATCTGGAAATGCCGCCCTCACAGCCGGAAAAACCTCAAACTCCACTGGTTCCCCTTCCCCCGGAGAAGAAGATTTCTGAACCCGAGGGTCCGGCGGATAAATCTGATGTTCCATTGATAGCCATTCAAAAAGTTGGGTCCGATCAACTGATACAAAAGGAATTTACCTTAAACCGTCCGAGTAAACTTGAAATCTATTGCCTGGGAGAAGGTAAATATGGCATGATGTATGATTATGGATGGATTGTTGATAATACGACTGGTAAAGTTATTTGGAAAATGCTTTATGAAAATAGCGCTCCTGCAGGTGGATCTCAAAAGAATCGTCGGTGTACGGATACGATCATTCTGGAAAAAGGACGATACCGGGTTTATTATATTACCGATGATAGCCATGCCTATCATGATTGGAATGAAAAACCTCCGAATGATCCATTCAACTGGGGAATACAGATCAAATTACTCGAAACGTATTGAACTTTGGGTATTTATCGAATTTGCTCTTCGGGGATTAATAGATAGCTCCGTTTTATAGAGCCCTATCAGTTTCTTTAGACCAGTTATTTCCGGGGAAATGAGTCGGGCCACAAATTCCACAGTCGTTGAAAGATAAAGAGGATGGTAATTCCTAAAATATTTCCAATATTAACTTTGTAATTTTAGATATTCGGGGAGGATATCCCAATACGCAGCAGGGTTCAGCAGTGGTTTGCGTCGATCAATATCCAATCCCGTGCCCTTGATTTTAATATCATTGATATTGATAGGCTCGGATTTGGCCGTCATCGGGGTTCCATGGCGATCGGTAAAAGGAAGGACAATCGGCCCCTGGCTATCAATAATATAACCTAATTGACCATTTTGCAATTGCACTATACTTCCGGTCGGATAAACGCCGACAGTTTTAATGAAGGCGTGCAGAATTAGTTGCAAAAACGGGTCCTTATTCGCATATTTACGGACAATATCAGTTACTACGACAACCGGATTGATTGCTTCTTTGTAAGACCTTTTTGAAGTCATAGCATCAAAAATATCTGCCAATTTACAGATTTTGACGTAGGGCGGAATTTCAATAGGAACTCGTTCCTGTGGATAGGTGTTCGGTTCATTCTGGAAGAGATTGGCGTGATGATATCGTATGATATTCTGAACGAAATAGTTTTCAATATGGCTTTTTTTTAGGATGATCGCCCCTTTTTCGTAACTATGCGTCTTGACCAGGCTGTATTCTTCCTCCGACAGTTTGCCCTGTTTATTCAGTATTTCTTCCGGTAAGAGTACTTTCCCCATGTCATGCAAAAAAAAACCCAACGCCATTTCTTTCATTTCATCAGGCTGATAGTGGACATAGCAGTTTGGCGTGTCCGAATTAGTAATATTATTCTCAATCATTGAATTATTTAATTGCTGGTTTACCATTTGGCTGAACTGCTCATTGAATTTCTTTAAAATAGCAATGCCAAATGTACAAACATTCACTGAGTGATTATAGAGATAATCATCGAAAGTAAATAATTCCCGCGCCAAATATGTGAATGAGCTTTCATTCCGCTCAAGAAAGGTAAAGACTTCAGTGACCGATTCCTCAACAGTATCGACTTCGATTACGCCATCATTCTGTTTGATGGAATCCAAGGCGTTACGAATATTTTCCTTGGCTTTAGTATGAAGAGCCGAAGCCTCTCTTTTTAATTCATTAATTTCCTTAACTTTGCGTTCAACCTCTGTAAGCGTATATTTTTTCTCGGATCCGGAAGAATCCGTGTTAACGCTTTTTACTAGAACTTTACGTCCGTTTTTATCCCAAATTCCACCTTGGTTTTTAGGGTCCACGGGAATAAATTGGATCCCATTTTGCTTTAATGTGAGTAGAATACTAACATTGCGAATGAGCACATCTTTTTCGATGAGAAGAATGTTTTTACTATTGAAAACATCTACCCCGGTTTTTATCGCTCCACCTTCGCTGACAACTTCTATCAGTCGATCAATATCCATTACTTGGCTTTTCATTACCCTTTCCTCCGTATTAAATACTCCCCATTTTTTTTGCTATAATTTTTCTTTTAAGCATATTATAAAAGCGGGGATTTGTGAATTATCAGTGATGACTCCCTGTAACAAACTCTCGCTCCCTCCACCTTTCCAATCCATTTGTTGAACGAGTTCAGCCAGGTTGATATGATAATTGATTGATGAGGCTAGCACAAAATGTCCCTCGTTGTTATAAATAAAAACTAACAAATTCTGTTTTTCAATAAGATACTGGGCAGTCAAGCGCAACATTTCCGCGCTGACGTCATTTTTTTTGGTTAATAAGCGGTATTTTTTTACTGGTTCTGCTTCGTGATAGAGAATTTCTGCCAAGTAACCGGCCATTTTGCGTTTATGTTCATCAATTTCTTTTTTTAACAAAGAGGAATCTCCGGTCAGACGAGAAATTTCCGCTTCGATATTTTCAACAGGGACGGAGAGAATTTGCACCAAGCGGTGAAGAATGCGGTGTTCAAAGGCGAAAAGATTTAAAGCTCGTTTACCGAATACAAAGGAAATCCGATATCCGCCTTTATAAGCTTCCACTCTCGTGATTTTTAGCAGTTGCAATTCTGAGGTGTTACGGAGATGAGTCCCTCCGCATGGAGTTGCATCCAAATCGCCAATGCTGACAACGCGAATATTTTGTTGCATTTTGGGCGGTTTTCGTAAATGGATTTGACCGAGCTCGTCTAAATTGTTGTAGAAAACGGTTGCAATCGGTTGCGCGTTGAGTATGGCTTTGTTGACCATATCTTCAATTTCGTCTATATTGATTGGAAATGCGGATTGAACGTCAATGGTCGACTCATTCATTCCCATGTGAAAACTTTTAGTGTAAATCTGATAATACACATCCAAAATTCCGGAAATCAGGTGTTGGCCACTATGCTGTTGCATAAAATCAAAGCGCCGCTCCCAATCGATTGCGCACTTAACAGATTCGCCGGGCTGAAAAGGGGCGTTATCCTCCAAAAAATGAATTACTTTATGATCTTCGTCAAGGCAGACATTCACAACAGAGAGCCCATTTATTGTGCCTGTATCACATAATTGCCCACCTGAAGCGGGATAAAAGTAAGTATCCTCTAAATATATCTTGTTACCGCATATTTTTTCAATAACCGTTTCAAATTCAGTAACATATGAGTTTTCGTAATACCGTTTCATTTCACTCGTTTCTTTATTGAGTCAGATTGCTATCGCTTGAACTCCGCCATCGGTACGGGATCTTTTTTAAATCAGTTTTAGTGCCTTTTACTGCCGCGGCGGATTGAACGGTCAATTCGATTTTTTTGTCTCCCTGGCGCGGGCTTGGTATTTTATTAAACACTGATTGTAGCTCATTGCTGGTATATTTACTGTCGTCAGAAAGTAACCGACCCAACATTCCCTGGAAAGGTCCTGGAATAACGACATCACCTTCGTCGGAGCGAACGGTCAAACGGGAATTTTGACCAATACATAACATTGTCTCTAACTGAAGTTCCGATTCTTCAGTAACTTTTTCCCAAATTTGTGAGTTACTATTATAAAGCGTAACATCGCCTCTTATCTGACGTATAGAAAACGCCTGAACAGAGATCGCAAAGAGCGCGATCATAATGAGAGCAAGTATAACTAAACGTGGTTTCATTGGATTTCCTCCTTCTTTTCAGTTAAAATATAATCTTTTTTTACAAAAAGTCAATATTTTTATTTCATCGTTAAAAAAAATTTCCTCACAGCCTTATTGGCAAAATAAGAAGCTAAAATTGTGCCGCTGGCCGTCATGAACCCAAGCAGTACGACTAAAATAAACATTTTCTTTCTCCTTTCTGGTTCCACTTTTTTACACTTATATTTATTGCATCTTTTGTGCCAAAAAAGAGAATAATTATTGATCTAATGTTTAATAAGCAATTATTAAGGATTTGAGGCTACATAAACGGGAAAATCGGTGACTTTTATGCGCGCCAAAGCCTCTGGCCCCAGTTCCGGGAACTCCACTACTTCCATAGAAGTGATCGATTTCGCCAGCAAGGCGCCTGCTCCGCC
>CAZWDO010000009.1:82074-102729 GCA_964632485.1 uncultured bacterium
ATCAAGTATATAGCCCCATGAGCGGCAATGGCTTGAAGAACAAATTGTGAGCGAGGCCCTTTGCCGATCAACACTTTGATTCCCATATCCAAAATTGCTGGCGTGAAAGGATCCATCCGGGATGAAGTGGTAGGCCCAGCCGATCCGATAACCTTTCCCGGGGGAGTCGGTGTTGGCCCACAATAGTAGATGCCCCCGCCTTCAAATCCCAATTTAATAAGCTGTTGAGTCGATTTCGTCTCAGTGAGACGTCGATGGACCATATCCCGCGCTATCCAGAGTTCTCCCTGGATCAACAGCTTTGAGCCAGGGGCGAACTCAAGCCGCGCGCCTGCCGCCACCGGCAGTGTTAATTTCTCAATCATATTTCCATCCTCTCTCCTCTTTTACAATATGAATGACTTCTTTGAGGTCTTGTTTTTCACTATCCGACAGTTGATAGCGTTGGGATATAGTGTCGGTATTAATAATTGCGTCGAAAATATAAGGTTTCGCTTGTAAAAGTTTTCCGGTTTTGTTTAGTTTACGTTGAATATTGAGTATCATCCGATCGGCATAGAACCCAAAACCCATTTTAAGTAAGGCAGTCAACATAATCCGAGCCATCCGCTCATTGGGATAGACATATATCTCGGCGGTAAAGGCAGTTCGCAACAAAGGCGCTGGACGATAATGAACCAGCATGCTTCCTTTGAGTGGGTAGTCGTGAAATAGAAAGCGCGCGGTTCCTTCAGCGTAAAACCAATATGTTGCGCTATCCTGGAATAAATAATAGAGGTCGCCTCTCAAGCCGATGCTGTCGGTTGCATAGTAATGAAAGGGTTTATCGAGGAGGCGAATAGCGTAATTGTTTTTTCCGCTCATGTTAATCACTTTTGCCGCTAAAGGCAAATTTTTACTTAATCTGGCTAAAACGCGCGCGCTGACTTCTAATGTATCGTTGATTTCACGTTTCAAACATGCGCTATGGGTCAGAAAATCAATTTGCTCGATAAAATAAGATTGCTCTGATAGCGGAATTAAGCTACTTTTTTTGATTAAATCATTATAATCTGTAAGAAAAAGTGATCCTAAAACTGCGGTAACGCAAATTATTAAAAAGAGTATTGCATTTTTCTTCATTTTGTGTTATCCTCTGGTAAACTAATTAAGGAACTATTATGGTGCATTACTGGCGGAAAAAGACCGACTCTCTACGGTCATTCATCGAACTGCTGGAACCGTATCTGACGCTGCGGCGAAGGGAACGAATCGAAACGGTTTTGGATCAACGGAAAAGGCAGACCCTCATGGTGCTGGATTCTCTATTGGATGTTCATAATATCAGCGCCATTACCCGTACCTGTGAAGGTTTGGGTCTGACCGATTTGTTTATCATCCCTTCGATTTTTGAAAAGAACCATCATCGTCGCTCCGTGTCCCGTAATACGCAAGATTGGCTGAATGTGCAAACCATGCAGAATCCCGGGTTCGAATTGAACCGGTTACGGGAAATGGGGTATTCCCTTTGGGTCGCGCACTGTGACGCTAATAGCCGCAATTTATTTGAATTGCCTGTTCCTGAAAAGCTGGTTTTGATCATGGGTAGTGAACACGATGGTCCGTCCAGTACCGTATTGGAATTGGTTGATCAAACCGTCCGCTATCCGATTTCAGGGTTTACTGAAAGTTTTAATGTTTCAGTTGCCGCGGCGCTGTTTCTTTCCTATATCCTTGAACGCCAACCCTGGCTTCCGCTAAGTCCGGAAGAGCGGTTGGAACTTACTTTTCAATATTATTATCATTCAGTTCCGTTTGCGGAGCGTTTATTAAAGGCATCTTTTCCCAATCTTAGTGGAAAAAATCCATAAAGAATCCCATCCCGGCTAATTCTGGGTGGTTTCATTTTGCGGTAATTAAATGCTCTTCAGCAGCAAAAACGGGTAAAGGAATCATTCACTGGACGATTGGATTTTATCCGGAAAATATTTGTTGATTTTAATATATAAATTGCTTCTTTGCATCCCCAGGTCCTGCGCTGCGCGGGAAACATGCCAATTATTTCTATCTAGGTGATACAATAGATATTCTTTTTCCGATTCGTCTCGGAACCCCTGGAAGCTATGGATTTCACATAAGCGGCTCCATTTATCGTGGGCAGAGGGGAGGCCGCGGATAGGATCCAGGATTAACTGGTTAGCTGTTATCAGTGAGTGACGGCAAAGAATCACAGCCCGTTCAATCACATTGCGCAGTTCCCGAATATTGCCATACCAGGGCTGCCGTAATAATAGCGTCATGGCTTCTTCGTCGAGCTCTTTCAAACTCATGTTTTCCCGGTCACAAAATTGCCGAATAAAATAATCTACTAATAATGGAATATCATCGCGTCGTTCTCGTAAGGGAGGGAGATGAATCGGCACGACATTTAATCGGAAATATAAATCTTCGCGGAATCGACGCTGGTATATTTCCTGTGAAAGCTCCTTGTTAGTAGCTGAGATGATGCGAACGTTAACATTGATGGTCTCTTTCCCGCCAATTCGCTGGATCACGCCTTCTTCAATCGCTTTAAGGGTTTTCGCCTGGGCAGATAGCGCCATATCGCCGACTTCATCAAAAAATAAGGTTCCCTTGTCAGCGTGTTCAAATTTTCCTATTTGACGTTGATGCGCGCCGGTAAAACTTCCCTTTTCATGGCCAAACAGTTCACTTTCAATCAATTCTCCGGGAATGGCTGCACAGTTCAGTTCGATAAAGGCTTGTTCGGCGCGTTTACTCAATCGGTGAATGCGTCGCGCCACCAGTTCTTTTCCACTGCCATTCTCACCTGTGATTAAAACCCGGGCCTCAGTAGGAGCTACTTGATCAACGATCTCTAAAATTTTCTGCATGGCGGAACTGTTTCCAATGATTGTGTATTTTTGCTCCAACTGTGCTTGAAATCCAGCATTTTCCTTTAATAACTCACTTTGTTGCAATGCATTACGCAAAACAATCAGTACGCGGTCCCGATCGAGGGGTTTTTCTAAAAAATCGTAGGCCCCACTGCGTACGGCTGAAATTGCCATATCTACCGATGCCACACCCGACATCATGACGACTGGTAACTGGGGAAACAGTTTCCGCAACTGATTGAGACACGTCAACCCATCCATCCCCTCCATTCGGATATCAAGCATGACGGCATCGATGCTTTCGCTATCGGCTATTTGCAGGCCTTGCATAGCATGATTAGCTGTCAATACACGATAGCCGGCAAATTCAAGAACCATACGCACGCTATCCAGTATGGTCTGCTCGTCATCGACGACCAGTATTGTTTTATATTTCATCACGCTTCCTCGTTAAATTGCATATTGGCTAATTGTAAATCCAATGAGCGTCTCTTAGTTTAAACTTATCCATAGTATGATATTTTTTTTAAAAAAAGTCAAGCTCTTTTCCAGAATGTTATAAATTCTGTTTGCCACTTTTTAAAAGAATCTTCTACATTGATTGCTTTTTTGTTTTAGTGTGGGTGTCAATTCTGGGCAATATCTCTGCTGCCTGAAAAACCTATATCTATTTTTAAGCGTATAAATTTTAAATCATCAGTGGGAAGAATAAAAAAACTAATTCATTGCTAAATCGAACGTTTACTTTTAATGGATTACAAATATGTCTTGTGAAATGAAACAAAATAACTCAACTTTTATTTCAGAAACTTTTAGTAGTGATTGGTTTTGGAACGGAGAGGCAGGGATTCGAACCCTGGATAAGGCTTTTGACCCTATAACCGCTTAGCAGGCGGTTGCCTTCAGCCACTCGGCCACCTCTCCTGACTACCCTAACGGAGGAAGAGGGATTCGAACCCCCAAGGGCAGAGCCCGGTGGATTTCAAGTCCACTGCCTTACCAGTTAGGACTATTCCTCCAGACAGCTCAATATAATCATTTATCGGTTTTAAGTCAAGTCATTTTTTATCATTTCTCTCAAGAAAATATTTTATATTATCATCCAGGTTAATAGTTGAGGGTATTTTCGCTTAATTTAAGTTGATTTCTACTTGACTTCAATCTAAAATTAAGTTATATATTATAAGCTAGAATGTGTCATAAAAAACAACCTGTTGACAGATAAAAGGAGACGACATGTCCGAACTTGCTCATTTGGACCCCCGGGAAGTCCGTATTGAAAAAATGAAACGGCTCCGAGCGGAAGGAATTGAACCCTATGCCTATTCATTCAATGTAACTCACACGACCACTGAGCTGATTGCCCAAAGTGAAGAGTTAATCCAGAAAGAAACGCAAATTGCCTTGGCTGGACGCTTGATGTCTCTGAGAGAAATGGGAAAAACACGGTTTGGCCATCTCCAGGATAGTTATAACCGGATTCAAATCTATATTCGTAAAGATCAGATTGGCGAGGCGGCATTTGATCTGTTTAAATTCTATGATATTGGCGATATCTTTGGCATTGAGGGGGTGTTATTCCGTACTAAAACTCTGGAACTTACGGTAGTAGTTAAAAAAATTCAGTTACTGTGCAAGACCTTACGTCCGTTGCCGGAAAAATGGCATGGGCTTAAAGACATTGAGACCCGCTATCGGCAACGCTATGTGGATTTAATAGTGAATCCTGAAGTGCGCCAAACATTTATAACTCGTTCTCGAATTGTGCAAGCCATGCGTCAATTTCTGGACGCGCGCGGTTTTTTAGAAGTGGAAACGCCAATTCTTCAGCCTGTTTATGGCGGCGCTAATGCCCGTCCTTTTATTACCCACCATAATACTCTTGATATGGATTTGTACCTGCGCATTGCCAATGAGCTTTACCTTAAGCGTTTGGTTGTGGGGGGATTCGATCGAGTGTACGAATTCTCCCGTGATTTTCGCAATGAGGGTATGGATAAATTCCATAATCCTGAGTTCACTCAGGTTGAGTTTTATTGCGCTTATGTTGATTATCGTTTTATGATGGATTTTGTTGAAGAGATGATTGTCTATACGGCGCAACATAGCATCGGATCATTAAAAGTTTCGCATAGCCTGGGTGAGATTGATCTGACTCCACCCTGGCAGCGGCTTTCGATGGAAGAGGCGATCGAAAAATTTGCGGGGATCTCGATTTCCTCCTCCGACAAGGAAGAATTATATCAATTTGCAAAAAAACATAATATGGATGTTGATGCAAAGATGAACCGGGGCCAGTTGATCGATGAAATATTTGGCGCAATGGTGGAACCTAAACTAATTCAGCCGACTTTTATTTATGATTATCCCCTTGAAATGTCCCCGTTGGCAAAAAAGCACCGTTCTAAAGAAGGTTTAACCGAACGCTTTGAATTGATCGTAGCGGCAAAGGAATTGAGTAATGCCTTTTCCGAGCTGAATGATCCCCTTGACCAGAAGGAGCGTTTGATGCGTCAGGTAGAACTGCGTCAGCAAGGAGATGATGAAGCCCAGGTGATGGACGATGATTTCGTTCGCGCTCTGGAGTATGGTATGCCGCCCACGGGAGGGGTCGGGATCGGCATCGATCGGTTGGCCATGCTTTTAACGAGTAATGAATCGATTCGGGAGGTTATTTTATTCCCACACATGCGACCGGAATCGAATCTATGAAATTCGAATTTTTTATTGCCAAACGCTATTTCCTAAGTAAGCGCAAGATTGGCTTTATCTCGGTTATCACTTATTTTGCGACTTTTGGCATCGTATTGGGGGTTGCTGTGCTCAATATTGTGTTATCGGTAATGAACGGTTTCGAGGATATAGTCAAGCAAAAAATAGTCGGCGCTATTTCTCATATTCAGGTTGCCTGTTATCACAATGAAGGTATTGGGAATTATCAGGAACTGGCGGAACGGATTCGCAGATTTCCAGAGGTAACTGCCGCGTCACCGCTGATTTTTGACCGCGCTGCTATCCAATCGGATGCGGGATTGGATGCCGCGATTATCAATGGAGTAGACACCAGCTCGATCTACGAGGTGATCGATATTTCCAAATATTTGATCGCCGGGGATCTGGTGTTGAGGAACGTTGAAGAGCCAGCCACCGGTGACACCCTGGACGGTATTGTCCTTGGCTATGACTTGGCGGATCGATTACGGGTAGTTGTTGGGCAAACTCTCCTGCTGGGGAATTTCGGCAAGGCATCCTTGTCCGGCCGGATGATCCCCAAGTTGAAGAAATGCATCGTAACCGGTATTTTTAAAAGTGGATTCTATGATTATGATGCGGCATTCGGTTTCATCTCCATGAATGCTGCCCAGGAACTTTTTTATCTGCCCGATAAAGTCAACCAGATCGACATTCGAATACGCGATATGTACCAGGCCCGCGCCGTCGCTAAGATGATTGAGGATACACTACAATACCCCTATTATACATTGAATTGGATTGATCGCAATCAAAAGCTTTTTACCTGGATTAAACTTGAGAAAACGATGATGTTCGTTATCTTGAATTTGATTATTGTCGTAGCGGTCTTTAACATCATTTCCGCCCTGATCATGCTGGTATTGAATAAAACTCGTGAAATTGGCATTCTCCGCGCTATGGGCGCTACCCGTCGGAATATCTTGCATATCTTCATGCTGGATGGACTCAGCGCCGGGATCATTGGCGTCATTGGGGGAACTTTATTAAGTTTAGCTATATGCTATTTGCAAATGGAATATAAAATTATTTCCATTCCAGCCGATCTTTATACTATTGATTCATTGCCAATTAAAATGGTCCCCCTTGATTTTTTTTGGGTGGGGGCCTCTGCATTAAGTCTGAGTTTTCTGGCCACTCTGTACCCTTCTTTAAAAGCGGCCAACCAAAAACCAACCGAGGCGCTGGTTTATGAGTAATTCAATCTTGGTGAAAGTCGAAGACCTGGATAAATCGTATCTGACGGGCCAGGAAAAAATTTCTATTTTTGAGAGTATGGATTTGGAACTTCCTGCCGGTCAGATTACTGCGCTTTATGGCCCTTCCGGTTCCGGTAAAAGTACCCTGCTTCATTTATTAGGGGGGCTGGATCGACCCGATCGGGGAACTATTATTGTGGACGGTAAAGAGTTAAATTCTTTAAGCGATGATGGTTTAGCCGTTTTAAGGCAGCAAACAATCAGTTATGTTTTCCAATTTCATCATCTGCTGGTTGATTTTACTGCCCTTGAAAATATTCTGATTCCCCTGATGATCCGTAAAATGCCATATCATGAGGCATATAAAAGCGCGGAACAATTTTTGCAACTTGTCGGTTTAAGTGGAAGGGAAAACCATAAGCCGGGAGAACTTTCCGGTGGTGAACGTCAGCGAATTGCCATTGTACGCGCCTTAGTTACTCAACCTAAACTAGTATTGGCCGATGAGCCTACCGGAAATCTGGATTTAGAAAATGCGAGTAAGCTATTGAAAATGATTGAAGAGTTATGCCGCACGCTGGGACAAACCTTTCTGATTGCAACCCATGATCCCGAAATAGCTTCTATTGCCGATCAACGGTTGCATATCAAGAATAAACGAATATCGAGGTTAACTTGATTTGTCAGAACTGCTCTAAAAACAAAGCGATTGTACTCGTTCGGGAAATCGTCGGCGGTAATGAAAAATTGGCTTTTTATTGTGAAGGTTGCGCTATGGATAAGGGTTTTACAGAAGTCCTCAGCCAGGAAAAATTTTCGATTGCTAATTTTATAAACCAATTAGTGAAAATTCCCGATTCCGACGTTGAAACTTGCGTATGTGGCCAGACTCTGGAAAGTTTTAAAGAATCCGGACAATTGGGCTGTTCCCACTGTTATCGGACGTTTGAACCGGTATTGGTGGAATTGGCGCAAAATTTGTTTGGAGCCCACACTCATAGTGGTAAGATTCCCACAGCGTTACGGCAAAATTTAAATGCATTGCGCCAAATCGAAGATTTGCAAAAAAAACTGGCCATCGCCGTTCAAACTGAAAACTATGAAGAAGCGGCGCGTTTGCGAGATTCAATTCAAAAGTTCAAACACCAAACGGAATAATATACGATGACCCTGCCTGAATCTATCAAGTTGTCTGCTCCACCTTGGCTTAATAGCGATCAGACTATCGTCTTAAGCCATCGCTTACGGCTCGTTCGCAACCTCGAACGATTTTCGTTTACCCATATAGCGGAAAATAATACGTTAAAAGAGATACTTGAACTGGTTGAATGGTCTCTTAAAAAGAAATCTCTTGAGGGTGATTGGAGTTTTTTTCCATTTAGTCAATTGTCGCAAAGTGATCTAAATATCATTCAGGAGTATTTTTTCCTTCCCATGAGAAGTATTAATGAGCAATATGGCGCGATTGCGGTTAATGAAACCCATGAACAGACGATCCTGGTGAATAGCCAGCACCATCTGAAAATCAGTTTGATAAACACTGGTGAAGATCTGGTTCAAAGTTATTTGCAGCTCAATCTGATTGAAGAACAGCTTTCCTCGCATCTATCGTTTTCCTTCCATCCGGTGTTCGGATATCTTTCCCCTTCACCGGCCGATCTGGGAACGGGTTTGAAAATTAGTTATTTACTTCACCTTCCGGCAATTAATCTGCTCAATCGGCTTCCACAGGCGTGTCGTATTGCAGCCGACCATAATTCTGTTTTGCGGACTTTATCACTCAATCATTCATCCAATATGGGAAATCTGTTCGTTCTGGAATATTTTAATAGCTTTGGCCCTAAGGAAGAATCCATGTTGGCTGAGGCTTCTCAATCCTGCAGCGCCATCCGGCAATTGGAAGAAGAGAGCGGGCAATTTTTACAAGACAGGATTCCTCATTCCATCAATGATAAAGTGAAACGTTCCTGGGGAATACTCACCCATGCAGAATTACTTGACGTGAAGGAGACATTCAATATGCTATCCGCATTACGTCTTGGAACCCGGCTCAATTATCTCGAAACGGTTTACCGTCCTTTACTGAACCGGCTGTTAGTTCAATCGCTACCGTATCATCTTTCCCGGCTGGCGGGTTTTACAAAACCGGAGCCGGAACAATTGGAAATTTTCCGAGCAGGTTATATCAGAAAATTATTACATGAACAAGAAGGTGCAAAATGAATGATATGTTTACCGATCGCGTACGGCGGGTTATGGAAAATGCGGCAATGGAAGCTCAGAAATTGGGTAGCGATTTTATCGATGGTGAACATATTGTCCTGGGGATGCTGACTGAAGGCAACGGTGTTGCAGTGACATTATTTACGCAAATCCAGCTGGATCTCGAAGAGCTTCGTTCAAGCCTTGAAGAATCCATCCTCAACCGGGCGACTACCATCGTCATGGGCAATGTTCCGTTTACTGATACGGTGCGGAAGATTATCAACCGCGCTCAGGTGGAAGCGGAAACGATGAACTACAAATATGTTGGAACCGAGCATCTACTGCTGGCAATGCTGGCATTGAAGGATACGCCGATATATCGCATTTTACTTTCTTTTGGATTGAATTATGAAGCCGTGAAAAAGCAGTTAAGCATTATCCACCGCAATGGCGAAACGCGCTCTGATCCGAAAG
This sequence comes from uncultured bacterium, assembly GCA_964632485.1. GTDB lineage: Bacteria > JAGOEH01 > JAGOEH01 > JAGOEH01 > JAGOEH01 > CAZWDO01. The sequence continues at coordinate 91,580 of CAZWDO010000009.1, forward strand.
CGGCGGGCACGAAGACTCCGTTTTTAGATAAATTTGGACTTGATCTGGTTGAAGCTGGCCGACAAGGGAAATTGGACCCGATTATTGGCCGGGAAAAAGAGATCGATCGCGTGATGCTGATTTTAAGCCGCCGGAAAAAAAATAATCCGCTATTGATTGGAGAACCCGGGGTTGGCAAGACCGCTATTGTCGAAGGCGTGGCCCAGAAAATTGCGAATGGGGAAGTCGCCCATAATATTAAAAATAAACGACTGATTACCCTTGATTTGGGCATGGTCGTCGCCGGCACAAAATTCCGGGGCCAATTCGAAGAGCGTATTAAAAATATTATCAATGAAATTCGGGCAACGGGCAATGTTATAATTTTTTTGGATGAGATTCACACGATCATCGGAGCCGGTGGCGCGGAAGGAACTCTTGATGCGGCAAATTTGCTCAAACCCATGCTGGCCCGTGGCGAGGTTCAATGTATTGGGGCTACTACCGCAGAGGAATTTAAAAAATATATTGAAAAAGACGGCGCTTTGGAGCGTCGATTCCAACCCGTACAGATTGATCCCCCCGATGTTATCGATACAATTCGAATTCTCCAGGGGGTTGTGAAGAATTATGAGACTTTCCATCAGGTCAAATACACTGTCGACAGTCTCAAGTATGCCGCTCAATTATCTGACCGCTATATTAATGATCGATATCTTCCTGACAAAGCATTGGATATACTGGATGAAGCCGGTGCGTATCTGCATTTGACAACCTATAAAATGCCGCCGGAAATAAAAAAAATGGAAGAGGAGCTTAATTCCCTTCAGGATGATAAACAACAAGCAGTCAACCAACAAAATTATGAAAAAGCGGCGCAATTGCGTGATAAGGAAAAACGCTTAAAACATGAGTTGGATGTTTCACGGCAAGAATGGAATCGTTATTACCAGAAAGATCAATCCGTTGTTACCTCTGAAGTGATCTCCGAAATTGTCAGCCAGGTTACCGGCGTCCCTCTGCGTCAGCTCGATTCTGATGAAAGCCAACGCTTGCTTAACCTGGAAAAAGAATTAAAAAAATCAATTGCCGGACAAACTGAGGCCATTTATCGTTTATCATCAGCCCTGCGTCGTTCACATTCCGGGTTGCGCGATCCACGTCGCCCAATCGGCTCGTTTATTTTTTTGGGGCCTTCTGGTGTAGGTAAAACTCATACCGCTATCACGCTCGCTAAAATCCTTTTTGGGAGCGAAAATGCGATTATTCGCCTTGATATGACGGAATTTATGGAAAAATTCAATGTGTCCCGCCTGATTGGCGCCCCTCCGGGTTATATCGGATTTCAGGAAGGGGGGCAACTTACGGAACGAGTTAGAAGAAAACCCTATTCTATCATCCTTTTTGATGAATTTGAAAAAGCTCATCCCGATTTGCAGAATATTCTTCTACAGATTCTTGATACAGGCACGCTTACTGATAGCAACGGACGCAAAATTAATTTTCGCAATACGGTGATCATTCTAACTACAAATATTGGATCCAGCGAGATCAAAAATGCTTCCCGGCTGGGCTTCAATAAAACAGATAACTGGTCAAACAAGGAAATCGAGAATTTCCTGATTAAAGAACTGAAAAAAGACTTCAAGCCGGAACTCGTAAATCGCTTTGACGATATTATCACCTTTCATCATTTGAGTAGTGAAAACCTGAACCAAATTACAGAGCTGCTTTTCCAGGATGTTTCCCAAAGAGCTCATGAACGTTCAATTACCCTTTCATTAAGCTGTGAAGCCCGTGAATTCATTGCCCAACAACAATTCGACCAGAAAATCGGCGCGAGGCTTATCCGGCATTCCATCCAGAATATGATCGAAGATTTGCTGTCTGAAAAACTATTAAGCGGAGAAATTAAAGCCGGTGATCATATTAACATCAATTTGATAAAAGACAAGATTACCTTGCATAAAGATTAATGCCCAAAAGACATGGACTTGTTGTTTTCCTTTTTACCCTGACCTATATGGTTTTGATTTATTTACATGTATATATGGAATTTTCGCATTCTTTGCTGTTAAAATTGGTATATCATTTAACATTGGCTGAGGGTAGCAACGTCAATGTAACCTCCAGCGGCTTTAAACTATCTACTACTTACATACAGATCGATACGATCGAAGTGACCCGTCCCGACCATCTTCATTTGACAATTGATCGGGTTTCCATGCACTATAACATCTGGAATATGATTCTTTTCTATCTTCATGCCGATCATTTGAGGTTTTCTCTGTTGGTTGAAAAGCCTTATTTAAGTTTACCTCAACCGCAGGAAGCCACTTCAGCCACGAATTTTAACTGGCCCGATTTGAATCGTGAAATTTATAGTTACACGAGTCATTGGTTTCAGGGAATCTGCTATATCACCGATGGGCAGATTGCCATAGATTCTCAAAAATACGAATTTGATTTTTGGTTTAAATCGGCTCAAGAGAACAAATTTGAGGGTGAACTCAATTTTAATAGTCCCGATTCGCTGGGTATCCAGATTGATCATGATTGCCAGTTGCGAACATTGACTTTAAAAAAAAAGGAAAACTATCCGACGAACATATTCGATTTTTTTCCCAATTATGGACAAATTGATCAAATGACTGCCCGGGCATTGTGGGAAACAGGAACAATGCAGGTGGCATGGACTCAGCCGGATGTTCCGCATGTGAACGCCGATTTTCTTTTAACAACGATCCGCATTGAGTGGCCCGGGGATACAATTGCTCTAGATCAGTTGCCGTTGCAAATCCGCGATAATTATTTAGAGATTCAGCCGACGGAAATACTCACCCGGAGGGTAGACCTCCGATTTTCTGCGGCTATACCGGATATACATCGTTTAAAACCGCTTAATATCAGACTGGAAAAATTGATCTTCAAGAACATATTGCCAGTTGGTCAATCAATTTCTCTCGACGGAGACATTTCACTTCAGACTCTCTTTCCCGTCTGCCGAGGGGATGCCTCCCTGAATTGGACCAGCCCCCATTTATCAAGTGGGTTTGATATTACCTGGCAATATGATATGGTTCGTCGCGCTATCGAATTGACTCTGAAAAAAAAAGATGATGTTCCGTTCGCACTGCAAATGAACAGCAGGATTTCCCTTGCTCCTCCCCCCCGTTTTAATATCCTCTTCAATTCCAAGGGCCACCCCGGTGGTTTGCCGTGGATTCCTCTTTTTCTTAAGGAAACGGAGTATTCAATCGATGGTTCGTTTTCTGGTGAGTGGCCGGAGTTGGAGTATCAATTCAAAATGCAATTGAATCATCCGCATTTGGAAGCGTTGGCGCTATCTCACCTCGAAATCCAATTTCAGGGTAACCGAACCCGCGCCTTGGTTAGAGGAGCGCTAAGCGCTTCACTGCAATTCTCGGGTGACATTCAGTGGATGGACTTCAAACAGCCTAAAGTCAATCTGGATTTTCAACTGAACCATTTTCGTTCACCTGTTTCCTTAGAAAATCTCAATATGCCTTTTTTCAATGGCCACATCGATCTGGTTTTGGACAAGGATCTGAAATGGAATGGTTCCATTTATGTGAATAACCCTGATACATTAATGTGTAATATCTCATTAAACGGCCGGTCATCGATTTCGTTGGACACAATTTCTTTTCAAATGCTTTCTGATTCGAGTACGATTTTTAAAACACCCTATAACTGGAATTTGATATTTAATCGCATTGGCGCTACCAGTAGCTGCATTGTCCATGTCGACAGTAGTGTACTGCATTACACAGGTAGCGCGGAACATCACTATGCGACGCTCCATTTAAACCGGATTCCGTTCTATAAAATTCGTAATATTTATTCAAAACTGGGTTTTTTAAAAGAATTAAACGGCGATATCATGGCTCGTTTTGAATTGTCCCCGGATAGCAATTCTCTTCAAATCCATGGCGTAATTGATGTTATTAACGCCTCCTACCGGTATTTGCACCATTTTGACACACATAGCGATTTTCAGTTTCGAAACGGCATGGCGCTTTTTCGCAATATTGAATTAGTTCATAATAGCAATGTGATTGCTCAATCTGATTCTTTTATTATGAGTACAGATACTCTGATGGGTGAAATCAGAGGGCGGGCCCTGGACGCCTGGTACATTCCGCTTGCCTATGATTGGCTGAATGAAAAACTTAAAGGAAATTTCTCCTATACTATGACGTTAGGAGGTACTTTTAAGCGTCCTCGAATAGTTTGGGATATCCAGGGACTTAACGGTGATTTCTGGTTTATGTATTTTGACCAGTTGATTGTCAAATTAGTGTATCATAATTTTACTCTTTTTTTCGAAAAAATGGTTCTGGAAAAAAGTGATGGATATCGGCTCGATGGTTCCGGATTTGTGTACCATGTTTTTGACAAAACGCCGGAAATCCCACTTAATCATCCTTTTTTCTATCAGTTTCAGTTCAATCTAAAAAACAATATTGCCTTGCTGCTACCCCGACTCTTACCCGATGTTTTTACCCGGGCGGAAGGTAAGGGCAGCGCCTGGCTCAGTTTTAATGGGACAAGGGACACGATTCGTTTTATCCGGGCGGGTTGTCGCATTGAAAATTCAATCGTTTATCCCACAATGATTTTACCGGAAATAAAAAACGTTAGGGGTAGCATAACCTATGACCCTCAACGGAATTTTTTTCAGATTGATTCCCTTCAGGGTCAGGCTGGTGATAGTCGAATTAGGATTTCAAATCTTGATACATTGGAATGGCCCGTTAAAAAGACCCCTCCTCCGCCTTTTTATTTGCAACCCGATGCTATATTCAGCCGGCTGGGGTATTTTTTTATTGAAACGGATTGGGTGAAAGTAAATCTACCCGGGATTATGAAATCCTATGATCAATGCGAAGTGCGGTTGCTTCCGTTAACCGGATTTCCAGCCTTTACCGTGGCTGGACCTTTTCCAAATGCCCATGTTATAGGGCGAATTGAAGGTAAGGATATGGAGTTTTTCTATCCTCCCGAGAACCAATCTCCCGTTGAAGCCGGGGATACATTACTATTGGATCGCTTATATTATAATTTGGAATTGGTGCCCTTCCGAAATGTCCGCTATCGGAATAATTTGATGGAAGTTCGTATTCAGGATAATAGCGGACTGGAGATGGGCGGCCGGTTTCTCGACAGCAGTTTTCATATTAATGGCCAGGTCGGTTTAAAAGAGGGAACTGTTGAATATCTGGGAAAAACCTTTCAACTGGAAAATGCTTCGATTGAATTTAGTGGGAATGATATTCTGACTACTATTTACGGAAAGGCGGCGCATGTTTATTTTGATCCGACTTATGGTCAAGATGTTACGCTGGAAATACGTCCCTATTTTCAAGACCCAATTTCAGGGCAGGCAGTTAACCGTGGCCGAATCGAAGATATCAGATGGCAATTAAATACGAATTTTTGGAATGCAGACAAAGATAATGAGGTTCTGACGGAACAATTTGGTCCCCAGGAAGACCGCTATCGGCAATATGCAACCCAACTGGTGCTGACTAGTATGAATACTTATTTGGCACAGGAATATATTCAATATTTTGAGTCCCGGATCAAACACAATTTACCTTTTCTTGACTTTCTCCGGATCAACCCCGGGATTATCAATAATATTGTCGCTAATCAAAATAATTTTACACAATTGTCCAATTGGAGTCTGCTTTCGAATTCCCGAATTACACTCGGAAAGTATCTGACTAACCGTTGGTATTTCAGCTATTCGGGTACTTTTCTGTCGCGTGAATTAGGATATAATACCTATACGTTTGATATGCGTCACAGCTTCAATTTGGAATACCGGCTTCACCGCTATATGAATCTGAATTATGGCTATTTTTATGATACGGAAACCAGGGAAACCGACAAACGGATTCAATTGAATTTACATTTTCCGCTACAATTTTAGGAAATCCATAGATTGTACTTGACAATGTACGGTTTTTTTATTAATTTAGAGTGTTAGTTCAACCTGTATGAATTTTAACAAAGCAGAGATTATAACCCCAAACAGGAGAATGACTATGGTTAAACGTGTTATCATGAGTATTGTATTAACACTATTAAGTTTTTCTTTCTTGAACGCCGGCGAATTTTGCCCGGAAAATATTCAAGCTGTATTACTGGTTAAAGTGCTTTCATTCACTCGGGAACTGGGCGGCGCATCCAAAGGGGATGTATCGATCGGAGTGCTCAATGGCGGCGCCGCTTTAAATGCGATTAAGGATGCTGCAACTAAGGCCGGCGGCGGTGTGTCCGTTAAATCCGTTACTACCGGAGATATTGCTGGTATCAATGTTCTTTACGTTTCTAAGGGCACCAGCGCCGATCAGGTACAATTAGCCAAAGAAAAGTGCAAGCAACTGAAAATCATGTCAGTCGGAGGGGATCCGCAATTTGTACTGGATTATAATTATTCACTGACCTTTCATCTGGTTGACTCCAAGCCCCGGATGTTGGTCAGTATTGAATCAGCCGATGAGGAAGGAACAAAATTTGCGGCGGAATTTCTCAAAATTGCCGAAAAAAAATAGTGTTCTTTTTTTTTAACTTGATAAAAACACAACAAGCCAAGCTTGTTGTGTTTTTTTTTGGTATGGTTTTTTTGATTTTATTGGCGTTGAACAGATAGAATAGCGAAAGGAAGGACCATGGACTATCCTATTTTGGATGAAAACCTGGACATGACTATCCGCAACTTGGGTGAGTGCGCGTACCAATCACCGATCGAGGGAGTGACTTTTTTCCACGATCTGTACCGAATTGTTTACAATATTCAGGAATTTAATGTTGCCCGTCATATAGACGAAGGAACATTACCCAAGTCAGTAGAAGTAGGCGGACCCCGTAAAAAATTGTTTTTTGATCCAAAACAAACAAAAGTAGCTATAGTTACGTGTGGTGGATTGTGCCCGGGCTTGAATAATGTCATTCGCGATCTTACAATGTGTTTATATTACAATTATGGAGTGAAAGATATCTGGGGTGTTCAATACGGGTATCGAGGGTTTATTGAAAATTATGGACATCCTCTGATTTTATTGACCCCTTCCCTGGTGGACGATCTTCACACTAAGGGAGGAACTTTTCTTTCCTCTTCCCGGGGGAATCAGAGTAAGGAAGCGATTGTTGATTTTTTAGAGGAGAAGAAAATCAATATTGTGTTTACCATAGGTGGAGACGGAACCTTAAAGGGCGCTCATAGTATCTATGAAGAGATTGAATCCCGAGGCGCCAAAATAGCCGTTGTGGGTTTGCCGAAAACGATTGATAATGATATTTGTTTTATTAGCCGCACATTCGGCTTTGAAACCGCTGTATCAGAAGCAACTTCTGTAGTAGATTCCGCTCATGTAGAGGCCAAAGGCGCGCTGAATGGAATCGGTTTGGTTAAACTGATGGGCCGCGATTCCGGTTTTATCGCCGCTGCCGCCGCATTAGCCTCCAACGAAGCCAACTTCGTGCTGATCCCTGAAATGGATTTCGATCTGGAAGGACCCCATGGTCTTTTTGAACAGATAAAAGAACGCATTAACCATCGGCAGCATGCAGTTATCATTGTGGCCGAAGGGGCGGGGCAAAAATACCTGGAAACTGACGGATACGATGCCAGCGGCAATAAAAAACTAGGCGATATCGGACTTTTTCTGAAAGAGGCTATTCAAAACTATTTTAAACAAATTAAAATGTCGATCAGTCTTAAATACATCGACCCCAGCTATATTATCCGTTCCGTACCGGCAAATGCCAATGATTCCGTGTATTGTACCAATCTGGCGCATACCGCAGTGCATGCCGCAATGGCCGGTAAAACCGATCTTTGTGTCGGGTTGCTTTATGACACTCTGATTCATTTGCCAATTCCACTGGTCATCAGCTATCGTAAAAAAGTGGATTTGTATGGCACAATGTGGCAAACCGTTATGATGTCAACCGGTATGCGTAGTCTGAAAAACTAAGAAAGGATCAGTTTAGTGGAAAAAAACTTCATTGGACGCGACATTATCTCGCTGCATGATTTTTCGCGTGAAGAAATTCTTTTTATCCTTGCATTTGCCCAGCAATTTGAAAATCTTCGTAATTCCATGATGAGTGGTCGCATTCTGGCAACTTGTTTTTACGAACCATCGACTCGTACCCGGCTCAGTTTTGAAAGCGCTATGTTTCAATTGGGGGGAGACGTTATTGGTTTCGATGCCGGCAGTAGCAGCTCAGCGGTTAAAGGTGAAACCGTTGCCGATACGGCAAAAATGATCGAAGGTTATGCCGATGTCATGGTAATCCGCCATCCCCAGGAAGGATCGGCCCGCGTGGCCGGAGAATCATCTACCATTCCTGTCATCAATGGGGGCGATGGCGCTAACCAGCACCCGACTCAAACCTTTCTTGATCTCTATACGATTTTAAAAACCAAAGGGACCCTTTCCAATCTTAAAATCGGTTTCATCGGTGATTTGAAATACGGCAGGACCGTCCATTCTTTAGCTGAGGCCCTTACCCATTTCAATAGTTCGCTTTATTTTATTTCTCCTACCTCCCTGCGGATGCCAAGCCATATTCTTTCTTTTTTGACCGAACATGACCAGCTCTATTATGAAACTACCGATCTTTACGACTACCTCTTTGAACTGGATATCGTTTATGTCACCCGCATCCAGAAAGAACGGTTTTTCGATTCCCTGGAATATGAGAAAGTAAAAAATTCGTATGTCCTGGACAAACGAATCCTGAAAACTGTTAAACAGGACCTCAAGATTCTTCATCCTTTGCCTCGTGTCAATGAAATTGATAGTTCACTGGACAGCAGCCCCCAGGCTGAATATTTTCAGCAGTCAAAAAATGGGGTTACAGTTCGCAAAGCTTTATTATCATTAGTATTAGGAATCTACCCATGAAAAAAAATTATGATGAATCGAAAACCATTCGTGTGTCTAAACTAAAAAACGGAGTCGTGATCGATCACCTGAAACCCGGCACGGCCTTTAAAACCCTGCAAGTGCTGGGATTGGGGCATGATGGAATTTTAACCATCGGCATCAATTATGACAGCCAGCGGCTGGGTAAAAAAGACATTATTAAGCTTGAAAATTTTACCCTTTCACCGGCTCAGATCAATAAAATCGCAATTATAAGTCCCCAGGCGACTTACTGCGTAGTAGAAAATTACGAAGTAATATCGAAAGCCGATGTCGCCTTGCCGGATATTCTGGAAAATATAGTCAAATGTACGAATCCCCGTTGTATCACCAACCAGGAAAAAGTGGCGACCCGTTTTTATATTTTGAAAAAGGACCCTCTATCGCTGAAGTGCCACTATTGTGAAAAGCGAATGGATGAGATGGATTTGGACTTGTTATAGTGTCTGGAAAAAATGGCTTGACTTTTCTGGCAAAAAATATTATATAGTAGCTGAATTGATGCCGATCGTATGCGAGTAGTGCGAAATCTGAACATCAGGTGATCAACTTCCTTGCTTATGATGGTCCATCCTGCTATTCCACAAGCAGATGTGTAGTCCAAAATTCCTGATTGCCCAAGGAATGGTATCTTGTAATCTCATTATTCCGGATGTAATCGGGAGAACTTGATTAACGCTATGTCGGGGTGACTGACCCCGTCATACTGATAGCGGTTAGGAATTGTACGTGGAAGATGTTTGAGAATTAACCTTTATTGGCTCTTGGAAAGAGGTGATATACATTGCCGGGTATTATTGTACAAGAAGGTGAATCTTTTGAAAAAGCGGTGAAGCGTTTTTCAAAAATGTGTGAAAAAATCGGGATCATCGCTGATTACAAGAAACACCAACGCTATGAAAAGCCCAGTGAACGCAAGAAACGCGAAGAGAATGCGGCTCGTCGTAAAATGGTAAAACGCTTGCGTCAATTACAGGAAGAATAATCATTTTAAGCGGCATCAAGTTGCCTGATGCCGCTTTTTTTACGAGAACGGCTTTAATTTAATGGATCAACACTCGATTCAACTATTGGAATTTGAAAAAATTATCAGCATATTGCAATGCTATTGTTATTCAATTATCGCGCGGGAATATTTTCAAAAATATTCATTTTACAGCAATGGAAGTATCCTCAAAACGAAATTAGCTGAAGTTCAGGAAATTGTTGAAATTAACATAAATCAACTCAATTTTCCATTGACGACTTTTAATGATATTCGTCCCTGCCTTCGAAAGCTTCAGATTGAAGGATCATCTCTGCAACCCCAGGAATACCTGGAAATATATCAAATATTGACAATTTGCCAAAACCTGAAAAACCAATCAGAAAAGCTGCAAGCCGGTTATCCGTTGACCATTGACAAATTGGATAAACTGAATGGTTTGAAAGATGTATCTCAGTATATTCAGGAACGTATTGAAGAAGATGGTACGATTAAGGACCATTCGAGTTCCCAATTATATGCTATCCGGGCGAAAATTAAGGAATTGACAAATAAAATCCAGATTAAATTGCAGGAATTGCTGCAACGCTATAACTTGGCGGGTCTGCTTCGTGAGCCCTATGTCACTGTTCGTCAAGGCCATAATGTTTATCCAGTAAAATCTCAAAACCGGACGGCAGTGCCAGGAATTGTTTATGATCAAAGTGAAACGGGAAATACTATTTTCATTGAACCCATGGAAATTGTCAATCTTAATAATAAGATGTCTCAATTGGAGTTGGAAGAAAAAAAAGAGATAGAAACCATATTGCGCGATATAGCCATAAAACTCCGTCGGAATTTAATGGAAATTGATTCAAATACCAAAATTCTCGCCTACATTGATTCGTTACATGCCCGCGCCCATTTTGCCCGGGAATTTAATTGCAATATTCCTCGCATTAATGAGCAGGGTATTGTTCGACTGATCGATGCCCGCCATCCGCTGCTGTTATTGCAACAAAAACCCCACCTGATGGCAATGCTGAATGAAGAAAAAAATATTACGTCCATACAGGAAGTCGTTCCCATGAATGTTGAATTGGGAAAAAAAGACACGCTGATTGTTCTGATTACCGGGCCCAACACGGGAGGGAAAACCGTAGCGCTCAAGACTGTCGGGCTGCTTTCTTTGATGACCTATTTAGCTATCCCGATCCCTGCATCCCCCGATACCGATA
>CAZWDO010000009.1:102739-154318 GCA_964632485.1 uncultured bacterium
TTCCAGGAAATATTCGCGGATTTAGGCGATGAACAATCCATTGAACAGGGATTAAGCACTTTTTCGTCTCATATCCGCAATGTTTCTAAAATAATCAAACGCGCAAATGACAAGACGTTAGTCCTGATTGATGAAATCGGCAATGGAACTGACCCTGAAGAAGGCAGTCTATTAGCAATGGCCATCCTGGATGAGTTAATCGCTCGATCGGTAAAAGGCATTATAACCACCCACTATAGCGCCCTTAAGGTATATGCGCATCAAAAAGACGGTATCATCAACGCCTCAATGGAATTCGACCGAACGGTTTTTAAACCCACTTACCGGTTATTAATGAATATTCCTGGGAACAGTTTTGCAATTGAAATTGCCAGTAATCTGGGTCTGCCCAGTCTGATCATCCAAAATGCCCGATTACGGCAGGATGAACAGGAACTGAAATTGAACCAGATGATTATCGATTTGGAACGAAAAGTTAAATTATATGAAGATAAATTAATAGAGTTGGGTATGAAGGAAAATCAACTTCATGAGATCATCGACGAATATCAATCGAAAACGATGAATATTAAACAGATACAACAGGAAGTTAAAACCCAGGCGCTTGAAGAAGCTCAGCGGATCATTGAAACCGCGCGGTCCGTCGTTGAAAAGGCGGTCACCGAGATTAAGGAAACCCAGGCGGATAAAGAGACTATTCAGCAAAGTCGGCAGGCGATTGATACAATTCGCAATGAGATTAAAAAAGACTTGCGCGAAGAGCGGAAACAATTAGAACAGCAAAAACCAAAGCAGCCCCCATTGACCCATATAGCCATTGGCGATATGGTATGGGTGGAAACCATGAACAGTGTCGGTGAAATTGCTGGAATCTCGCATCATGGAGCTAAAGTTCAGGTCCGATTCGGTAATATTATGGTTTTAACCAATCGGGATGAATTGTTTGCCACTCCCCCGGAAGAAAAAGAAAAGAATCAGCCAGCTCGACCATTGGATATCGGCGGCAATTCGGTTAATATTTCATGGGGAGTGAATATGCAGTTTACCAATCAGCTCGATATTCGAGGCTATTCACTGGAACAAGCGCAGAAAAAAGTGGATGAGTTTCTCTCCCGGGTGTGTATGACGGATTTTCCGGAAGTCAAGATTATTCATGGTCTGGGCAATGGCGTGCTGAAATCAAGTATCCGGGATTTTCTAAAAACCTACCCGGTTGTTGCCAGTTTCAGGAGTGGGGATATGGAAAGTGGCGGGGACGGCGTAACTTTCGTGCGTCTGAAATAGAGCATCTAATTTTTCTGTATTCCGGGCCAATTTTAGGCATCACACGGGGATTAACGCATGGAAATTACTTTGCGCCAATTGGTTAGATATTTTTGTGGGCTATAGGCATTGAGGGCATGTTGGCGCGAATTCCGGCTGATTATATTCATGATGTCTGCCATTTGAGGGGCCTGTTGCAGAAAAATAAGCGCTTCATCCAATTGGTGTGGCGGGACTAACCATCCGGTAACACGATGCTTGATTAGTTCCAGGGGTCCGCCAACAGCATAGGCAAGCGTAATGCGGCCCAGCGCCTGGCTTTCCATAACGACGCGCCCAAGGGGCTCAAAACTTGAAAACACACTAACGACATCCAACTTAGCAATTAATTTTAATACATCTGCTTTATAACCTTCCCAAATTACCCAATCTTCAAGATTTTCGCTTTCGATCAAACGTTGCATTTCTTCGATGTAGAATGAACCTCCATAAAGCGGGCCGCCAAAGATATGGAATTGCCAGGGCAATTGCATATCTCGCGTTTTTATGGCTAATTGGAGAAAATCCAACTGCCCTTTTTCAGGGGAGAGCCGGCTATAGATGCCAATATGCCAGGGGGGATCGTGATTAAAGGGGATAGAAAATGCTTCCTGCTGAATCTGCATTGATTCGAGATCGACAATATTATGAAACACATGAGTCATCGGAGATTGTTTGGCAAAACAGGGCAATTGATGGCGAACAAAAAGTGAGATGGAAACGCGAGCATTGAGTAAATGTAAGGCCAGGTGCCGATGCCAGGGATAATCGGAAAAAATATTGCGGATATGAGATATGATTCGCAATTGCGGAAACCGAAGCCGCATGGCGAGAATGAGAAGTTCGCTTTTAAAGAGGCCGTTACAATATAAGTATAGAGAAGATGAACCTATATTTCGGATGAGCCGGGCTAATCGCGCGAAATTATACCAATAACGTCCGTTTACCAGACGATAATTTCCCAAAAAATAGGGGATTGGCGCTATGTGGACCGGAATTTCCAGCGCCCGGCATTTATCGGCCAGCGGACCCTCTTCACCCAGCGCAAGGTGCAGGTGGTATTCGTTATGGGCAGCGGAAATAAAGGCGAGCAAACTCTGCTCGCCACCTCCCCAGTCAGCATGGGCCGAGAAGATTAAAATGGTTTTCCGGGGCACTCTAAAACGCCTTTTTATGAAATAGAAACTCCAACAAAGTACGTACATAAATTTTAAATTCCAGATACCAGGAGAAATTATAAATATAATAAAGGTCATGGTTCAAGCGGTCCCGAACAGAAGATGGGCCCCGCAAACCATTGACCTGCGCCCATCCGGTTAAGCCTGGTTTTACAAGATGGCGAAAGGCATATTCGGGCCATTGGCTGGAAAATTGTTGTACGAAAAATGGCCGTTCCGGGCGGGGGCCGATCAAGCTCATATCCCCCCGCAAAACGTTCCATACCTGAGGCACTTCGTCAAAGCTAAAGCTTCTTAAATAACGGCCCAGGGCGGTAACCCGGGGATCATTTTCGGTGGCCCAAACCGGACCCGTCTGCGCTTCGGCATTTTTCACCATGGATGTAAATTTATAGAGAACGAATTCCCTTCCCCGCAATCCGACCCTGATTTGCCGATAAAATATCCCTTGCCTCTGGAACACTAATGCCAGTACGATCATGATCAGAATCGGAGAAAATACGATGAGCATTAAAATTGAGCCCACTATATCTATAATTCGTTTAATAATCATTGTATGACGTTTAATAGCAGATAGATCAATGGTCAGTCCATTATATCGCATGAATTTAACTTCACGCAGCCGCAAGGGATGGTCCAGCAGAAAGCGCGGAATTAATACTAACTGGCAATTATAGAGTAAAACCCGATTACTGAGGTTAACTAATTCCTCTACCCTGAAATCGTCAATGATAAGAAGCAGTTGAGCTGGTTTTGTCCGGTCAACCCATTCATGCAGGACTTCCAGTTCCGGACGAGCGTTGTACTCTTTGATCTCTATCGATTTATTGCCTGATATGTTTTCATCTAATCGGCACCGGTCTTCATAGCTGATCCAGGCCAGTACCTTTGGAATAGGTAATAAACGATTCCATAATAAATGGAGACAAATGGAAAAAAAAGTCAGGAGAAACCAAATCAGGATAAAAAGCAGGCGGGAAAATGAGATGCTGCGAATAAAAAAGCTGAGGGCAAAACAAATCAACAGGGAAAGGCTGATTCCCTTAAACCGTTGGCGAATGATTTGCGCGGGAACTAGCGGTTGATGAAACTCATAGATGTCGAAAAGGGTTAAATTGAAGATATAAATAGGCGAAAGAGAAATCATTATCCAGAAATAGTGTATTTGCCAGTGGCTGGTAATATATCCTCCCGGAAAAAAAGGAGTATTGAACCGCAGCCACCAGGCTATGTAGAACGCGGTCCAGAGAATAAAAAGATCGCTGATTACTTTGAATAATGTTATTTTTTTATACATAGTTGTTGGTAAACCTTGCTATGTTGTTGGGCGATAATTGGCCAAGAATGATAGGTCTGAATGAAGTGCGCCAAAATTTCTGCTTCGCGGATAAATAAAGCTGGGTTATTGGTAAATCGTCGCAATTGTTGAAATATCTTATCGGGAGTCACGGTTTTAATCATTGAGCAGGGTAAACGCCTTGATAATTCTCGGGGTGTTGATGGACCTGAATTGCAGATCATTGGAATACCCAATCCGGCGCTCCCGATAAAACTGGTGCGGCGGAGACTGATCCCATCACGAAAAAAGAGACAGGAAAGATCAGAGGCAAGCAATTCCTGTTCAACTTCATCTTCAGTTAAAAAACCGCTGCATTCGACCTCTGATTTCAATTCCCAGCGAGTGATCATATCTTCATATTTTTTTTGTTGCGCCAGTGAAATATTTGTCCAGCCGGGAATCAGGCGTAAAGTAACGGGCCCGATTTCACGGCGATACTGGTTAATCGCCGGTAATATCCTATCCAGCAGGCGATTGGGATGAGGAAACCCGTATATCGTTACGCGCAAATGATTTTTTTGATCCCCTTGACTCCATCGGCTTCGCCATGGCAGATTCGCTCCGATGGGAATTTGAAAGACGAGCTTACCCCATTTTTTAAAGCGTTTAGAATCTTCTTTAGTGGTGCCTACTAAAGCATGACAAAAAAGAGCTGCCAGGCGGAGCCGAACCCGGTTTAATGGATGCAGGGTGCGATAATCATGCAATGTAACGAGTTGAATATATTTTCGGTTTCGAACACGGCAATAAAACATCCAAAAAAGAAATAATAAATCCATACGAAACCCGCGAGTGATCAGATGCCAGTGAATCAGACCTCCAGAGGGAAACCTTTCCAAGTGAGCCAGTTGGGCAGGATAAGGAGCATATTCGATTCCTGGTAATTGACTCGATTCCGGTGGAATACGGGGCGTGACCAGCATAATTTGCAGCCTGTCGGCAAGCGCCGACAAGACATGAAAAATATAATCGCCAATTCCGCAGGGCTGAGGTGGGTATGAACCGGTTACAATAATGATTTGGTAAGGTGGTTGTTTCTTAATCATTGGAAGAATCCTGGCTTAGAATCGACAGAAATTCACGCGCTGACTCGGTGAAAAAGAGCAATCGATTCGATATGAGGCGTCTGAGGAAACATATCTACCGGTTGTAATGCGGCAAGTCTATATCGCCCCCCCTGACAAATAAAGCTTGCATCCCGGGCCAGTGTATCGGGATTGCAGGAAATATATATAATTTTTACCGGCGCTATCCGATGGATTAGCTGGATAGCTGACGGAGGAACGCCGGGCCTGGGCGGATCTACAACAACAGTCGTAAAATTGGTATCGAAAAGAGTGGGGGATAGTTTTCCGACATCGGCTTGAATAAAGCGGCAATTGGCAATCCCCTGACGTTTGCAATTTTCTTCCGCCATTTGGACCGATGCTTCCACCATTTCGACTCCGCAGACAGATTCAACATGAGACGCCATAATCAAAGAAATTGCGCCTACACCGCAAAAGAGTTCCAATACACGGTCCTGGGAATTAAGCTCAGCCAACTCCATCGCTCGGTTGAAAAGATGTTCCGCCTGAAGAGGATTGCTTTGGAAAAAAGTTTGAGGGCCGATCTGGAATTGTATATTGTTTAAATTTTCTCGGATGAATCCAGCGCCGGTAATCGTCCTGTATCGGTCGGCGGTGGCGATCGCGGCGTAATTCAGGGAAATGCCATGGACCAGGGACAGATTTTTCGGCAATTGTCCGGCCAGATAGTCGAGAAGCTGTTCCACTTCACAGGGCTGCTGATCGGTTGTGATCAGAGTGAGCAGCCATTCGTCGCGAGACCAACTGTAACGTATTATGGCAAATCGGAGAGTTCCGGTATGCTTGATATTATGGTATGAAATCAATTTTAATTCCTGGGCGCGGGAACGGATTAGCCCTAAAAAATCCATCATGGGAGCGGGTCCCAAAAGACAACCGGTTGTGTCGAAAACGCCGGCCCAACTGCCGCTATAGTGCAGCCCCAATGTTAATTGGTCCAGGTTGCCGCCAAATGAAAATTCCATTTTATTCCGGTAATGCAATGGATCAGGCGCGCCCATAATGGGTAATAGAGGTAAAGAATCACGAAACCCACCGAGATGTTGAAATGCGCCCGCCAGAATTTGTTCTTTGGCATGAAGTTGTGTTTCATAGCGAATCATTTGCCATTTGCAGCCCCCGCAATCCCCAGCATGGGGACAAGCGGGAGCGCAACGGTCCGGGGATGGTTCTAAAAGAGAAATTAACTGGGCCTGAGCATAATGGTTTTTGCGTTTGGTGAGTCGGATGGACGCCCGATCTCCGGGAACCGTTTCCGAAACAAAGACTACCATTCCATCGGGCAAAGTTGCCAGACCGTTGCCGCCGGAAACTAACGAAGTTATTTCCACAGTGATTTCCTGGTTTTTATTCATAGCTACTATAATAAATGATTAACGCTTGGAAGTCAAGTAATTTTTTTTAAAAAAGTTGACAAGCGGTAATGATGGATTTAAATTATAAAAAAGGTAGTTTTAAAATTTATTTCAAATTCGAATTTCAGCGCCTTGTTTCGTTTGGAATAGATTAAATTGGAACGATAGAAACCTGTTTTACTAAATGTTAGTGAATCGAACTATCCAGTATCCCTGATTGAAGTGAGGTCTCCTATTTTTTTAAAAAATGATCGCCGAGTTTTTGTAGTTGCATATTGTCAGTGGCTCATAATATATTTCTGGATGGTAGCGCAGGCGCATGGCGATAATCGATACCGCGATTACGCTCACAATTGGCAAACCTATTCCTTAATAGCGCAGGATGAGATGAGATTTGTCGGCGCTACATGTCATGCCGCAGTCGGTTATACCCGGTTGTATAGCCTTGCCAATCTCGGCCGGCAATCGCTTGACGTTCATTGGGGGCCATTCTATTTCAGTTATGTCCAGATGCCGGGAAGCCTCATCCGCCAAACGGTTTTTTATCATGAGACCCGATTCCGTCGGGGTGTTTGGCAGCTCAATTTGGGTGTGGAACGATGGAGAGAGGAATTGCCCGGGATATGGCATGAAACCGGCTGGGGGGGTAGCCTGACTGGTGGCGTCCATGGAGAGAGAGCCATTCTGTTAACATGCCTCAACCAGAACAGTTTGACGTGTAGCGCTGCCTGGCAAGAGCTTTCCTGGTTGCTTGAGTTGAGTGTTTATCGCGAATTTGAGAATAGTCAAAGTGAGATATCGCCGCGCATTGTTTGGACAATCAGCCCGGAATGGAGCGCTGAAGTCAATTATTATACTGTGAGCGGCATGTTTCAATATGGCATCAATGGCCGTCAGGGATGGCTTATGTGGAGTTTTGGCGGTCGTATTCATCCGTTATTACCACCGACTTTTTATTTTCGAACCGGAGTGAGTTCATGATACGCGTTTTTTTGTTTATAGGTTGTTTGCTCTCGATCAGTTTAGCCGAATTGCCGGCTTTGTTGGAAGATTATCTAGCTCGATATGGCCATGAAATGCTGCCTGATGAAGCTTTGCTGGAACTGGAGGGGATTTATGACCGGCGGCCCTGGTTGACGCAATTGACTGAAGAGGAACTATCTGCTTTCTTTTTTTTAACGATTGGCCAACAGGAATGGATGGCCCGTAATCACCCATTAGACATTAAAACATTGAGAGACAGCGCAATTGTCACGGATCGCGAGAAATTGGCGCTGTTGCGAGTTTTTGTGCGGGAAGGCGATCCGCGACGGGTTAAAGAGAATGATTACTTCGCTAAAGCCGCTGTTCGCATCCATGAACGCTATCCTCATATTCCCGATACAAGCTGGCATGGCGCGCCAGTGAATTTTTACAGTCAATGGGAAATCCGCTATGGAAGCTATTCCGCCCATCTGACCAGCGAGAAGGATTGGCAGGAGACGAACTGGCTTGATTATATCGGTTTTGCCATAACCAAAGAATTTTCTCCTCAAACACGTTTGTTGGCAGGAGATTTCCAGATTAACTGGCAGCAGGGACTGGTTTGCCGGCAAAGTTTATCGATTGATAACCTGGCCGATAACCCCGCATTTATTCAAAAAAAAACACGCAGCATGAGCCCTTATCGCGGTCAGGCGGTTAATACCGGATTTCGTGGTTGCGCTTTCCGGGGAGCGTTTGGCGGTTGGCTTTATGAGACCTTTGCCGCATATACCCATTATGATGCCAACTTTAATAGCCGGGGTGAGATCACTTCCTTCTATAATGACGGGTACCACAGGGATGAACGGGAAGAGGAGAAGCGAAACCGTTTACTGGAAAAATCATTTGGCGGGTATCTGGAAAGACGGTTTAATCAATCGGCATGGTCAGCGGCATTTTATACGGCCGATTATTCTCCTTCCTTTACGACAGAATTGGACGATCGTAGTGCCAATGATTTTAAGGGGAATCAGCAATGGGTGTTGGGAGGCGCGGGACAATGGCAATTGCCGTATCAGGTCAGTTGGAGCGGTGAAGGAGCTTTAAGCCGCAATGGAGCGGGCGCCGGATTGAGTCAGTTGGTATATCACCAGAGCGATTTGAGCCTGGCTTTGCATTTTCATTACTATTCCGCCAGTTTTCAAAATTTTCATAGCTCTGCTTATGCCATTGGGAGTCAGAATCGCAATGAATTGGGTATCGCCCTGGCGGCGCAAAAAAAATGGCCGGGAGGACACCGACTTTCCGTAGTATGGGAAAACGCTAAAAACCCGGAACGCACCTATTACTCAATTTTTGGCGAAAAAACGCGCCACCGGTTAATCAGATATGAATACCGCCAAATACAGATCGATTTCAAATCGACCAGCAATCAACGTTTTAATACCACTTTGTCGCGAGATATCACTGAAGATCAGCAAACGGTTCGTATGACCGTTGATCAGGGATTAAACAAATATTTTAATGTTTGGGGTCGGGTGGAATATCATCGGTACATTGAAACGAATCAATCCGCGCAAAACGGATTTTTAGCATCGGTTCGCATGAGCTGGCGCAAGAATTCATGGAAAAGCCATTGGCAATTAGCCTGGTTTGATACGGATAGTTATGATACGCGAATCTATCTTTATTGTTATGAATTACCGGGATTGTGGAGTATCCCGGCGTTTGAGGGCGCTGGATGGCATACTTATTGGACCGGTAGTTATTCATACAATGGATGGTTAGTTCAAATAAAAACAGCCATCACGATCTATCCTCATGGGAAGACTTATAGTGATGGCCGTGATGGTAAAATATTTTATACCTGCGGGGGGTATGTAACTAAGCTTGTTCCACTGCCTTGATTTCCGGCAATGCCATCTTTAATGCGCGTTCAACGCCCTGTTTAAGAGTCATCACGGAAAACGGACACGTACCGCAGGCCCCGGTTAATTGAACATAGACAATATTATCCCGGTAACTGACGAAATGAATGTCTCCGCCGTCGGCTTGTAAACTGGGCCGAATTTTTTCAATTTCTGCAATAATTTTTTCTTCCATAGTTCTACTCCTGAAAAAAACCGGAGGCGAGGATTCCCCTCCGGTTAATAAATTTATTCCGGTTTAGGCGCGCCAACCGGACACACATCGGCGCATCCGCCACAATCGGTGCATTTGGCGGAATCGATGACGTAAATATCACCCTCGGTGATCGCATCAACGGGGCATGCGCTTATACAAGCGCCACAAGCGATACATTCCTCAGAAATTTTGTAAGCCATGTCTAACTCCTTTTTTGAAATTATTCCATCATATATAATATTTTTTCAGGTAATTGGCAAGAGAATTTTTTTTGTTTATTCATTTTTTTTATTTTTTACATTGACAATTAACTGATTTTTGGCTTTATTAAATTATAGGAGACCTATATGCTAAATAGCCAACTTGCTAAAATGAAGGAATACCTTGAGGATTTCCTGTCTATTGCCAGAAAAGTCCGGGACAATATAGAACAAAATCCGGATGAATTGGAATATGCCGATCTTGTGGCAATCCAAAAGAGACTTGACGATATTTTTGATTTATTATTAAAAGATAATGAAACAGATAACCCTGCATTAGGCGTTGAAGAGCAATCCTCATCTTTGATTCAGCCGACTTCCCCCCCTCTTTTGCAAAGCCTTCAGGGTGATAAAAGAATTCATTTAGCCATTATCGACGATGAGCCTTCCATTCTCCACATCTTTCAGGAATTTTTCAATGACAAACCCTTTGACGTCCACTATTTAGATTCAGGTCTTAAATTATTCCCTCTTATAAAACAGGGGGTCCCATTCGATGTTATTGTCAGTGATGTGCGTATGCCGGGTTTGGACGGAGTGGAACTGCTGAAAGAGATAAAAAATTCGCCGCGCCATAAAACAGAAATTATTCTGATGTCCGCTTACCGCGATGTGAATGTGCTGATGGAAGCAATTAACCTGGGCGCGTTCAGCTTTATATTTAAGCCATTGAATTTTGACTATATAATCAATCAAATATATAAAGCGTTTCATTATCGTAACCTGCAGGAAGATGAACAGATCATTGAAAATCGAATCCAAACTCGTTACCAGGATTTAACATCCAGAATCCAAGGCGATCATAACCGCTTGCAAAATATATTTGATTCATTGACGTCCCTGGTTTTAATCATTGATAAAAAATTCAATATCATTAATTCCAATTATCATCGTTTGGAAACGCTTCCATTGAAACAGGGTAAAAATGCCTCTACCTTGTGTGAATTAATTAACTGCAGCGTTTGCGAGCAGTGTCCGTTTTTAAAAACAATCGAACAATTGGACCAACAATCCGATATTCACTGCCAGGTAACCCTGAGGCGCAAAGAAGATGAGCAATTATATTACCTATTTCTTGGCGTTCGTGTATTTGATTCCGCCAAAAAAACCTATGTCCTTATTATAGATGATATTACCCACCAGAAAGAAATGGAATTGCGTATTCTCCATAACGATCGTTTGATATCGTTGGGTCGGCTTGCCATGAGCATTGCGCATGAAATCAATCAACCTCTTAATGGAATTAACGCCATTGTCCAGGGCCATCAGTTTCGTTTGCAACGCGGCCAGGATATTCCGGTTAAGCGATTAGACCAGGATTATAAACTGATTATCGACCAAATTCGGAATATTACTTCAATTATTGACCAATTGCGATTGTTTGGACGAACTTATAAACATATTTCGACGGAGAAAATTGAGTTAAAGGAATTAATTCATAAAACCCTGATTTTGATCAACTATAATCTAAAGCAACAGCGCATTGAATTGATCATTGATTTGAGTAAGGAGACGATCAATTTTATAGCGAATGCTTTTCAGATCCAGCAGGTGATTATTAATTTATTGCATAATGCGGCCGAGAGCATTGAAGAAAAAATGCGCAAATTTGAGCAGTTCAAAACTCCGCAAATCAAGCTTTCGCTTTACAAAGATGACCGCTTCATTCACCTGACTGTCAACGACAACGGAATGGGCATCCCCCTTGAAGACCGATACCGGATTTTTGATCCTTTTTTTACAACAAAGGAGGCGCAGGGAGGTACCGGGCTGGGTTTATCCATCAGCTATGGGATTATAAAATCGTACAATGGCGATATTGAAGTAAACTCCGATTACACACACTATGCCACCTTTCATATTAAACTTCCGCAGATGCGCGAAGAATAGATTTTGTCTTTCTGGAATAGCGGCGTATCTTGCAAAAAATTATTTTTCCCTTGACTTTTGGGGCAAGATATGTTAAAATAGCTATATATCTCCTGCGGAATTAAACTGTTTTCCGCTTATTTTTTAACATTGACCAAGCGATAGCTATATAAAAAATGATTTATTATAGTCATCAAACCATTGCAGACGATGATATCGAGGCGTTGGTCTCGGCAGCGCGATCGTTCCATTTAACCCAGGGACCCCGAGTTGAGATTTTTGAACGTCACCTGGCCGAGTATTGCGGCGCCCGGTATGCGATAGCGTTAGCCAATGGTACGGCAGCTTTGCACCTGGCATATTTAGCTGCGGGCTTGAACTCCGGTGATGAGTTGATCACTTCGCCGATTTCATTTCTTGCAACGGCGAATGCCGCCCTTTATTGCGGTGCGAAACCTGTTTTTACCGATGTATTGCCCGAATTTCCTTTAATCGATCCCCAATGCGTGGAAAAACGTTTAACCTCTCGTACCCGTGTTATAGTAACGGTTGATTTCGCCGGTTTTCCGGTCGATTATACCCGGTTTTTGCAACTGGCGCGCGAGTCCGAAACCGTACTTATTGCGGATGCGGCTCATGCCCTGGGCGCGGTTTATCGTGGTCAACGGGTGGGTTCATTGGCCGATATGACTGTTTTCAGCTTCCATCCCGTTAAATCGATTACTACCGGCGAAGGAGGCATGATCCTCACCGACAGTCCCGAATATGCCGAGCGCTTGCGGTTGCTGAGATCGCACGGCGCCACTAAGGAGTCCCGGCGATTGGAATCCTGCTCCCCGGGTCCCTGGTATTACGAAATGCAGGAACTGGGTTACAATTATCGCATTACCGACTTTCAATGCGCGTTGGGAATTTCGCAGATGCAAAAACTGGAACGCTTTATTCATCGACGTTCCATGCTGGCTCAGCGATATCGCGATCAACTCCAGGGAATCGAGGGTTTTATAATGCCGCCATCGGTTAACCATTTGGAGGATTCGAATGATCGTTCAGCCTGGCATCTATTCTCTTTGCAAATCGAATTCCAGCGGTTCGGCATCACGCGCGCTGAATTATTTGAAATTTTTGAGAAACAGGGCATCACCCTTCAGGTTCATTATATTCCTATTCCCATGCAGCCTTATTACCGTCGACTCGGTTATAATGTTCAGGATTATCCTAACGCTTTGCGATACTATAACCAGGCAATCAGTCTCCCATTATATCCCCAACTGACTGAAAACGAACAAGATCGGGTGATTCAACTATTGCGGCACTGCTTTTCGTAACCAGAATCGCCCCTGAATTTGGCTTTTCGGTTGATTTGTAGCTGATGGATTGCAATCCCCCTTAAACACTTTTTGACCCAACTGATGGAGTACAAGCATGATCGATTTGAATGATAAAAGCGTATTGATTACCGGTGGTACCGGTACTTTCGGTAAGGCTTTTGTGAAACGGGTATTAAATGATTATCGACCGTCCAAACTCGTTATTTTTAGTCGCGACGAGATGAAACAGTACGAAATGCAAAAGGAAATCCCCGCATCGCGCCAGGTGCGCTATTATATAGGCGATGTCCGGGACCCTGAACGTTTGCATCGCGCGTTTCATGGCATTGATTTCGTTGTCCATGCCGCGGCCATGAAAATTATTCCTACCGGAGAATATAATCCTTTTGAAGTGGTGAAAACCAATATTCTCGGCGCTCAGAATATTATTCAGGCCGCCATTGATCAAAAAGTGAAAAAAGTGTTGGCATTAAGCACCGATAAGGCCGTTAATCCGATTAATCTTTATGGCGCTACAAAATTAGCGGCAGAAAAGCTGTTTGTGGCCGCTAATGTGTATACCGGCGATGCTAAATGCTGGTTCAGCGCCATTCGCTACGGCAACGTTATCAACAGTCGTGGCAGTGTGATCCCCTTGTGGCGGGAGCAACAGGCAACGGGTGAATTAACGGTTACTGATCCGGCCATGACTCGCTTTTTTGTAACGATTGAGCAAGTCGTTGAATTTGCGTTGACGGCGTTGAGTGAAATGCTCGGCGGAGAAATTTTCGTGCCTAAATTGCCGGCGTTGCGGATTGTCAATCTGGCGGAGATTGTGGCGCCCGGTTGCCGTCATCGTTTCATCGGTACTCGGCCCGGTGAAAAGCTCCATGAAATTTTGATTTCGGAAGATGAAGCCCGCCACACGATTGAGCGGGGAAATCATTATCTGATCGCGCCTGAATTTTTACATAACATTGTAGAAGAGGATTACCGCAGCGCGCCGAAACTGCCCACTGGGTTTCGCTATAGCAGCGAACCCGTCGAAAATCTTCTGAACTCCGAGGAAATCAGCAAATTGCTAGCCCAGGCCAGGGTATAAAATTGATCACCAACATCAAAGCGGCTTATCAGATTGATTATACAAAATGGAAAGATATTCTCCATGAAGTTTATCAATCGCGTTTAAAGGCGGCGGTAATTTTCGGCTCCTATGCCAGTTTATGCATACAGGTTCCTCAGATATCGATTTATTACAGATTGTCAGTGAAGAACACTCGCCTCGGGACTATCATCGCTTTGCCCTTGGCATTGAACCGCGTTTGGAATCGCCGATGTCGGTGAATCCGATGTTTCCTGCCTATACTCGAGTATTTGTGTCTAAGGCGCTTTATGTCATACTGACGCAAATGGATTAGGCATTATTATGGGGCTAACCAAGCAACTACAACAAGTTGAGAACCGGAATGAATAGATTAAACTCAAGTGTGCGAATTGTAGCGGAACTTTCCGCTAATCATGCGGGCCGTTATGAGACTGCATTGGAACTGTTGCGGGCTGCGCATCAAGCTGGCGCTGATGCTGTTAAGCTCCAAACCTACCGTCCCGATACCATCACGTTCAAGTCGGACAAAGAATGGTTTCGTCTGGCGCCGGGTAATCCCTGGGGAGCTGAAACCCTCTATGAACTGTATGAAAAAGCCTATATGCCATGGGAATGGCAGCCGCTTTTGAAAGCGGAGGCGGATAATTTGGGAATCGAGTTGTTTTCCACGCCATTTGACGAGAGCGCGGTGGATTTTTTGGAAGCCATGCGCATCCCTCGTTATAAAGTAGCGTCATTTGAGTTGATCGATTTACCTTTAATCGCCTATATCGCCCATACAGGCAAACCCATGATAATGTCAACCGGTATGGCGACTTTGGGCGAAATTCGCGCCGCAGTGGAGACGGCTCGTGATAACGGCTGTGGCGATTTGACACTGCTGCATTGCGTCAGCGCTTATCCGGCCTCGCCTGAAGGATTTCATCTGCGGACCCTGGGCCATTTGGCCGAAACCTTTGGCGTTTCTGTCGGACTTTCGGACCATAGCCTCGGAACCGAAATCAGCATTGCTGCAGTAGCGTTGGGCGCGACCATGATCGAAAAACATGTAACGCTTGATCGCCGTCTCGGTGGACCCGATGCCCGCTTTTCGCTGGAACCCTCGGAATTGGCAATACTGACGCAAGCGGCGCGCACAGTGGAAAAAGCTATGGGCGGTATTCACTATGGACTGAAACCGGGCGAAGAGGAAAACGCGCGATACCGTCCGTCCGTGTATGCCGTGCAAGCGATTCGCCGGGGAGATACTTTCACGCGTGAAAATATCGCCACAATTCGTCCCGGGAATGGCTTGCCCCCATTTAGATACCCTGATCTGCTTGGTCATCAAGCGTCCCGCGATATCGAAGCCGGCGACCCTATTACCGATGAGCTTTTATTGTGAAAAGTAAAAGGAGGCAATATGTATCAAAATATAATTAAAAAATTCTGAATGAAATCCAATTAAGCTATTGAATACACAGAGGTTATTTATTATAATGCGCTGGAGGCAATTAATGGTAGTTTTACTGAAAATGGGAAACTGTTAGCTTATCAATAAATCCATAGAGCAAGAAATGGAGTAAAAATGAAAATCGCCTTAGTCGGCTGCGGCCGTATATCGAAAAACCATTTATCCGCTATTAAGCAGACCGGGGAATTGGAATTGACGGCGGTTTGCGATATTATCGAAGAACGGGCAAAAGCGGCAGGGCAGGAATATGACTGCCCCTGGTTTACAAACTATAATGAAATGCTCAATCAGGTTGATTGTGATATAGTTACGTTTGCCACGCCTTCGGGCATGCATGCCCGTCAGGGGATGGAGGCCGCGCGAATGAAAAAACATGTTCTTGTGGAAAAACCCATGGCCATCAAGTTAAGCGATGCCGACCAGTTGATTCAGGCTTGCGACGAAGAAGGTGTCAACTTGTTTGTTGTCAAGCAGAACCGGCTTAATCCCACCATGCAGTTACTAAAAAAAGCCGTGGACAAAGAGCGTTTCGGACGCATTTATATGGTCATTTGCAATGTCTTGTGGAATCGACCCCAGGACTATTTCGATCAGGCAAAATGGCGCGGCACCTGGGAATTTGATGGTGGCGCCTATATGAATCAGGGAAGTCATTATATCGACGCCCTGCAATGGTTGTTCGGGCCTGTCGATTACGTGATGGCGACGACTACGACCCTGGCCCGTCGTATAGAAACTGAAGATACCGGCGCGGCGATATTAAAATTTAGAAATAGCATTGTCGGGTCAATGAATATCACCATGCTAACCTATCATAAAAACTTTGAAGGTTCGATCACCGTAATCGGTGAAAAAGGTACAGTGAGAATTGGTGGAATTGCGGTAAACAAAATCGAAAAATGGGAATTTGCCAATTATGACGATGATGATTTATTGATCGATTCAATCAATTATAATCCCCCTAACGTGTATGGCCACGGACATTTTATTTATTACCAGAACGTTTTGAAATATCTCAAAGGGGAACATGTCGAAAATGTGGATGGTCGGTCCGGGCGCAAATCACTGGAAATCATTCATGCCATCTATCTCTCGGCTAAAAACAACCAAAAAGTAAACCTTCCCCTGCAAATTTGAAGGTAAGATGCGTCATCTCCGCGAATGGGCCATTAGAGTTAAGGAACCGATCCCTTCGGGACGGCTCATCGGCGCGAAGGGTAATCGCGATCGGGATCAAGAGGTTTTCGGCCCTAACAAAAAGACAAGATAACCATGGAGAAGTGCATGAGTGATTGTTTATTCGATGCCGAGGAACTGGAAAAAATGGAACAGGGGCGAAGCGTGAATGTATCGAATGCCTCTAAAAAGAAATTAAGTTATAACCAGCGTATCTTTAACCGATTACTCGCTCGATTCAGGAATGGCAGGAGCGAATTCACAAAGAGACAAAAAAATATGATTGTTTGCTTGAATACTACTACCAGGAAATGGGTGAATTAAAAACGGAGGTGGCGCGTCATCCATTTTTCCCCCGTGGATTACTTATTAATAATATTGTGAAAAGTAAAAGGAGGCAATATGCAAATCGCCAATCCGATCTATGATGTCGTATTCAAGTATTTGATGAATGATAATCGAATTGCGCGGATGATCATATCGGCGATTATTGGGGAAGATATCGAGTATCTGGAGTTCAAATCGACCGAAAGTTCAATGGAATTGGAATATAAATCATTGACAGTATATCGGTTGGATTTTTCAGCCAGAATCAGAACTCCGGGTGGGGGAAGCAAACAGGTGATCATCGAAATACAGAAGGCAAAGATGCCGACGGACATCATGCGGTTTCGGCGGTATCTGGGAGAGCAGTATAGCAGCGAGCAGAATCTATATTACGACCATGATGATGAACAAGGCAGGAAAAAAGCGTTGCCGATAATCAGTATTTATTTTTTAGGGCACAAGTTGGAGCATACGGACTCGCCGCTGATCAAGATTGATCGGAAATATTATGATATGACGACGCAAGAGGAGATCACGGAGAGAGAGGAGTTCATCGAGAGTTTGACGCATGACAGTTATGTGATTCAGATACCGTATTTGAAGGAGCGAAGGCGGAATGAACTGGAACGGTTGTTGAGCGTATTTGATCAGAGCGCTCGCAGTGGCGACGATTATCATATACTGAATATCCGGGAAGAGGATTATCCAGTGAAGTACCGGGAGATAATCCGGAAGCTTCAGCGGGCGATCCTGGAGCCGGAGATACGCAAGGTGATGGATGTGGAAGATGAGATATTGGAAGAATTGCAGAATCAGGAGCGGATCATTGCCTTGAAGGATAAAGCTCTCGAGGAGAAGGATAAGATTATCGAGGACAAAGACAAGGTTATTGAGGATAAAGATAAGGTTATTGAGGATAAAGATAAAGCGCTTGAAGAGAAGAACCGGATAATTGAACAGACTGGGGAAGCGTTGGAGAAGCAGATCAAGACAATTGCCGAGAAGGAGCGGGAGCTGCAGGAATTCCAAGAAAAGCTGAAAGCAACTATGAAAAATCATGGATTATCGGACGAATTGATTGAGCAAATGCTCAAAACTCGGCAATGATGTTTTCTTGTACCCTCTTCCGCCGACTTTCCTCCATCACTCAGCCCTTTTCGTCATGCCGGACCCCGATCCGGCATCCCCAGGTCCCCCTCACCGTCATTCCGGACTTGACCCTCAACCCATCTGTTCAGTCATTTCCGAACCCCTTATATTTTCCCCTTGCCCCCTTGGGTGAGAGGGCAGGGTGAGGTGGATTGTTATCCCCCTTTGTCATCCCTGCGCCCCCCTTTCGTCATTCCTGCGAAAGCAGGAATCCAGAGCGCCCCTTTACTCATGCCACACGTGATGTGTCATCTATCTTGATCATTGGCTTCTGGTCTATGCCCGAATAACCGAACTAACATTGATATCGTTGATATAAAATTTGATTCCCTTAAAATTCCCACAAAGAAGGATAAAATGGAAGCCTTGAAATTGGAAGATGTGGCGATACGAACGGATAGCCTTGAAACCATCCTTGGAGAGTTTATTGTCCAAACTGGAAATGCTCTTAAGGAGCTTAAAAGAAGCCAAATGACCCTGCATAAAGAGATGGGAGAATTCAAGGATGAGATGAGGGCCTTCAAGGACGAGATGGGAGAGTTCAAGGATGAGATGAAGGAATTTAAACGAACAAGCGAACAGCAGGCAAAGGATTTGAACAAGAAATGGGGCGAATTAGCAAATCGGCTGGGCACGTTTGCGGAAGATATCGTGGCGCCGAATGTGCCTTATATCGCCGAAAAGTATTTCGGATTGAAGGATTGCGTGGATTTTGTAACCCGATCGGTCCGTAAAATGCCGGAATCCCGTACATTCGTCCGTGAGTTCGATGCCATGGCGGTTTATGCGGATTGGGTCATATTGAACGAGACGAAAGCGACTGTTCGGATGAACTATGTTGAAGATTTTATTCAATTTGTAAAGGAAGAGAAATTTTACGACTATTATCCGGAATATCGGGGGAAAAAGCTGATTCCGGTGTTTTCCGCCATGAGCATCCCTGTAAATATCGTAGAATATCTGAGCCGGAACAATATTTTCGCCATGGCCATGTCCGAAGGAACAATGGATTTACTGAACTATGACGCAGTCAGCTCAGTCTACACTTTTCCGGAAATTAACAATTAACGTATTGAGATTTAATTTATGAATTTTTCAGCTATAGCGCCAAATCCAGCATAAAGGAAAGGTGATATAGGCGGAAAAGCGGAATTGAGGAGGGTCGTCGCTGTCTAAGACCGGCGCTCTTCCTCAGAAAAAAGTGAAATATGAAGAATCGGAGGACCAACAAAAATAATGTACAATTTACAATGTACAATTCATATTGTTTTATATAGAAGCTTGAAGATAAAAAAGGCTTGACAAAACATCTTGAATTGATTATAATAATAGCAAATCATGGTAATATAAATTACATTGACCAAGCGACAGCTATATACATAAAAAATATTTTGTACGATCTTGGTTGAAATAGACAACTAAAGGGAGAAAGTTTGCAAAAAATAAAAATCATTAGTTATACACTGAGCGTTATTGGTTTAATAGTTGCAATTGGCTGGATTTTTAAATACCACACTCATTACCATTGGTATCATTTAGCCATTTACCATTTAATTGGCGATCGTTATAAGGATGGCGATGGTTTACGAAAATATTATTCTAATGCCGAAGAAATCTTCACTAATCCATCATTAAAAACTGTCCCTAAATGGTATTTCCGCCCCAATCATTTAGGCAATTTTTGTCTTGCCGGTTTAGTCGCGGATGCCAACCGGGATGGTCAAATCTGTACCTATATTGCGGGTGATACCAAAGATATCTATTGCCTAAATGGCAAGACCGGCGAAATTGTCTGGCAATATACCTTGCCATTTGGAAAATTTTCCGAACTTTCCTATCTTTTGTTTGACGTTGATCATGATGGAAAAACTGAGTTGTTGGTTGGAACTTGTGGATCAACACTTCCCAACAGAGTTTACTGCCTCAGCTCGGAAATTAATCCAACGGAACGCGTAATATGGCATGTCAATGTACATGGAGATTTCATTCAGGGTGGATTGACGGCATTCAGAAACGAAAACGATGAGGCGCGTATTATTGTTTCAACGCGAGATGCGCCCTATTCCAGAGGCACTTTATATGTACTGGATCAACATGGTAAAGATGTTATCACTCCTATTTCCGGAGTGGACAATTGCAATTGCCGGCCCGCAATCGCAGATTTGGATCTGGATGGACACTATGAGATGGTAATAGGCAGTCATAGTTATTACGGAGCGAAATTTGGCTGGAAGATTACTGCCTTAAGGGTGGAAACCGGCGAAATACTCTGGAGTACGGATGCTGGTTATGACACGGGAGCTATGTCATTTCCAATTTGTGATTTTACAGGTGATGGTATCTCTGAAGTAATTGGTTACAAGAAGATTTTGGATGCCAAAACTGGACAAATTATTTTTGATTTTGAAAAGAATGCTGAATACAACATCAAATGGCTAAACGGTATAGCTTACAAGGATTCGGTTCTCTACCGGCTATATGGTTTTACTGACGATACTTTAAAACATGAAATGATAGTCGATTATTCAGACAAAAAGATTATAGCTAAGCTGGATACCTATTCTTATAAGCGTTCGACTCCATTATTGGATATAAACAATGATGGTCAATTGAATTATATTTCTGCTTATATTGTACGTGATACTCTTCCCAAACTGAATATTTACCTGGTTGATGCGTATGAAGGGAGCCATATTGATAGCATCTCCATTGAATTTGATGAGAACGCATACGCGAAACTGAGTGAAAGGATACCCTCACAGATAGAGTTCGCCAATATGCAGAAAAATGGTCCAACTAACTGGAAAAGTAATGATTATACACTAATTGTCAATACGATAACAGCCCCCATACTTGACACATTGTTTATTAAATATGCAAGCCTGTCGGATGTTGATGGGGATTCTAAATGGGAATTGCTGGCGACTGTTAACAGCATGTATTTTTGTTTCGATTTGCCATATTCAATCGCTGACCGCTATAAAAGAGATAAACGTTTTGTAATGAACCAATTTATCGATAATACGGGATTCGACTACGATTATCCCTACAGGGATAGGAATTTTGTCAGAGAAGCAAATTGAAATATAAGTACAATTCTTATAAATGAATAGAGACTTATAACTGAACTTTTTAGTCAATAAGGAGATATTATGATTACTGGGAAAAAGATTTTTATAACGGGAGGGGCTGGTTTCATCGGTTCGACTTTGGCCAATCGTTTGAAGGATCAGAATCACATTATTCTGTATGATAATTTAGCGCGGAATACGATTCAGTATACCGGAATTGATCAGTCGCCCAATATAAGCTTGGTAGAAGGCAATATTCTTGATTATTCCCGGCTCGCGGAAACGATGAAAGGCGCCGATATAGTCGTCCATGCCGCCGCGATTGCCGGTATCGATACTGTGATTAAAAAGCCGATCTATACTATGGAAGTCAATATGATCGGTACGGCAAACGTGTTGAAGGCGGCTGTTGAAAACCGGGTCTCGTCGCGTGTGATTGAGTTTTCGACGTCGGAGGTGTTTGGGTCAATGGCCTATCGGGTGAGCGAAGATACCAACGCGGTTTCCGGTTCCGCCGGTGAAGCGCGTTGGGTTTATGCAGTAAGTAAACTGGCCGGCGAACATCTGGCGCATGCCTATTATAAACAAGAGGGATTGCCAACTGTTACAATTCGTCCTTTCAATGTATACGGTCCAGGCCAAACCGGAGAAGGCGCCTTGCAGATTTTTATTCGGAAAGCCTTGAAAAATGAGGCAATTACGATTTATGGCGACGGAACTCAAATTCGGGCTTGGTGTTACATTGACGATATGGTGGAAGGATTGATGCTGGCTATGGAAAAGGAAGAGGCAATTGGCCAATCCTTCAATATTGGCAATTCAAAGGCAGTGACAACGATTTATGGGTTAGCGGAAACCGTATGTCGAGTATTGAATTCGCAGTCAAATATTCAGTTTGTCGATGCGCTGTCTGCGGATGTGGAATTACGGATTCCTGAAACCAGAAAAGCCTGGGATATTTTAGGCTTTAAGGCTAAAATCGGTTTAGAAGAGGGAATTCAAAAAACTGCTGAATGGTATCAAAAGAACATAATATGATAAAGCTGGCATCCCCGGATATTCGGGAAGAAGATATTCAACGAATGGGCGATGTTTTGCGTTCAGGCAATTTGATCCAGGGCGAATATGTGGCCGAGTTTGAAAAAGCGTTGGCGCTTTATTGCAATAGCCCGCATAGCGCGGTAGTATCGTCCGGTACGGCCGCGTTGCATTTGGGCTTGATGGCTTGCGGAATTCAGCCGGGGGATTATGTGGTAGTCCCTGCGTTTACATTCCCAGCGACGGCCAATGTTGTTGAATTGATGGGAGCTCATGCCTTATTCTGTGATGTGGATGCGTGTTCGTATGTCATGACGCCTGAACTTTTAACTCTTTGCTTGCAATCGAACGCTGAAAAGCCGATTAAAGCGGTTATGGTTGTGCACGAGTTCGGTTACCCGGCCCCGATTAAGTCTATTAGCAAAATATGCAGGGATCATGAGTTGACAATAATAGAAGACGCAGCCTGCGCGCTGGGCACGGTGGCGGATGGTTTTCCCGTCGGCGCATACAGCGACCTGGCCTGCTTTTCGTTTCACCCCCGCAAATCGATCACTAGCGGTGAGGGTGGAGCAGTGATTTGCATGAATCCGCAAATCATAGAACGAATCCGACGCTTAAGAAACCATGGCATTGAAAAAAGTCCAGCCGGACTTGATTTTGGCGAAGCCGGACTGAATTATCGGATGACTGAATTTCAGGCCGCGCTCATACTTGGGCAGCTAGATAGATTGGATTATGAGATTAGGAGAAAAAAGGAGTTGTCTGAGATATATACACAGTTACTTTGTAAAAATGAATGGATAACATGTCCGGAAATCCCCGCGGGACATTCACTGCAGAGTTACATGATCGTTTTGGATCGCCGTCTTGACCGCCGGGATATCATCGATAAACTCTATCAGCATGGGATTGAAACCAATTTAGGCGCCCAGGCCCTACCGGCATTGAGCTATTACCGCCACAAGTATCATTCGGATTCCTGTACCAACGAGTATTCAGCGGCGTTGAATCTGTATCGACAGGGGTTGGTCTTACCGTTATACGGAAAATTGACGAATTCAGATATCGTGTATATTGCGTCAACTCTTTGTGAAAGTATCGTTTCCATTATAAACTGATCCGGAGCCTGAATCCATGCCTTTGTTTAATCACCCGCGAGCTAAAAAACTGATTGCGGAAACGATCGACCGACTGGAACTTTCGCTTGCAGGTTTGCATATATTCACCGAGGCGGCATCGAATAATTTTGTGGTAACGCCGATCATTGCCGCAATGGCGGGAGCGGAATCGGTAGCCGCGATAGCACGGGATTCGGCGTATGGTTCCTTTAAGCAGATCCGCGAAGAGACGTTGCAGCTTGCCGAGTATTGTGGGATTAGTTCTCGGCTTGAAGTTGTTTCTCATAAAGAGCAAGCATTGCTTGATCGTGCGGACATTGTGACAAATCTCGGTTTTGTGCGTCCTTTGGACGCTGATACGATCGCCATGATAAAACCCGGAGCCGTTATCCCGTTGATGTTTGAAAAATGGGAATCCCGGCCGGGAGAAATTGATCTGGAACTGTGCCGTCGGAAAAATATATCAGTCGTAGCGACCAATGAGGACCAGTCATTAGTAAATGTATTCAATTATATGGGTTCCTTGGCGCTAAAAATGGTTTTGGATGGGGCGATCGAGCTTTACAAATCGAGATTGGCTGTCATCGGAAGAGACAAATTTGCTAAAGCGGTGCATTCTCTGCTTTCAGCCATGGGATTGCATATCGAGCATTTCAGCTCTTTGAACGGAGTTATGGAGAGAGCGATGCTCGGCAGTTTGGATGCCCTAATAATTGCCGATTATGTGTCGCAAGAATTAATCATCGGCGCTGGCGGTCAAATCGAGGCAGAGGAACTGGCCCGACTTGCCCCAACTCTGACAGTGATTCCGTTATGTGGAGAAATCGATGTCGTAGGGATTAAGGATAACGGGATTCGAATCCATCCCGAGCATTGCCAGCCGTATCGCATGTCTCGTACCCTTGCCTATTTAGGCCCACGTCCCGTTATTGAGCTTCATGCCGCCGGATTGAAATCGGCCGAATTGGCGCTCAAGCGGAAAATAAGAAATTTGACTGTAAAAGAAAGCAGGCTGTGGTCTGAACTCGCAGAACTTATTGTTTGAAGCTTATGGATTGATTTTCAGAATATAATAATGTGTCATTTCAAATTGCATCAATATATCCGATAGTAAACCGAATCTTCCGTTGGTATGAAGATGGGCAACAATGAAAACAAGATTTCAAGGACAGATGAATGTCAATTTATATTGATCCCCGTGCGGAAATAGCCAACAATGTCGTCATAGAGGAAGGCGCCATGATAATCGGGCCGAGCAAAGTAGGCGCTGGAAGTATTATCGGAAATCATGTCGTATTAGGCCACCCGTCCAAGGCGACGATTACTGAAACTCATACTCTACGACAATCCATTGGCGCAAGCATTGGCGAAGGAAGCATTATCCGCTCAGGTAGCGTGATCTATGAAAATGTCCAAATCAAGGAGAAATTCCAATGCGGACATAATACTGTAATCCGTGAAGGAGTCTCAATTGGATCGAATTGCGCTATTGGCAATAGCTGCATTATTGAATGGGGTACGACCGTTGGGGATAATGCCCGCTTTCAGAATTGTATCACAATCGGAGAAAAAGTTTTGCTTGGAAAAAATATTTTTATTGGGCCAAATGTAACACTAACGACAGGGCGCTATATGCTTTCAGCTTTGGTGGCCGGAGGCAAACTGACAGATCGTGATTTTCAGGATATGGAAAAAGAATATTTATCTCAGCCTGGAGTGATTGCCGAGGATGATGTGAGAATTGGCGCCAACGCCGTGGTTCTGGCAGGGGTACGCTTGTATTCAGGGGCTGTTGTTTCGGCCGGAGCCGTGATTTCTGTCGACGTGCGAAGCGGATACATGGCTGTTGGGAATCCGGGAAGGGTCTTTGTGTTGGAAAAAAGCAGAAAGGAACGCACCAGTGATGATGGATTTTGAACAATTGAATATCGGTGACGAAAAAGTATTCCTTCATTGTATAGAGGCGGAAGATGTTGATCGATTCGCTGCGTTGTCAGGAGATGATAATCCGCTGCACATGGATGAGGGCTTCGCGAAGTCCATGGGATACCGAAGTCGGGTCGTTCATGGGATTTTATCCATGGCCTATATTTCCAAACTGATCGGTATGGATTTACCGGGCCCTGGAGCATTGTGGACGGAGCAGAGATTCCGGTTTCTGAAGCCTGTTTATATAGGAGATGAAATCGAATACAGGGTGAGAGTCCAGCATAAATCTAGCTCGACGCGGATGTTGGTTATCCATATATCCGCACATAATCAATCCGGGGAGAAGATTCTCGATGGGGAGGGACATGTTGCCTTATTATCTTCCGATCGGGCGGCTGTAGCATTTGCTAATGGTTTTGAATCCATCCGGACAGTGGCGAATGTGTCCGCTATAGAAGGGAGCGCTTTTAGTAATATCAAAGCGGGAGATTCGCAGCAGTCAAGTAAGACTTTGGCCCTAATTACGGGTTCATCGCGGGGCATTGGATCGGCGATTGCGACTCAAATTGCCGCATTGGGAATACCGGTAATTGTTAATTATCATACAAATCGATTAGAAGCTGAAAAAGTATGCCAGCGCATTGAAGAATCAGGTGGCCGGGCCATAGCCATTCAAGCCGATGTTACGAATCGAATGGATTTGGAGGAGATGATTAAGCGTGGTGAAAGTGAATTGCGCGGAACAATATCAATTTTAGTCAACAATGCCGGAGGTAGTATTCCAGTTAAAAATTTTTTGGAAAGTGAATGGCAAGAAATTGATCGCCATTGGCAGATACAGGTGAAAGCGGCTTTTGATTGTACGCAATTAGTTTTGCCTGGGATGATCCAAGATGGATGGGGGCGAATTGTGAATATCGGTTCCATTTTCACATGGGGAGTTCCGCCTAACAATCTCACTGGATATGTCATCGCTAAAAACGGGTTGAAAGGATTGACGAAGAGCCTGGCAAACGAATTCGGTCCCAAGGGGATAACTGTCAATATGATTTCTCCCGGAATGACTGAGACAGAGCTGATTGCGGATATTCCGGAACGGATACGAAAAGTGAACGCCATGCAAACACCCTTGCGGCGCTTAGCCTCTCCGCGGGATATTGCCGGTGTCGTGGCCATGCTGGTCTCACCCGCGGGGAATTACATCAACGGCGCCGACATTCCCGTCTGTGGCGGAAAGGAAATGTAAACCGGTAAGTTTATGATTGAAGTATCAATAAAAAGAAAGATAGAGTCATTAATCCAATCAGGAGCAACGGATGAGGCGCTTGTCGAACTGAATCGGATAGCCAGGCAAGTGGCCTATAGCTCCGACGCCGGGTACCTGATTAGCCAATACCAAGCCATAAGCGTATCGTTTCCGCTACGAAAATTAGCTGTTTTGAGATCCTATACTCTGGAGCCGCTGATTCCTTTCATTCGTTGTTACGGATACAGCTTTGGGATATCGTTCGATATCCAATTGGGCGGTTATAATACCTTTTATCAGGAGTTGACCACTGATGATGCTTTTCTGGTAAAAATGGCTCCGGATATTGTGTTGATCGCATTAAGCGCCTCGGATGTACTTCCACGGCACTGGTTTGAGTTTACACAGTCTCGTTGTGAGGACTTGGATCGCGAAAGTGAGCGGCTTCTGACTGATTTACGATCCGCTTTGGAGACTTTTCGCAGGAAATCCGATGCGACAATACTGATCCATAATTTTGACATTCCGGTATATGCGCAGCAGGGAGTTCTGGATGTCCGATCTGCGGGAGGGCAGATAGAGCGTATTGCTCGTCTGAACCAACGATTGCAGGAGTTATGTAGTCTTTATCCGGGTTGCTATGTATTTGATTATCAGGGATTGGTGGCTAACAACGGTCGGTTTCGGTGGTACGATGAATACAAATGGGCGACGATGCGAATGCCATTGGCAGCTCATTCAATACCGCTGTTGGCGATGGAGCATTTTCATTATTTTCTGCCCATAATGGGCAAGACTTGTAAGGCATTGGCGATAGATCTTGATAATACCCTCTGGGGCGGCGTTATCGGGGAGGATGGACTCGAAGGTATTCAACTGGGTATCGAATATCCCGGTGTTGCGTTTCGTCGGCTTCAGCAGGCGATATTGGACTTGTTTCATCGTGGAATAATACTAGCAATATGCAGCAAAAACAACAGGGAGGATGCAATTCAGGTTTTCAAAGAGCATCCGTACATGATTCTGAAAATGGAACATTTTGCGGCAATGCGGATCAATTGGCAGGACAAAGCGGCCAATCTACGGGAATTGGCAAAGGAAATCAACATCGGATTGGATTCCATGGCGTTTTTGGATGACAATCCCTATGAACGCGATCTCATCCGGCAGGAGCTTCCAAGTGTTATGGTTTTCGATCTTCCGGATCAGCCCATGGAGTATTCCAATTGTCTGCGATCTCAACCATTTTTCCAAAAATTGAACGTGTCAAAAGAGGATAGAGAACGCGGCCGCTATTATGCGGAACAACGCCAACGCATAGAATGGATGGAGTCGGCTTCAGATATGGAAAGCTTCTTGAAATCACTGGACATGGAGGTTGCCATCAAACCTGTCAATGCCCTTACCCTTCAGCGGGTTGCGCAGCTAACTCAGAAAACTAACCAGTTCAATCTAACGACCCGGCGTTATTCGGAACAGCAAATCTCTGAAATGATGAACCGGGATGATTATGAAATTATAACTTTATCACTGTACGACCGCTTTGGTGACAACGGATTGGTAGGAGTGGCAATTATCCAGTACTTTATGGATAAGGCTATAATAGACACATTTTTGTTGAGCTGCAGAGTTATCGGACGAAAGGCGGAAACAGCTCTTTTGGCTTACATTATTGAACAAGCGGTGAAAAAAGGAAAAGAATCTGTTGAAGGCTGGTATTTGCGTACAGCAAAAAATGAGCCGGCCCGGGATTTTTATCCACAACATGAATTTAGCGCTGTCGAGAAGAATGCTAACAACATTCGTTGGCAATTAGACATACGCATGAATTCAGTCCCATACCCGGATGTCTTTAAATATAACTTGTCAGGGAGTTAATAACGAATGGAACCGATTAATTACCGTGTGGTTGAAATTATTGCGGATGTTTTCAATCTTGAATCGTCGCAAGTTCAGATGGATGCCAGTCCCGACACCATTGAGGAGTGGGATTCCATCCAGCATCTCAACATCGTTTTAGCTTTGGAACAGGAATTCCATCTTCAGTTCTCGCCTGAGGAAATTTCCGAGATGTTGAATGTGGAGTTGATTGTAATGCTGATAGCTGAAAAGCTGAGTAAGAACTGATATGGCAAAGGAGTTCTCCAATAAATGAAGATTCTGCTAATTGTGCCGCCTAACGTCGAAGGGCAAATGACTGATCGTGAAGATCGCCATTCCGGTTTTGCTTCGGGAATGTATCCGCCTTATACGGCCGCTCAGATATTAAGCGCCTTGCGTTTGAAGTATTCGGAGATTGATATGTCAGCCATCGATGGCAGAATTGATTACATCAGCCATTCATCGCTGTTAAGTCGAATCGACGAATTAAATCCCGATTTAATCATCTGCCTGATGGGTGTCTATATGATCCAGGAAGACCGGGTATTTGCCGAATTATCATACCCGACTATTGGCGTGCTTTGCCCGTCATCTGTAAGCCCCCGGGAAGCCATTGAGCTTTTCAAACTGAAAACCCCCTACTTCACTAAGAGCGAAATTGAAAATACGTTAGTGGAGGCTGTGGGAGAATTTAAGAACAAAGGACTAATAGAAAAATCTTGCGGATTGTTAATCAATGGGGAAACCGGAATTAGAGATACAGGGGATCAAAAGACTCTTGATATTTCATGGCTACCTATCCCCGCTTTCGACATGTTTCCTATGGATCGCTATTTTACCTATCAGCGAGATGTTTTGAAATGGCACTGGGAGTTTGGAAAAAATAAGTATATGTGGATGGTGACTTCAAAAGGGTGTGTTAAAAAATGCCTTTATTGTGATTCAAGTTGCATTAATCCAGTATATAAAAGCCCCCGTCAGGTCGTGGATGAGTTGCGGCACTACGTGGCGACTTATCAAGTTCGCCATTTCGATTTTTTTGACAGCGAATTTACGGTCAATCCCAAAAGGAGCAAGGATATCTGCCGTCTGATTTTTGAAGAAAAGCTTGGGATTACATGGGTAGCGCACAATATTGTCGATTTTGCCGATGATGAACTGATGGAGTTGATGAGTCGGGCGGGTTGTATTAAATTAA
The DNA here is from genome assembly GCA_964632485.1 of uncultured bacterium. Taxonomy (GTDB): domain Bacteria; phylum JAGOEH01; class JAGOEH01; order JAGOEH01; family JAGOEH01; genus CAZWDO01. The sequence continues at coordinate 132,222 of CAZWDO010000009.1, forward strand.
AATATGGACTTGAGACAGGGGATGATAATATTAAAAGAAAAATAAATAAACCATGGACAATGCAGCAAGCCCATAAAGCTTTTAGCTTGACGAAAAAATATGGAATGAAAGTGCATGCAAATTTTATGGTAGGTTTTCTTGGAGAAAACAGGGAAAGCCTTAAAAAAACATACAAGGCATTCATGGAACTAAAACCGGATATTGCCTGTAGTTCGATATTATTTCCTTCGCCGGGATCTAAGTTCTATTATGAACTCAAAAAAGAAGGGTTACTTTTAGAGACCAACTGGAGCGAATATAAAAATTACCGTAAAATGATTTTTAAGCATGATACATACAGTAATTGGGAAGAAATTGTTAAAAATTACCACTGGTTAGAGCAGAAAATAGCTTTTGGATTAGCGGTTAATAACTTATTCATAAATAAAAATCAAAAATTTATAATTCGTATATTAAATGTATTAAAGTCAATTCAACTGCTTAAAAGAATAATTTTAAAGCTGCCATACTTTAATAAGATGCTAGTTGACCTCATGCATAGAACTGATTAATAGAGAATAATATGAAAATTGGAATGTTTGGAAATGTGCTCAACTGGGGTTATTTGTTGGGAAAAGCTTTAATATTAAGTGGTCATGAAGTAGATCTATTTCTTAAAATTGATGAAAACATTAAATGCTATGATCCAAGCTGGGAAGATGATGATTTTGATATCCAATCAAATAAATGGATACATTATGAAAACCTAAAGTTGAGCAATATCTTCAATCTTCGGTTTAGAAGTAAGTTATTAAAGACAATGAATGTTTTTGATGTATTGATTGCAATCGGAGAATATGCGATATGGGTTTCACAAGCTCAAAAACCATATATAGTGATCAGTTATGGAGGTGATTTAGACGAGTTACTCAAAGTTAAGTGTTCTGTTAAGAGCATTTTGTTATCTAGGTTGCTCAAGTCATCATTCAGAAAAGCTGCGAGATTTATATATGCTCTTCCCACTCAAAGAGCACTGATAAATAAGCATAAAATAAAAAATAGTTTGTTTAAATCAAATGTTGTACCGATTGATGTGAAAAAGTACTTAATGTTAGATGATGAAAAAAAAGCGATTTTTCGGAGTAAATATTCAGAGCAGTATGTCTTTTTCCATCCTGCAAGACAAGAATGGCGTCTTAAGGATTCAAACGATAAAGGGAATGATCGGTTATTTTATGCGTTTGCAAGATTCGTTTGTAAAAACTGCTCAAACTCCTTATTAATTGCAATTGAAAAGGGGAGAGATGTTAATAATAGTAAACAGCTTGTTAAGGAACTTGGAATTGAACGCAATGTGTCATGGCGTGGGGAGATGAATAAAGAAGATTTAATCAAAATGTTTAACAGTGTGGATGCATTGTTTGATCAATTCGTTTATGGTTATTATGGAGTACTTGATCTTGAGGCGATGTCATGCGGATTACCAGTTTTCACATACATAAATGTCGAAACAGCAAAAAATATAGAGTTGCCATCCATTTTCAATGTTAGTTCAATAGATGAAATTTATACTCAAATGATAAGATTTTCTCAAGGACAGTTAGAATATTCACCCGAAGGACTCTCAAATTGGGTTAAGAAGCATCATGACAGCAATAGAATTGCCAATGAACTTATTGAAATAATAAATCAGTATTGTAATGCTTGAACATATAAAAAAAATCCTAAGCCATACTACTTTATACGGCTTTGCAAGTTTATCTAACATTGTATCTGGTTTAGTCCTTCTCCCCTTCTATTTAAAGTATCTTTCAATTGAAGAATTTGCATATTTTTCTTTAATAATGAATTTTGGGACACTGATAGTGTATATTGTGGATCTCGGGTTAATCACGTCAATTGTGCGACTATACTACGATATGAGTGATGATATAAACGAAGTTAAAAAGCTTTTCTCCACTGGGTTAATTGCTTATTCAGTTCTATCTCTACTAGTAATCACATTTGTTTTTTTTTCTCGTTTTAAATTGAATTCTTTTATTACGAACAGTAGAACTGATCCTTTATTGATCTTATTAATGACGGGAATTGCGTGCTTGAATTTGATCTTTTGCGTTCCTCAAAATATGCTCAGAGTCAGATTTGAGCCAAGTAAATATTTCTTATTGTCTATTCTGAAGTCGGTATTGACAGTACTGATTCTATTTTCTTTTATTATGATATTTAAAAATAAGTTGATTTTTATATTTATGACATTTTTAAATGTCTCTTTATTAGTCACATTCTTAGGATTATTTATTAATTATAGGTATTTTAGCATTTCATTTTCTGCAAAATTGCTAAAAACAATACTATTGATTGGGCTGCCTTTCTGGCCAACATTAATTTTTACATGGTTGATAGACTCATCTAACATCTTTTTCATAAAGCATTTTGTTTCTTTAGAAAGCTCAGCGGTATATTCATTTGGACATAAAATCGGCCAAATAGTATACTATATTGTCACTTCTTTCGCGATAGCCTGGATTCCAATTTCATTCAGAATTAAAGAAAATGAAGCAACTCCGCAATTAACTTTATCGCGGATTTTTAATTGGTACGTTTTGGTGCTATCTTCGATTTCATTGTTTCTCTGCATGATTAGCTATAGATTTATATATTTTTTTGCTAAAAGCGAGTATTATGCGGCTACATCCATTATTCCAATAATCGCTTTTGGATACATAATGTATGGAGTATATTATTATTTTCTGACAGGAATACTATATTCAAAAAAACTTTATTTACAGACCTATACATTAATGGCAGCGGCTGTTTTAAACATTCTTTTAAACCTATTTCTTGTACCGAAATTTACACTTATAGGTTCAAGTATAGCTTTGGTAATGTCTTATCTCACAGCGGCCTTAGTAGCGCTTTACTTTTCACAAAAGCAGTTTTATATACCATATCAATTCAACAGATTAGCCAAATCAGTTGGATCAGTATTATTGACATATGGTATTTTTATCAAAATAGATAATTTAATCCCAAATATATATTTACATTTGTTCTTTGGAATAATTATTTATTTTGTGTTCATTAGCATACTAAAGCTTATTGATATTCGATCCCTATACAATTCAGTAGTCAATGCCTACGGATAATTCTTAAATTGAATGAGGTTGAACATGGTTTATAAATGTATTAATTGTAATTCACAATTGATAGAACATATAGATTATCTTGATTGTGAAAAATGTAAAAGAACATACCCTAGAATATCGAAAGTACTTGTTTTTGATGATGAAAATGATCGGAACTGGAGCAATTTCTATGATGATTGGCATGAGAATGTAACAAAAAAAAATATCGCAAAAGGAACCCCACGTATTTTATCTAAAATCAAAAAAAATATTTTGATAGAATCGTTTAAACGAGTTGGGTTTTACCATGAATATAGAAAAACAGCTTTTATAAAAGATGCCTTAAAAAAACAGAAATCATTACAAATACTGGATGTTGGATGCGGTAAAGGCAATCCCATTTTGAGCGCGTATGGAAATGTGTATGGGGTGGATTTAAGCATGAATGCATTGTTATATAATAATCATAATTTTAACTATACTGAATTAATAAAATGCAATATTTATACATTGCCTTTTTTTGATAACCAATTTGATTTGTTGGTGAATATTTTTGTGTTTGGTCATATTGAATTCAATAAAAAGGATGAACTTTTAAGAGAATTTTATCGGGTTTTGAAACCTGATGGACAATTGATCATGATTGTAGAAACAGACAACAACAATTTTGTATTAAGATTCGCAAAAAAATACCCGGATATTTATCAAAACAGGGTAGTTATGCAATATGGACATATAGGCATGGAATCTGTAAAACAGACTATTGAAAGAATTAAAAATAATAATTTTATAATTATTAAACGAAATAAAACGTGGGGGCCTTTATGGAGTATTAACGATTATATTGAAGTTTTTGATAATGAATATAAAGATAAATCTGTATTTATACGTCTATTTATTCGTATTTGTAAGGTGCTTAAGAAAAATCGACTGGTTGAAATTGTTTTTAATGCATTGTTAGGTTTGCTATCAATGATTTATGATTCAATTACAAAGTTAGATAATTCGATGGGATTGATGATTTTTGCGAGAAAATTTAAAGCGGAGCTTTATGAATAAAGAGTTTATTTTTACTTATGATCAATATATACAATTCTTGAAATTCTCCTTAAATTATCGAAAATTTTCCTTTTTTAATTCTGAAGAACAGCAAGACATCTTTATATTAAGACATGATATTGATGTTTTTTTACAGCCTGCGGTCAAGATTGCATTGCTCGAGAAGGAAATCGATATTTCGTCGACTTTTTTTTTATTACAGACTAGTCCTTGTTATAACCCAAATACACAAAACAATCATAAAATGATAATGGAAATTATCAATCTTGATCATCAGATTGGATTGCATTTCGATCCTCTGGTATATCAAACTATCGATATAAATGTACTTTCACAAAAACTGGCTCAAGAAAGAGATTGTTTGGAACAATTAATTGGGAGAAAAGTGAGTTGTTTCAGTTTGCATAATCCATCAGTATCAGGTCAAATGCCTCAATTAGATACTGACATGATAAATGCATATAGCATAAATTATTTTAATAATGATTCATATTTATCAGATTCTTGTCGAAATTTTCGGGGGAAGAACCCTTATGACTTTGTACAGAAAGTAAAATCTAAGAAAGCCCAGCTTCTATTTCATCCATTTCATTTTTCAGAACACGAAGTAGGTTATAAGAAACTTTTTCTGAATTATACTCAAAGATTTCTGGAGGATATTGATGAAGTATTTAGGATTAATTCTCAATACAATAGAGAATTACCTGATGGGTTATCAACAAATTTTATGAGATGTCAGTAAATGATTATTTTAGCAAATACAATAATCCATAGATTTAAAGATATAATCAAAATCGTTGGTGACTTCAATGATATTGAGATTTCAGGAATTTCAGCAATCGCCAATGCTCATGAAAATCATTTAACATGGATTCACCCTAAAAAGCCAAACAAAAGTGAAATTATTCTAAATACGAAGTCACGGTTAATTATAACAGATGAATCTATTGAAGAAGAAATTTGTAAAGCATATAAAAAATGCTTGATTGTAAATTCTAACCCAAAATTGTTATTCACTGAAATCGCTAATCTTTTTTTTTCAAACCAGCAGAAGTATGAAATATGTGCTGACACTCATATCCATTCAGATGCCAAAATATCAAAAGAGGTCTATATTGGCCCGAATACAATTATTGGAAGAGCTACAATTGGCAAAAATGTAAGAATATTGGGAAATGTCTATATCAGTGATAATACTTATATTGGTGACAATGTAACGATATCTGCTGGATCGGTAATTGGTTCGGAAGGTTTTGGTTACACGAGAAACATTGATGGTAAATTTGTAAATTTCCCTCAAATTGGTGGAGTAATTATTAGCGATAATGTTGATATTGGTCCCAATAGCTGTATTGACAGAGGGGCGCTATCAGATACAATCATCGAAGAGAATACTAAAATAGGCCATTTGGTTTATATTGCGCATAATTCAAAAATCGGAAAAAGTAATTTGTTAATTGCCAATATTGTTATATCAGGAAGTGTTACAACGGGAGATGAAGTTTACATTGCACCAGGTGTTGTAATTTCAGATAATATTAGCATTGGAAATAACTGCTTTGTTGGAATTGGAACAATTGTCACAAAATCGATTCGTGATAACAAGCGAATTTTATCACGGAATATTGAAATTATTGAATTGGATCAACATACATTTAAAAAGTAACTGTTCAATAGCTTTCTAAGAATAAACTAATCAATCGAGCGAACTCCCTGAATTTTATTGGGGTGCTAATATGGATTCTCAACAAGTATGACCATTATAACAAAATCTATCTGAGAATGTTGATAATTCGGTAAGGCATAAATCTAGGAGGGTAAGGAATTTTCTTGAAATGCAATTGAAGCAGGATTTGGACTATTTTTCACGTTATTACCTGGAACTGAATCCGAACCAAAGAGAATAGCATGAATTGAGTCAATTAAAAACACTCAACCGCCAGTTTGGGATGTAATTGAAGATCATTTCAATTCAAAGAAAATAACAAACAATCATTTTTTATGTCAAGTCATTTAATGGAATTTAAATTTTTAAAGCAATCCAAATAACAAACTACAGACAATCATGGCATTCAACTCAATTCAGTTTTTCGTATTTGTTTTATTCATTTTTATTGTTTATTACTGGGTAAAACCCAAGGCTGGAATGCTGGTTTTAGCAGTTGGAAGTTTTCTTTTCTATTTAACGTTTCAGAGTCTGATTTCCACATTGGTATTGGGCAGTGTTATTACGATAGCCTATATCTCTGGTCTTCGTATTGAAAAATGCCAATCACCCGCGGGCAAAAAGCTTTGGCTGTTCGGGGGCATAGCGCTGATTCTCGCTGCTCTGATTTACTTTAAGTATGGTTCTTTTATTTATAATCTCTATATTACGAATCTGATTCAGGAAAACACCTCAACCGGCACATCCTCGTATCTGGCAGTCATTGGCATATCATATTTTACATTTCAAGCTATATCATATATTGTGGATATATATTTAGGAGTTAGTACCGCGGAAGCAAACCCTTTGGCTCTCTTCCTATATTTTGGTTTCTTTGCTAAAGTGCTCCAAGGTCCAATCGAGCGCGGAAAGAGTTTTCTTACACAAATCCGAGGAAGGGAGAATTTTGAATATTCAATGGTATTGAGTGGTTTTTTACTATTCATGTACGGCTTAGTTAAGAAGATTTTAATTGCCGATAATATGGCCAGTTTTGTTGATCCTATTTTTGATTCGGCTTCAACTCAATCAGGGTCGCAATTGTTGGCAGCTATTAATTTCTATTCACTTCAAATTTATTTTGATTTTTCAGGTTATACGGATATGGCGCTGGGAGTCGCGAGATTGTTCAATATTAGGCTTACTGATAACTTTCATAATCCCTATTTCGCGACAAGCATCGCTGATTTTTGGCGTCGCTGGCATATATCATTGTCCAGATGGTTGATGGATTATCTGTTCAAACCGATTCAGATGAAATTCAGAAACTTGAAACAATATAGTACGATAATAGCTGTTTTCATTACATTTGCCATATGCGGTTTGTGGCATGGCGCTGCATTGCATTACATTGTTTGGGGCTGTTTGCATGGGATAGTGATGATTCTGGGGATTATGACCCAACCATTTCGGGCCGATTTAGCAACGCAATTTAAGAGACTAAATAAGCGTTTTATAACAGTATGGAGAATATTTATTACATATAATATAGTCACTTTTTTATGGATTTTCTTTCGTTCAAAATCGCTGGTTGCTGCTTTGGATAACTTTAAGGCGATTTTTTTCAGGTTTGAACTCGGGAGCTTAGACCTTAGTTTTTTCAATGGATCTGTTTTCATAGCAGCATGGATTATTCTGATCATTGAGTATTTGAATTGGCCTCAGCGTTTTATTCAATTGTTCAGTAACCAAAAGTTAACATTTTTTAAGCACTTTTCCTATGCTTTCATTTATTACGCAATTATTTTGTTTTTATTTATCATAATGTACTCATTTACCATAAATACAAATCAACCTTTCATTTACGTGCAGTTTTAATGATGACGGACCGGATAAAGCTCAGTCTCGCTACTTTTTTTGCATTTGTGTCATTTTTAATTATGTTCGGGTTCATGCTGCTTGTTTTCGATCAGTTGTTGCATCGAAAATTCGACAAAATCGCCGGATTGAATTATAAAGGTTATCGGGGAGAAATCCGCAAGGAGAAAGCCTCCGACGAATTGCGTATTGCGATGTTCGGAGGTAGCCCGCTTTGGGGCTATGGTGTCTATTATTGGGAGGCCATTCCACATGTTTTGGAGAAAAAACTACAACATCATGTGGACTCCTTGGGGTTAAATAGGAGAATTACGGTTTTCAACTTAGGATATAACAATGAAGGTATCTATGCCATCTATAATAATATGCAGGATTTCCGGTTTTTGGATTATGATATCGCTATCATATTTACAGGCTATGATGATTTGGGGATTGGCAATACTACAAATTTCAGACGAGAGAATTTATTCTTTAAATACTTTAAATATATGCCGATTTTGCCAGTATATTTAAGCGAAAAGATCATGTTGTTAAAGTCGGATGGAAATCTTGAGGATGCATACTGGGGCACTAACCAAAAAGCGCAGGCTGATGTTGACCATAATCTTCACGTAAATGCTCTTGCCAATATCCTCTCGGTTTATAATTCCACTGAAAATGTATTGAAGAGAATTGGAAAAGTTCAGAAACAGTATCTTGTTGATTTTGATCTTAAAAATGATAAATGGGCTTGGATGAAATACTATTTAAGACAGAGCATTGATTATTCGGTGGAAGATGGTGTACAGGTTCTTATTATTACTGAACCGGTATTCACGGAAGAGTGTCTTGAACAACAGAAAATCATGAAAGCAGTTGTAGATGAAGCGGTCGATGAAAGTGGAATGGTTCATTTTATCGATCTAGGCTCTCGGATCGAACTGAATGATGATTTATTGATTGACGGTGTGCATTTTTCCACCAAAGGATGTAAAATTCTTGCTGATTCGATGGTTAACAGCATTCTGCCTTGGGTTGAACTAAAATGAAGAAACTACTTCGTTATTATACTCAAAAAATGAAAAATCTGACGCTAAATCAGAAGATAGTTTGGATAATCGCAATCGGGTTTTTGCTTCGCTTTGGCTATATTACATTTTGTACTCAGCTCCCGTTGGGCGGGGATACAACCGGCACCTATAAACCGATTGCCTTGAGTCTTACTCATGGAGATGGGTTCCATGATCCATTACGAAATGCGCCGACTTTACGCACAGGTCCTGTTTACCCGCTCTTCTTGGGGGCGGTTTATTGGCTTTTCGGTGAAGAGGATTATTGGGTCAGGTTCTTCCAGTCACTGATCTCGGCGTTAATGATTTATATAGTGTTTTTAACTGCTCAAAAATTGTTTATGGATGAACGTATAAGCCTTTTAGCGAGTTGGGTTACCGCTTTTTATCCTGCTTTTATCGGGTATAGCGGTATCCTCCTTACTGAAACGTTATCTGCATTTATGACAATATGGTTTATCTACTGCTTCATAATTTACTGGAAGGATCAATCAATTAGTAATTCTATTAGCCTGGGAATGCTGGCGGGGGGATTGATTTTGTTAAGAGGTGAAATGCTAGGTGTAATAATGATAATATTAGTGATATCTTTTTTTTATAATATAAAGTGCAAAACCCTTAAAAATACTAAGTTAGTAGTGTTGACAATGCTACTATTATTAATCCCTTGGACTGTTAGGAACTATAGATTGACACATAGAATATTGCCAGTTGCGGCGATTGATGGGATTGCTCTGTGGTGTGTCGCAGGTAACAATGATATACTTGAGTATCGAAATGCCGAGAATGAAATTTTACTATCAGATTCATTGGTAGAAATTCAAATAAACAATGTTTTCAGAAAGAAATCCTTTGCGGAAATTAAAAAACATCCATATTCATATTTTATTAAGAATGGAATCCGGCGGATTGCAAGATTCTGGTTAGGTGGTCATTCAAATGCATTTATATGGGGGCAAATTTCATTTGAACAAGCTTATTATCAATCTAGCTATATTACATTGTTATTTAAAACGTTGTTATTGTTAATCAACACTACATTAATTGGATTGGGGATGTATGGACTGGTATCATCAATGTTGGCCAATCCTAGGGTGCTGCCTGTTATTGTTGGAATTATGCTTGTTGTTTTAGGAAAAAATTTTATGCACTATTTATTTTATTCATCCAACCGCTATCATCTTATGCTATTGCCAATTTTAATCATTTTTGCGTCAAGTATCATAGTTCAATTTACCAAATATAAAATTAAAAAGCTTATTGTCTAATAATTGAAAGTAACTTTGCGACGAATGTATCAATTTTATATGGGTGGCAAGCGGCATATGTATTGAATCAGGAAATTGTATGCTAAAAAAATGGCTCGTTGGCAATTTAGGTGGGTGAATAGTGGGGGTTGGCATGGTTGAAATTAAGTTTGCCTGTTATAAGGTAAATAATTGTGATGAAGTTTTTGATTTTCCGATATCCTCTGGCTTTGGCTCGGGCGGCCTGAATCACTGAATTGAATCCTTCCAGCAAACCATTGTTTATTTAGCGCAATTTTCAGTTGACAATACCGGACCAATGCGCCCGGATGGTTTTAACGACCTCCTTCATACGCTCCAACCGGCTGTGCATCACCCAACTGCACTAGGATTTCAGTCTGGCTTCGAACTCATCCGGCGAGTGTGATTGGTAAATATCCTGAAAGTGTTCCCCATGTGGAATGCTTTGACTGTTTTCAATTTCGTCCGGCTCATTTCGGTCCTGCCGAGGTGTTGCATCTGTCGTTCCGTCAGGTTTTCCCGATTTTTCAAAAACAGATATCGGCTTTTCTTCAATATGGATTCATATCGGCCTTCATCCCTGCGGATATCATCGACAGCCCGGTTCAGAATCTGCATAATGTGAAACCGATCAAAGACGATTTCGGCTTCGCTGAATTCCTGACCGATTCCTTTGAAAACCGCCTTGGACATATCGCAGATGAACTGCCGAATCTTTTCCGGTTTCCCGTTATGCTCGATCAGATTTTCCTTTAATGCCTCCACCCTTTAGCTGTTTTAGTCTTCCGTCACATACAAGGTCCGCTTTTGGTCCATGTCCGCAACAAGATCACATACTGATGGCCTCGCTTGCTCTTCGTCTCATCGATACCGATTCGTTGAACGTCTTTGTCATTGCGTTCTCGCCACGATTGATTCACATATAAATCCAGCAGCTTCTACAACTTTTTGCCGGAAACATGCGCCAGACGACAAACATCTTTGGCGGCCATCTGGCCGCTCAACAGCAGCAATATCGCTTCGAACAGCATGTTAAATCCATTCATCAATCTTGACCGGGGACTCGAACCAATCGGATACCTTTCCTAACCTGACCTTCACTCGGGGCGTCCACGCCTTGATGTAAAACTCATATTCAAAGAAATTTAAATGACGCCACTCCTTAAATTCCGTATCATACGCCTTGTAATGTCCCCGAATGCTTTTTTCGGACTCTAATTTTAAAACTTCAAATCCCGATTAAAATTAACCTCTATATTGAACCGCTTCACCGCTTCGTCCAGCTTGATCGATTCTACATACCAGGGATTCTCAATAGGGAATGCCATGGCAAAAAGCTGTTCCTTCGTCAACTCCATGGTTCGAGCCTTTTAGTTTCAATTCAATGATGGAACTGCGCAACACTGGTATTATTTTACAAAAATTAGGCTTTGATAGAGTCAATGATTTCATTATTTTTAACACCTTTTTGAAAAACACTTTCCTGTTTCTAATACTATTCCCCCGCCTAAATTGTCAAAAAGCCTAAATTTAAAACCTAATGATATTGATTCCGAATGAATGCTAATCAATATCCTTGGTGCGAAAGGAAAGAAAGACAGGATAACGCTGCTTTCAGAAAACCTTTTACAATTATTGCGACAGTATTATAAAGAATACCGGCCCAAGAAATATCATTTTTGAAGGGCAAGATGGAGAGAAGTATTCCCCAACCAGTGTAGCTAATATTTTGAAGAAAGTATCATTAAAAGCTGGCATTCGTAAAACTGTTACACCACACATGTTGCGTCACAGTTTTGCAACGCACCTGCTGGAACAAGGAATTGATTTAAGGTATATTCAAGAATTATTAGTGTTTTGCTTCAGATGAAAATGGAGAGTGCTGCCTGATTCCCGCTAAACCGGGAAGGAGCTTCTTGTCTGGGGCGCTTCCCCGCCTGGGGGGGAGGCGGGGAAGCGCCCCAGACGCCGCGCAAATCGCCCCGTTGATGGCATGGAGAATAATCTCTCTTGATTTTTCTCCCCGCCGGGCGTATATTCACGCAGCAACTCACTATCTGAAAGGATGCGCCATGGAAATCAAAGATGTCAAACGCTATTCTCCCGAACAGAAAGCCCACATAATCCGGGAAATCATGGTTGAACACAAATCGGTCGGCGATGTAGCCGAAGAATTTGGTATCACGCCCGCGACCATCTATGAATGGCAGAAAATCTTACTGAAAAATTCAGTCGATTTCTTTCGCATGAAAAGCTCCGAGCGACGCAAATACAATCAACAAGTCAAAGCCTTGCAAGATCAAATTAAAAAGAAGGAATCCGTGATCGCCGAACTGGCGCAAGAGGTCGTTGAATTAAAAAAAAAAGAGAATGGGGCGAGTTGAAAAAGGAAAAGACGCCTATGAATATTCGCGACAACGTGGTGGAAACGGTCATCCGCCTGAACCGGCGGACGGGGGTCGCCACCGCCGATATGCTCGGCTGGCTGGGTATCGGCTCCGCCAAATACTACAACTGGGTCAACAGGCGAGGCCTTGAATCGCGCCACAATGGAGCCATCCCCAAGTCACATTGGATGACTCCGGACGAACAATCCGCCATTCTGGCATTTTTCGAGTTGCATCGATCAGAAGGTTACAGACGACTGGCCTGGATGATGGTGGACTTTAATATCGCCCATGTATCTCCATCCACGGTCTATCGCGTCCTCAAAAAGTCGGGAGCGCTTCAGCGATGGAATACGGCAAAGGCTTCTTCCAAAAACAAAGGCTTCAACCAGCCGACGGCTCCTCATCAGCATCGGCATGTAGATATTTCGTACATTAGAATCCATTCGGTCTTCTATTATCTGATCTGCGTCCTCGACGGCTACAGCCGCTATATCGTTCATTTCGAGCTGCGCGAATCCATGACCGAACTCGATGTCCAGATAACTCTCCAGCGCGCTCACGAACGCTATCCCCACGCCCGTCCCCGAATCATTTCCGATAATGGCGCTCAGTTTATCTGCCACGATTTCCGCAACTTCGTCCAATCCTGCAACTTCACTCACGTCCGGACCTCGGTCAACTATCCGCAAAGCAATGGCAAAATCGAACGATTTCACAAGAGTATCAAACAGGAACATGTCCGCCGAACGCCCTATCTGTCGTTGCGGGATGCCCAATTGAAAATGGCCGAATGGATAGACTATTACTATCATGAACGCCTTCACAGCGCCATTTCGTATCTGACTCCGTTCGACATGCTCAGCGGCCGGGCTGAGGAAAAACTCGAACAACGTCGGATTAAACTGGCTCAAGCGGCGAAAAGAAGAAAGGAGAAAAATCGTGAAATTATCCAGGCCGCTTAGTTTAGTCTTGACTTTCTACCCGTGTTTTGTTAAGTTGTTTTTAACCTCGTTCTCAATTTTCCGCTGAACCAATACAGATGGGCGAATTTCTCTTATCTTTATAAAACGTAAATGTTTTTAAAGTGAAATATGACACTAAAACTTTAAAGAGTTGTAATCAAATTGAACAAAACTAACAAGGAGTATGATTATGAAAAAGGTGCTAGTAACAGGTGGTTTAGGATTTATTGGTTCAAATTTAGTTGATTATCTACTTAAAAAAGACTACTGCATTACAATAGTAGATAATTTACAATCAAATGCAGTTGATAAATCATTTTATGAAAAAAAATGCAAAGTTGTTATATCAAATATTGAAGACTATGAGACAAGTGAATCATTTGATTATATTTATCATCTTGCAAGTGTTGTAGGTCCAGCTGGAGTATTACAGTATGCAGGTAAAATCGGTTTGTCAATGGTTAGAGGAATGATGAAAGTGATTGATATTGCACTTGAATGTGATTCTGTTTTAGTAGATGTATCAACTTCAGAAGTATATGGTAAAGATGGATATTTATCAGAAGATGATGATAAAATTGTTAAAAGCAAGGTTTCAGTTCGGTTGGAGTATGGCATCGGTAAATTATTAACTGAAATAATATTAGAAAACACATCAAAAATTCAGAATATCAACTATAATATCATCAGACCTTTTAATGTAGCAGGTCCAAGGCAGCAACCAAGAGGTGGATTCGTAACACCAATTTTTATTCAACAAGCACTTTCAAAGAATATCATGACAATATTTGCTGGAGGTAAGCAAAAGAGGTGTTTTACGCATGTTGATGATATTGTTGAAGGTATTTATTTAGCAAGTCAAGGTAAAACCGTTCATGAAGTTTTTAATATCGGTAATAAAAATAATGAAATAACAATAGAAGACTACGCAAAATTAATTAAAAAATTAACGTTCAGCAATTCGGAATTATTATATTTGGATGGAAAAGAAATATATGGAAATTTGTATGAAGAAGCATTTGATAAGATGCCAATAAGTGATAAGGCTGAAAAACTATTATCATGGGAACCAAAAAAAAATTTGGAAACAATTATTTATGATTATATTTCTTATTTTAAAAATGAAATCAGTTCACAAAGCATCTAAGGTAAACTAATGAGTAATAAAATAAACAAAATTATTATACTTGGCTGTGGTGTTAGTGGTATGTCGTTAGCATACTATTTAAAAAATTTGATAAATTGCGAAATTATTATTTTGGAAAGAAGTACTAATGTAGGTGGATTATCATCGGGTATTTTTCATAATGGATATTTTCTTGATTATGGACCGCATGTTTATCACCCTGCAAATGATGAGTTTGATGAATTATTTATAAAACTCTGTGATAATAATGATTTTATTCAAAGTAGAAATGTCAAATTATTATTAGACGATTTGATTCTTGATTACCCGCTTAGTATAGGACAAGTTCTTGATAAATATGATATCATGACAAATTTTCAATTTGTTGCAGATTATTTAATTCAGCAACTTAAAAATATTCATCTTAGAAAACCAAGTTTTGAAAATTTTGAAGATTGGGGGATTTCTACTTTTGGTAAAAGCATTTATGAAAAGTGCTTCGGAGTATATTCCAGAAAAGTATGGGGAATAGAACCGAATCAAATTTCAACAATGTTAGTTAATCAACGATTAAAGGGGCTGAGTTTGGTTTCGGTAATATTATCGACTTTAACAAAAGGAAAAAGAAAATCAAGTAAATCCTATTTTAATTCATTTATTTATAATAAAATGGGGATTCAAAATTGCTGGGACAATTTTGAAGTAATGCTTATTAAAAAAGGAATAACAATATATAAAGATTTTAATATTAAATATTTATTTTATTCAAATCAAATAATTTCAAAAATTATTTCGGATGACACAGAATTGTCGATTGGAACTGACGACTTAGTTATTTCGACTTTACCAATTGATACTTTAATTAATGATATTTTATCTCCTAAAATAGTTAATAGCAGTTTAGATTACGTAGGTTTACATTATATTTATTATTTTTTAAGCCAACCTAGATTATTTGACGAACATTGGATTTATTTACTAGATAAAAAAATTGTCCCCAATAGAATTTCTGATTTAAATAATATTAATAATATTCATAAATTAGGATGTCTTTGTTTAGAGATTTCAGACCATAATTATGATGGATCAATTCATAATTTTGATTATATCCGATCATTATCTTCAATTGGTCTAAAGGAGAAATTAATTACTGATATTAAAAAATCATATTATTTACATTCATATCCATTATTCAAAGTCGGTTTTGAAAATGAATTGCAAAAAGTTCTTTTTGCGCTTTCCAAAATAAGAAACCTCATAACTACAGGTCGCCA
The DNA here is from genome assembly GCA_964632485.1 of uncultured bacterium. Lineage (GTDB taxonomy): Bacteria > JAGOEH01 > JAGOEH01 > JAGOEH01 > JAGOEH01 > CAZWDO01. The sequence continues at coordinate 147,977 of CAZWDO010000009.1, forward strand.
AGGACTTTTCTTAAACATTGATATACATGATTGTTTTATGATTTCAAAATATTTGAGTAATATTATTTCGGAAAGTAATGAAATGATTTTAACTCGATTTTACGAGCCGATAATTTCAAAATTTTTTAATCAACAAGAATTCAAAAGAACAGGTATATAATGCTGGCTATTACTTTTTTGGTGAACAAAATACGAAGAATGCTGAAGCTTTTAATTAAATATAAGTTTTCAATAATAGGCATTGCGATAAATGAGCTAAATTCAATAATTTTAAATTTTTTTCTAAAACATAAAATTGAAAGGATTTATGGGAAATTTGAAACTGGAATATATTTTACGCACCAATTTAATAATGTATCAAATGAATCAGGCCATATAAAGGGAGAAATTGTATGGATTATTAGGAAATTAAATATTGAAAATGCAATTGTTTTATTAGTAGGGGAAACAAACAAAGTGAAGACAAACTTTCTCGAAAATTTTCCTTTTAGAAGTCTGAATACAACAGGAATCAGTGATAACGTTGACTACCATTGGGATTTTAATGATCAAATACCTGTTGGCATAGGGAAATATAATTTAATATTATCACAGGCTGTATTAGAGCACCTTGTAGATCCTGTAGATCATATAAGGAAGTTAAAATTACTGCTTGCCGATAATGGTTACTTAATCGTACATACAGTAATGCCAGGTTTTTTTTACCACCGGTATCCAGTAGATTGTCTTCGATTTTATCCAGATTGGTTTCAAGAAATCAGTAAATTGGTAAAATTGCAAATTAAGTTTAAAATCCTTTCATTAGATCATATTATCTATTGTTATCAACATAGTAATTTATAAAGGACAACAACAATGAACAAACCAAATTGCATTTTGTGTAATTCATCTGACTATAAGATAAAGTTTAAAAAAAGCAGACAAACTACTTGTGTTAATCAAGATGGATTCTCAGTTCTTGACGATAAAACTCATAATGATATTGTCCAATGTCAACAGTGTGGTCTTTTTTACGTGTATCCTTTTGAAGATTATTCCTATTTTCAGAACATATACAGAAACCTAGACATTAAGAACTACGTTTTAGAAGCAGAAAATAGAGCCAAGATCTTTTTTGAAAATGCAAAATTAATACAACAATATATATCGATGGGAACATTATTAGACTTGGGATGCTCAGTTGGTTTGTTGTTAGATGCTGCACGAAAATTAGCTTTTTCAGTAATTGGCGTCGAGTTATCAGTAGAATGTTGCAAGTATGCAAAAAATATACTAAATTTAAATATTGTAAATTCAGCATTGGAAAGTATCGAATTTAAAAAAAATTCTGTTGATATTATAACAATGATTGATGTAATAGAGCATTTACAGGATCCGGTAAGTGTTTTAATTAAATGTTGGACATGGTTAAATCAAGATGGCTACTTGGTACTTAATACACCTAATATAAATTCACTATCAGCTAAGTTACTGGGTCAAAAGTGGTATGGTTTTAGTAGAAGCCATCTATATTATTTCGATAAAGAAACAATAGAAAGTCTTTTATGTAAATGTAACTATACAATTATAAGCAATTATACTTATCCGAGGATCTTTTCATTAGAATACATTTTAAGAAAATTAAATCTCAGTAATATATTTATTAATGCGATTTTAAAGTATATTCCAAATTCGATTATTAAAAAATCAATTAGGATTGATCTCAAAGATAGTATGCTAATAATTGCCAAAAAAAAGTACACTAATTAAATTTTTTCAAATAAAGTTATGCATTATTTTGAAAATTTTTGGATTTAGAATTTTTTATTCTCACTTTGGAATGAATTTAAAAGATTGTTACCAGTATTAGTTCAGTATTATGGTGTGATAATTCTAAAGCAGCAGCACTCAGTTCAATTGGTGATTTGGCAAATAAAACCGCAAAAGATTATCAAAACCAGCTAGCAAAATAATAAGCCCTTTCTACGCATATATTGACCAACTATTTGATTTTAAAGGATTTCCTTGACAGAGGACTAGTTAATGAAACTATCAATTTTGATTATACCAATTAGTTTTTTGGTTAGCCTATTATTATTTATTAGTCCTTTGAGTTTGTTTTTGTTTTTGATCATCACCAATTTGTTTCTTGCTTCAACTTGTTTGGGCGTTTCATTTTTAATTCGATTTTCATTGCTGCTTATTGTGAATTTGTTGTCATTTGGCATGGGGTATTTAGACTTTATTGGAGATTCATATTCAGTTCATTGGTTTTCTACAGAAGCTTTTGTGTCTTTTGTCGCTGGAGTCCCTGAAGCTTTGTACTACAAGCTTTATATATTTCGGTTTGAAGATTTTAATATCGGTAATTACGGAACAAGCCTTTATTTTTATATGATTGGCTTTTTAAAGCTTGGATTTAACAGTATTAATTTTGATATCAAAATACTCAATATATTGATGACGATCGGTTTTGCTGCGATTTATTATAAGTTTGTAAAACTCATCTTTAATCCAGCGGCACCTATTGCATTATTATTAGTTCTCCTGTATCCATTACATAATGTTTGGTCTCTTTTCTTATTAAAGGACCTCTTTCACCTGTTATTAACATTCTGGGGTTTGTGGATTTTAATTCATCTAAATAAACAATGGTATAGATATATTCCTCAATTGTTAATTTTTTTAATTCTATTGTTTGTGAGTCGACCAAATGTATTCACATTCTATTTTGCGGTATATTTACTGTCTTTTTTGTATTATGCCATACCGATTAAAAAAATTGCAATATTTTTTTCTATCTTTATATTTTGGAAATATCAGGGATTAATGGGTATGATGAACAACTTTTTTTCAAAATTTCTTCTGCTTAATAAGGGGCATTATTCATCCGGGGGATATTGTTTTAAAGTCATGAACAATATTTATTATTTTGACCAGTTTGCTCTTCCCGAACCTATTAACTATTTTTACTATTTCATCTTGGGGGTGTTCCATACTTTTATTGAGCCGAACCCATTTAACTATTATAATTTAAAATATGGTATTTTTCAGCTATTGCACTTAATTTGGATATTATTGGTACTTTTAGCAGTAGTTGGTTTCGTTAGTCTTTTGATTATGGGCAGAATGAATAAATCCTTACAAATATGTATTTTTTATATAATTACCCATGCAATTATGCTAGGATTGGTAGATGGAAACATAGGAACACTTATTCGGCATCGTAGTATGATAGAACCGTTTGTATTTATTTTTTCAGCAGTTGGTATCTGGGCAATTTTTCCAATTAATCGATTGAAGAATTTCTTTCTGAATAAAACACCTGATAATTCTCAACATATTCAGGCATAAAAAATTGAAAATATTTGTTAAAAGAGCTGTCTTTACATTTATCATTTTTTTAATCGCATTCTTGACATTAGAGGCAATAATTGGCTATTTTGAGAAAACTCCGGAGAAAATCAGAGATTCGAAATTACTTTGGAAAAACCCAGTAACCCGTAAAGTTGAAGCTTATAACAAGAATTTAAATACTATGTTTAGCATTCGATACAATGCAGACGGATTTAGAGGTAATGAATTAATCAATACTCAGGAATCTATATTTCTGTTAGGCGATTCTTTCATTGAGGCTACTTATTTGCCTGATTCGATGATTTTGGCATCTTATTTATATGCCATTACCGAAATGGAACGCTTCCAGGTAATTAATGCTGGTTGCAATGGATATGGAATGGACCAGAAATATCTTGTTTTATCGTAAAGCATCGGAAAATACCAAATCAGGCACGCCATATTCTTTTTTTCATAAGTAACGATTTTCTGGATAATTATTTCAAGCCATTATTCAGCGTCGAAAATGATACCCTTATCTCGGCGTCTATTCGAGAATCGTGGAAAACGAAATTAAAGAATTGTTTAATCAATAATTCAAATATCGTTAAGATATCGATCCGGGCGATCAATCATCGAGTGGGCTGCGAGATTTATTTCTAAAGTTAGGATTATTGAACTATCAGACTCAAAACAGCAATCCACTAGTGATTACTGAACAGACGAGGATATTTTTTGCCCGATACGAAACGTGGTAGGATGAAGCGCTAAAAAAAATGATTAGAAACTATCACGTATGACATAAATGTATAGATCAACAATTATTCCCCGGTAGGGCGCAAACCATGGATGATACGTACATATTAGGTATTTCAGCGTTTTATCACGATAGCGCGGCGGCTTTGCTGCACGATGGCGAGATTGTGGCGGCTGCTCAACTGGAACGCTTCAATCGCAAGAAACAGGATTACCGCTTCCCCAGGGAAGCCGTTGAATATTGCCTGAAAGCGGGAAAAATCGGAATTGATCAGGTCGATTACGTGGCCTTTTACGACAAACCGTTCATCAAGTTTGAACGTATCCTGGAAAGCTACCTGACAACGGCTCCTTTCGGTATCAAATCCTTTCTCAAGGCCATCCCGGTATGGGTCAAGCAAAAACTGTGGATTTCGGAATTGATCAAGGATGAATTGGGTTTCAGCGGAAAAGTCCTCTTCACGGAACACCACGAATCCCATGCGGCATCGGCATTTTTTCCATCCCCGTTCCAGGAAGCGGCCTTTATCACCTTTGATGGCGTGGGCGAATGGACAACCACTTCCTGGGGCGCGGCCCAGGACAATCAACTGCGCATCCATTCGGAAATTCATTTCCCACATTCCCTTGGACTTTTATATTCGGCTCTTACCTATTATACGGGATTCAAGGTCAATTCCGGCGAATATAAGGTCATGGGACTGGCTCCTTATGGCCGGCCGATCTATGTGCAGGCCATCCTTGAAAATCTGATCGATGTCAAGGAGGATGGTTCGTTTCGGATGAATATGGATTATTTCGACTATATCTCCGGTCTGACCATGACCAATCGTAAATTCGATAAGCTTTTCGGCGGTTCGCCGCGCGAACCGGAATCAAACCTGACGCAGAAGGAAATGGACATCGCCCGTTCGCTGCAGGAGGTGACTGAATTGGTGATGCTCAGATGCGCGCGGCATGTGCGCAAGGAAACGGGAATGAAAAATCTCTGCCTGGCGGGCGGCGTGGCTCTTAATTGTGTCGGCAATGGCAAGATATTAGCGGAAAAGATTTTTGATCATATCTGGATTCAGCCGGCTGCCGGCGATGCGGGAGGCGCCCTGGGAGCCGCGTTGATGATCCATTATCAGTATCTCGGCAATCCCCGCAAAAACGATCCTTTGCGCGATTCGCAAAAAGGGTCTTATCTGGGACCCGATTTCCCCAACGAAGAAATCGAAAAGTTTCTCAAGAAGAAAGGTTTTCCCTATCGGAAGCTGTCAGATTCCGAACTATACGAGACAGTGAGCGATTACATGATCGAGGAGAAGGTGGTCGGCTGGTTCCAGGGCCGGATGGAATATGGTCCGCGCGCCCTGGGAAATCGCAGTATTGTCGGCGATGCGCGTTCGCCCAAAATGCAGTCGATTATGAATCTGAAGATCAAGTACCGGGAATCGTTCCGTCCTTTCGCGCCAACTATCATGGAAGAGTATATTTCCGATTATTTCGAAATCGATTGTCCGTCGCCCTATATGTTGTTGGTGGCCGATGTGAAAAAGGATAAGCAATTGCCGGTGCCGGAAGACAAGAAAAATTTGTGGGGCATTGATCTGTTAAATATTCCCAAATCCACCATCCCGGCCATCACGCATGTGGATTATTCGGCGCGGATTCAATCGGTGAACGAGGAGACCAATCCCCGCTACTACCGGCTTATTCAGGCGTTTTACCGGAAAACGGGTTGTCCGGTCATTATCAACACGTCGTTCAACGTGCGCGGTGAACCCATTGTCTGCGCGCCCAGCGAAGCCTATACCTGTTTTATGCGCACGGAAATGGATTATCTGGTGTTGGGCAACTGTGTGCTGGATAAACGAGAGCAGCCGGAATTCAAGGATTTGAAGGACTGGCGCAAGGAATTCGAACTGGATTGAAAGCTAGAATATAGCTCTTTGGCGAGTTGCCGGGCGCTTATCTGGAGGGATTGATTAAACTGAAATCCATGAGGCGTAAGAAAACAAGTGAGTTAAGACGCTTATGCGCTGCGCTGGGAGTGAACGACTGAAAAAAGGCGTTATCAGGATCGAATTTATAATGATACCGCCCGGAAAGCGCTGCGGTTTCAACTGTGTTCATTCATAAAAGCATTGGAAATATGGAAAATCCAGTATGGCAGACAATTCTAAAGCCAAATATTATAACTCAATAGAAGAATAAAAACCGATCCAAACGCGGGAAAGCATATATGGAGATCGTCAATCCTCACGACAAGCTATTCAAGGAAGTCTT
>CAZWDO010000010.1:0-13841 GCA_964632485.1 uncultured bacterium
AACCCATGACATATTTAACAAGTTTTGACGAGATCATTTTGCAGGAGAAATACGAGCAGGGATTGAAGGAGGGTAAGTTGGAAGGTAAGTTGGAAGGTAAGTTGGAAGGTAAGTTGGAAGGAGAAATAAGGGGGAAGTTGGAAGGAGCCCGGGATGTGTTGATCAGCATGATGAATGCTCGTTACGGGGAGATACCTTCGGAAACGATGTTAAAATTGAAGCGTATCCGGCAGGTGGAGAAGATAGAAGCGCTCGCGCGTCAAGTATTGGCGACGGAGGATATTCAACAATTAAAGCTATAAGAAGAGTTTTGTTTTCAGTTGCGAGAATACAGGGTTAATACAATTTATTTTGAGAATGTAAGCGCCCGGAGTAAAAGAATATCGAGAACGAAGATACTATGTTGAATTCATTGGTTGATACCATCGCCAATCTACGAGGATTAACGGAAGGCATTTTTTCAGAATTGGCCGCGACGATTATTGTCGCCCTTCTTTCTGCCATGTATTTTTTTTATATTGGTTTGTTACGAAAACGATCCATCCGAGCTATCGAGCAGAAAATCGAAGAAGCATTCCAAACTGCGGAGATTGATTCCATTACCGACATTCAGGCTTTGTTTGAAAATCTGCGTATTCGGTTATTGAGCATTAAAGAAAAACTCAATACTGAAAAGGAAAACGGGTTGATCGATAGTGAAAAATATAAAAATGGTATTTTTTTTCATCGGAGGGGTTTTCTTGGTTGTTATATGGATGATAAAACCGGTACCTGTGAGCAAGATTGTCATTCAGTCCGGATGGTGCGCGAATGACACCCTGGAATTCGGATGGCGGCTTGCTTTGTCCGAGTCTCTGGAGCAATGTTCGGGACTGGAAGTGCTGGATGTGTTCAATGGCAGCTTGCTATCATCGGTTAGGGATAGAATTGGCTTGAGGGTATCCTGCGATCTGTTGACCATACAAGGCAATGATTATCAATTGCGATTCATGCCGAACTTGCTCGCTGGGATTCTGCTGCGTTCATTAATCAACGCATGTTCCGACTTTTCTCCAACGATTCCACGCTCGAACTGTTTCATTTCAATAATGCCTGTTTGTTGGCTGAACAAGGTCAAATCGATGCCGCTCTGGCTTGTCTTGATTCAATGATGGATGAGGAGAATCATCCTGATGCAGGGAAAACCAAATCCCGGGTTCGCTGGCTCAAAGCAGAGCTCCTTCGGGAAAAACTCATAATAGACAGCGCGGATATGGAAACGCTTAAGTATCTTCAATACATTTCCTGTTACTTGATGGAAATCGAGAGCTTCTCGCATAGTGATCCTTTCGAGAGAAAGCGATATTGGCCGCTGGCTAATTTATTTGCTCTCGATGCCTGGGCGCAGGAGTGGACCGATAAGAATCAGGCGCAAGGATTGCAATTGTATATCGATACCCTCTTGAGTCTGACACGGTTGGCTCCATTGACCCCTACGCCGTTTCATGCTCATTTTTTTATAACTCGTTTTGCTTGCTGTCTTTATCGATTGGGAAAAGGAGAAGCTGCGCACGAACTCATTGATCGTGAGGTGTTTAGCCGCAACCCATTTTATCCCCCGGCACTGGCGCTTAAAACCGTTGGATTTATAACAGGCAATCAAGCCGATTCGGCCGCCTTTTATCAGTCGCGGCTTGATTCCGTATGCGGAGATAGAGCTTCCGTTTTTATCAATTCAGCGCGTCGTTGTCTGGGAATGGAACCAGCAAATCCATCTCAATCGGAAATCGGCAGCTCTGGACAATATATTGAATGATGTATTGATTGGCAAAATCCAGGTAAGGAGATAAAAATGTTGATCCGTTTGAGCAACTTTTTTAGTTCCGGAGGCGTGGGCGGCAAATCTCAACCAGAAGACTGTGCGCTGATCAAATCCATCATAGCTGCCGAGGATAAGACGAAACCGCTCAGCGACGGAAAAAACAGCGCGATGTTTTAGAAATACAACGAGTTGCAGATCGCCCGCCGTACCGTGGCCAAATACCGCGAGCAAATGAGTATCCCCGGCGCCATTATCCGACGACGGCTGCTTCTCAACCACTCCGCCTGATTCTGAGAGCCCTAATTTTAGTTTTTTTTATCATGATCTGCTGGGGGTCAAGTCAACTCCCCATTTTGTAGTATGTTAGGGGTCAGAAGAAATCCTTACTTTCAGGGTAAGCCAACTCCCCAGTTTTGGGGGGGCGAATTAGGTAGCACTCTCCATTTTCATCTGATAAAAACATGCTTATACTTTAAATTGAAATTGTGAGTTTTTAATAAAAAAAATATTGACAAATGATGTGAAAAATATTAAATTTAATAAATTTACTATTTTTAACCCAACCTAAACTCAAAAAAGGGGAAAAATCATGACAAGAAAAATCTTTGTCGCTATCTCAATTTTAATGGTTTCAGTGGGAAGTCTCATCGCGCAGGCGGTATTTTCCGCCATGACTCCAACTGTCAATCCGTATCCAGGTAAAGTGCTGAGTTCTGACGTGGATAACCGCATGGTGCTGGATTTACTCTTTTGTCGGTTGTTTACCTGGAATACTAATGATGACATCGTTCCCGAGCTGGTGGCCAGCCATACCAGCCAGCAGGTGGGCAAGGATTTCGTTATCGACTTGACCCTGCGCAATGATTTTAAGTGGAGCGATGGTACGGCAGTGACGTCCAGTGACGTGAAGTTTTCCATGGATGTCTATAAGTCGCCGCAAAGCAATCTTTCCTCTCAGCCGGTGTTTCGCGTCCTCAGGAGCGTCCAGGTGGTCAGTCCCACGCAATTAAAAATTACGCTTAGCCAAAATGTGTTCTACGCGTTTGGCCAGTTGGGATTTTACATATTGCCGGCCCACAAATTCAGCAATGATCCCCAAAAGTATCTCGATATCGCTCAGGCCAGCGGCTTTCTAAATGCTCCAATTTCCTCTGGTCTTTATATACAGAGTAGAATTGGCAAAGCTTATAAATACAGTTTAAATACTAAAATGAGCAAGACATCCTCCTGTCTTATACAGGAAATGGAACGCCGGTTATTTTTAACTCCAGCAGCCATAGTGGCGGATTTAAATTCCAAAATCCCCGGAGCGCTAAATATTGCTCCCTATGTGGAGCTCACCTATCTACCGAGCCTTAATGCCAACAAAAATCTGACCCAATTCAAATGGGGCGGTTATTCCATCAGTTTTCTGGCTTTCAATCACCGGACGGGCAGCGTCACCGCTAATGCGACATTGCGTAAGGCAATCTATACCGCGATCAATCGTCAGCAGATTGTCAGGAGCGATTTTCTAAATAGCTATACCGTGATCAATGGCCCCTTCCCGGCTGTTTCACCTAAATTTGACCCTACTATCAAAGATTATAAATATGATGTCGCTCAGGCGAAATCCCTGATAGCCGGCGCTTCTGTGACAAAAGAATTGCGGTTGATCGCGCCCAATACCGTTTCAACCCAGGAACAACAAGCGCTGGTCCAGATCAAGCAGTATTTGGAAGCGATTGGCATTAAAACCAGCCAAACCTTTATTTTCACTAAAAATGTTTATGAAGAAAAATTGAACAATGGCGATTTCGATTTATACTATCAGACGATCTATTTTGATCATCTTTGTGATATTACCGATTTTTTCCTTAATACCGGTTCTCAGGTGGGCAATCAGAATTTTGCTCAGTATCGGAGCGATCCGGTCAATAAATTGTTGCAGCAGGCGAGTTCGCTTTCAAATCCTGTTGAATATGCCAACGTTATGCACCAAATCAACCAGGTGTTAGTGGATGATGCTGCCTGGGTCTTTCTCTGGTCCCCGACTTCATTTGGTTTTTATAAGCAAAATGAAATTCAACGTTTCCTGCCGCATCAGATTTACTGTATGATGTTTGTTTGTTCCAATTAATCGTTTAAAGGGGTGTATCATGTTGAATCGCATTTATTATCAAGTGACCCTTTTGGGTAAATACCAAATCGTGGGTGAGTTTATTATTTATTTAATCCAGAAGGCGATCCGTTTTGTGTTTATCGGACTGGCGGCGATTGCCATGCTGGTTTTTTTTACGCAGTTAGTGCCGGGCAAGAACCTGCCATTCTGGACGCAATTCTTTAACAGTCTAAAGTTTGATTTCGGCATCAGCAGTTGTTACGCTCCCTTACCAGTGAGCGAAGTCATTGCCGAGGGTTTGGCGACCTCCCTGCCGATCATTGGCGCCTCGATCGCGCTGGCGGTGATCATTTCCTGGCTAATTGCCAAATATACCGTTGAGAAGAAACTCACGGCCTATATCATCCTGTTCTTGATGATTCTTTTTTCGTCCGCTCCGGCCTTTGGTCTGGCCGATTTTTTTCGTTCTATTTTAATGACCGAGTGGTTGGGCACACTAATCGATTATTTTCATCATCGCGATTTGTACAACCAGATTTTGGCGGTATTCGCCCTGGCGGTGGGGAATTGTTTGGTTATCGAATTGTTCCGTAATTTTCGCTCCATCCGTGAGAAAACCATGGGCAAGCAGTATAGCCGGGCCCTGGTAGCTCTGGGGATGAATCATGAGCGGGGCAGTTATAAAAATCGCGCCCTGCTTTATATTACCATCATTCTCTCCAAGTTCCCGATTATCATCGGTACCGCCGTAGTGGTGGAGCAGGCTCTGGATATCGGTCAGGGGATTGGTTTCATGGCTTATCAGGCCGCCCAGTTCCGCGATTTTTACCTTATCTCCGGCGTTGCTATCGTTGTCGTTGTGATTGTTTCGATCAATAATTTTATTTTATCGATTATCAATAAACTGGTCGATCGACGTATCGATCAAGTTTAAGGGGGGCTTATGTATCAAAAGATTTTGAAACAGCCGAAAAAACGTACCTTGATTCATGAAGATCCATTGAAAAAGCAAAAAATCTGGGTATCGATTACAGCCCTGCTGTTGGTTGTGTTCTGGTTCATGCCGATGTTCCATATATGGCGCACGGGCGAGAAAGTGGTATTCAGTATGGACGGACAGTGGGAATTGGTGTGGAATAATTTGGTGTTGGGAATTTTAAATGGATTGCACGTCACTATGGGCGTATCATTTGGCGCTGCTTTGGTTTCCTGCATTCTGGGTGTCATTTTAGGCGTTTGGGCCGGCTATCGCGGCGGGCGGACCGAAAAAGTCATTGTCTGGCTCTTCGATTTTGTGGATTCGTTCCCCAAGTTTATTGTGCTGATTTTCTCCCTAATGCTGATACAGAGCAAGACCGGTAGCGATAACTTGCTACTGGTGCTACTGGTTTGGGGACTGTTGATTTTCCCCTCGGTTGGACAGGTTATGTTGGAGCATATCCGCGACCTGCGTAAGGAAGAATTCATTCTCGGTGTGCGCGCTCTGGGCGTGAAACCACGGCGGATTTTCTGGAAACATCTGGTCTGGGACGGATGCAAAAATATGATTTTCATTCAGTTCAGTTACTTGTTCGGTTGGTCGATCGTCATCGAAGCCTGCTTGAGCTATCTGGGAATCAACCGTAATTACGAGACCCTGGGTACGGTATATAAAGAAGTGGCTTCCAAACACTTTCTGGGATCGTTGATCCCCTTGTCCGTCCTGATCCTGCTGGTTTTTTTATTGAATTGGTGGGGTGATGTGTTGACCGAAAAATACGCCAAACACCGCGATGTCGTATAACAAGGAGAGTTGAAGCATGGCGAAACATACAAATAAAATAACGTTTATGGAAAATCCAGCCAATTTGCTGGAAGTACGCAATTTGACCGGATGTGTCAAGATTCCCAAGGGTTTTTTATGGTTCCTGAATGACATTAGCTTTGATATCCAAAAAGGCGAAATCATGGGTGTCGTTGGCGAATCGGGGTCGGGAAAGACTCGGCTGGCTTATGGCATTCTGGGACTCATTAATGACGTTCCCGGGGTAATTCGGGGTGATGTCCGTTACTTCGATCAAAAGAACAACCTCGTGATTGATATTAATGATGAGTATCTTAAACAGATTGGATTGGAACTCGATGATTCGGATGTGAAATCGTCCGTCAAGAACATTTCCGAAATCCGTATTCATGATTATATCAAACAGAACCGGGTCCGACGCGAAGCGTATCGTAAAGTGCGTGGGCGCGGGATTTCGATGATTTTTCAGGATGCCAAGGGCAGCATGAATCCCATTAAAACCGTCGGTTATCAGTTGATGTTGTGCCTGATCAATAATTCATCCCAGGATTGTACGCCGGCCTGGATAAACGGCTATCCACTATTTCAATATCTTTATTTGAAATTTTTTAAAAAAGAACTTTTTGGAAAATATAAACAGCAGATAATGAACTATCTGAATGCTGTCAAGCTGCGCGACCCGGACAAAGTGTTTGGCTCCCTGCCCTCTGATCTGAGCGGCGGAATGGCGCAGCGGGTGCTGATTTTGTTGGCGATCGCCTCTAATTCCTCAATCACTATCGTGGACGAACCGACCACCGGTCTTGATGCGGTGTTGCGACGCGAGATTATTGATCTATTCCGTCTTTTACAGGAAGACACTGTCAATATCGACCCGCAAAAGCAGGAAACGGGCGATCCCCTGCCCTATTATGATTCTGTTTTGATTCGGGATGAAGCTGGCAAACCGCGCAAAAAGGATCGCGCTGTGATGCTGATTTCTCACGATATTCATTTGATTCCGCGTGTCACTGACCGTATGATGGTGCTTTATGCCGGGGAGATCATCGAATACGGCCCTGTAGAGCATTTTCGCAATTGGTTGGAATTTATACAGGCCGATTCCCAAATCGATCTGGATTATATGAACAAATTAAAAAAATTGCGTCCCATTCATCCCTATACCTTGGGGCTTTTGCTTTCTAGTCCCGATGTGGACAAACTGGTGCTGATGAAGGAAATTATGCGCATCAAGGAGTGCCTGGTCGGCGCTGGACTGAATGCCGAATCGTCTGAGGAACTGGCAGAAAAAATTGATTTTCTGGCGAGGGTAATTGAAAATCCTACACCAAATAATGCGAAAAATGGCGAAACAAATGGCGCAGGAATTGTCGACGTGATTGAAAAGATCATGAGCTTTAAAGGCCGCAATAGTATTGACCAACAAAAAAGAAGGTCACCGGCAGAGGACGAATATCATAATAAATTTGTTGAAGCCATTAAATGTGAATCTGAAGAGTTATTGGCCATGGTGCGGTTACGTAAAATGATTTCTGATTCCCTGAGCATTAATACCGTTCATGGCGAGGTTCCTGATCTGTCTGAACTACCCTCCGGATGCGCCTTTCATGCCCGATGTCAGAGTTATGCTAATATTTGTGGCATATTGAACAAAGTCAACCATGGCTTATTACTCGATATTCCTCTCTCCCCGGAAAAGATCGAGATGTTCAAAAAAATGAAAAGTCTGTGCGATGGGTTGGAAAAGGATATTCATCCGCCATTGATTGAACTGACGGTAGATGATGAGATTCATCTCAATGACGTTTCCGGGCAGGCGAAAAACCGACAGCACCAGCTTCGCTGCTGGAAATACTGCCGCTCGAAGGACAGGAATTTCTATGATCTCTATTTCGAGTCTTTCGAATCGTTTCTCAAATCCAGTTTCGACAAAGAAATCAAACTTGACGCCTGAGGGGGGAGAACGCTATATGGAAAAGAAAATTTTGTTGAATGTTGAAAATATGTTTGTGTGTTATCCCAAGCAAGTGGGAAACATTATCGATATCCGGGAACCCAAGAGCAAGGTGTTCGCTGTGGAAGACGTTAGTTTTCAAATAGACAAGGGCAAGATATTTGCCCTGATCGGGGAGAGCGGTTGTGGAAAAACAACGTTGGGCAAGGCGATATTACGTCTCCTTCGTTGTAGCGTTCCACCGAACGGCGCCAAGACCAAGATCGAGTTCCGGGGGCGCGAGCTGTATTCTCTCAACAGTAAGGAACTTTTAAATGAGCGACGGTTTATGCAAATGGTGTTTCAGAACCCAAACGCAGCGCTCAATCCACACATGAAAATCGGGGAAATCATGCAGGAAAGCTTTAATGTCAAGGGTGGAAATTATTCCGAGCGCGATATCGTGGAATTACTCGACTCCTATGGGTTGGGCGAGGAGAAAGATTATTATCCCTATCAATTGAGTGGCGGTGAAAAACGGCGCACTATTATCGCTCGCTGTATGGCGTTGAGTCCTGAACTGATTGTGGCCGATGAGATGACGGCTGATCAGGACAAAATCACCGAAGGTCAGATCGTGACCGAGGTCAAGGATCGCCAGATGCGTGAAAAAACAACCATAGTCTATATTTCGCACAATATCCATATTGTTTCCTATATGGCCGACTATATCGCCGTGATGTTCAAGGGTATCTTCGTACAGATCGGCCATGTGGAAAATATCATTCCCGCCGATCTTAAAAAAATTGATTTTATTAAGGAGCCCTACGATCTGACAGCTAAACGAAACCTGTTGCCCTTGCATCCCTACACCAAGGAGCTAATCGGGCAATCGATGTATCGCAGCCAGGAAGCCAAGGGCGGAGTTTACCAGATTACCGTGAACAAACTCCCGGGGGAAATAGAGACCCAACGCCGCATAATTTCTACGATCAAGAAGGTTGTGGATGTGGATTATTTGTATGATAAGGATTTGCGGCTGGTGATGGACAAAAACGGAAAACTGGCGCGGGAAAAATTGCCGTCTATGGCTATCCTGGTCGTGGCGTCGGCCCGCAAGAGCCTTGAGGAAATCGACGTGGAATTGGCAAAACTCTCCGGGGAAGTGCGTATCTCTGTTCAGAAGGCCAGCAATTTCGATGTGAGCGACGATTTTCTCAAAACTGAAAAACCCTGCCGCTACTTCAAACGCTGCAGCTTGCTGCGAATGCTCAAGGAAGGCGGCTATCTCTCTCCGGCTTGGACTGAGGGCCGTTCGATCTGCGAACAGCAGGAACCGGAATTGATCAAGTTGGACCCCTACGATGAAAGTATCAATGCCCATTCAATCCGCTGCTGGTTTTGGAATTATTGGGATCGGGAGCAATGCCCCGGTTTCCAAAAAATGAATCAACCCGTTCAACTCTGAGGAGCAACCCATGAAAAGAAACATGTGGATTCTTTTTCTTGTGATAGCGATTGGCGTTCCGGGAATGTCGTGGGCGCAGAACAGCGCTGACTGTATCGACCAGGATGCCGTGCCCCGCACGCTCGAGGCCCTGAATAACTGGAATAAGATTGTCGATCTCAATTTTAGCACGTTACGAACGAAATCCCCCTCCCAATCGGCATTGCGCGAAGCCTATCAGGCGCTTTCCGGATGCCTGCAGACGCTTGATCCCGGCACGTTGAGCGGGAATGACCGCGCCACATGGCACCTGGCCTATGCTGTCAATCAGGCCATGATGGGCTATGCCACTGAAGCCGCTCAGCATTTTATGCTGGCGGACCAGCACGGCGCGCCATCCGCGGATTTGAAAGCGCCCGCCGATGCTGTCAAATCGATTATCCTCGATAAGTTCGGCATTGTGGGCTTCGCCCTCGACGGGTTCTATACCATCGATGCAGGCGCGGGCACTGTCAATGTTATCCCCGGTATCAGCCTTGATACCTCCTTTGCCAAGCTGTTTCCCACTACCGCCACTTTGGGTGGACTTTTCAAGGAATCCAAGGAAGGATTCTTGCAGTGGTTGTCCCTTTATGTCCAAACCCATGGAAAAGGTATTGATCCGTTTATTTCTATGGAGTTGTATTGGGATAATTTTTCGCTAGCTCATTCGCTAAACAGCATGATTAAGTTCCTGGCCAAAGGCCCCAAGCTTAGCGATCTCGAAAAGGAACCGGGTCTGTATTGCGATGGTGAGCGCATTTATATGTGTTTTTATCTGCCCATGGATATTTCCGGTGTCGGACAATATACCATCCAGATTCAGAAAACCACTATCAATTTGGATGGCATCCCAGGTATCGCTTCGTTGAGCGATCCCGCCACTGGTCGCCTGACCCGGGACGCTTTAAAACAGTTAACCGTCATCCAGCCCAAGATGACCTTCGATTTTTGGGTGGTCAATCGATGCGGCGGCGATATTCAAATCGATCTGACCCAGGAGTTCGCGGACAGTTGGACTCCATTGAATCCAAAAATAATCGAAGATACAATTATTTTCTCTGATTTAAATTTTCGTTCTTCCGGTTACAAATATGATCTTCTAATTCAACAACCGGGGTGCTTAACTTTTCATCAAAAAATTGGTATTGACCCCTATGGCAAGGTGATAAGACCCTATTTCGAAGGCGATTTGTTGATCCGCCCGGCCAAGAAAGGTGCGATCGATCGCATGAACTATTGTTGTTATCGTAATTACTGGAAATGGGTCGTTGCGCCGTTAGCCCTTGGCCTGGCCGCCGGCTGCTATACCATCAATCGCTAAATTCTTGGAAGGATATACATGATGAAATTGATACAACTGCTTTTTGTGGTCCTGTCGCTGGCTATTGCGCTTTCAGCTCAGCCTTTGACTGAAATCAAATCGTCGCCCAAGGTAGCGACACTGAATCTGATCAATCCCACTATTTCGCCGGATGGCAAACGTATTGCCTACGAGGAATGGGTGTCGCTCAATATCCGTAAAACCAAAATCTGCGAAATCGGCAAACCGTTATGCAAACCGGTTAGTCCCTTGAACTATTCCGTGAACTTGACTTGGATCCCCACAGATGCCGCGCAATATATATATGTAGCGTCCCCCGCCGGCAATCTGGACCTGCTTTCATCGAATTCGGCGCTCAATATCGCCTCGACGAGCGCGGAAAGCGACCCGCGTTTGCATTCGTCTGGAAAAATGGTCTTTACGGTCAACAATCAACTCAAGCTCAAACCGGACTACAAATCGGCTAAAGTGGTGGACCTGACGAATGGCTCCAACTATGCGGAAACGCTTCCGGTCATTTCACCGGACGGCGCAAGGGCGGCTTTTATTCTCCGTAAAGGGTCGAACACCAATGAGGATTTGGCGATTATCGATCTCAGCGCCAAGTCGGTTCGGGAATTGACCGCGACAGAGGATTTATCAGAAACAAATCCCAGTTTTTCGCTCAATGGTCAGCAAATTGCCTTTTATCAGGTGAATAGCCAAAAAAAATGCAATCTGGCGGTGATTTCCGCCAATGGCGGTTCTCCCCGCATTATTGTGGAAGATGTTTATTTTGAAAAGAGCGATCGCGAAGGACCGATCTGGATTGATGACCAAACCCTGCTGTATGTGAAAAACGACGCAGTTCGCAACAATCCCATCGAAAAGGTCGATCTAACTGCCAAAAGAACTCAAACCCTGCAAAGCGGTACGATTTTTAATCAGTTTTTAGACCTGGCGGTTCTTCCATCGGGAGTGAAAATGCTGGCTTTCAGCGGTCGTCCGGTAAAAAACAGTAATTACCATTGTATATATTACGGCGATTTAAGCCAACTTAAATTTCAATAAGCGGCCCCTTGGCGGGTAGGAGTTTCACTATGATCGTAAAAAAAATCGTTACTTTCGCGCTCATGCTGATCGTACCCCTGGTTTTGACGGCGCCATCCGTTGTTCGCGCTGGCGCGCCAGGGACTTTTTCAGTCAATGCCTTGGCGAATATGGCGTTGAATCCCTTAGAACTAACCACGGAGTTTTCCTGGCAGCCGGCATTAGACCCCGAGGGGGATGCCGTGACCTATCGGTTGGTGTTCATGGATGCCGCCGATACGCTATACAGTTCTGCATCGCTTATCGAGAATACGTATATGTTAACGAGCGATGAGATTAGTGTCGGGTTAACCGGCCGGGAAGGCCGGTTCGTCTGGCTGGTTATCGCTACTGATTCTCACGGAGAGAGTCAGATTTCGTCTAACCAGGGCTCCATTGCCATTGATTTTGCCGCGCCACGCGCCTCGCGCGTCCTGCCGATGCGTGATACTATTCCTGTTCCCGCAGAAGCGCAGGAACTCAATTTCCGCTGTTGGGAAGACGCTAATGACGGTACTGGCCTTGATACTCTCGCTGTATCCCTGGTTGCGATTACCGGATCGGAAAGCTATACCGTGGAACAGCTAAGTGTGGAATCCGTTAATGAACACGAGTTTACGGTGATGGCGCTGGACACTACGCGCCGCGTATTTCTTCCGGGGAGTTCCGTCCGCTATGTCCTTCAGGTGGCGGATCGCCTGGGAAATTTTCTCACCGATACATCGCATCTCTATTTCATGCGTTTTGGTTTTGTCGCCGCGGAAAAGGAGCTTGATGAAGGCGATGCGCTCAGCGTACCGGTGTATGGGGACTCTTCAGCATATACCCTGACGGTAGATCTGCTTGCCGATTCACTTTATATACTCAATGCGCCCCATCAGATTAAACATTTGTTATCAGCCCAATCCCTTGCCATGCGTCTTGAAAAAACGGGTGAAGGTATGTTTACCGGCATCGTCGATTTTTTCGGCGCGCCAGGCAATGAGAATTTTTGGGGTATGGTTCGTTACCGCCTGAAAGCGGTCAACAAGTCCTTAACCAATCAAACGTTATACGATACCTTGACCGTGCGGATCTCGCCGGTAAACGATGTTCCATTGTTTCAATTTATGGCGCATCCGGATACAGTGATCGCTTCCAGGGATACTCTATGGCTGGAAGGCCACGTAGCGGATGCGGATGATCCGCTTAGCGCGTTGCAATTGCATTTTGATGCGGAGGCTAATCTGTCGGTCAAACTGATCGATTCGACGCATCTGGCTATTCTGTCCGCGGATGCCTGTCGCAGTCTTCCTCTCACGATCAATGAAGAGAGCTTGCGGCCGCGTTTCGTGGTTCACTTGAGCGATTCTGAAACCCAGTCGCCCGATTCGGTCTATTTTAATCTCGCCATGCTGCCGGTATCGGCGTTCGAGTTGATCTGGCCAGTGAATGGCGATTCCATTCGCCTCAACGCGCAATCCGTCTGCCGCTGGAGCCAGGCTTCGATTGTCGCCGGTGCGGATTGCGACTATTCGAAACAATATTTTGTCGAATACAGGGAATCCACGGGAAATGGATGGCGGCAATACTCGGTTTTTTCCGATACGCTCATGACCCTGAACACCCAGATGTTTCAGCCCGGGCATTCGTATGAATGGCGGGTTTTCGCGGAATACAATGGCAATCGTATTTATGCCGGCCACCATCGCAAATCCGCTATGGCCGATTTGAGCCGATCGTTTTATATTCAGTTATTGAATGCTCCCTCCTTTGATTCACGGCAAATCGATACGGTGCTTTTTACCAGTCAGGTTTCGCAATATGCCGTTCCGTTCGCTTCATTGGTTGATTCACAGGATTCATTGCAGTATTTGCATTTCCGAATATATTCCGTCAAACCGCAAAGCGCGCGGGATTCGATTGAACTATCCCTGGGAAGCCGTGTGGACTCGGCATTTGGAGAAAATCTTTCCGTTATATACAGCCAAGCCGGCCAATTGATGATCGCGCCTACGGATCCCATGGCCAATTCGTTTACTGCCGCGCAGCAGCGACGGGTAGTTCGCGTAGTCAATTCGCTGGGACAAGTTTCCGCGGATTCCATTTCGTTGCGTATCAATTTCCGGCGAATTCCCGCATTTTCATTGATTGATATTGCCGATACAGTGAATCAAAATCATCTGGTCTTGCGCTGGACCTCGGTTGCGAATAATGCGATACGCTATCGCGTTGAATACCGTCTCGGCGATGCGGGCGGTGAACCATTCCAGTCTAGTGGCGAATTGAGCGATACTTCATGGACACTGACCAACCTGCAGGATTTTCAATGGTATGAATGGCGCGTAACCGCTTATGACGTCAAT
>CAZWDO010000010.1:13851-134908 GCA_964632485.1 uncultured bacterium
CCTATCCCGCAGGGTCCTCTCTTCGGCATGTTAATGGCGATTTAGCCGAAAACTGCGGAGCGGATTTCTTTGTCAATTACAACCAGGCGCCCTTAGTCTTTACGCTTCTTTCCCCCGTATCTAACGCGGAAATCGATCCGCAAAACGCGCTGGATTTTGTATGGCATCGCGCTGTGGATGCCGACTCGATCGCTCCGTACATCGATGCGCTCACTTATCGGCTGATACTAACCTATCCGCTGAACAACCGTACGCTGATCGATACCGTGATTAGTGATACGACTCTTTTATTCAGCGCTGACCGCGTTCGCCAACTGCTCCTGTTGGGAGAGGTTTATACCTGGTCTGTAAGTGTTTCCGATGGTAACAACGCCACCACTCAAAGCCAATCTTCTTATGTGTTCCATACGACCGGCATTCCTTTTTCGGCGGCGCGAATTCTTTATCCCACCAATCAGGATTATTCAAACCAGGTTCATTTACCATTGGTATTCATGTTTTCACTGGATTCGGCCTGTTTAGCCAATCCCAATTGTGGATACTCCAACTACCGGCACAACATTATAATTGATGGCGTTAATCGTTTAACTGATCAAATCCTTGAATCGGAAATTGATACGATCGTCATGGATGCAACCGCCCTTAATGATGGCGCGCATCAACTTATGATTCGAACCCATGCCGATGGCTATGAATCGATTGTTCGGTCATCTGAAGCTGTAACGTTCGTTCTTGATCGTCAGGCGCCTTTCATTTATTATACAGGCTCGCATACGGCGAAATACGATTTTATACAGGACCCTTTAGTGTTTAAGATCAAGGAATCCAACACTGGCATCGACACGGCATCTTTGGAGTTACGTATTGACGGTGTCAGTCAGCCGGGAGTTATCCTGCAAGCGGGAGTCAGTGATACGACGATTGTCCGTTTTGCCAATCCCTCCGTATTCCAGTATGATCATGATTATAATCTGGAGGTGCAAATTGCCGATCGAGCTGGCAACCGCGACAGTATTGGATTAAGCGTGTCAACCATTCCCGCCAAGCCAACGCGTCCGGTCTTGCTTTTCCCGGCGACAAATTTTCAAATCACATCCACTGCAGATTTGCTTTTCCATTTCGAGTGGCAGGCGTCACAGGACCCCGATTCCAATATTGTTCAATACGAAGTTTATCTCAATCAAGCGTTGTGGAACACGATACCTAATTATTCCGATTCTGCGGTTCTTCATTCCAGCGCGCTATTTGGTCTTGGAAACGGTACTTATCAATGGTATGTGAAAGTTATTGATACTCGCGGCAATGCGGACAGTTCCGAAGTGGCCACCTTTACTGTTAATATTGGAGAACTGGTCAACGATTTTTACTTTTACCCCAATCCGGTGGATCGCGTCGGGATCGTGTCGCGGTTTCACCTTCTGCTTTCAGAGCCGGCTGAGTTGAATTTGCGAGTGATGGATTTGGCTGGCCAAATTGTAGCGGCCCCCGCTCGCGACCTGTCGTTGCCGAATGGGGAGCAAGTTATTGAATGGAATTTAGTTGATTATTTGGGTCGCGAATTGGCCAATGGCGTATATATTGCCGAGCTGCAAGCGAAACAACCAGCCGGAAAAGTCGAAAAAAAATTTTATAAAATAGCGGTTTCCCGTTGACGGGGGAGGTGACCATGAAACGATTTTATCTTTTTTTGTTAGTGATCATTGGCGCGGCATCGGTCATTCGGGCTGAGAGTTCCGATGCGGCGGCCATGTTGAAATTTGCGTTTTCTCCCCGCGCAGCGGCGATGGGTCATGCCTATACTGCGATCGCGGAGGGGTTGCCCACAATTTTCTACAATCCGTCCGGATTGGGAAAGTCCCTCACCGGGCTGGAAATCGGCGCTAATTCCGCGCAACTTTCCGGCGAAACTGCCGACCTGGATAACCAGTATCATAGCGTTATGGTGGGCCTTCCCACCCAGTTCGGTAATTGGGGAGTCGCCTTTGTCTATCACTCCATCGGTGATATCGAACAAAGAGATGTGAATGGCGTTCGGTTGGGCGTTTTCGATTTTTCCAGCTCATTGATTTATCTGAGCTGGGGTAAAACTTTTTTCCTGGGACCACTGGGAGATATGTCCGTCGGTTTGACCACGAAATATCTCTCCCAATCGTTTGGCGGAGATTTGGGTTCCGCTAATGGTTTGGGAGGATTTGATCTGGGATTGTTGGTCAAACCCCTTGCTGGATTCGGCATGGACGAACTTTCCCTGGGCATTGTCATGGCCGATTTGGGTGGATCGGTTAAGTGGAAAAGCGGGCGTAAGGATGAAATTGATCCCAAGGCTAAATTGGGGCTCGGTTATGAATATTTTATGAGCAGTCTAACTCTCAAAATCGCCATGGATGCCTGGCAATGCAAAGATGCCCCGTTGCGATTGAGCCTGGGTTCAGAAATCGCTTATCGGTCCAATCCGAAATATGTGTTTAAATTCCGCGCAGGAATTCGTGATTTTTTTGTCGAGGAACGCTACGAGGACATGGATTTTTCCACCAATGCTCAGTTCAGCCTGGGCCTGGGAGCCCAATTGTTCAAACATTTTCTGGTTGATTATGCCTATTTAAACCAGAATTACGGCAGCCTCAATTATTTCGGTATTGGTTACAAATTTTAATTAAAGGGACGCAATATTATGAACTCTGAATTTTATCGCATCAAGCGCCATCTGACGCTTCTGTTTTTAGCGTTTCTGCCGCTTCTGCTTTTTTCCTGTAAAAAACCGATTCTCGTCAAGGTTTATAGCCTGAACGACTATATTGCTTATAATCAAAAAAAACCAGTTGCTGGTGTGACCATTAAGTTGAACGATGCAAAAAACAGCTCGTTTGTGACTAATGCTACCGGTCAGATTACATTGAGCGCTGAACTCACTGAAGATCAAAACAAGGGTAAGCAGAACCTTGAGGTTGTCTTCTATCACCCACAATATGTGGACAATCAGCGCTCACTCTATGCGAAAACTCGTTTCCTGTTCAATAAGGTGAGTCTCAAGAAATTTGAATCCCTTCCCATGGAAGTGTATGTTTGGGATCCGCCCTTGGCGTTAACTGAGGTCAAAGCATCCACCATTAGTTCCATTACTCAGGAAATACTGGATAGTGTGAGCGTGCGTTTGGAATATGTTGGCCTTAGGATTCCTCAGGGGAACGGATTCATCTCCGCGAACGCTTTAAAAAACAGCCCATGGGAAATTGGACGTTTCGATGATGAATATATTTCTTCCGATGCCGGTTCCAATAATCTGGATATCCAATTTGATTTTTTCATTTCCGATACGACCTATCAGATTGGTCGCTACCAGGCGCATCCCGATTCGATTGCTCCCGGGCGGCATGCCTGGTTGCCCGCCGGCCTTTATCGATTCGAGGCCGAGCGTAATCAGTATTATACCTCCAAGGATACTTTCTATCTTGATCCGGGAAGGGTCAACGAGATTACGATCGGATTGAAACCGAAATTTTTTGTTTGCCCCAAGTGTCACAATCGGTTAAATCGTCGCGATATTCTGCTCAATGACGGATGTCCGATTTGCGGGTATAGTTTGCCGGAATACCTTTTCAAGTGTCCGGTGTGCAAAAAGCCCAGTTTTATCGATGACTGCGCTGGCAAATGTTGTTATATCGAATTGGGATTATGCCGCAGTTTGAGCTGTCCTGTCGATAAGAAAGTGTACAGCATGGAGAAGATCACCGAAACGCGCGGTAACTGTCCCGACCATCCCCAGGAGATGCTGGCGGACATGATCATGTGCCAAACCTGCGGTAAAAGCTATCTTGATTTCGAGTACAATCCCAATCCCGCCAGTTTGAAGCAGGATTTTTGCCCCAATGCCTTTTGCGCAAGCAATCGCTATATTTGCCCCAAGTGCGGAACGAAAGCTGCCGGCAATCAATTGATCGCCACGCGCGGTCTTTGTCCGAAATGCCAGTTCCGGATTATCAAAAAAACTCGTTGCGATAAATGCGGACTGGATGTAGAGTTGCAAAAAATCAATGGCAACCAATGCCCTAAATGCGGCAATCCCTTGTATTGAGGAGGTTAATTCCATGAAAAGCTATTTGAAATTTGGAATAGTGTGCTTGGCATTGTTGGTTGCCATACAGGCGCAAGCGGGTGAATTGAAAATTGACAACTGTCTGCCGCAAGCCACACTTAAAATTGTTTCCCAAACATCCGGTGTCAAATTTGAAACGAGTTTTTCACCGGTTCCTAATCAAATGACATCAATCATCATTCCGGAAGATGTCAGGCGTTTCTCCCTGAGCCTATCGGCTGCCGGATATGATGCGCGGATTTATGACGATAAAAACGCGGAAATTAAAACTGCGTGGGACAATTCCACCTCAGTTCGACATATCCGTTTGCTGGCGCATTATAATCTGGATATCAACACTTATCTCAGCGACGTTTTAATTACAATCAGTGTCGCTGATAATCGCCAGGCAATCATTCCCACCGCAGGTCTCCTCAGTGGAAAGAACGGCCGCTGTTCGGTGGATCTGGCTGCGGATCCCAAGGCTGAACTTATTCTTATCGGGAAAAAGAGCGGTTATTCTGATTTCAGACTCTTTACCAAGTCGGATTTTATTGGGGGGAGTCGCATTAGTCTCGGCGGCGCTGCAACCCGTAAACTCGATTTATTTACCAAACTGGAATTGGAATGGCGGCCACACTATCTCTTCGAAGAGCTGAAACCTATCGCGGCCGAACAAGACACCACTCCGCCCCAGGTTCGCTTCAAGGGGAAAAACGTTGCGTGGAATGCTGATAAACGTATTTTATCTTGTGTGTTGGGCGGTAAGGAATTCTATCCCAGAGTCTCAATTATCAAACCCGGTTACTTAGCTGTGGATCGAGTGTTTCGTGATTTTGACCAGGCCGTTCCTGCCCGGCGTGATTTAAAACTGAATGTTATTTCTTCTTCGGATATCGATGAATTCGAAGCAACATCTGTCGTCTTTGAATTTTTGAATGATCGCTATTCAATCCCAATTCTTGACCTGGAAAAATTTGTGTCATGCGATCATCGCTATGAATTTGAAATACCCACGGATTCATATCAGGACCGGCAGAAAATCGAGAGCGAGTTTTCATTGATTCTGCATACTCGTGAATATTTTGAATTGGCTCGGGAAGTCTATTCCAATAAGGAGTATGAAAAAGCGGTCCGTATGATTCAACGGTTGATTTTCGCCCGCAAGGATAATCAGACTATTCCCTATCTTTCAATTTTCTTTGCGCGCATGATCTGGGACTATTATGAAACCATAAAATCGGAGACTAAGGGACAGAAGGTTCTTCAAACTTTTGAATCATATTCGGCCCCTAGCGTTTATGGGGTTCGTATGAAAACCAGTGGCACCGATGTCAACGATATATGCTATGCGCTTTTTACTTGGGACGAAGGGACGACGATTATCCCGATATTGAAGAAACATGGCGGATTGCCCCTCGCCGAAGTCAAAGACATGTTGGATAACGCTGGTTTGACTATGAATCAGGAAGAATTGGACCTGTTTTGGGAGTATCTCAAACAGCGGGAGCTCCTGGCTTTGATTACCGATCGGGAGCAATTGTCGTTTTTTACCGGGATGGGAGAGCTACAATCAGCGGTTTTTGCCCAGTTACCGGTTTTAAATCCCGCGTTTCAGGACGTGAATAATTCACCTTATCAAGGTTACGATCTGTTGACTGCAATCGACAACCAGATTGCCAAGGGGATGCCACCCAGTCGTCGCGCCGTCTACCGCAATGTATTGCGCAGTTCGGTGATGATGTTCGTGGAGGCCAACCACATGAGCGGAAATCCAGCTTACTGCACCCGCAGCCAACGCGCTTATGATTATTTCACTCTCAAATATCCCGGAGTATCTATCGATCCGGTGCCCTGTCCCTGAACGAAAGGAGCTTTTCATGAATCGTTTAAAATATGGTTTAATTGGCGGGCTGTTTTTAATAAGTCTTACTTTGATACTATTCTTCTGTTGTGGAAAGGATAAAAAATCCTGTACGGACGATATGGTCAATGGCTGGCCCTCGTATTGGGCGAAACATTTCGGGGATATCGAAGCCTATAGCGGGCTTCAGGAAGCGCTGCGCTACCGGCAGTTCGAATTTGGAGAGTTGATGCTCCCGGACATGCTCGAAGGAATGCCGGAGGACACTTTGCTGCAACTGGGTATGGCGCGGTCCTATAGCCTTAAGGCGCGTTTCTACCAACTTTGGTATGAACGAGTCGCCCTTGAGCATTATGATTCGCTGTATGAATATAAAGTGATTATCAATGAGAAACAGCCTGAAATTCAGCTTTCTCCCTATTTTAATTTTTTTGGGGCTTTAGCCAAGATAGAAAAAGGCGAGTATGATCTGGCGCGACCGATATTGCAGGCTTTACGCGCTGAAAAGCGTCTCGATGGCGAAATATTGGCCTTGATCGGAACCTATCTTGCTGTGCTGGATATACAACAATCCGGCGCCGTAAATTATAAACCTGCCACATTGTTGGCTAAAGCCGAATGGGCGCGCTGGTTGATTAAGCTTGGTAAAACTGATATGGCTCAGCCTTGGATTGACGAGTTAAAGAATCTGGTTCCGGCAGGCGCCGGCTCTACTTTGGATAACCTCGCGATCTATGATTTGGCTGAATGTCTGCTGGCAACGGGTGACCTCAACTCAGCGCTGGAGGTATTCGATCGTACCGGTGTAGGGGAGACTTATTTCGAAGTTTCGATTGGATCGATTAACAACCAGGATTTTATCATGCGTTTCGTGTTTCCTCATGCTTTGCGCGTGGTGTCTCACTGCTTTTATGCTAAGGCGGAACTTCAATACGATCAGTTGGTTGCAAATGCGCCCGGCGCTGAAATCGCCGCGCAGTTTTTCAAGGGAGAATGTCTGTTGCAACGCGGTAATTATGACGATGCGGAGATAAACCTCGCAGGGTTCGTTACCGCTCTGGATGCCACGGCGCCGCTCAATGAGTTCTTGCGCCTGGGTTCGCTTTTTACCTCCTGTTTTTCTCCCTTGCAATTCAAGATTCAGGCGCTGCTCAATCTCTGCGAGTCGCGTTGGGCCGCCGGCAAGCAGCCGGAACCTGCCTGGCTGGACGATCTGAAAAAATCTCAGGAAGCATGCGCCGATCCTCTCTCCCTTTCCAAAATGAAGGTGTTGGACGCGCGCTATGGAGCGTCTCTTGCATCCTCGGCCAATGCTGCGCAAATTCTGACTGATGCCGATTTGACGGCGACGGCCATGAACAAGAAAGAAACTTATTTCGAGCCAGATAATTATTATACAGTGGCAACCGTCAACCTGGGCATCGCTGATGCTTATACCAAAAATTTGACGAATGCCCGCGATCTGTTGAAAAAGTATATGGAAGGCTTTAAAATGTGGATGCCTTCACGTATCAATTCCCCGGAAATGATTTTTTATCTGGCCTCGATTGAAAAACAATATGATAAAAGCGCTATGGAAGATATGTATATCAAAAATAGGGATGAGTTTCGTCTGCAAATTGGCAATGCTGGCGGGGATGATCTTTATTCCCATCGTTGGGCGGATGTGTTCGAGCATTTTTATACTCTGTCTCAAGTCGAACATCTGCTCTTCATGCAGGTTTCCAGCCTCAAATCGGGCGGCCAGGCAAGCTCAAATGTGTCCGGTGATACCTCTCAATAATCTCTTTCGGGAATGGAGGATTCTCTTATGACGACTCGGAAGTTATTGTTTTTTTTGATTTTTCTGATATTCGCCCTCCAGGTTGGTGGAAACGCAGAACCCGTATGGGATATTGTGGACAGTAAGATACTGCCTGAAGGATATAATGCGTACAATATATATCGGGATAACTACTATTTTTATGTTCTCTCATCCAATCAGTTGAGCGGTGGGAAGAACGCTTTGTTTCGTTTCAGTTTGACCGGCGAATTGACCCTGCTTGCCGAAATGCCCGAACGTGTCGATCAGTCGCGGCTATTATCCGTATTTGATCTGTTTGTGGCGGATGATGATGTGTATATCGCCGCGCGGATGATGGGCGCCAATCGGATGCCGGAGAGTCAAATTCTGGTTTATAATCTCGAATCGCGCGAGTTTCGGACTTTGCTTACTGATTATTTGGGTAAATCGGACCTGATTGTCTCGATTACGCGTTGCCAGGAAACAATTCTGGCGCTGACAGAAGGCAATTTTTATTTTAAGATTATTGACATGGCAAACGGAATCTGTTTGGGCGCAAATAAAGTACCCAGTCGCAACGCCATGCTCGCTCTGCGTAATGCTCTGGTTCTGCCTGGTCGCGATTACCAACAGAATACGCCTTTTTTCGCCACTATTCGAATGAACGATGTCTATCTGTTTTCCAAATGGGAATACGGATCATTTGCTTCAAACGACATGATCGGCAAGTACCGGATCGACCGACGCCGGACCCCGCCCTTGATCATTTCTGGCAATAGTTGGCCCGTTACCCCCGATTTCGATATTGAGGTTGACGATATCACCGGAGATACTTCGATCCTGCTTTACGATAACCGCAACAATCGGATCATGAGCTACGGAACCGATCTCCATCCCCGGGAGTTGATTCTTGATTTAACAGTGGTTCCCAGTCTTTCAGGACCAGAATATACCTCGATCAAGAAACAGGGCGATTTTTTTATTCTGGCCGATAAAGGGAAGAATACAATCTTTGTGGTCGGCGATATTTCCAAAAATTTACAAATGAACTGGCAATATTCGTTGGCATTGGAAGATTTTCCTGGAATTTCAGGTTTTTTTGTCAATCCTGAAAACGGCCGGTTTTATATTGACGATTCCAGCGCCGACCGTATTAATGGTTATTATTTTACCTCCATCAATCTCCGCAAAAGCGAGCCAGATTTTACTTGGCAATCGGATTTTTGGGAGGAACATGAAGAACGGCAACTGGCCTTCGTGAATGATCGCCAAATTTTCATTTCCGGGGAAGAGCTGACTTTTCGCGCAAAGCGCAGATCTGAAATAGTATCCACGGGAGAAACTTATTGCCGGTCTCCCTTGGCGGTCGATCGTTTTGATAATCAGGATTATCTCTGGTATATCCAGAACCAAATCCTCAAGCGCGCGCAGATTTCCGAAGAAGGTTCTTTATCGGATATTCGCGGCATGGCTTACATATCTGTACAGGATGTCCGCGCTATGTCGGTAATTGCCGATTCCACACTGATGTTTTTGGGACACTCTGGATTGCAGCGCCATACGCGGCATGTGAACCACTATTATTATGCGGATGAAATCTTCGAGCAGCGCCTCAATAGCTTCAACCTTGGGGATATTTTGCATTTTGTTGTTCCTGAGCAAAATCAATCAGTATTTTTCGTTCTCCATCGACGATCCAACAATCTGTACATATCTAAATTCAACAAGGATGCCACGGGACGGATCGGTGAACAACTGATTGCGACCAATGTCGGTTCTGTGAGTGGATATTTGGCGGCATTCAATAATAAGGAAATTTATTATTTGCTCGATGATGGGCGATTGGGTTTGGTTCTGGATTTGTTGGAAACCCGGCCGATTTACCTGGCGCCCTATGCTGATGCCGGTTTAGAACGCGTGATGATGACTGGTGATACTGCATGGCTCTCCGCGACGGGTTCCATCGATTTAAATGGCAGTCCATTGAGCTATACCTGGCAAGCGCTGGATTACTCTCCGACAACGATTTTTTCCGGCTCTCCTGCAATATTTGTGCCGGAACAAAAAGAAACCTATTTTAATCCCTTGTTGGGCGAAATCAAGGACACGATCGACTTCGAACTGGAAGTGAGCAACAACAATAACGAAAGCAAGTTCGATACAGTCCGGATATGGGTAAGGGATTTCGATCAGCGTGTGTCCTTTATCAATGCCTTAGATACCCTTAATTGGGGTAATCCCGATTGCGAGGAGAGCTGGTTGGAATCCGTCGATAGTAGTTGGGCGATAGTTCCACGGCAAAATGCGATTACTTGGTCGCGTTCGGTCAAAGCCGTTCCGGGCACATTTTTTCGATTGTGCGTGGAAATGAAAGCAGCACAACAGGGGAATTTGTTGACATTGAGCGTTGATGGTTTGCAAACCAATCCATTGACCATTAATTATACCTTGGATACCTTGCGCGTCATCTATCAACTTGATGGTTATTCCGTCGATAGTATAGGAACAATTCGAGTGACGTGTGAGGGGATTCCTGTGGATACGCTGGCAATCTATTCGATTGTCTGGGATGACCGCGCAATGAACGTGCCGCAATTTAGCGTCTTGGGCACGGTAACTCAGGCTGAGGATGGCTCCCCGTTTGGCGGCGTCCGGGTCGAGGTATCGAACCTGGATGAAAACTATCAAACACTGAGTGATGAGCAAGGCGAGTGGTCGATTGATAATTTAGTCAAGGGTCAGTCATATACCCTACATTTTTCAAGTGCGGGATACCTGCCCGCTGATACTATATTGTATTTTTCCACGGCTAATCCCACGAGCGATACCGTGATAAATATGAGTTTGACGGCCAATTCCAGGCCCGTGGCCCAGGCCGTAACTTCGGTGGATTCGGTAGCCGCCGGCGAATATGTCACTTTACGTGGTGATATGTCCTACGATCCCGAAGGAGAGTCTCTTACTTTCCGTTGGGATGAATGGGATGGCCAAAGCATTCGGGAAATATCGGATCAAGCGGTTTTCAGCTTACGGATCCCGGAATGTAATGATGATACCTATCGGATTATATTGTCGGTATCCGATGGCGAATTTAATGCCTATGACACGGTGGCTCTGAAGGTGATTCGTGGACCCGCTGCCGAGTATGGCTACCTGGAATCATTGCCGCTGACCGTGAATCAATACAAGCAAAACCAGAAATGCGCGATTGACGCCGTGGGCCGCCTTTGGGTCGCCGGCCAGACCAGCACGACTGGCATTACGATATGGAATCCGGGAACCGGACAAATTGCTATAGAATTGAGTGAATTTGTTCAGGATTCACGCGTTTATGATTGTCGGAGCAATTGCTACGGTTTAGAGAATGGCGCGGATGGGTACATTTATTACTCGGGATGGGATAATGATAACGGTTACTATTTGTTGAAAATTGAACCCGCAAGTTTGACCTGTACAGGATCATGGACTGCTTTGCGCCCGTTTGCCAAACCGGCCGTTTCCAATTGTGGCGATCTGTATTTCGTCCTGGCCGCGCAATTGAACGAAACTAATCCGATTGTCCATTGCGATGCCTCCGGGAATGT
Source organism: uncultured bacterium (assembly GCA_964632485.1). Taxonomy (GTDB): domain Bacteria; phylum JAGOEH01; class JAGOEH01; order JAGOEH01; family JAGOEH01; genus CAZWDO01. Next base: position 25,155 of record CAZWDO010000010.1, read on the forward strand.
CAGTGGATCATTTACTTGCGACATCGAAGGACGAGTCGGTATGCTGGAGCTTTCCGCAGATGGTTCGCAGTTATTTGTCGCAATCAGTGAACCTCAAGGTGAAATTCACGTTATCGATCTCGCTGGTCCAACGTATGCGTTTTCACTGCCAGGTCCCTTTGATGGGGGGATCACCGCTTTGGAGATCGATTCGCGAGGACGGTTGTGGACTGCTGATCGGCTGACTAATCAGGTTTATTTTTACTTAAATCCTTCCGACACATTGTCTCTGCGGCCGGCTCTCGAGTTCGATCCCGCGCTGACAACGATTACCGGAATCGCATTCTCCGATGGAGACTCCACTCTATATTTTGTCGGAGAACAGGAAAACCTGGCTATCCAGAAATGGCTGGAAAGCGCATCGGATTTTCTCGTCAAGAATGCTGCGGGTTTGCCGGAACAAACCCGCGATCTGCGAAACTATCCGAACCCATTCAACTATTCAACACGGATCCGTTATACCGTGACGGAATGCGGGCCAGTCGAATTGTGCGTTTACAATTTGGTCGGCGAGAAAGTTAGAACCCTCGTCAATGATGTGGATCATTCTTCCGGTAGTTTCGATATCGTTTGGAATGGTCAGAACGATGCGGGACAGGAAATTGCCGCCGGAATTTATTTTTACCGATTGAGGTTTTCCGCGGATAAACAATTTACCCGACGTATGTTGTTTTTGAAATAAGGAATGTTTTTTCTCACTCCAGGGCAAGCCTTCGTGTTTCCAATGGGGAGCGCGAAGGTTTTTTCTTCAGAAATGGGTAGGTTAAAGTTTTTGCAATATTAACTTGAAACAAGAAAATCAAACGATTTATTTCGCATTTCAGGTTGAGGCCATTGAAAACTGAATATGAAAAGGAGTGTCTATGCGAATAACCTTGCGGGATCGACTGAACTATTGGTTTGATAACTACATGTCTCGAGGGATGATGGCGCTTATTGGCGGACTTTTCATGCTGACTTTATTTGTTATTGGCACAGCGTCATTTTGCATCGTTCATTTCAAAATTGTTCCTTCAGATCTGGATTCCGGTAGTTTCAATTTCCTGGAGGCAATGTGGGTTTCGCTGATGCGGACACTCGATGCCGGTAATATTGCCGGGGATGTCGGCTGGCTTTTTCGAATAGTGATGATCTGCGTTACGGCCAGTGGGATTTTTATTTTTTCTGCGCTTATTGGCGTATTGAGCCGTGGTTTAGAAGCGAAATTGGAAAATATGCGCAAAGGGCGCTCCAAAGTGATTGAATCCAACCATACCATTATTCTGGGTTGGTCGCCGTTGATATTTACCATTCTATCTGAGTTGATAATTACGAACGAATGTCGGAAAAAATCCTGTATTGTCATTATGAGCGAATTGGATAAAATTGAAATGGAAGATCAGATCCATTTTTATATTGGTGATTCGAAGAATACGAAAATTGTATGCCGAAGAGGCAATCCAATTGATATAAACGATTTGGAAATTCTTAACATCCAGACTTCCAAATCAATCATTATCGTGAATCCCAAAGATGAGACACACGATATGGAGGTGATTAAAATCCTGTTGGCAATACTCAATTCTTCAACACGGCGAGTGACGCCTTACCATATAGTAACAAGAATCCGGAATTCAGAAAATTATAATGTTGCATCCCTTGTTGGAAAACAGGAAGTTGAATTTATTTTAGAAGATGAATTTACCGCCCGGTTGATCGCTCAGAGTTGCTTTCAGGGAAGGCTATCCGCAGTTTACAATGAAATTTTATCATTTAATGATAATGAAATATATATCCATAATGAACCTTCGCTCTATGGAATGAGCTTTAATGATCTTCTCGTTGCCTATAAAAATTGCTCTGTAATCGGAATTTTCAATCAACAGGATCATTTTGTATTGAATCCATCCGGTGACACCCCATATTTGCCTGGAGACCAATTGATCATGATAGCCAGGGACCGTTCCAGTATTTTTCCAGCTCCTATCAAAAAAATTGGGCGCATCCAACCAAATCAATGTATAGATTTAAATATTGAAATTGAAAAGAAGCGAGTATTGATTATTGGCTGGAATCCCAAAGCGAAGTACATCATCAAGCAGTTATCGCGTAATGTACATGCCGAGTGTAATATTACTGTCATTTTTGAGCATGAGATACCAGACGACGATAAACTCATGCTGACCAGGCTGGATAAAGAGATGACGATTGATTGGATTAAAGGAAAGACTAATAATTATTCCTTTTTGGAATCTTTGCCCCCTTCCGGTTTCAACCATATCGTCGTTTTATCCGATTATACAATTCGTGATCGACAGGAAGCGGATGCCAAAACCATCATGGTTCTCTTATATATACGAGATATTATTTCAAGGTCCGACATAGCTCCGTCTTTAGTCAGCGAAATGCTAGATGCGAAAAATTGCCAGTTAGCAGAAATTACACAAGTAGATGATTTTATTGTGAGCGAGCGCATGATCAGTTTAATTATTACTCAGGTTTCAGAAAACAAGCATTTAAACGCCATTTTAAAGGAGCTTTTGGATTTTGGTGGATCGGATATCTATTTGGTGAATGCGGATCGTCTGGTGGCGCCGGGGGTTTCTGTGAACTTTTACTCGGTTATCGGTTCGGCGCGAAGAATGCATGCTATTCCAATCGGTTATAAATTAAAACGTTACATGACCGATCCTGCATACCATTATGGCATTGTCATCAATCCTGATAAAAATCAATCGATTTCCTATGATGCGGATGATCAGTTTATTCTGGTGTTGAATTCAGAAATGGAAAAATGTTGATGAAAAACCGCCATCATTCTGTTATTAAGTGAATGTTATTGCGGAGTGATATGGAACGTATAATGCATCAAGGAAAAACTTAGATGGGAAATGAACGAATCCCCTGGAATCAAAGATTGCGGTATCGATTTGATAACTATCTGTCGCGTGGCATACTGGCGTTAGTTATCGGACTTTTTTTATCGGTTTTTCTAGTTATTGGCATGACCGCGACTGTTATAGTATGGTTGCATATATATCCCGGAGGTCGGCCTGTTTCGTCCATGAATTTTTGGGAAGCTTTGTGGATTTCCTTCACGCGTACGATTTCTACCGGCGCCATCAGCCGCGATGATGGTTGGCATTTTCGCTTGATTATGTTATTTGTTTCGTTTTGCGGGATTTTTATATTTTCGTCATTGATCGGCGTACTCTCTAGAGGATTGCAAATGAAAATCGAATCCCTGCGAAAAGGGCGTTCAAGAGTACTGGAAACTGGCCATTTTATTATTCTCGGCTGGTCTCCTCAGATTTATACCATTATTCACGAGTTGATTGACGCTAACAATCTACCATCGAAGTTTTGTATTGTTATTATGTGTGAACGGGATAAGGTCGAGCTTGAAGATGAAGTTCATTTCCATATTCCGGATCGCCGCCATGCAACCATTGTCTGCAGAACGGGGAATCCCATATCCAGGAAAAATCTTGAAATACTGAATATTCATTTGTCAAAGGCAATTATGATTCTCAATTCGGGTTTGCCTAATTCAGATACCGAAGTGATTAAAACCCTGTTGGCAATTACCAATAGCCCGATACGTCCGGTCAAACCTTATCATATTATTGCCGAGGTATCCAATCCCCATAATTACGGGATAGTCCAATTGATTGGGAAGGAAGAAGTCGAGATTATTAAAAAGGATGAAATTATTGCTCGCATCATTGCGCAATGTTCGCTGCAATCGGGTCTCTCGGTCGTTTATAATGAGCTTTTCAGTTTTGTTGGTTCTGAAATTTATCTGAAGGAAGAACCGGGTCTTTATGGTATGCAATTTGGATATATTATGTCGATGTATGAAAGCGCTTCTGTGTTTGGGGTTTTAAATACGCATCAACAGCCTGTTTTGAATCCCGGGTATGATTATTTGTATCAAAATGGTGAAAAACTGATTTTGATAGCCCATGATGAAGCCAGCATTATTCCAAAAAAAGAAAGGATTGCCGATTTAGTTACTAACTCTTTTGTAGACGATGCAGGCTCACGAAGGGAAGATCGCCAATCACCTTTAAAAATTTTGCTTGTCAATTGGAATTTAAGAGCGGAATTTGTAATCAGGGAACTCGATGCTTACGTTCCTTCCGGTTCTTCGCTGCTGATCGCAACCAATTTTATCATGATTAAAAAGCAGGTCGAAAAGCTGATGCGGGTTTGTAAAAACCTTACCATCGATTTTATCAAAGGGGTGATAGAAGATCGTGATTTTCTTAACTCATTGGATGTATTTCAATTCAATCATATCATCGTATTGCCGGGGAGCCTGGGCGTAAACGCTCAGGAAGCGGATGCCAACATCATCATCACCCTTTTATATCTCAGGGATATTGCCCAAAAGGCCGGTTTTCCATTATCGATTGTCAGCGAAATGATGGATAGCCAGAATTGTCAATTGGCGGAAATATCCTATGTCAATGATTTCATTGTCAGTGAAAGGTGGATCAGTCTGCTGATGGCTCAAATCGCTTTTTCAAAACAGGTCTATCAAGTTATCAGGGAATTACTGGATGTGATAGGATCTGAAGTGTACCTGAAAGAAGCTTCACTATATGTGGAACTGAATACGCCGATCGATTTCTATTCGGTTTTGAAGGCGTTTGATCCACGATATGAGATCCCCATTGGGTATAAAATCGCCCGGTTTGCAAAGGATCCTCTTCAGAATTTCGGATTGGCGCTGAATCCAAATAAATCTCAATTGATTACTTTTTCCAGGGATGATAAAATCATTGTCATTGCTTCAGAAATGTAAACGGATAGAGAATACCCATTAATAATTGCCGGTTGACTACCAGTTTAATAGCAAAGGAGATACCATATGACCGGATTTGATTTGAGAGCCCGTACCCGATATTATTTTGATAATTACATGTCGCGGGGGACAATGGCGCTGATCGGGGGTTTGTTTGCGCTCACTCTGTTGGTGATTTTCCTGGCCGCTTTGATCGTAGTCGGCGCGGGGATCACCCCGGTGGAACAGACGGGCGAGCCATTGGATTTTTTAGAGGCGATCTGGGCCGCCCTGATGCGCACGATTGATACCGGGACCATTGCCGGGGATAATGGTTGGCAATTCCGATTGATCATGTTTGCCGTGACTGTTTGCGGTATTCTCATTTTTTCGGCTCTGATCGGCGTCTTGTCCCGCGGTTTGGAATGCAAGTTGGAATCGCTGCGCAAGGGCCGATCGCGTGTGATCGAAGCCAATCATACGGTTATTTTGGGCTGGTCGCCGCAGATTTTTACCATTATCTCGGAGCTGATTATCGCCAATGAAAGCCAGAAAAATCCATGTGTTGTGATTATGAGCGAGAATGATAAAGTAGTAATGGAGGATAATATCCATTTTAATGTCCCTAATACAAAAAATACTCGTATTGTTTGCCGGACAGGTAATCCCATCGACATTAACGATTTAGAAATTTTGAGCCTTCAGACCTGCAAATCGATTATTATCTGTAGCCCGCCCTGCGATGAACCCGATGTTGAAGTGATCAAAACTCTATTGGCGATTGTCAACAGCCCCTCCCGCCGCGCGGAGCGCTATCATATTGTTGCCGAGATTGTGAATCCCGAGAACTATGATATAGCCGCTCTTATCGGGAAAGATGAAGCGGAATTGGTGAAAACGGACGAAATTACCGCGCGCATCATTACGCAAAGCTGCCGGCAAACTAGCCTTTCGGTCGTGTATAATGAATTGTTCAGCTTTCGGGACAATGAGATTTATTTGAAAAGTGAACTAGCTTTGTACGGGAAGCCATTTCATGAAATCCAATTTGCTTATAATAAATCATCGGTCATTGGAATTATAGATGCCGGAAACATTCCAATTTTTAATCCCCCTGAAGAGCGTATTTACCAGGAAGGTGAAAAATTGATTTTTATAGCGGAAGATGATGCTTCGATTCATCTTTCAAAATCACAAATCGAAAAAACCAGTGCGCCCAGCGTGGTAGCGAGTTCGATCCAACCGGTTGGCCCTGAAAAAACTCTGATCATCGGATGGAATAACCGCGCCAATTATATCATCAATGAACTTCAAACCTATGTAGCTCAGGGTTCTGTGATTTCGGTGGCGGTCGATGATCCGACGTCGGTGGAAGAAATCCGAGCGATGTGGGAGGAAGTGAATCAAATCAAACTCGAAACGGTAACCGGCGCTTTGACGAAACGCAGTTTTTTGGAATCCCTGGACCCCTGCCGCTATGACCATATCATTGTACTTGCCAAGGAACGGTACCATACCCCTCAGGAATCGGACGCCCGGACCATCATGATTTTGCTTTACTTGCGCGATATTGCCAATAAAGCGAATCATCGGCTGTCCATTGTCAGCGAAATGATCGATTCCAAAAACTGCCAATTAGCTGAAATAGCGCGCGTGGATGATTTCATTGTCAGCGAACGTTTGATCAGTTTAATTATAACTCAGATTTCCGAGAATAAATCCTTGAACGTGATTTTCCGAGAGTTGTTGGACTCCAAAGGATGCGAGATTTATCTGGAAAATGTCGAAAACTATGTGGAACTGGGTAAACCGGTTAATTTTTACACCGTCATCGCTGCGGGAATAAAGAATAAAAGAATCCCGTTCGGATATAAACTGAATCGTTATGCCGGGGATGCGTCACGGAAATACGGGATCGTCATCAATCCCGATAAATCCCAATTGATAACCTTTCAGCCAGAGGATCGCATCATTGTCATTGCGGAATAAAAAAAATGGAAGTAAAAATTTTGCTTGACAAATTACATAAAAAATAGTAATATATCATGATTGTGGTTAAATCCTGGTCGCGCTTTTCTTGAAGAAAAAAAGACCGAATTCTGTTAAGTGTGCATTGACAACTTTAAAAGGCGATTTAAATGAGTCGGGATGTTAAAAAGGGTTCCCCGAGAGATTTATCTTTCAATATAGACATCGCATGCCTGAAATTTTTTCTATGGAAACCTATATGTAAAATCTTTTCAAGGAGGTATTATTATTAATATTCACGTTAATCGCATTTATCTTGCTTTCTGTCTAGCGTTGGCATGGCTCGCGGCTTGCGGGACTTCGCCCCAGCCCCCCAAACCGGAAACCAAAGCGATAGCCGTCAGCATGTTGGATGGCGCCGACACAGTAACCACGATCGCGGGTAAATTATCCGCGGAGCAGAATGATGAGGATGAGAATTCATTGCCCCGGATTTTGCTGGACGACAAGCCGGTTTACACTTTCCAGGATCACTATGGCCTGAGTTTCAAGGCATTGTTCGATATGGCGGGAAGCTATCAGGGGATTCTAATCATTGCCACCAATTATGCCCATCCGCCGTGCCCCGTGGATTTGTATTTAATGACCCTCAATCCCGATCAGAGCGTTAAAGTATCCGATCCCTTCGGCACCTGCACCGATTATCTGAAATACGAAATCGACACGATCAAGCAGGCGGTTATCATGAAGAATGCTTCCCATGTCGATAGACGTTTCCAGGAAGTGGAACCGGTTGGCGGCCATGAATACAGCTATTGGATTTACCAGGACAAGGAAGTCCGGGAGTTGGAAGGCTGGAATGAAGACGAGTCTGTCGCCGGCGATGAATCCGAGGGAGAGTATGATAGCGTCGATCGTTCCCTGTTTCAGATGCTGGGCATGAAGTTCCCGCTGACGGTAAGTGATTTTGTCGATCGAATGGGCGAGCCTGATAAGATGGAATATGACGAGGATGATCCCTCGCCCTGGGGACAGTTCTTTTACTGGCCGATACCGGATCAGAACCTGATGCTGACGGTATTGGGTTCCGGCAGCGGACTCGAGCCCCAGTATGATGAATCATGTATTTTTTTGACGCTTAAATCTCTGGAGTCTGACGATGGCGGAACGGTCCGTCACTTGCCGTCAAATGTAGATTTCGGCGACAGTTACGGCGTGGTCAATCAGGCTTTACTGCATCTGGTGGAATTGAATCCGAAACTTGAACTGTCCGGCGGCATCGAATCGCAGTTGATGCTGACGGATGGCGAATCCTATTTGTTTTATTTCTTTGATGATGATGGTGGCTTGAAGGAAGTGATGCTCTCCGGCATCAATATCAATCAGGCCGATTGAGGAATCACATAGAAGTTAGCAGGTTTTTGAACGTTTTATGATGATCCTATATTGCAAAAACACCGAGAAACAACAGCTTTGATAGTATACTCGTTTTTATTTTTGTTTTTTCAACAATTGCCTGGCAGAATTTCGTTTTGCCAAATGTAGTTTTCAGGATAATTTAAAAAAAGGAGTGTGATATGTCCGACAAGATACGAATTCTGGTAGTGGATGACGATGCCAATCCCCACGATACAGCCAAAAAATTTCTGAATCCGGATTATGATACTGATCACGCAGAAGGCGCTTATGCCTATGACAATGCTTTGATCAAGATTTTTGACGAGAGTAAAAAATATAATTTGATCATTACCGACTATCATCTGGGAAGTGCTGGAGATGCCTTTCAGTTGATCCAGGAATTGCGCGATGGGGGTATCGAATGGCCAATTATTGTCTGGTCGGCAGATAGTTCGAATGAAACGATTATGAACGCACAGGACAATGTAAAATTCATCTCCAAGCCGCCGGAAAAATCAACCTTGCTGAACCTGATCAATAAAATGCTGAATCCAAGTGAATAGGCAGAACAATATGGGTGTTATTCTTTTGAAAATACTTATTGTGGATGATGATCATGCTCAGCATGTGTGGATAAAAAATGAATTTCAGGGAATGAAATCCGAGGGAGTCGAATTTGAATTTAGCGATGCTTATAATGGCGCTGAAGCGATTGAAGTACTCAATAGTCAAGCTGATTTCAATTTGATCACGTTGGACATCAATATGCCGGAGAGCGATGGTAAGGATTTTTTAACAAAAATTCAAAAAAACGAGGCGTGGAAAAGACTTAATGTTATTATTCTTTCTACCGAAGAAGGCAAAGACGCGTTCCCTGAGCTTGAAAAACTAGGGGCTAAAAGGTTTTATCGAAAGCCTCTGAATCGGTCCAATGTCCATGATATTTTGAAAAATTTTCTTGGAAGTAAAGTGGAATACCCAGTATCTGAAAAACTACCAATGGAATTTGGGTTAATGATCAAGAGTTTTTTTCAAACTATCGAAATGCAGAAAAAAGATGGAAAATTCAAGGAAAAGCTAATTAAACAGTTTGAGGATTCAATTAAAAAAATTCGTGATGGATTGAATATATCAGAGCAAATTAAACTGGCAATGGAAACAATTGAAGTTGCTGATCGGGAAGAAACTGTAGTTAAAAACGAATTCAAGTCAATTATTGGGGAGTATATGGATTCTGAAACTGAAGCGGGTCAAAAAACCGAGTCGCTCATATTGAAGCAGTTGAGTCTGGTGGAAGATAAACTAAACGAAATTGACGTTCAACTGATTCAACCTAAGAAAGATACGATCAATATCATGGCGGATTGGAATAATATTTTTCAATGGACGCATAATGTGAAAGGATTTGGTGAACCTTCCTTCTTAGGAGGGCTTTTTACCTTGGTCAATACGGAACTCACTAATCTGGCTCGCGATTGTTCCAATAGCGTCAATTCTTCCAGTCTGGATACCAAAGCGATGGAGACACTGTTCAGTTTAGTCACTTTATTGAAACGATTGCTGCAATTACAGCCTGATTTGGATAATTTATTGCAAATCAAGAAAAAAATTGAGGAAATCACTTCGGATGAAAGGAAAAAAATAGAGCAAGCGTATGAAGAGTTAGAAAAAAAACTGAACGGGTTCGATGAGGAATTTATTAAAAATCTTAAAACAAAAGATATTACTGAGTATGAGGCATTTAAACAGGAAATAATCTCAGCTTTGCGTTCCGGGCGTTTTGTTTTTCACTTGTCGTTAAAGTTCAATGATCAGAGCAAACGATCAGATTTTTTGAACATTAAAAAAATTTTTGAAAGCATCCGTGAATTGAAGCGTATTCAACGCTATCAACCGCCGGTTAAAGAGTTTACTATTAAGTATTTACTTCTGTTTCCAAAAAAAGAAGGATTGGAAAAAAGAGTTAGGGAATTGGTGGAGAGTATTGAAATTAAAGATAAAATGAAAGAGTGTAGAGTGAATATTCTTTTCAGTGATCAGATATCCGAACAAAAACCAAAAGATGAGGAACCTTCACAGAAAAAATCTCGTGGCAGTTCCCAGGGATCGATTCCGGTTCCGCTGGATGATCTGGAAAAAATTTATACCAATGTTGAAAAACTTTCGGAAGCCAAATCGGAGCTTCAACAACAATTGGACAATTCGGGTAAAGAGCATGAAATAGGATCAGGAGTAATCAAAAAATTGGGTGTGATTGCGCGTGAAATACATAAAACAGTATTGGATGTTCGCCAGGTTGATATTTTTGATATTTTTAAGCTGATTGAGCGGCGGATCAGTCAAAACAATTCCAATCTCAGGCATGACGATTTTGAAAAAATTAAGTTTATACCTCCGAAGAATGAACATGAAGATATTCGAATTGACAAGAAAGTCATGGATGAATTAAAGGGTTGTATCAATATTTTGACAGACAACGCTTTTGCGCATGCCTTCGCTGAAATCCCTAAAGAATGTGAAATTTCTGTATGGGCAGAGGAAGATTCAAATTCCAACACGTTGCGTTTCCATTTTAAAAATAACCGTAAAGGATTAGATCGCGAAGCGATTAAAGCCCGGGCTATTGAACGGAAAATACTTGCCCCGGGTCAGGAATATTCCGATCAGGAAATATTTTCCTGTATTTTTAATCGGGGGTTCAGTACGGCAAAAGTTTCCAACCAATTGGCCGGTAAGGGAATTGGCATGTATACCATCAAAGAAGTGGTTACACGTAATTTTGGAATTATCCGCGTCAAATCAAAGGAACAGGAAGGTACGGAATTCATTATGGAGTTCCCCCGCAAGCTTTCTATCAATGATGGTTTAATTTTTAAACTGGCGGGGAAAAAATATGGAATTCCCATTGAATTCGTACGCACGATTCGATTAATGAAGGACGAACAATCTCAGCTAAAGAGTTGGGGTGGTTCTATTTTTTCATGGGAAGTTGCAACTAAGCAATTAGGCTTGAAAATGAATAAAGAACAAAAAAATCTAACTCTGCTGCCGATTGTCGATCTTCGGGAATGGCTACAGGTGGGCGATTCAACCCAATACGATAAAAGCCAATTAGCTATTATTGATTATCGGAATAATCTGTTCGGTATTTTCATTGATGAAATATTACAGCAGGAAGAGATTGTCGTTAAGCGCATGAGCGAAAATATGTTATCAATTCAATGCCGGATAGATTCCCATACGGTTTTCCAAACCTATACTATTAGTGGGGATGGTCAAATGATCCCGCTGTTTAGCATGGATGCGCTCAGTTCATTCTTAAACCAACAAATCCATAAGCTGGCAGTATCCAGTGATAACACCAATAGCAGTTCCGATTCTACCCAGAAGATAGTTTCCCTTATCGAAGATCGTTTTCATTTTATTATCAATAAAGAATCTTTTGTTATAAAAATGTCGGATATCAAACGCGTTTATTATAAACAAGATGTGACCATTTATCCCGATCAGGAGCTTTCCAGAAATTTTTCTTTTACAGCGGGGACAGGCTCTGTGGCCAACCAAAAGCAACAGTTTATTGTTATCGATGGCGCAGTTTATACCAATCCGCTCAAAGTGATCGATACAGAACGTAGTTTTGCGGTATTGGAAGTGAAGATAGATGCGACCGGAAGTATTGGTGTGATGGTGGATGAAGCAGTAGGAATGATCGACGGAGAAGAACTGACACAGTTGACTCCGGACACTACAGAGATTGCCTACTATGACTGGAAAGATACAAATAAAGACGAAATGATTCGATTAAAGGATTTGGAGCTGGAACAATTGCGGGAATTACCAAAAATATTCGCAAGTGATGAAAAGAATATCACCACTGAAGAAAATAATCTGGATCAATCAATTAAAAAAGATACTAATCTTGTTATTTTCAATGTATGCGAATGGCAACTAGCAGTTTCAACCAATAATTTAGTGGAAATTAAATCCTTAAACGGAATTGAGCAATTTTTGTTGCCGGGATTTAAACCATTTGTTAAACATATTTATTATCGGGATGGCAAATTGGTGCCGTTTATCGATTTGAGCGCCATTCTCGATAAATCAAAATCTGAGACTTACGCAATGGTTTGGAATCGAAACTTGCATTGTCTGGTGCTGAGTCTCGAATTAAATGCCGATGAGGCCGGATCCCAGAGAGAATGGATTGGTATTTTGGTCGATAAGGAACCCATTATATGCATGAATGATGACTTTCACTACAATTCGGCTGATGATTTCCCTTGTCCTTTCGACCGTATCTGGGTTGACATGTGTGGTGAAATAACAAAAGAAATACTTATATCTGAAGAAATACCTAAATCTGATCGAATTTTTTATCAATTGAAACTGGATAAGCTGTTTAAAGAAATCATTAAACCCTAATCTGAATGAAAAGAGGAACGCTATGGCAAAATCAACCATGATGGACAATGCTGTTGATTCGGTTTTCAGCAAAAGCATTATCAAACGGACGACTTATTTTTTTATTATTTGTATTACTCTGATTTTTATTACATTCAACTCAGACTATGTTACCAATCTGCTATTTTCAGAATCGGGCGGTTTTTCAGTGGATACACGCTACATGAAATCAGTACAAGAACTAGTTAAAGCCAGCTTTGCTCTTGAGGATTTAAATTCTCGTATCACACATTTGCTGGTAAATACAGATAAACAGCAAATGCGCAATTTTCTCATGGATGAACAACAATTGCGTACCCGCTATGTTCGCCACCTTCATAATTCTCTGGCTGCATTTAGCAGCCCGGAAAAACAAACCTTGATCGATGAATTAAAGGATGATTTTGAAGTCATAATCAGCGCGGTTCATTTAATACAGGATTCTTCTGCAACTGATATTTCAGCTTGGACTGCCAATGTACAGGGAAAATCTGCTGGAATGAAATCTCTCATTAAACGACAAATTGATCATGAGAACCAGGAATCCATTAAATCTTTAGAGAATGCGCAAGGCATTCTGAAACGTATGCAGAATTTAAAAGCATCCGCTCTGAACATCCTGATTTTGGTTTTTTCAGTTCTCTATTTCTTCATTTTCTGGAAACCAATGAAGCGGGAAATCGAGGAATTCAAAAATTACTGCGGACAGGTAATTCAGGCTCGGCCGGACTTGGATTTGATTCTTATGAAGTCACAAATCGAGTTTTCCGAAGATGTCGTCAAGATTGGGCAAATATGCCAGGTTTCATACCGGGTTGTTGAACGTCTGACGAACGTCGCTAATAGTTTACGCGACTTGGTCGATACTGTGGATGGTCAGGTTGAGGACTATAAAAAGATTAACACATCTTTGAATGATGAGTTGTTTGGCAAAGATAATGAATTAAGTTCGAAACTCAATACAATTCAAACTATGACTGAAGAAATTGAAAGGTCTATTAGTGGTATTATAAAAGTAACTGGAGAATTGGAAAATGAGAATAAAAACATAAGTGATAATTCAAATAGTAACATTAAAAAATTGAAAACAATAGATGAAGATACAGCGGAACTGAAAAAGAAAATAATCGAGATTATTAATTTGCGCAAAGAATATATGGTAAATATGAAAAATGTACAAAAAAATGATAAGGATTTGATTAAAAAAACCAATGATACTAATTTAAAAGACACCAGAGAAATAAAAGATCAAATTGTAACCATATCTGAAGCTTCAAAAAGTATGAAAAAAAATTTTATTGAATTTAAGAAAAAAATTAGCACAATTCAGCAAGGTCTAACCAAAATTGATGAAATAAATATCAAAACGAATATTTTGGCATTGAATGCACAAGTTGAAGCTGCGAAATTGACTGGAAATAGTGAAGGATTTACAGTCATTGCCGGAGAAGTGAAGAGTTTGGCTCTTCAAACCAAAACAACGAAAGAAGAAATTTCAAAAAATATGGATGCTGTTAATAAAATGTTCGAGGATATAGAAGAGTTAGTTGAGAATACGAATAAATTGGTTCAGGGAATTAATAAGATCGCTGAAGAAAATTTTCTAGATTGTGAATATCTGAGTAAAGAAAAAGAAAAACAAGGGGAGGCTTCTGAAGGTAAAATTTCTCCAGATGCTAAAGAAATTAGAGAACTGATAGACAAAAATCGTACACTCTTTCAAAAGTTGGATGATAGCTCTAAAGAAATAGAAAAAGCTTTGAATGCTGCTAGCGGTTTGGCCGACAAGGTTGATACTGACACTGAGCAAGTTAACAAAACAATTGAAGAAAGCATTAAAGATAATAATAAAAAAATTGAAGAAGGTATAGGTAAAATAAAGCGTTCAATCGAGGAGCAATCAAACGCGACAAAAAAATCTGAAGAAATTATTAAAATACTTGGAGATTTCATTAAAAAAATAAATCAATTAAAAGAAGGTTATGGTAAAAATGATATAAGCCTGCAAGATAAATTTAAAGCCGAGAAAGAACAGATTGGCTTCATTAATAATGAATTCAAAAAATTGAAACAACTATCTAAAAAAGAAAAAAAAGTGATCGAGGAAACCGAAAGTCTTAAGAAAATCATAAATTTGATTGACGATGACGAGGATGAACATGGAATCAATTGAATATTTACTCCAGGAATTGTCCTCGCCTGATTGGCAGGAACGATCGCATAGCGTCGCAAAATATATTGCAGAAAGTGATCCGGCATTTAATGATTTTTTGATTGCGCATATTCATGATCGTAATACCAATCTGCGCAATGCGGTCAAAACACTTCTCATTCACCGTAGAAACAGCGCGATTCTTTTTGATTCGTTAAAGAACCATGACGAGCATGTTCGTATTGCTGCTGTCAACGCTTTGGGCCAGATTGCAGACCCCATCTCGATACCTCCTTTGATGGAGTTGTATCATTCCGAGACAGCCATCAATGTGCGGTTATCGCTTTATGAAGCGTTCCAGCACCTGAAATCCTACGATATACAGGTTGAGCTGATACAGAAATTTTCAGATATGAACCCAATGGAAAAGCAATCTGCTATTTACGTATTCCGGGATACAGGGCTGGTTTCCTCTGAATTACTGGCGCTGTTACATCGTCATATATTCAGAAGCGAGCTGCGAATTCCCATTCTTGAAGCATTGGAAAGACTCGGGAATAAAGATTCGTTGAAATATGTTGCTCATCATCTAAACCCGGAGTTTTCTCTTCAATTTCTCGCATCAGCACGTGCCATCGTCGCGATTGTTCAGCGATATACTGCTTCCCGGGAAGTGGCAATCCAGTCGTTAAGCGAGCTCAAGGCTGTACAAAAAGATCATATCTGTCGTACTCTTGTCGATTTTGTCGCTAAAAACAAGAAGGATTTTTCCACAGCAATTGGATTGTTGTCTATGTTGGATGGCAATCTGATCTTTCCCTATCTATTTGAATTGATCCCTTATGCCCGTCAGGAGGTGATCAACGCTTTGCTGCCGATTGCTCAGGTACATGCTGAAAGATTGCTGCCCTATGCCATCAATCATGAAGCCGAAGCCCGCGCGGTTTGTGGTTTTGCAATACTGGCTGCTGCCCCATTGGAATCTGCTCGGGAACTGATTCGTCTGCTGCCACTTGAACATGATCGTGAGGCTATGCGGATGAAGGTATTGGCATTGTATCAACGCCAGTCTGATGTTCTGAACATGGAGTTTCTTAGTGTAGCCATGAATCTTCTTCAAATCAGCGAGTTCAAACCTTTGTGGCATGATTTTGAGGCAATTCTCTTGAAAATTGAAGAATCGAATCTGCAATCATGGTTGAAAAATTTGCTCGTATCCTATTCTGAATTGTCAGTCTTCGCTTTGGAATTGTTGACTAAAAAAAACATTACAATTCCTTTTGACTGGATTCAATCCTATTTGACAGACAGTAAGACCGAATTGCGGCGATTGGCTGTCCTTTGTTTATCAAAGATTAGACCATCCTGCAGTCCTGATCTTTTAAACAAGATTGCTATCGATAGTAATGATGAAATACGGAAAGCCTTATCGCAGGTTTTAAAAGAAGATCGGGAATCAGGAAGTCTGGTAGTACTGGAAAAATTGATGGTTGATACAGTTCATACAGTGCGTATCGAGGCAATCCTTTCATTGGCTGAGCGTGGTGTGGATCGGTTTGCAGAAGATTGGCTCAGGCAAATTCAAATTCCGCCTGACGAGTATAGTCATAAATTAATTCGTGCTTTGTTGAAAATAAAGAATCCATCGATTTGCTCTTCCCTGGAACTGATTGCCCAACAGATAGAAACGACTGATCCAATGGCTGCAGAAACCATCCGTGAATCTCTATCCTGATTTAGAAAGTACAGAATATTTTGACCGAACATCAATTTGAACTTTTTAGCAGTCTTGTGAAACGCCGTTTGGGGTTGCAATTTCCCAGCTCTTCTTATTTGACTTCTTTATTAAATTTTCGGTCTGCAAGTCTCATATCGGAATTGGATGCTCATTTCGATTCCATTATGATGGATCTCAAACTCTATCCATTGACATCAGATGTCTGGCAATCGTTCATCCAGGCGTTGTGCAACCCGGAAACCTACTTTTTCAGAGAAATGGCACAGATTAAGAGACTGGCAGAACTACTCATTAAGGAAAGAAAACGACGTCTGCGTATCTGGTCAGTTCCATCGTCCGGAGGCGAAGAACTCTTTTCGATCATAATGGTGCTTGATGCGATTGGTATCACTGAAATTGATGGATTTGGGTCCGAAATTCGTCTGGACCTGGTTGGTAAGGCAAAGCGGGGAAGCTATGACAACCAGTCATTCTTCGATCCGCCGCCCAGCGAATATCATCGGTATTTTTCCGGCGAGAATCTTGCCGCAATCAGTCGTGTTAGCTTTAAAACACAAACTGTAAGCATTGCGCCATCGCTCATATCTCGGATTCAATTCCAATTTGGTAATATTCTTGATCCAATCACATACCCATGGGGGAATTTTGATGTAATTTTCTGCCGTAATTTGCTGATCTATTTCGAGTCGGATGCGAACCGTCGTATCATAGCAGCTCTTTGGGATAAGTTATCTCCCGGAGGTTATTTGTGCCTTGGCAACAGCGATTTCATCTATGAATTCTTTTCCATCATGGACAACCTGGAGGATACCATCGGCCACAACATCTATCGCAAGCGCAACGGATCATGACGAAACGCCGCATCGAATGCGTGGTCATCGGCTCGTCAGCCGGCGGCGATTCGGCGCTCTATGCCATCCTGCCGGATCTGCCCGCCGATCTGTCGGTTCCGATTATCATCGCCCAGCATAATCTGGACAATACGCTTTTTGCCCGGCTGTTGCGCTCCAAAACAAGTTTCCCCGTCGAGATGGCCGCGGAGGGGCGCATTGTGGAAGTGGGATGCCCGCATGTCTATGTCGTGGGCTCGGATTGCCGCACGCGGTTGTCCGGCCGCCCGGGCAGCCAAGTGATCTTTGTCACCGACCCGGTTCCCGACAAAAAAATGGTGTTGCCCAATATCGACGAAGTCATGCGTTCCGCCGCCGCGTCGTTTGGGCCAGCATTGCTGGGAGTCGTGCTGACCGGCATGGAAGATGATGGCGCTCAGGGGATAAGGGCTATTCATTTTGCCGTCGGGTTGACGATGGTGCAGGATCCAGCAGATGCGGAATTCAAGGGCATGCCCAGCGCTGCCCTGCGGACCGGAGTGATTGATTTTGTGGTTCCCCTTTCGCGTATCGCTGCAACAATCAACCGACTGACAATTTAGTTCATTAATGTCTATAAATAGCAAGTTTATACAAAAAAAAAGGAGTCCGAATTATGGCGCATACCACAGGAAACCGCCGCAGTGAAACCAAAAAAAATCAAACCATTCATTATACTCCAATCCAGATTAAAATTCTAAGAGAACGCTGGAATACTGATTTAGGTAAACAACGATGTCAGGAAATCAGTTCACTTCTGCAAGAGGGGAAGAATAATTTTAAAAATGTAGTTGCTTTCCCTGAGAATCCGCTTCTGGCAGATGTGGCGGTTCCCCCGGAAAAAGATTTGCGCGGTATTTCCCTTAACAGCGTCATTAAAGAAAAAACGCTATTGCAGGGATTTCATTTCTCCGGCGCCCAATTGGGGTGTACAATAAATAGTGTCATGTTTCTCCGTTCCCATTTCGAATATACGGAATTCAGCGGCAGTAAGATTGAAAACAGTATTTTCAAAGGCGCCTTTTTTTATCGGACTGATTTCTATAATGTCAGCTATATCCAGAATCTCGATATTACCAATGCGTTTGTCGATGATATCGAAATCTGCAACAAAGCTCAATTCAGCAAATTTATCCCCAGTTTCAACGATCTTTCGTATTTCGAAAAACAGTACACGCTCTATGCGCTGATCAAGCAACAATACAAACTGATGGGACGCTGGGACGATATGATTCCGTTTCATATCCTGGAAATGCGGGGCCGACGGGATGATCGCTATCGAGTGGCGGCTAAGCCAAAAAAAGAAACGGTTCTGGACCCCGAAACCGGAAAGAAAAAGACAGAAACGAAACCCAATTTGGATCCCGGAACAGGAAAAGAAAAAAAAGTCCGCAGAATACAATGGTATCTGGATTTGATTTTTTTTGACCTGCTGTGCGGATATGGCGAAAAATGGCAGAATGTGATCGCCTCCGCGTTTATGGTTATAATGGTCTATTCCTTCTTGTATTCTCTGGCGCCAATGCTGACGCCGGACGGACAAACGACGGCCTATTTCAATTATTTTTATTTCAGTTGCGTCACTTTTTCCAACTTGGGGTCGCCCGATATTCTGCCTTCCAATCTCGCCCAACGGTTTTTAATGTTTACCGAATCGTTATTTGGGCTTTTTCTGGTCACGATGATTATCGTGATTTTTACGCGTAAAATTATCCGGGAATGATCCTTTATCCAACCCGTTATAAATTATGACTGTGAGTCAACTTTGTTTTTACGATTGTTTGTTATTTTTGTGAATTATATTACTTTTTTATGTCATCACTTGTTCAAACTGTGCCAATAATATTCTTTTTAGGTGTGTCTATACTGACTACCCGTAGTAAGGCGAAAGGAGTGAGTGTGTCCAAAACTAAAGGGATGGCGGATTATCGCTATCGGCTGATCAAGCGGTTTTACGCTTTCTGGCAAAAATACCAACTGAAGACTGAATTGAAAAACATTTTGCGGCTCTTCTACCTGTTTATCATCACCTGGCTGGTCGGCTCGGTCATCACCATTTTCAGTCAGGTATTTTTTTCACCGGATATTCATCACACACTTCCTGATTATTTGCAATATTTTTGGATTGTCATCATCGAACTGGTCAGTGGATTCGATATCGGCGACATCCATCTCAATGCCTTCAGCCAGGTGATCACGGTCATCATGTTAATTGTCGGTATTGTCATCGTGGGTCTGTTCACGGGCCAGATTATTTCCCTTTTTGTTCACGTACATCAGCGTAAGGACTACTTGCCGGAAAAACCGGAAACGTTCCATTTCAAGCGACCTTTGTTGATTTGTGGCATTAGCGCCAAAGTCGATGCCATTATTCATCATTTGCGCAGCAATCCACAAACCCGGGACCAGGAAATCGTGATCATTGACGAAACGGCTGATCAGTACCTGATCCGGGATCAAGAAATTTATCGTGATGTCTGGTGCGTGCGCGGCAATGTCGCGGATCGCAAAGTGCTACGTACGACTCTGGGGTGTGAGGAAAGCGTGGCAATCATTTTAGCCCAGGAATGCGATCCCGGGAATATTTCCCTCTATAGCGATTCCAAGGCGATTCAGACCGCGTTGGCCATTGAAGCCTTCGATGAGAATGTGCATACGATTTTAGAGTTGATCGACCGCCGGAATCTGGCGCATTTGATGCGCACCCGTATCAATGAATTCATCACGGTTTCCGATTATGGTGTGAAATTACTTTCGCAAACCGCTATGCAGCCGGGATTATCGAACATTTACGATTCCTTGATCGATCCCATGAATTCTGATGCTCAATCCCCCCATATTTATTTCTATCCGTTGCCAACTGATTCGCCGTTGATTGGTATGAAATATGGCGACATTGTCAATCAGGCGCATCGGTTTTTTTCAGATTCAATGACACTTGTCGGCATGGCGAAATGGTTCGGCCCAATCCTCAATACAGGAGATGTCGATCGTAACGAGCAAATACTCCAGGAATTGAGATCCCTGGGGATTGAACTTCGCAATACAAAATGGTATGTGCAGATCAACCCCCACAAAAAAGCAAATTATTGTAAATTCGGGATCGATTTTTTTCAACAGCAAATTGAAGCCAATTCAGAAATCACTCTTTTTTTGACTCATGATACTGTCTTGCAAGAATATGACAAGCTTGTCTATTTGGCATCCAACCCAATAAAATTATCTTAAATGGAGGTGGAATCTATGACAAACCCAGCAAAACAACGCGGTGATTACGGCATCGAAAATCATTATGTGATCTGCAATTGGACGCCCAAAGCGGATGTCATCGTGCGTCAGCTTCACAATGAAAGCGTTCACGACAAGAAGCCAATCATCGTAATTACACGCAATCCTGAACAGGTTCCCCAGACGACGGATAAAGAGTATCGGGGATTGCTGATGATCTGCGGCGACCCGGCCGATCGCGAAATTCTCCAACGCGCCGATGTCCGTCATGCTCAAACGGTGATCGTGCTGGCCGACGAAACGGATCTGGCCAATGCCGATGCCAAATCAATCCTGATCGCCCTGGCGGTCGATTCGATCAACCCCAATGCCCATGTGGTGGTGGAACTGGTCAAATCGCAAAACAAAATGTACTTCGAATATACCCACGTCAACGAGATCGTCTGCCTGGAACAGTTGGCGGAAAAGCTGCTTTCGCAAACCGCCCTGACTCCGGGCCTCTCCCAGGTCTATATGGACCTGCTCACCCAATCCGCCGACACCAACGAAATCTATCAGGAAGTGGTCCCCTCCCAGTTCGTGGGCAAACCCTATATTGAACTCGAACAGGCAATCAATGCCAATCATGACCTGGATGTGATCATCATCGGTTTTGCCACCCGGGTTCAAAAAATGAAAGGGAATATCGCCATGACCAATGGCGGCGGCAAAGCCATCATGGAACAAAAAATCGTGATCAATCCGCCCAAGGACAGCGTCGATTCTCCCTATACCAAAAGCTATAAGCTCAACGAGGAGGATACGGTTTTTCTGATTGCCTACGAAAAACCCGAATTGTCCCAATACTTTAATGTCAGGAATTGACAAGTTGACGCCGCAACGTTATAAATGTCTTGGGAATTAATCAAATGCTTACATGGAAAGGTATTTTAAAATGCGAAATTTAGCTATATTTTTTATTATCGGCATGTTGCTGCTTGGCTGCGGGGGAGAGCCTCAACCCGCGTCTCAACCCTCTGTCCAAACGGCGCAGGATAGCGCCAATTCACAGGATCAAGCCGCCGCTGAGGAAAACTATGAAGAAGGCTATGATGAAAACCATGTCGTGGATTCCGCGCAGTATATCGCCGAGCATGAATATTTCGATAAAGACAGCAGGCGGAATCAATTCTTTATTGCCTTTACCTATGGCGATGGCTTTATTGGGATTCATAAATTTCATTTGAATCAGCCAGTGGCTCTGTTGATGGACAAGGCAATAATGGGTACGTCCGCAAGCTATGAAGCGAAAATTTATGACTATACTGAAGAACTGCACACCAAATTGAAATACAACAATGTGCCGGCGGATCAGCCGCAACGCTTTTTCCCGGGGTTGCTCTACCCGGAAATTGGTTCTTATGGGCAGATCCCTGTGGAATCGGAGTCAAATCCGATGATGATCGACTCGTTGATCGATCGCGTGAAAAACTCGCCCCTCATGGACTCGCTGCGCAATAAAGTGCAAAATGGTGATGCGTTGGTCATGGATGAAAACAGCATTTTTCGCATTGTGTTCAGGGAACAAGCGTATCACCTGATTATAATGGGTAAAGTAATTTATGATGATTATGCCGGGCCCATGGTTTTGGTTCGCGATAATCGTGTGTTCCCCCTGATTGAGATCGAAGCCAACCGCACCATAAGAGCCTTTGAGCTCAATGGCGAACTCTATTGCCTGACGTTGAGCAGCACGACCGAGGGCGATAACGACTGGCAATATGGAATTTTCAGGCTCAGCGGGGATGGCGTGGGCCGTGTTCATGAAGAATCGTATTGCAGTGATTGATTGAAAAAATAGCGGATTATGAGGTAAAAAAATGAGCAAAGCGCAACGAATTCACGATTTTTTTGAAAAACCGTCCTGTATTTGGGCCTAT
This sequence comes from uncultured bacterium, assembly GCA_964632485.1. Taxonomy (GTDB): domain Bacteria; phylum JAGOEH01; class JAGOEH01; order JAGOEH01; family JAGOEH01; genus CAZWDO01. The sequence goes on from CAZWDO010000010.1 coordinate 47,674, forward strand.
CTGGTTCAGGGATTGATTTTTCTGCTGATTTTCATATCCGTGGGCATGGTCTATATCGAGATGGCCCAGGTTGAATTGTATCAGCGTTACGCGGGATGGTTTCAGTATGGCGAGTATATTGTTTTGGCGGTGTTTACCATCGAATATCTTTTGCGGATCCTGTCGGCGCCCCAAAAGCTGAAATTCGCCATCAAGCCATTGAATATCATCGATTTGCTGGCGATTGTACCGACTTATCTCGAATTTTTCATCGGCATCGCCTTCAATACCTCGGGAATCCGGATCATTCGCGTGATTCGCCTGTTGCGCCTGAGCCGGGGATTGCGAATCTTCAAGATTTTCAAATATGGTATGTTTTTTTGCCAGGTGTTCCGTTTTAAAGGTACGATTTTGCAGGCCATCATGCCGGTTATCGGTATGCTGACCGTGATGAAAGGCGCAATCCTTTTTCTCGAATCGCGCCATTGGTGGTTTCAGGATCCCGGTTTGGGCGAACTGTTCGCCATTATCGGCTTTGCCCTGGGTATTATTCTGTCGCAGAAAATTGCGAGTACCTACGATAAATTTTTGCAAGTAGAGGAAAAGATCATTGGTCTCTACGGCACACTGAAATCACTCTCCTTAATTTTGGAAAAGGCTCGGCCGGGGCAGGGATACCGAACCTGCACCGATTGGGCCCGGGCATTTTTGGATAGTCTCTTGGATTCAAAAGGGGGAAATCGCAAGATCGAAGCGGCAAACGAGCAATTGTTCCATATAATCGCAGAAGTGGAAGACGCCCCGGCGGAACTGGCCATTTTGCATGGCGATATCTGCCGCGATTCTTTTTTTGCACTGAGCAAGAAAACACGTCTCACTCCCAAACCTTACGATAATCTATTGCAACAGGCTACGGTCCTTTACCTTTTTCTGATCGCCATTTTTGTTCCCGGGTTCTCTGGGATGATTTCTACTATTGTGGCGACCTATATCCTTTATGGCATGTACAATTTGACTCAAGACCTGGATACGATCATCGGCGGCGAATTCGATCTGATCAGCATCGATATTTCCGAAATGCGGGAATTCGCCAATTCCATGCTTGAACCGACCGTTCATCATACGTATTGAGTTTGCGCAGCAATTAACATTTGTTTAATCCGCATCCCGATGCGCCATAAAACTTTACCATCGCCCCCTTGGGGGAGAGGGCAGAGTGAGGGGATTCTCATGTATTCCGGGTCAAGCCCGGAATGACGATGGGATGTCGGAAAGATTTGCAATATTAGAAAAAAATGACGGCATGAAAACTGCTGTTATTCAGATAAGTGGATCTCGCCAGGATGGTCATTAAAAGGGAGCAGGTCTCTTTAAAAAGAAGAAATGCGAGATGCGATCCCTTCTTTGCGGAACCGCTTCCCGCCGGATGCAGGTTTTAAAATATACCCGGCTAATTGAATGTTTGGTTAATATTGTATTGATTATTTGAAGGAGGTAACATCTATGTTTGAATTGCGATGGCTAAAAGTAACCTCGCGGATGTCTATGTAATAATTGCCTATTCGCTGCTCAACGGCTAATCGGCGTGCAAAAAGGAGAATATAATGCGTTTTTTTCTAAATTTGCTGTTATTGACGTACATCCTGGCGTGTAGCGCGCGCCATTTTTACGCTCAAGGCGAGGGTTTTGGCGGGATTAAATTGAGCATCATTAGGGAAAATCAGATCACGCCCAATGACGAGGCGATCACTGGCGCGTTTGTGCGGACGTTTTACAACACCCATTATTGCCGTCTTGACATCTTTTACGGCGGTACCGCTGTGGGTGGTGAAAACGGCGCGCCCAATGATTCCCGATATCGGATTATGGCCCTCGATACGCTTTTGAATTCGATCAGCATTCACGATACACTGCCCTTCGCGGGCGCGTCCGACTATGCCATCACTCAGGGTGAAAGCGATTACTATATGCTAACCGGTATCCCCAACGGTTATCAAATCACCCGCTTCAATGCCGATATTCAAGTTACTGGTTCCGCCCAAATCAAAAATCTGGTTTTTCCTCAATATCGACTGAACGATCAGATGATGGGGTTTACCCATGGCCGAATCGTATTCTCCGCCAACAAACCAGGGACTTCAGGGGATTTCAGCCAGGGTGGTTTTAGGATTTTTGAAATGGATACCGCTCTTAATCTGTTTCGCGATCAGATCATCACCGGCACAGGTTTGTCAGTGGAAGGAGCCGGAGTTTGTTTTGCCAATAACTCCAACTATATCGTGGGTAATGTGGACCGGCCCTCAACTCAGCGTCCCGACAACATTCTCTATGCCCTGCAATTTGATACCAACTGGGTCTATCAATCAAAAATTGTCATTGATTCTCCGGCGATGTGGCCGCAAAGCATCCTTTACGAAGAGGGCAAATTCTATGTAGTGTATCAAAAACAAGACGATAAACGCTTAATGAATATATTTCTGGGGATTTTTGATTCTCTGTGGCAGCCAGTAGCCATTCAACCTGTCAGTTTCTATTGCCAAGCCGTCGATTCGGCCTCCGCCGCCAGACCGGGCATCCTCAAACGTGGAAACCATATCTATATTTCCTATGATATCGAAAGCTGGGGAAATAAACGCGATTGGCAGGGCGTCATCCGCCTGTATGAAATGTCTCAAGTAGCCGGTCCCGAACTCGTTCTCGGCGCACCCGCGCACGATTTCAATTTTCTGCGCATCGGAGCGACTGATTACCGTAATTTATCACTTTACAATTATGGTATCGCTGCCCTGATAGTCGATAGCATAATTGTCCCCCCGGCCCTAAACGGAGTTTTTCAGGTAAGCGTGGTATCCGGGTTTCCGCTGACGATCCCTCCCGCCGGAAGTTCCGAAATTAAGGCGGAGTTTTGGCCAACGTCAATCGGGCCCGTTCGTGCCGATTTAAATATTCTTCATAACGGGGCAGACGGTTCTACCCGGCTGACCCTGTTGGGAACTGGCGCGGATTCGATTGAGGCGCCCATGCGGATTCAGCCTCAGGACCATGCTGTCAATGTCGATGTTGCTACACTATTTCAGTGGTGGCCGGTTGACGGCGCTACGGATTACCAAATGCAAGTTTCGCAGGATTTAGCGTTCAGCGAACCGCTATTCGGTTCGGATAATTTACCTCGGACTGACCTTCGCATTCCTTCCAATCAAGGGCTAGATTCCGGCCGGGTTTATTACTGGCGGGTGCGCGCCAAACGCGATTCGCTCGGGGATTACAAGGTCAGCGACTACTCCTCTGTCTGGTCCTTTACCACCGTCGGAATGGTTGCGGTGAATGAAAATTTTCGCGATAAAGAATCGACCCCCGCTCTTTCCTCTCCATTGCCTAATCCGTTCAGTAATCGAATTATCATTAAATATCGGGCGCTCCAAACCTGCAGAGTAGTACTCACAGTCTATAATATCATGGGGCAGGAAGTTACAAAATTGGTGGATACCGAAAAGACTCCGGGGCATTACCAGTCGGAGTGGGATGCGACGGGTCATGCGTCTGGAATCTATTTCTATCAGTTGACGATCGGAAATCGCCGCGAGACCCGTTCGATTCTGCTGTTGCGATAAGTGGCTGCGTCTCGCAAATCCTCATACGCCATATACTCGTCATGCGTCATCCTCGCGATCTCCACCACCTCGAAAAACTTACTGAATATCTTGTCCTGAAGCTTCGCCGGCCGCTCTATCAACAGCTTTGAATAGGCTGCGCAGCCAAGCAATGTCGCCTGGTTACATTAAGACCTGTAAAAGGTACCTCTGGCCTTAGCCAACCATTCCTCGGGGTTTGGCATTGGATAATAATATTCTATATCCGTGTCATATTTTTTCAAAATCTCAAAGCCCTTGAGGTAATACTCGATTTTATCAATACTTGGGAAAAAAAAACTATTACTCAGGTAGCCATTCTCTAAATCATATTGAACATATTTGGCCGCTTCCACCAACGACCCATTTTTTTCCTGACGTACCTGAAAAATTTTATCAAACATACCAGCCAGATAATACGCCCGGTGAAACTTTGTAAAATCCTTCAACGTGTTATTATAATTCCTTTGCAAATAATCGTAACAATAATCCAAATGGATAAAATTATATTCTTCTCCCTTGACCATATATGAATTATCATCATCAATCAATAACGAATCCGCTAATTCCGATTCCGGAGCCACCACCGAACCCAGCTTCTTTTTCCGTTGCCCATAATATACGCTTTGGTATCGGGATATATCGTCCTCTTTCATAAATCCTGAAGTATCAATACAATCTTCGCGTGAATAAACTTTATACCCGACTTCCGATACTCGATCGCCAAACGCTCTTCGCATAAAATCTTCCGCGAATGGAACGTTTCGCTGCTTTATTCCCGTGCTGAAAAAAATTAGATTAGCGCCCAACTCATCCAGCCAGCGGAACAGAGCGTAGAATCCTGGAAAAATATGATGAGCATAGCCCAAGACCTCAATCGTATGCTTTTGATAATATTGGTCATCAAATTTTTCTCCGATTTCCTTAATAATTCTTTCAGCATCATAATCGGCAACAACGGTTAGAGTGCCGTCGATATCAAATATAAAATTCCCGAAAAAGGTTTTGCCATTTATCATAATCTTATCTCCTTTCATTTCTATAATAATATCTAATTTAGAAAAAGTCAAGATAGGAATTTTATTTGTAACTATCAATTATAATTTGACGTTGGGTACAGTAAATTTATACTTCAATGATCGTTTGCGATTTTGGCTTCAAATTCAGAAATAGATGCGGTAGAGTATGATGGAAAAAAAACGCAAACGAATTGTTGGTTTTATTTTTTCCGCTCTTCTCTAATTGTGAAGTGGAATTATTTCAAATTTGATTATAGCAAAACACTTTCAATTCGGTGAACACATAATTAAATTCACTCCTGAATCAGCGAAATAGTATTCAACTTGACATTAAATGATAAATTCCTTATAATATTTGCTGAGGAGAAAACATTTCGAGACTTTACTCATTGTCCTATTGTATCAGTTTTTCTTATTATGCCTGCAACTTAGGTTCATGAGTTATCAATCTTCTCTGCAATATTGTCATAAAACCGATGGTTTTTTCTGTTTAACTACTGTTGCGTTTTCAGAATTGAAAACCGATGTTTATGCATGAGCTAAATAATTTCTGATGGATCGCCCGATTGATTAGCTGAAAGATAATAATAAACAGAGGAGTAATACTTTGGAATCTGAATTGAAAGAAATCATTGATGAAAGAGACCTTGAATCTAATATGAATTTGATAATTTGTGGATTGACGTGATTCGCCACAATAACTAACCGAAGCCCGGTATAAAATTATTTTTAGGAAAGTTGAATTTTTTACTTGACATGATTACGTAATGGTGTTATATTAAGATTAAATGTGAAAGGAGGTGAGATTTATGAGTATGACAATGCGCATTGGAGAGTTGGCTGAGCAGGCTCTGGTGTCGCGTCGGACGATCCGCTATTATGTTCAGATGGGACTGTTGCCTCCCCCGGAAATGCTGGGCGCTTATAGCGCGTATGGACGCGAGCATCTGATACGGTTGTTGTTGATTCAGCGATTACAGGGACTATTTTGGCCATTGGACCGTATCCGCCGGACGCTGGAAGGATTGACGATTGCCCAGCTTGAAACATTTCTGGAAAACGAACGCTGGCCCGAGGGGCATGCGCTTTCCCGGGGTCCTTCCACTGAAGCGCTTGCGCCAGTCGACGGCCCTGCAACCGATGCTTCCGGAACGGCTATGTTAGTTAAAATGGGCTTGCCGCTATCCCGGAAGTACTATCGTCTGATATTGTGTGACGGGCTGGAACTGCACTATGCAGAATCATGGCATGCTAAATTTTCTTCTGATTCTGATTTGTTCAGCCGGTCATTATTAAATTTTTTAACACAGTTTCCAAATCTTTAGAAAGGGGCTTTCTTATGAGCAATTTTGGTTTTTTCAATACGAAAAATGAGATTCAGTTCCCATTGCAATCGGTTGATATCACGGGAACGGTGATGGACGCCTATGGAGAAATCGTTCAAACTCAGATTTACTATAACGATCAGCAGGATAACCAGGAAATATTTTACATATTCCCATTGAATCATGAATCGATAATAACGGGTTTTCAAGCAACCATTAACGGACGGGTAGTGAAGGGTGTTGTCGAAGAGCGTAAAGAAGCGGAACGGAAATACGCTAAAGCGATTCGAATGGGGGATTCGGCAATGATGCTGGAGGAACATCGTCCCAATATATACCAGATTTCGTTGGGGCAGGTCTTGAAAGGGGAGTCGGTGACAATCCATATTTCCTATATGATTCCCATTGTCAGGCGCGAGAATGATTTTGAGTTAATATTGCCCATGGTAGTCGGGCCGCGCTATATTCCCGGCAATCCCAGAAGCAATAAAACGGGTCCTGGAACAGGCCAGCCCACTGATCAGACGCCCGATGCCGATTTTATTACTCCGCCGATTGGAAATACCGACTATCGCGCCAGTCTGAATCTGAAAATTGAAACAATTGGGAAACTGGTAAGTGTCCAGTCTTCAAGCCATCCGATTCGAACCACCCTGATTGACGGCCATCAGATCGCGTTGAGTTTTGCCAATGAGCGCGCGCCCTTGGACAGCGATTTAAAAATTAGCGTAAAAACAGCGGAAGAGGCCGGGGCTTTGGGACGGGTTTATCGCAATGAAGTGGGAGAGACATTCGTTTATGCCGCTTTTATGCCCGATCTGGAGAATTTCATCAATGATGAATCCGCGATACAGCCGCGTGAATTTATCTTCCTGCTGGATGTGTCTGGTTCCATGGAGGGATCAAAACTGAAGCAGACCAAACGCGCTTTGCGCCTCTGCCTGCGTCAATTGAACGAACAGGATCGCTTCAATCTGATTGCCTTTGAATCATCGTTTAAATCCATGAATGCCCAACCGGTAGCATTTAACCAGCAATCTCTGGATGCTGCTGATGATTGGTTCTGGAAACAGGGAACGCGGGGAGGGACTGAATTGTTGAAACCGCTGATCCATATTCTGTCCAATTCGGCGCCGGATGCGGTCGTGGTACTGTTTACGGATGGCGAAGTGGGCAATGATGATGAAATTATTCAGTATGTCCAACATCATCGTCAACAGCGTCGCTTCTTTACCTTTGGAATCGATACGGCGGTTAACAGTTATCTGCTGGCTCGACTGGCGGAAGTAAGTTCCGGCCGGTTTGAATCCGTATCCCCCAACGAAAAGATCGAAGACAAAGTGGTGCGTCAATTTAGTCAGATTCAGGCATTTTATTTGGAAAATCCTGAAATCCAATGGGGAAATCAAGTTAAGGCTGAATTTTTCCCTCATCGGTTGAATTGGGTGTGCCACTATGAGCCGATGGGTGTGGTAGCCCGGATCGAGGGCGAGTTTAACCGTGAATTAGCTCTTACTGGCCGGATCAGGGAGAAGGATGTCTGTTTTGTTGTTGCTCCGGAAGATATTACCGATGGTTCTCCATTTGTCGAACGTTTATGGGCTAAAAAGAAATTGGACGATCTGGAAAACTATGCGCAGACGATCAGGGAAAACCGCCGGGCTGACTCCTATAAGGAGGAGATTGTAGAACTATCGAAAAAATATCAGATATTGACGCGCTTGACATCATTTATAGCAGTCTATGAACGACAAGTGAAGGCCGACGGCCAGCCGATGGAAGTGACCGTGCCGGTAGAACTGCCCGCGGAATGGGACGCAAAGCCCGCGTATCGTCAGGCTGCGGCGCCTTCCCCTGGGATGCATTACTGTCTCTGCAATTATACTTTGAATTCCCAAGCGCGCATGAAGAGCTCTCCAAAATTATTAAAGAGATTTTTTGGCGGAGCGGATAACGATATGCTGTCATTTGAAAACGCCGACTATCCAGCTCCAATGGATAATGCGAGCGATCTATTCTCTAATAGACCGTCATTAGGGGATTCTTTACACGATTTTGCCCTCAATCAGCGCGCCGATGGTTCGTTTGAGTTTGCCCCTCTTGATTCACTCAGCTCTTCTTTACTGGCCTTGTACATTTTGACCGGTAATTTTGTCTCTCTCTATCGTCGGCCTATTGAGAAAATTCTGGAATGGATTCTAAAACCCGAAATCATTGCAGAATTGAAAGCCGATCCAGCCAGGACTTCTCTTTGTCGGGCAATTATTGAAATGCTGAAAATGACTGGCAAATTCCACCGATTGAGTAAAAAGTTAGAAATGACCCTCGCGGGTGGCGATTTCCAGGATGAAGACCGGATCGCCTTGCCCGAGTCGATGAAACAGCTTGTCGATCGTCTGGGAGAAAAATCGATTAAAGATTTAATCGAAAAAGTGTCGCTTTAAGTCAGGAGTTTCCGGGCGCCCTCATCCAATGATCAGGCGCGCCCGGATTTGGATAATGTCAGTTTTCCCGCTAATTATTGTAACTTTTCCTTCTCGGGTGCGTATTTTTTAGTAGAAACCCATTTAACCAGAGGAGGAATCCATGGAAAACCAGAATTTTCTTCACCGGCTTCACCGTTCGAATCGCGATAAATTTATCGGCGGAGTTTGCGGCGGATTAGGAGAAACGACTCCTTTGCCGGCCTGGATTTGGCGTATTATTTTTGTTAGCTTCGCCGTATATGGGGGGTTAGGGCTTTTGCTTTATATTTTGTTTTGGATTTTTATGCCCAAATCTCAGGAGGATGAACAAGTAGCTAAGCATCAGGAGAACATAATGCGACGGTTTGCCCGCTCGCAAACCGACAAAAAAATTGCCGGAATATGTGGCGGACTGGGCGAGCTCAGTCCGGTTCCTTCCTGGATTTGGCGCATCGGGTTTATCTGCCTGACGTTTATTGGGCTTTCCGGATTGATTATTTATATTTTGATCTGGATTTTTGCTCCAGCGCAAAAAATTCAGCCCCAGCCATATTACTCTTGATTAATTTCAGTTTTTAAGAAATCCGCTGGCGATACCATGCCCAACGGATTAAATGGGACCTGTTGCCGGATATGTAATGCTTACTTTGTCATTTCCATACTTCTTTCTCTATGTGAAGTGGGAGCCCGCGCCATCCTGCGCGCATGGCCGAAGATATTCTTAAAATCGCGCTCTCGGATTCCCAAGGGGCCCTTGTGGAATATGGCAGCGGGTAATGGGAAAGAATTACGGTTTTAAACTATCAAATCGTTGATAGTAGTAAACAGCATTTCTTTGTTAATAGGTTTGGAAATGAAAAAATCGCAACCGGCCTCCCGCGCTTTTTGTTTATCCTCCGGAGTGGTATAGGCTGTTTGGGCAATAATGGGCAGTTTCGGCCGTAACTGCTTAATTTGCCGAGTGGCTTCAAATCCATTAAGTACGGGCATTTTTAAATCCATCAAAACAAGGCTTATATTGGGATTGGATCGACAGATTTCTGTAGCTTCTCTGCCATTTTTCGCATGAAGAATGGTTAAATTCCACTGGGATGTTTTCAGTAATATTTCGAGATACATATAATTGATTATTTCGTCTTCGGCAATCAATATGATAAAGGGTTCCCGAGTATCATCCTTTTTATCGATTTTCTGTTTCTTCTCTTTCTCAGGGACAGCTTCATAGGGAATGGAGAGAGTGAATTCTGAACCTTTGCCCTTTTCTGATGTAAGGGTGATATTGCCGTTCAGCAACAGGGCGTTTTCCTGTGCGATTGCCAGTCCCAGCCCCAATCCTCCGTAGTTTTGCGCTATTTCATCGCTTTCCTGGGTGAAGCGATGAAAGATGATGCCCCATTTCTCCGGCGAGATTCCTATTCCGTTGTCCTTTATGCAAATTTTAATCAAGTGATCAGTTCGCTGGCAATTGATTTCAATCATTCCGCTGTGGGTAAATTTGACGGCATTCTCAATCAAATTGCCGATAATTTTCTTCAATTTGTCGATATCCGTTAAAATGTGGCAAGTCTGACTCGCTATTTCTTCCGCAATTCGTAACTGCGTATTATTTTTGTAGGCCCTTTCCGCATAATTATTAACGATTTCAGATAATAAATCACTCAAACTGACTTCTGTTTTTGTTAAACATATTTGTTTTGTCTCCAGGGAAGATATTTCCAGGATATCGTCAATAATGCGCAATAACTGCATGCTGCTGTCGATAATATAGTTACTATATGTTTTTCTTTGTTCATCGGTTAATTGCGAATTATCCAATAATTCCGAGAAACCGATAATTCCATGAATCGGTGTCCTGATTTCATGGGACATGTTCCTCAGAAATTCGGTTTTCAGCCTATTGCTTTCTTCGGCCGCTTCTTTTGAAATAATGAGCTGCTCGTTGGCGCTTATTAAATTTTGTTCAGTTTCTTTTTGGTGTTCAATTTCTTTTTTCAACTGGTCGTTGACTCGTTCCAATTCTTGATTGCTTTGCTGCAATTCATTTGTCAATTCTTCGTTTTGTTCTTTTAATAAATACGATTCCAACGCGTTTTCAATTACTTCCTGAAGCCTTTCTTTCGTCCAGGGTTTTTGAACGTATTGAAAAATGCGGGCATTGTTAATGGCGGCTTCCAGGGCGTTAAAATCGGTATATCCGGTAATCAGGATGCGCCCGGGTTTTGGATTTTTTCCCAGGGAATATTGTAAAAATTCGATACCGCTCATTTCCGGCATCCGTTGATCGCTGAGTATCAGATCGATCTCCTGATTATCGAGAATTTCGATCCCTTTGCGGGCAGAATTAGCTGTAAATACTTGATAATCACGGCGGAATGTATCCTTAAAAATCCGCAGATTGCTTTCTTCGTCATCGACATAAAGTATTGAAAATTTATGTGCTGTTTTTTCCATTTTCGACGGCCTCCAGTATGATTTGTTTCAATTCATCGTATTTCCACGGTTTGGAGATAAATTTAAAAAGTTTGTATTGTTCAAACGCTTTTTCGATTTGATCATAATCGCTGAATCCCGAGACAATTAACCGCCCGGGAGGGATGTGGGGAAATTTCTGATTTATTAAATCGAGCAGTTCAACACCCGTCATCCCCGGCATGCGCTGGTCTGTAATTACAATGTCTATGGCCTTCTGTTCCAATACTTCCATCGCCTGATATGCTGAAATAGCCAAAATTATTTCAAAATCGCGGCGGAACGTATCTTTAAAAATTCGTAAATTGCTTTCTTCATCATCGACATATAATACCCGGTATTTTGTTTTCATATAGCCTCAACTTTGGGTTAAGGGTAGTGTAATAATAAATTCAGTTCCAGCGCCGATCTCAGAGTATAGTTCGATTGATCCCTTATGCTCCTGAATAATGCCGTAGGTAATCGAAAGTCCCAAGCCGGTACCTGCGCCGACAGCTTTTGTAGTAAAAAAAGGATCAAAGATTTTTTGTCTGATTTCTTCACTGATTCCGCTGCCGTTATCTTTGATCGAAATGATAATTTTCAAATCTTCAGCATGGGTGCGGATGATGATTTTTCCATTATCTTTAATGGCATCAACGGCATTGGCGATAATATTGAGAAATGCCTGATTCAACTTGCCGGGAAAACATTCGATAGACGGCAGAGTATCAGCATATTCTTTGATAATCTCGATGCGATTCTTGTATTTGTTTTTAAGAAGCAGAAGGGCTATATCGATACCTTCATGAATATTGGCGTAACAAGGCTTTTCTTCCTCACTGCGGGAAAATTGGCGCAATCCCCGGATTATCTCGGCCGTTCGATCGGCCCCGAGTTTAATATCGTTAATAATCATAGGAATCGCTTCGATGGCTTCATTAAATGCGTTTTCCTCTTTGAGAATTTCGATTTGTTGGAGTTTTTCACTCAGATGCTCATTGTCCGGGGAGAGCGCGCAAATAGCCGTGATGATTGGCTCAATATCCTCAAAATCGCGAAGCAAGCTATTGATGCCGGCATAGACAAAATTGATGGGATTGTTGATTTCATGGGCGATTCCCGCTGAAAGCACCCCCAGTGATGCCATTTTTTCCGAATGGACCAGTTTCTGCTGCATTTTTTTTACTTTTTGAAGTGTTTCGGTCAGCTCCTGGTTGTTGTCGATAAGCTTTGAATTTACAGTTCGCAGTTCATCATTCATCGTGGAAATCTGCATTTGCTGAATGCGTAATACCTCATTTTTTTGCCGGTTGGTCCGGTAGGCTTTGTATATAAATCCGATGAAGATTAATGTGATGATTACAATAATCCCCATTAGATACATAAAAATCCGTTGTTGGCTTATTTTACTATCTTTCTGCCCCAGGAACAGATTGATCTCAGCCAGTACAAGGTTCATACTATCAATGCGTTCCGCTTTGGTTTCCAGTATCTTGTTCCTTTTATCGATTTCGGCTTGTTGTTCGCTGAGTACTGTTCCGTAAAACTTCAGGCTGTCGGAAAACTGTTTGATTTTGAGTTGCTGATCCTCTAATTGGCGAGTCTGGTTTTTTATGACCTGCTTTTGTTCCTGAATAAATTTCAATTGGGCGGTATGGATTTTATTTTGCTTTTCAATATACTCTGACTGCTGATCTGAAAGCTGTTGAATGTGGGCTAAATTTTCATGGCTTTCTTTAAATACGACACTCAGACTTTCGATTCTGCTTTCAAAACCATTGATTTCTTTTTCCAGTTTTCGCAAATTTTTTTGTGATTTCATGTAAATTCCGGCAACATCGATTTCCGTTCCGCCCATCAATAGTATCTCTTCCCCGATACCCAGGTTTTGATTCAGGATGTTGGCTTTATTGATCTCAAATCGGATCGTTTTATCTTTAGTTACAAACAGATTGAGCATAATAAGGCTTTTATCACGATACTCTTCACTTATCAACAAGATCGGTTTTCCTTCGATCTTGTCGAAAACATCCGGTTGGTAGGTGTTTCGTTCCGCTGAAATAAATATAAGTTGGGCGTCCAGCATCGATTCGTCCGGCTCGAACAAGACTTCGATTGAAATTGGCTTCTCTTTTATTTTTACAACCTCGGCCATTTGTTTAAATTCGTTGATGATGGCGTTGTCGGAACTGATCACCACCAGTTTGATGACCCCGTAGTGGGCATCAGGCCAGACGATATGGTTCGCAAAGTTTTTGATATAGCTGCCAATTACCTTTTCGTGGAGAATCTGTTCAGGTCGTGAGGTTGCAGGAATCAGCAGAAGCATAAGGGAGATGTAAATCCGTGGGTTGAAAATTGAGTTCATACTTTTTCCCGGTTATAAATCATAGGTGATTTTAAACAAAAAAGTGCGTTGCGCCTGGCGAAATCGTGTCGCAGTCAAGTTGGACGAATGGTAGTATTCCGTATTAAAAATATTTTTTACTGCCAACTGAGCATTAAAATGATAAATATTTATAACTGAAATTGTGGCGCTATACACCTGCGCTGAAGCGATAGTTCTGAATTTGATGGGAATTGGAGCCGACGAATTGGGTTTGCTGCCAGTAAAATTGGCTCTGATATTGAATTGCAGATTATTGACCAAATAATAAGTGATCCCCGCGTTGATGGTTTGTTTGGGGATTTCTGGAACTCTTTCGCGTTTCTCATTGGCGCTGGAAATATAAGTATAATTGCCTAAAAATTTGATCCGTCGATAAAAATAGTGTGTTGTGAATTCAAATCCTTTGGTTTCTATCTTTCCCTGGTTAATCCATCGATAATCATCGCCGTCCCCTAAGGTCTCTTTGGTGATCGCGCTGCTTAGCAAGTTTTTATAACCGGACAAACCGATTTGGGCGTACCGCGAGAGAAAATAGTTGGCGGACAATTCGATTGATTCCATTTCCTCCGGAACGAGTGAGGGATTGCCTGATCCGTTATAATAGTCCCACGGTTTGGGGGCGCGGAACGCTTGAGCGTAGATCAATTTAAGATTCAGTGGATTTTTGCTGAAAATTAAAGCGGCGCAGGGTGTTAAAACGTTTTCATAAACACTGCTTCGATCAAAGCGCAACCCGGCGTCAAGTATAAAATATTGCCGGGCTGTTATTTGGGATTTAATAAAAACACTGATCAGGCTGTTCGTTTCCATGAGTGGCGTCGGTGGTGGCGGTGGCTTGGTCTCGGATGATTCACTGTATGTTATGGAAAAATTTTTGGCCAAATGATCGAACTCATAAGAGATACCCCCCGAAAACTGAACGTTTTTCCATTGGTCATAAAGAATGACGCTCTCGGCGCCCAGTAGATAATTGGGTCGGTAATAGCCGGTTTGTTCCGTATCAGTTATTTTGAAAATAGTATTGTCGCTTACGGTTGCATTCCGTCCATAGAATGAGGTAGAAAGCGTGAGATGATCGGAAAGTTCGGTTTCATGTTTGATATACGCATTTAAAAAATAGATATTCCATAGAGTTCCATGATCCTGGTAGGGTGTTCCCACTGAAGGGTATTGGGTGGAAACAGAAGATTGTTTGTTTTGGAAGTTAAGGCCCGCAAGAATTGAGTGGGCGCGTATTTTAAAATCCAGGGCATAGTCATCTTCAAATAGCTCCATGTCGTCGGTCCAGTTGGAGTCGCAGGCATTGCCTCGCAGTTCCGCTTTATGACTGGTTTTAAACATCGTTGAAATCCGCAATAAAAGATTGTTATCGATCGAAGTGTAGGCATAATTTGCATTCGCATAGTAGGTGTTAAAACTTCCGGCAAGAATTTCGGCGCTCCTCTCAGGATTGGTTTTGGTGATGATGTTGATCACTCCCGAGATTGCGTTCGTCCCGTAAATTACGGATAGCGGGCCATAGACGACTTCAATGCGCTCGACATTGGCCAGATTAAATTGTCCGCCGGCATAAAAACCGCCAGAATTTAGCTCATTGATCTGAATTCCATCAACTAATAGAAGTGTTAGATTATTTTGATTTGGAATGCCGCGCTGAAAAACATAACTGTTATACCCTTGGGGATTACGAAATGAAAACCCGGGCAAATCGGCAAGCGCTTCTTCCAGGGTAAAATAACCGTTCGTTTTAATGTCGGCGGCCGTGATAATATGAATTGTCGCCGGGGTCTCCTTGATAATCCGCGGAACTTTCTCGACGAGGCTAACTTCCACCCTGGAGAGTTCGAATAAATTATAGCTATAGGGATCATTTGGATCGCTATGAATTTGATGTGGTATAGCGGCCAGCATCAACCATAATCCACAATCTACGGCCAATCTTCTCGACACTTTTTTCATGGGATTAACTCAATATTTTTAGATTGTGGGAAAAAGATGGTTTTAACGGGGGGCTGGGAGCCCTTGAACTTTACCGGTGTTTGTTGTTTCATGCCATGTTGTTGATGATAAGGTTAAATGAAAGATTTTGGCGCTCTCCTATTCATAATTAATTTAATTATGATTGATAACTAAGTCAAGTTAAAAAAAAATCAAAAAAAATACTTGACACACCGGATTTTATTATTTATATTGCTGTTAATGGAATATGCAATGTTTGAATAAACTAAAATATGATATTTTTAAAGAGTTTTTTAGTTTATTCAAACAATGAAGAAACTTAACACTAACAAGGAGGCCGAATGATTGCCTGGCGCCGTCTGTTTTTTTTAGGGTGGTTGACCTGGTTTTGCTGTTTCATTCCAGGAACCCTCTGGTCAGCGAATGGCAAACTCGTGGGACGGATCACAGACCGTGAATCGCGTGAAGCCCTCGTCGGGGCCAGCGTCATAATTGTCGAACAATGGCTCGGCGATAAATCTTTTCCGCTCCAAACCCTTCAGGGAGCCGCCAGTGACGGCGATGGATACTTCGTTCTGACGAATGTGCCCCCCGGTACCTATAATATCCGCGCCCAGATGATGGGATACCAAACCCTGGTAAAACAACAGGTGCGCGTAAATTTGGATCGCACCATCACGGTGGATTTTCCATTAGTCCTCAGCGCGATAGAAGTGGCTGAACAAGTTGTGGTCGCGGAAAAAGAGGTGATTAAAGCCGATATCTCAGGTACTCAGGAAATCATTGTGACTGATCGGATCGATCAAACTCCGACGACTCGCATGGATGAGTTTATCAATAAAGTAAAAGGTGTTGAATTGAAATCCACGACTGACGGAAATGGTTTAAGTATTCGGGGGGGGCAGATCCGCGAGACCGATATCCGTCTTGATGGCGTTTCGATGCGTGATCCGCGATCCGATAACTCCTACCTTTCGCTCAATTCCACAACGATTGAGGAAATCCAGGTACTTACCGGCGGTTTTGAGGCTAAATATGGCGATATGCGTTCAGGTCTGGTCAATGTCGTTACCCGGGAGGGCTCACGGGAAAAACTGGATATCAATTTCAAAGTCGATATGACGCCCAGTGGGCAGCAAAAATATTTCGGTAGCGATCCCTGGGGGTCCGGTTCGCTGATTAACCGTGTGTTCGCCGATACCTCACGGGGCGACAGCTCCTGGTGCTGGCTGGGTACGGTAGGTGATACTTCTGTTCCTGCCGATCTGCGCTATTTCAAAGGCTGGAATAAATCCACCGAAGGCAAAAACGGTTATGATGCGATCGGCTTAAGCCGTACGACCAAGCTGACGCCGGATCAGAAACGAGATTTATGGTTATTCCAGCATCCTCAATATAATTATAACGACGACCGCGATATTTTCTATGAAGGCTCGATTAGCGGTGGGTTGCCCGGCGGCTCGATTCCTTTACTGGGAGGGTTTCTTAAAAACACAACCTTTATTTTAGGCGCTAAATTTGAAAACACTCAATATGTCTTCCCGTTGGGACCTCGCGATTCTTATCAGGACTGGAATCTGTCTTTAAAGCTGACGACCCGTTTTGGCAATAAAAAAGTGTCTATTAACGGCATGAGCGCTAAAATCAGTTCCATTACCACCGGGCGGCCTTCCACCTTTGGCGGCGCTTTGCTTGATAATTCAGGCCGTTTCGGTTTTATGAACAATTCCGAAGCTTCCGTTATTACTCAAGCCGGTTTGCTGGGCGGGAACGATGGACTCAAACAGATGTTCAATAAAAGCCGTCTGCAATTCTATGATCTTCGCTATCATATCGGCGGGATTAAATTTACCCATACTCTTTCCAATCGGACATTCTATACCGTTGAAGCGCAATTTAACTATACTGATCACAACCTGTCCCCCTTTAGTCTCGACAGCACCCGCGAAGATGCCTGGGTGACGATCGAAACTCCTTCCGTAACGGCATCCGGGCAAGATACGGTACTGAGTATCCGTGTGTTGGATGTTCCCTCGGGAGGTTCTCCCAATGCTTCCACTAACTGGGTGACCGATATTACCGATTTTTTTTGGGTCTATGGCGGTTTGCAGTCCGAGGATTCTTCTTATTCCTGGGCGGCTCATGTCAAAGCCGATTATACTACTCAGTGGGGCAAACACCATCAAATCGAGAGCGGTCTCGCCCTGCGCTACACTTATCTGAGTGTGAATGCCGGAACCTGGCTGCAATCCAAAAAAAGCTGGACGCCCGATACCTGGAATTATTACCAGGAGCATCCCATTGATATGGCGTATTATCTCCAGGATAAACTGGAGTTTGAAGGCATGGTTGCCAATATAGGATTGCGCGCCGATTACTTCAATCCCATGAAGAAAAGCTTCTCTGTGTCCCATCCCTTGGATTTAGATTACGCCGGATTCTATAATAATGTCTATACCTATTTGCCGGGTGATTTTGGTTCATGGGAACGGTGGGAAAAATTCCGCGAATTGCTGGAAGAACCTACCGGATGGCCGACCCACGGTGATAATAGTCAACTGAAACTTTCCCCGCGTCTCGGAGTCTCTTTTCCGATCACTGTCGCCAGTAAACTCTATTTTAACTATGGACATTTCTACCAGAAACCCAATGTCTCCTTCCTTTACAATCTTTCTATTTTCCCCGGCGGAGTGATCGCGCCGACGCCGGAACTGCCCATGGCTCGGACCGTTGCCTATGAATTCGGCTATGAACAGCGATTGCTTTCTCAATTTTTAGTGAACCTGACCATGTATTATAAAGACATAAAGGATGAACCGCTGGGACGGACTTTTGTCGATTACAATGAAGAAATTTATGTAACCAAATATTTCCCCGATGCCTATCGGGATATCCGTGGAATTGAGTGCCGATTTGAAAAAAACCTGGGTACATATTTTACTTTCTGGAGCAGTTATGAATATATGCTGGTCAGTTATGGCGAAACGGGATTGAGCACTGTTTATGAAAACCGTCTTAAAGCCGCGGAAGAAGCCCGTAGCGCCAACCTCTATACGTCTGACCTTCATCCTTCCGCCCAGGGCAATATCAATTTTCATGTTCCCGAACGTTGGGGGCCTGCCTTTGGGTCCTGGCATTTTTTGGGTGGCTGGAACTCAAATTTCTTCGTTGAATGGCGCGATGGCGGACATCAGATTATCAATCCCGATCAACCCGTGGACCAGCAAAAGAAAATTGATGTTGTGGATTATTCCAATGTTGATTTCCGATTATCGAAACTATTTAAAACACCATGGGCCAGTGTTGAATTCGTTCTTACTATCAAGAATCTATTGAACCAAAAACGTCTGAGTTACTGGAATATGACGACTACTCAGTATGATCGTTACAAACAATCGCTTCATTTGCCTTATGAAGAGGGTGAAGAACAAGGCAGTGATAAATTAGGCGAGTGGGATAAGGACCATATCGATACCGGCTGGTTCACCGCGCCTTTATTTCTTAACCCGCGGCAATTTTATTTCGGCCTGCGATTTTCATTATAACCCGGAGGCAGCCTACATGAAAAATATTTTATACTTGCTGTTAATTATCGGCGCGCTTAATGGCGCGGTTCGCGCCCAGAAAGATTATAACGGGCCACCCATGTTTCTCAATGTGAATGCCATCGGCTGGGATTTGAAAAAACTGAACGGCGAGGGTCAGTTCACCAATCAATATAGCTGGATGCTTACCGGCAACGATAAAGAGAATACCGAAGTTTTTTATTGGCCGCGCGATCAGTGGCATTCGCAGATGCTATACCAGGTTTTTAATCCGATTTGTTTTGACGATAGCGGGTTCACCAATCAGAATGGCGAACATAAAGTGATTCCGTATAAATGCGTGAATGGGGGAGTGAATGATTTTTCCTGGGAAATCCGTCGCTATCGTCCACCTTATGTGACTGTGGATGATATTCCATTGTACCAGGAATACCGGTGGGAAACCGATCCGAATCTCTCCAGCGACATCGTCTGTATCTGGGAGGACGTACTGCCAAATTACGGTATGCGCGTCCAGGGGAAAATTTTTGCGTTTAGTAACCCCGATCATGGTGATTATGCGATCTATCAATTGACTTACAAGTTTACCGGCGAAACGAAACGACCGTTGCAGGATCCCGCAGAGGATGATTACTTTCCTGATCAAACCGTGCGTTTATGGTCGCCTCTGTCGTTTAGTCTTGGACCGAGCAAAGGCGGTGAATATGGCGCTCATGGTTTTTTTGCCTATGAAGCGGAGGATGATCTGGACAGTTGGTTTGAAAAATCGTCGCAATTGGTGACAAACCAGGCTAGGAGCGATTTAAAAGTGGCTTACTATTTCGATTACAAAATGGCCGGGATTGCGGCCTATCCCAATGGCAGCAATGATGATCTCGGTGATCCTATACGGGACGTCAATACCGGCTATCTGCTTTCGACCCAAATTCCCGGATTTGCTTTGCTTTATTCACCGACGGGAACCAACCAGCAACAGGACGATCCCAATCAGCCCTATTCCATACCTCATGCGGGGATTGTCAATGATCTCTGGGGCCGCGCCGATCAGGGGATACGCGACACTTATATCGGCCATGATGATCGCGGCAAGTTTCCTAAAGATTGGATCACCGAGGGACGCGCCACCAAGGCCGAAAAAGGGCCAATGCGATTTATTACGGTCGGACCCTATACATTGACTAAAAATACCGGCGCGGCGCCCTTTGACCCCGCCCATCCCTATGATTCATTTACCGTGGTCTATGCCATCGGTTCCGGTTCCATTTCGCGCGATATGGCCCGGCAGACTGGGAATGCCTGGATCAATGGCCAACTCTCTGATGCCCAGAAGGATTCTATTGTACTGACCGGTACCGATTCACTTTTTAAAACCATAGATCGCGCCTACTGGGCCTGGAATCAGGGGCTTGATATCGATGATCCCCCGCCGCCGCCCGATTTGGAAGTGCGTAGCGATGCTGACCGCAACATTGTTCGTTGGTCTTATCCCGATAATTCCTATTTTAACGATCCTGACACCCATATCGATGATTTTTACGCCTGGCGTATCTACCGCAAAAAAGGCGCTGCATACGTACTAGATATGTGGGCCAAAGACCTTGATGAAGAGTGGCAAATGATTTACGAAACGACGGATCGCAACCAACTGGAATACGTAGATGCCGATGTCGTGCGCGGCCAAAGTTACTATTATGCAGTAACTGCGGTTGACGACGGCCAGCATAATAAAAGCGGTTTGTTCCCTGGCAAACGTCTGGAAAGCTCCCGATATGCCAATATGAGTGGTATGCCGGTAATTCCATTTCAAGCTGGCCTGGATGTGTCCGATCAAATGCTGGTCGTTCCCAATCCGAAAACGATTCGCTCCCGGGGAGAATTCGCTTTCACCGGCGACCCTAACCGGATTTTGTTCGTGAAATTACCCTATCAATGCGAACTGCGGGTATTTACCGAGACCGGGGATTTAATTACTACGATCCATCATCAGGGCACTGATCAGGAAGTTTGGGACTTAAAAACCAACAACAACCAGTATATCATGAGTGGATGCTATATTTTAGCGGCCACTGAATGCCGGACCGTTGAAAGTCGATCCTTGCCAGATCAATTTGTCAAGTTCGTCGTGGTTCGTTAACCCGGGAAGGAGTCTCCCTATGAAAAAATTTATCCTCTTGATTATATTTATTGGTTTTATCAATCCGGCCCGGGCGGATATCATTAAAAAAGGGCAGACCGGATTCCGTTTTCTGGAACATCCGGTGGGCGCCGACGTCATGGGACGCGGAACTGTGGGTTTAGCCCTGACGCGCAATGCCAATGCGGCTTTCATCAATCCGGCGGGCCTGGCTTGGATGACCCAGAGAAACGATTTCGCCTTTAATTATACAAAAGGCATTGCCGAGATCAATCATAGTTCTGCGGCACTGGCTTTTAATCTGCAATCGTTTGGAGTGTTTGCGCTGGATGCGTTGTTTATGGATTATGGGGACTTAGTGGAAACGCGGGTCGCTGCCAATGAAAACGGCTATGAAACCCTGGGAACCTTTTCACCCCAAAATTATGCTTGGGGGCTTTCCTATGCCAAACAGGTCAGCGACCGCTTCTCTTTTGGGGTCAGGGTCAAATTGGCTCACGAAAATGTCGTTGATTCGAATGGTGTTGCCATCGACGGTGAATATGTCGCAAAAGAGTATAATCTCACTGAAGCGGCGGTCGATGTCGGTGTCGTGTATGATTTTCTCTATCGGTCTATCCGTTTTGCCGCAGTTATGCAGAATTTTTCACGTGAAACCCGCTATCAGGACCATAAATTCCCTCTGCCTTTCGCCGTGAGTTTCTCACTGACGATTGATCCTCTTTCGTTTTTCAAAACCGACTGGAATGGTCATGATCTGATTATGGCTTTTGAAACACGGCATCCGCGTGATTTTAAGGAACGTTATAAAATCGGCCTGGAATACACCTATCATCGTCTACTGGTTTTGCGCAGCGGTTATATGGGGAATTATGACGAGCGTGGCATGACCATGGGCGCCGGACTGTTTTACCAGTTGCGCAATATTCGGTTCCGCTTTGATTACGGCTGGCAGTATCATGGTCTTTTCGATAATGTGCATGTAGTTTCCTTCGGCATTGGGTATTGAGGACACTATGATGCACGGCGGAGATGCCCGATATTTGAAAAAAATCAACACGAATCGGTTATTGAACCAGATTCGGTTGCTGGATCCGGCGGATGCTCCTGCGTTGAGTGAGCTGACCGGATTTCAGCCATCAACGATTACGAATCTGCTACGTGAATTGAAACAGTGGAATTTGATCCGATTGCAGGGACGGGGTGCCTCCACACGGCTGGGGGGAAAACCTCCCCAGTTGTGGGAATTGAATCCCAATTATGGTTTCTTCCTGGGTTTATGGATTCTGCCCGGAACTCTCTGTCGTCTTGTTTTAACCAATTTTAAACGCGAAATCCTTTTTCAAGAAGAATATGTGTTGAAATCAACGGAACTGCCGGATAACGTTCAGGTGCGGGAATGGATCGAAGCTGTTTTAAATCGGCATAGTGTTGACGCTGAATCTCTTTTGGGATTGGGTATCGCTTTACCAACAGATATTTATCAAAAAAAAGCATATCTGTATGTCAAGGAATTAAATAATGGGTTTAGTTGTCCAATCCAGCTTACAACCCCCTCACGCGCCGGCGCCATGGCTTTGAAATGGTTTTACCGACCTGCTATGGATTGCGCAAATATTGCGTATTTTACAATTGAGCCCGGGGGTACGGGAATCTGCCTGATGGGTTCCCAGATTATCAATCATCACCTTGTGGAAGGAGCGAGCGGTCTGGCTGGAATGCATGAAATTCCCCTGCTACGTCCAGGTACTGAACTGTTGAGTTTCGAGAAGGCTGTTTCGTCCTTGGCATGTTGGTTGGACCCCGGCTTTGTTGGCTGGTCCGATTTGACGGCTGAAAATCTTGAAGAGCAGCGCGCGGTGGAGATTGAAGTCAACCCGGCACGAACGATGATGGTGAAAATGAACCCGCTTAAGCAAAACACTATGCCACTGGGCGCCATTGCTATGCATTACTGTAGATTTTTTATGGCGTGAGCGGGGCGTTTTTCAGCATCGTCAGTATATAGATTGTTAACTGCCGTCTCGTTGAAACTTTACGAGGGCACGGCGCACTCTGTCCGATCTTTTGGCTATGGGCGAAGATTGTTACCTGCCGGCCCGCTGAAACCGGCTTATTGAAAGGAGAATAGAATGGCTGTGATTGCGATGGATTTAGGCGCCACGAAATTGGCGATCGCGATTTTTGGTGAAAACGGTTCTATCGAGCATAAAGAAATTTTTCTGCTTTTTCGCCGTCAGGGCAAGGAAGTGGGAGAACTGGTCGGCCAATCTTTGAATAAATTATTGGAAGTGGCCGATGAGCGGGAACTCAATATCGAGGGTATCGGTGTATGTGTTCCCGGAATCTGGTATCGTAAAAAAGGTGTGGTTTGGGCGCCCAATATTCCGGGATGGGAAAACTATCCGCTTTTGGAAGAGATGCAGTTGGCGCTGGGTAAACGGTCGATACCGATTCAAATCGATAGCGATCGGTCGTGCTACATTTTGGGAGAAACGTGGCTGGGTGCTGCCAAAGGTTCAGAAAATGCCATCTTTCTGGCGGTCGGCACGGGGATCGGCGCTGGCATTATGGTCGATGGCCATATCGTTCGCGGCTCATCGGATATCGGCGGAGCTATCGGTTGGCTTGCCCTGGAGCGTCCCTTTAAAGATATCTGGAAATCGTGCGGCTGTTTTGAATATCAGGCATCCGGTGAAGGAATCGCCCGCATGGCCCGCTATTATGTGTCGGAAACTCTCGACTACCAAGGGGAGTTAAGTACTAAATCGTTGGATCAGATTCATACACGCGATGTTTTCGAAGCCTGGAAAAATAGTGATTTGATCGCTGAACGGGTAATTCGCAATTGTATTGAACTTTGGGGCATGACTGTGGCAAACCTGGTGAGCTTATTCAACCCCGAAAAAATCATTTTTGGAGGAGGGGTTTTTGGCCCCGCTGCCCAATTCCTGCCCGATATCTATGAATATGCGGCTCTTTGGGCCCAACCGATAAGTATTCGCGAAGTTAAGCTGGAAGTTTCTCTACTGGGTGGCGATGCCGGTTTGATTGGCGCCGGTCGGTTAGCCAGAAACTAATTTTTATCGATTGATTGGAGCTATAATGATGAATTCTTCACCGTCAAATCGTTTCCGCGGTTTGTTTGTGGCTGCCTGTCTGGCCATGCTGAGCTTTGGAATTGTCATGACTACGCTGGGTTCTATTCTGCCATCCCTATTTGCAAAAATACCCGAAATTTCGAAAGCGGATGCGGGATCCCTCATTTTATTAATGTCCCTTGGGATTTTGATTGGTTCTCTTTTATTCGGACCGATTGTCGATCGGTTTGGTTATAAAATGATTTTAGTTGTTGGCGTGTTTCTAATCAGTCTATGCCTGGTGGTGATCGCTTGGAGCGAACAGTTGTTGATATTGCGAATCACGTTGTTTGTGAATGGATTGGGTGGTGGGATCATTAATGGGAGCGCTAATGCCCTGGTGGTGGATATTGCCGAAGGCAAAAATAAAGGAGCGCGTTTGAGCCTGTTGGGTATATTTTTTGGACTGGGAGCCGCCGGCATTCCTTTTCTGTTAGGCTCGCTGGAACCCTACCAGATCGCCTATGAGGTGATTTTGACTGCGACCTCCGCTTTGATGGTTCCCCTACTTATCTATATCCTGATTTTGTCTTTTCCTGCCGCTAAAATGAAACAGGGTTTTCCTTTGCGGGATGGGATTCAATTACTCAAGCATCCGACCATGTGGATTTTGGGCGCCATTCTTTTTCTGGAGAGCGGACTTGAAATCACTTCCGGTAGTTGGGCCACCACGTTTCTTAAAGAGAATCTGGCCGTCGCGCACGGTTTGAGCCTCTATCTGCTTTCATTCTACTGGCTGGGCATGATGCTGAGCCGGTTGGCATTAAACTCGATTTTATCGCGATATTCCAACCAGCGGGCGCTTTATGGTAGTTTTGCATTGGGTATCGTTGGCGCTTTATGCTTGATCGCGACGACCCATGTTTTTATTGCCGGCATCGGGATTTTCTTATTAGGCGCGGGATTCGCCGGAGCATTTCCGATTGTGCTGGGTTTTATCGGCGCAAAATATGCAACGTTATCGGGCACTGCTTTCAGTCTGGCTTTTGTGATGGCGCTTTGCGGAGGGATGCTGCTTCCCTGGCTGACGGGTATTATGGGAGGAATTTTTAGCCTGCGGGCTATGTTATCCCTGATTCCGGCGTTGATACTGATCCAGGCCGGGTTGCTCGCGTTGTTCTCCCGGCTTTCCACTTCCCCCACCGATTGAGGGGGCTTTTTCCCTCCCCCCCCGGTTAGGGGGAGAGGGCAGTGTGAGGGGGTTCTTGACAGGGCTTTCCTGTATAAACCTATTGAAATAATAAAGAAAGGATATAATAATGAAACTGGCCAAAGAATGGTTGAAACATGTCTATGCAACAATGGAAAAAATTGAAGGTACACAGGAATTGGCGATCCGTCAAGCCGCTGAATTAATGGCGGCAACGATTGAGGCTGGGCGGTGGGTACACACTTTTGGCTGCGGTCATGCTACATTGCCGATAGAAGAAATGTATCCCCGAATTGGCGGATTCGTGGGATTTCATCCCATGATTGAGTTGCCGCTTTCATTTTTTACCCATATTGTGGGTGAAATGGGCGTCCACCAGTTTGTGTTCCTTGAACGTGTGGAAGGTTATGGACAACAGATCATGAAAAGCTATAATTTTGATCCACGTGATACAATGTGGATTTTTTCTCATTCCGGAATCAATAACGTTAATATTGATATCGCGTTGGAAGCCAAAGCCCGTGGCATGAAGATCATTGTAACCGGTTCCGCAGCGGAATTTGCCGGCAAACCCACTCGCCATTCGTCGGGCAAACAGATTTTCGAACTGGCGGATGTGGTGATTGATTCCTGTGTTCCGGCCCAGGATGCTTCCGTGGATCTGATTCATCATCAGGACAAGATCGGGCCAATTTCCACCATGGCCTCGGTTACTGTTGTCTGGATGACGATTACAACCGTAGCTGAGATTCTGGCCGAAAAGGGCGTGAAGCTTTTTATTCATCCATCGCATAACGTCCCGGGAGACACTACAGCCCATGACCGTTTGAGCGCCGCTCTTGCTGAATATAAACGCCGTATTGCCGGAGTGTAACGCTATTTAGTGTTGCTTAGGCTGAAGGCGCAAGGATCATCTTTTAATCCCCTCTCCCCCTAACCGGGGGGCGAGGGTAGAAAAAAATAAGGATAAAAATAATTGACTTTTAATTGAATTTGATGTATAATGATATTGGAACATTCTTAGCGATTGATCGGCTAGTTTTTTCGATTTATTCGATTTGAACGGGCTATTTTAATAATGGATACGGAATTGGCGGAATCATTAACGCCTAAAGATATAAGAGAGGAAAAAAAGATGCCGAAACCTTACACGCGCCGTGATTTTATCAAGATTGCCGGATTGAGCGGGATCGCTCTGTCTGTCGGTTGCCGGGTCACTCAACCTTTAAGCTGCATCATCCGCCAGGGATTGATTTTTGACGGTACTGGCAAGGATGGAGTGGTCGCGGATATTGGAATTCGCGGCGATCAGATCGTAGCGATCGGGAATTTGGCCCAAGCGAAAGCGGATAAGGTAATCGAAGCCCAGGGGAAAGTCGTTGCCCCGGGATTTATTGATATTCATTCCCATACGGATATAGAACTGCTGGTCAATCCATTAGCTGAAAGTAAAATCCAACAGGGCATCACGACGGAACTTTGCGGAAATTGCGGTTCCTCTTATTTCCCCATGAATGAGGAAGACAGGGTTAGCGCCTCTGCCAGCCTTACTGAACAATATGGAATTGCCGTGGATTGGACGACCCTGGCCGGTTTTTTTGAACGGTTGGAGAAGCAAGGCATTGGCATCAACTATGCGACTCTGACCGGGCATGGCGATCTGCGCGCCAGGGTTGTAGGTAAAATGGATGTTCAGCCCTCTCCTGAACAGTTGTCAGAAATGAAACGGGTCTTGATTGAAACGCTGGAACAGGGCAGTTTTGGTCTCTCGACCGGGTTGGAATATGCGCCGGGCAGTTACGCCAAAACCGAGGAACTTGTGGAGCTATGTCGTGAAGTCCAAAAACGTGGGGGGCTTTATGCTACTCATACGCGCAATGAAGACGCAGAAATCATATCAGCGATTGAGGAAGCCTTGCAAATTGCTCGTGATGCGCAAGTGCGCACCGAAATATCGCATTTGAAAGCATGCTATGAACCCAGTTGGGGATTGCTGGAACCGGCTCTTGAGTTAATCAATCGCGCGCGTGATAATGGTTTGTCGGTACAGGCAGATCGGTACCCTTATACGGCGTTCAGCACTGGATTGAGCGCTTATTTGCCATTGTGGGCTCGTCAGGGTTCCACAACAGAGATTTTACAACGATTGCAGGACAAATTGGAGCGCGCGAAAATCCAGGAACACGCCGAATCGCGGGGGAAACTGATCGGTGGGTGGAAAAATGTCGTTATTTCATCAATCGTTTCGGAAAAAAATCGGTATTGGATGGGACGTTCCATTGAGGAAGCCGCGCTGGAAGCCGGAAAGGATCCTTTTGATTTTATCGCCTGGCTGCTCACAGAGGAAGAGTGTCGCGTGGGTATTGTCGGCTTTGCCATGACGGAAGAGAACCTGGCCAAGGTTTTGACTCAACCATGGGTCTCTATTGGTTCCGATGGTTCGGCAGTCGCTCCGTCCGGCCCGTTGAGTAAAAACAAGCCGCATCCACGCGCTTACGGAACTTTTCCCCGGGTATTAGGACTTTATTGCCGCGAAAAGAGGTTGTTCCCTTTAGCCGAGGTGATTCACAAAATGACATGGCTTCCGGCTGAATTTATCGGGCTGAAACAACGGGGGAAAATCGCCGAGGGTTTTTTCGCTGATTTGGTCATTTTTTCGTCCGAAACTATTATCGATCAAGCGACCTATGTGGACCCCCATCAATTTCCAGTAGGGATTGACCAGGTCTTCGTCAATGGTCAGATAGTCGTTCAGCAGCAGGAACATACACGGGCAACACCCGGCAAAGTACTGCGTTCCGTCTAAAATGTTTGGATTGTGAATAGCAGGCCACATTTACCGGCGACTCCGAGAATCAATAAATTCCACGCCGAACTTGATTTAGCCAGAGACAGTTTATCCTTGAATCGGGCATGGAACCCGTCCGGTGGATCGGGTCCGTTATAACGGAGATGGAATCATTATGTTAGGTTTTTGCTATAATATATAATAATATTAAAATGGAGTTTCATGTTGGAACTGGATTTGAATACCAACACAGCATCTACTATTCTGATTATTGATGACTCAATTCTCAATATCCAGGTAGCGGCTGGATTTCTTGAAGCTGAGAATTATCGAATACTCTCCGCTTTGAATGGCGCTCAGGGAGTGGCGATCGCTCTGGCTAAACTACCTTCGTTAATTTTATTGGATGTGATGATGCCGGCTATGGATGGATTTATGGTTTGTGAAAAACTAAAAGAGAATCCTCTGACATGCGATATTCCGGTAATTTTTCTTTCCGCTGCCCATGAAACGGATTTCATTACGCGGGGATTCCGTTGTGGCGCTGTCGATTATATTACAAAGCCCTTTAAAAAAGAAGAGCTGATCATGCGCGTGCGGACCCATTTGGATTTATACCTAAGCCGGGCGCAGATCAGCGCGCAGAAGAAAATTTTGAATCTGGCCATCGATGCCGGCAAGATCGGTATCTGGCGGTGGGTTCTGGCTGATGAAGAACTAATCTTGCCACAAGAAATGGCTGAAAATTTAGGGTTAGTCTTTAATCCCGATAGTCAACAACTTTTTCAAAATATCCACGCGATTGATGATAAGGAAAATCAGGCTATCAAGAAAGCCTATCAAAAAATGATGGATTCTAATGAGAGCTTCTTCCAATTTGAGTTTCAGCAATCTCAGTCTGATCCGATGAAGAAGATTTGGTTTCTGGTTCGGGGGGAAATTAGCAAATTTGACGATAAGGGAAAACCTCTCGAAATTTTAGGGACTTTGATTGATATCAGTATATTCAAAGAACAGGAAGAAAAACTGCGACTCCTTTCCCACGCTATTCAAGAATCGGCTAATAGTGTGATCATTACTGATCCTGATGGGCAAATCGTCTTTATAAATCACCATTTTTTACTTCGCTCGGGCTACTCCTTGTTGGAAACTCTCGGCCAAACCCCCCGGCTTGTTAAATCAGGCCAGCATTCGGCTGAATTCTATCATGACTTGTGGGATACAATTTTAGCCGGCAATGTGTGGCGGGGTGAATTTATGAATAAAGCAAAAAATGGTGAAATTTATTGGGAATCCTCTACAATCACTCCATTGAGGGATGAAACAGGTAAAATCCAATATTTCATTGCAATCCAAGAAGACATTACCGAAAAAGTCAAATTGCGCGACCAACTGGTTTATCATTCCACCATCGATGAATTCTCCGGCGCCTACAATCGGCGAACGGGATTGGAAATGCTTAAGCAGCAATTAAGTTTGGCTAAACGAAAACAATATGATCTGCATATTGTCTTCATCGATTTGAATGATCTGAAATATGTCAATGACACCTTTGGTCATGCAATGGGAGATCAGTATATCAAAGCGGTCACCGATATAATTCATCAAAATCTCCGTCAGAGCGATCTTTTTATCCGCCTGGGAGGCGATGAGTTTCTGCTGGTTTTGCCGGAATGCGATCATTCTCACGCTCTCGGTGTGATGGAACGGATTCAGCAGCGACTCACTCAACAGACCGAAACGAGTGAATTGCCTTTTCCGGTCAGTTTTAGTTATGGGCTGGTGAAATATGATTATGCCATTGATGAATCACTTGCCGGTTTTATCGCGCGGGCAGATAAGATGATGTATGTGCAAAAACAGGAATACAAGAAACAGAAGCGGTTATTGCGTTCAGACGGGTAGCCTCTGAATCAGCCGACGGAACTGGCTGGCGTGGGGGAGGCGTGTCTCCGACTGAAGGAATCCGCGCTTACCCGCTTAACGAGCAACCATAGAACAGATTATCCTTGAATGGCCGGATAGATTGGCTATGGATCATGGTCAATGTATATTGTATCAGCCGATACGATTTATCCGGCAGCATTTTCAATAATGGCGAGAATTTGGCGGGAATGGCCAGGGTCATTAACTGATTTCCGTCTTCTCGCGCGATTTCCGCGCATTGGCATATTAATTCGCGGATTACAAACAGATTGTCAGTATCCGCCAGAAATGCTTTCCCATTGAGTGTCAGCTTATCCTCGTTATATGGGGAGCGTGTTTGCCAAAGGATCATTGCCCGGAGTTTGTTTTGAGGATGGCGCAGATACCAGATTTCACCCGCTTTAAATTCATTGAAATACTCATTGTCATGATATAAATCGATTCCGAAACATTTTTTAATCTGCTCCGGTGCAATATCCGGTTGATTGACGGGAGGTTGTCCCAAAATACGTGTCAGACTCCATTTTTTTTGGGTAGGCGATCCCAAATAGCGAAGGTTAATCACGATTTTAAGCGCCATATCGTGAAAAAGGAAGTTGTTTTTTAAGTAAAATGACACGTTTTCTTTCTCAGGACGCGATTCAAGCAATATCGCTGATCGGGGGAGATATCGTCCTATCTGTTCGATTTGCTGCTGTAGCAGAAAACTTCCCATCCCGGTTCCCCGATATTGAGGTAGAACGCCGATGGGACCTAACCAGATCATGCTATCCCAGAGATGGGCAATCGAAAATGCAGCCAGTAATCCCTTATGGTTGATCCCCAATGAAAATGGGTAGCTTTTTTTTAAGTACAGTTTCCATATAAACGGGTCCCGGCTGGGCGGTTGGCTTTTACTGTAATAAATCGAAAATGCTTTTTCAAAAACTGAGTTGAGTTCATGAGAATGAGTTTGATAGTCCAATTGGATAGTTTTATGGGGCATCAATCCGCCAGGACATGGAGCTGAGTTTATAGGTCAAGCCCGGCATCTGGCGAATAACACCCTTCAATTCCAGGCTTAACAACAATTCATATAATTGGCCCAAATCAATGTCGGGAAGTATTTGATTCAACTGATGGATTGAGAGATCCTCTTTTTCAAGGAGTTCGACCAGTTGCGCTTCTTCCGCCGTAATTGTCATCAATTCGAGGGTTTGTTCGATGGTAGCGCTGGAAAAATAATCGGGAAATGCGTTGAAAATATCTTCAATGGAGGTTAATGGTGAGGCGCCCTCTTTGATAAGCTGGTTGGTTCCCTCATTTTTAGTTTGAAAAATCGGGCCGGGAACAGCGAATACTTCCCGGTTTTGGTTCAACGCGCAGTTTCCGGTGATCATGGCGCCGCTTTTCAGCCCGGCCTGAATGACGATGGTAGCGATGGATAATCCGCTGATAATGCGGTTTCGGCGGGGGAAATTAGTGGGATTTATTTTTGATCCCGGCAAAAATTCGGAAAGTACCAATCCGTTTTTGATAATTTGTTCCATTAGTTTTTTATGTTCAGCGGGATAAACTACATCCACCCCTGTTCCTGTTACCGCAATCGTTTTGCCCTGATGGGCCAGGGTTACCTGATGGGCGATCGCATCGATCCCGTCAGCCAGTCCACTCACAACAACCGCCGCTGAATGTTCAATCAATTCCCGGGCCAGACGTTGGGTAACATCCCGGCCATAGGTATCGGGATTACGCGTCCCCACAATGGCGATAAGCGGGGGCTGACTCGCCAGGTTGATATTTCCGCGATAAAATAAAAGAGGTGGTGGGTCATATATCCGCCTCAATAACTCCGGATACTGATCATCAAGCAGTGAAACCAATCGTATCTGGTATTTCTCAATGAGTTTAAGTTGGTTTTCGAAATCATGGAGAAATGGTTGTGTTTTAATTTGATGGATAATCTTTTCGGGAAGCTTGATCGGTTTTGGAATTAGAGTGGCGGGCCGCTCGAAAAGCTCAAGCCAGGCATCGCTGCTTTCCATGATTTGGCGGATACGGATCGGGCCTAACCCTTGAATGTTTAATAGTTTTAACAATACGAGCTGCTGCTGAGAGATCGTCATCAATCGTATTCCTCGATATTATATTGTTCCAGTTTGCGATAGAGGGTTCGCAACCCAATTTTAAGGGACTGGGCGGTTTTTCTTTTATTCCCTCGATAATAGGCCAGTGTTTTAAGGATAATTTCCCGTTCGATTTCTTCCAATGGAGTTCCGATTGGAAGCGAAAGCTGGTTTATAACAAGACTGGAGGGCGAGTTTACGCTGGAAGGTCGCTCTGAGGTATATTGAGAGGTTTCTGTTCTCTCGATGATGAGTTGTTTTAAATCCTGAATTTCAAGATGCAGGGCTTTAATTGCCTGAAAAATCATCTCGCGTTCAACCTGGTCGTTGGGCTTATGAATAAAAACGGGCAGGTTGGGGGATGCGGCCTGAGATGGAAACGGATTGCCTAAAAGGGCCAGAGGAGCGCTTTTCTGATGAAGGTAACTTTCGATATCGCGTTCATTAATCTGTTTTTTCGGTTGCATGATTACAATACTTTCCACGATGTTTCTCAATTCGCGGATATTTCCCGGCCAATGGTACTCTGTCATGCTGGCGTAGGCTTCATTCGTGAATCCGACAAAATCCAGATGGTTATCGCCGCAGAATTTTTTTGCGAACATATTGATTAATAACGGAATATCTTTTTTTCGTTCCCGCAGGGCCGGCATTTGGATGGAAAACACTTTTAATCGATAATAAAGGTCTCGGCGGAATGTTCCGTTCATGAGCGATTCTTCCAGATTGGCATTGGTGGCAGTTATGATCCGGACATCGACTTTGATGGTTTCGCCGCCGCCGACGCGCATGAACTCACGTTCTTCCAGTACGCGTAGAAATTTGATTTGAGTATTGATGGACATTTCTCCGACTTCGTCCAGAAACAATGAACCCTTGTCTGCCAGTTCAAATTTCCCTTTAGTGCGCCCGACGGCGCCCGTGAAAGCCCCTTTCTCATAACCGAAAAGTTCGCTTTCAAGCAGGGTTTCGGTAAGCGCGCCGCAATTGATCGCAATGAACGGTTTGAATCGGCGTGGACTATGCAGATGAATGGCGCGGGCCAGGACTTCTTTGCCGGTACCGCTTTCTCCGTTGATGAATACCGTTGCCTGGGTTGGGGCTACCTGCATGACTGTATCGATGACATTGCGCATAATCTCCGATCGGCCGATCATGCCGGCGGTTTCCGTCAATTCAATCCGGGTCTGGACCTCTTTCAGTCGGTAGAAGAAATCGTCGTCCTGTATGGGAGCCGTAACGATTTCATCAATGTAAAATGAGGTCAATGGCATGACGGAGCTAAGCTGCTCTTTTTCTATTACCGCGATGATACCGATCGTCGGATTGTCCCGGACCATCAGTTTCACCGCTTGCATACAGGTTTCCGGTTGATGGCGCCAATCGATAATAAAAACCCCGTATTCCTGGGTGCGTATATATCCCAAGGCCTCTTCGTAGGTCGCTACCGGTTGATAGTTGAAGGGATGCTGTGTCTTGATCCGGGTGATGGCATAGCGTAAGGATGCATCGCGGGTCAAGATCAGAATACGGTTGAATTTGTCTTTCATTTATTTTTCGGGAATCTGCTCAATTAGTTTTTGGATGAGTTGATCCGGAGAGATTCCTTCCGCCTCGGCGGTAAAATTGGGGATCAGTCGATGGCGCAAGACCACCGGAGCAACTTGCTGGATATCCTTAATGCCTGGAACCAGGTTCCCTTCCAGCATGGCTTTAGTTTTAGCCGCTAAGATTAGAAATTGAGATGCGCGCGGACCGGCGCCCCAGGAAAGGTATTTGGCGATATAATCGGGAATCTCTTTTTGTCCGGGACGGGTCGCTCTGACTAAGCGTACGGCATAGTCAATTACAAATTCCGCTACCGGGATTTCCCGTACCAGATGTTGATATTCCTTAATTTCTTTGGCGTGAAGCAGCGGTTTCAGCTCTCCGGTCTGTACTCCGGTCGTGCGTTTGACTATTTCAATTTCCTGTGAAAAATCAGGATAATCGACTTTAATGTTAAACATGAAACGGTCAAGCTGCGCTTCAGGAAGGGGATAGGTCCCTTCCTGCTCAATGGGATTCTGGGTGGCCAGTACAAAAAAAGGATCTGGTAGAGAATAGGTTTTCCCGGAAGCCGTCACTTCACGTTCCTGCATGGCCTGCAGGAGCGCTGATTGGGTTTTCGGCGGGGTTCGGTTGATTTCGTCCGCTAATATAATATTTGCAAAAACTGGGCCTTTCACAAACTGAAAGGTTTTTTTGCCGCTTGATAAGTCGTCCTCAATGACTTCTGAACCGGTAATGTCTGTTGGCATCAAATCCGGAGTGAACTGGATGCGTTTGAAGGTCAGATCAAAAACCCGGGCTAAGGTGCTGATCATGAGCGTTTTCGCTAATCCCGGCACGCCGACCAATAAACAATGGCCGCCGCTAAATAGTGAAATAAGCAGTTCATCGATTACCGTTTCCTGGCCCACAATGATTTTGGATAATTCCTGTTTAATTTGTCGGGCTGACTGATTAATTTTCGTGTACTTTTCTTCCTGGCTCATTAACTTCTCCTTAATCTGATATGCGAGTCATTTTTTATCATGGTCTTAACTGTTTGTCTATTCGGTTATAGCATGGCCGGCTGATGGGGTTCCCCATTTCAGCCGCCATTTTATTTCTCAATTCGGCAACCTTGCGCGGGCAGGAAAACGACCCGGGTTCCTTTTCTGGAATTTTTCCGCGCAGTCAACACGCATAACGAGTGTGTTCGATTGTCGTTTTCAGAAAAAAAACGGATTTCTTCCACGTGAAGGCGGAGTTGCTGCATAATATACAAAATTTTTGTCAAAAAGGCAACAGGATAAATGCAAAAAAAAAGGCCTTTGGGTACTAAAAGTTTACTGATTGCCTGGAATGTGGCTTTTAGGGTATTATCGCTGATCGAATGCGCCTTCGCCTTGAGTGGATGGTTGGGAGAACGGCTGGATGCGGGCGAATAGAAGGGTGGGTTTAGGGCGATGGTATTAAAAAAGTGGGCGGGGTACAACTGGCTCAGGCTGCTAAAATCGGCGCATATTGTTACGGCCATGGATGTTAGTCCGTTGTGTCGGAGATTGTGATTGACGACTTTCAGCAGGGGAAACTGGTTATCTAAAAAATGAACACGCTGCGCATGATGATAAAAGAGCCAATGCAAACCGACGCCTCCTTGACCGCACCCTAAATCGAGCGCGTGTCCGAGATATGAAGACTGGAGCGTTGTATGCAACAAGAGCCAGGTCGCATGATTAAAAGCGGGATAGGAGCGTTTTTGGTAGAACCGGTAGCGCTGGTCAATGCCGGCGGGTTCGGTCCACCAGTCATTCCCATTCGATAGTGGCGGGGGGTTTGCTGCTGATGTCATATACGACCCGATTGACGCCGCTGACCTTGTTAATGATACGGTTAGCCAGTTTAGTTAAAAAAGCCGCTGGGAAGGGGAATACTTCGGCGGTCATAAAATCGGTGGTCACCACCGCCCGTAATGCCGCGACATACTGATAGGTCCGTTCATCTCCCATCACACCGACAGTTTTTACCGGCAAGAGCACGGCCAGCGCCTGGGATATTTGTCGGTAGTAATCTTCCTCGATCAGGGCATCTATAAAGATTTCATCGACATCGCGTAGGATTTCGAGCTTTTCAGATGTTATTTCGCCCGGAATACGTACGGCTAAACCCGGGCCGGGGAATGGATGCCGGTGTAAAATCCGCTCAGGTACCGCCAGTTGCGCTCCCAGACGGCGGACTTCATCTTTAAAAAGCTCTCGTAAGGGTTCGATTAGCTCTAATTTCATCGAATCCGGCAGACCTCCGACATTATGATGAGTCTTAATAGTAGCTGATGGCCCTTTGTAGGAAAGGCTCTCGATAACGTCAGGATAAAGAGTGCCCTGAGCAAGAAAGGCGGCATTGGGGTAATGGTTGAGCTGGTTTTCGAAAACTTCGATAAAGGAGTGGCCGATGATTTTGCGTTTTTTCTCCGGATCGGTAATGCCGGCCAATCGTTCTAAAAATAAGAGACCGGCATCTATATATTCAATCTGTAAATGGCCCATCAATGCGTAGGCCTCAGCAACTTTTTGTTGTTCGTTTTTTCGGATTAACCCATTATCAATAAAAAAACAGCGTAACTGATCACCCAGCGCCCGGTGCAGCAATGCTGCGGTAACGGAAGAATCCACTCCTCCGCTGAGGGCCAGTATTACCTGCCGGTTTCCGACTTTGCAACGGATTGATTCAATTTGTTCGGTTATGAAATCGCTCATTTTCCAATCGCCCCGACATTGGCAAATCCGGTAGATAAAATTATGTAACATTTCTTGTCCATGGGGGGTGTGAATGACTTCAGGGTGAAATTGGACTCCCCACCGTTTTTGCAGCGGGCTTTCGAACGCAGCGATGATGCCGTTATCAGAATGGGCGGTTATGGCAAACCCTTGCGGGGCTTTTCGGATCTGATCGGAATGGCTCATCCAAACCTGTTGAGTAGAATCCATTCCCTGGAAAAAAAGTGAGGATTGAGTGTTCAGCGCTATATGGGCCGAGCCGTATTCACGGACTTCACCCCGTAATATTTCCCCGCCGAATTGAAGCGCCATGGCCTGCATGCCATAACAAATTCCCAGTATCGGAACTTCGGCGGACCACACTGACGATTTGGGTAATGGAGCATCCGCGGCATAGACCGAAGAGGGACCCCCGGAAAGAATGATGCCTTTCAAACGCGCATCAGAACCAGGTTCCCAATCATAATTTTGTATTTCGCAATACACTTCCATCTCGCGAATCTTCCGGGCGATCAATTGCGTGTATTGCGACCCAAAATCCAGGATGATGATTTTCTCGTGATTCATGTTCAATTTCCCTCTAAACATATTTTTCGGTACATCGTTTCGGTAAACGATCCTGAATCGATCGCCATCCATTGCGCATTCTCGAATATTTTTTGTAAGGGTCGGTTTTTTCCTTTAAATTCTTTCTGATAAAAGACTTCGTACGCAGTCATACGAAATTCCTTTTGGCCGCACTTAAACTCGATATACTCAACGAGCGAATCTACATCCTTATATTTTTTTCCATTAATTAAAATAATATGGTTATAGATCGGCGTCAAGATCATTTTCGATACTAAGCAATTCGTGTCTGTAACCTGTTTCATAGTTGTATCGAGCCAGGCGATATAGCTGAACTGATCGTCCTGGTGGACAGAATCGATGCGGATAAATTTCGACTTTACAGTTGCATTGGTCGGGGATGGTGTGTTTTCCGCCGCGCTGTTACAGTAGTAATTCATCAATGCTATAACCATCAATAAAAATGTTACATATCGAAATCGCATATCTTCCTCCTTGGGGTTTTGTGGAATTAAAAAGTTCCGGATAGGGATGTAATCCGGGACGTGTTTGTTTCGTCTCACGGCGCTTTATCTGCCCCGGATGCTGAGTGACCAAGAAAATTTGAGGTCAGAACTTACAGAACTATCTGAAATATTAAAAAAATTAGCGCAGTTTGTCAAGTCTTAATTTTATCTTTAGCCGATGTTTTTAACCCAACTTGCGGGATACAATAAATTGGCAAAAAATTCTCATGTTGTCAGTCAATAATTTGTGTTTTTTGTCAAGTTTTACATACCCATGGATTAAATCTGTAGCGTATTCGATTCCATCGAATATTCAACCCTCATTATGGATCGGGGAGTGTTCAGCCGGGAAAATATTGAGTTGCTCAACGCCCGAGGGTTAAAGTACATGATCGCTGTCTCAGCGGAAAAATTTCTTTCCGTCAGCCGGGCGAACCCGAAACATTACGTAAGGATATCTGCCAAGAAC
Source organism: uncultured bacterium (assembly GCA_964632485.1). GTDB lineage: Bacteria > JAGOEH01 > JAGOEH01 > JAGOEH01 > JAGOEH01 > CAZWDO01. The sequence goes on from CAZWDO010000010.1 coordinate 85,524, forward strand.
TGAATGTCGGCTATATCAATTTACCGCTAGATGAACAAAAAATCTCTCACCGAGGGGATATCCGCACCAAGTTCATTACCAATGTACGCTATATTTATCGTCGCAATTCAGCATGAGCCTATAAAATGAAAAGGAACCGGCAAGAGAAGCTGGGCGCTAAAGGGCATGAAGTGGACGCCGCCAATCAATATTTACGGGCTCTTCCGCGCGCAAAGACAGATGTTCAACATTGAAAACCGGAAACTCAATTGGGGAACTGGAAGATGAATAACTTTGCCAAACTGACTGCAGACGCTGACCCGCGTCGGAAGAAATCCAACGAAGAAAATAAAATCGAGGACTTGATTGATCGTTACAGATGGATGCCGGTTCGGTGTCCGGTATGACGCACTGTTAAAGTGAATGTATAATGTTCAGTGTACAATGACCACCCGAGGATCGGCCAGTATATAGCGGATATGTTCAAGCGATTCTCTGGTCGGTATCTGTACCCAGCCTTCGCTGGCAGATCGATCTAAGTGATTCAGATGCAGGATATCAAAACGAATTGTTGGTAAGATTTCTTTGAATTTTAAGATTTCTTCATCCTGATCGTTAATCCCCGGAACAATGAAGATTTCGAGCGCGATTTTGCCATGAAATCTATGGCTGAATTGCTGGAGCGATTGGATGATTTGATTCGCCGTCACTCCGGTAATCGGTCGATTGATTGCTTGATGGGCTTTTTCCGACACGGCATTAAGAGTGGGTACCAGAAGATCAATGGTTTGGATTTCATCCCAAATGGCGGGCAGGCGTAACAGACTGCTGTTGGTCAGCAATGCTGCGCGATAGGATGGGTAGTGTGTGTGAAGGAACTGGATGATTTCGCCCAGACCTAAGTAAAGTGTCGGTTCGCCACAGCCGGAGAAAGTGATATGATCAAGGTGGGGCTGTCCCGCAAGGAAATGATCAAGTTCTTCAATTAGTTTTTTCGGCTGGACGAACATAGAACGTTGAATTGTCAGTTTGTCAGTGGGGCCGCATTCACAATATACGCAATTAAACGAACAGGTTTTGCAGGGTAGTACGTTAATCCCCAATGAGCGGCCTAATCTTCGGGATTGAAGGGGGCCCCGTAAATATTGGTAATTCATTTTAGCTCCTTGAGTCTGAGTTGATACAAGGGCGCGCCTCCGGGTTTTCTTATGCGCGGTTGGAATATTTGGTATATCCATATCATGTTGAAAAAGCCGAACCAGCGGGAAATTTCCGACTTTTACTTGAAATCTCTCCCGTTAGTCGGCTATGCCAATCATCAATATACGTTAATTGCGCTAAAAAAACAACTATCAAAAAAATAAGCCGCCCGGTTCGTTTTTTTTTCTTGCTTTTTTGTAGGATGGGATATATAATTAAAGCGCGTCATTGAACTTTGAAAATTGAAAGGAGCCGGGCATGTCCATGAGTAGGAAAGAATTTTTAAAAAGTATCGGTATAATGGGAGCTGGAGTGTTTTTAGCCCAAAATCATACATTGGCTAATCAGGGCGGCGGTGAAGACACCCCCTCAACGACTAAGCCGCGTATCGAATATGAAAAAAAACGTTTGGAACTGTTTCATACCTGGACGATAACCCGCGGGAGCGCTGATTATAAAGAAAATGTTTTAGTATATTACCATAAAGACGGAGTTACCGGTATCGGCGAGGCATCGCACATGACCGCTGCCGGTCAGAATGCCGATCGCTCGATTGAAGAGTTGAAAAAAATTATTCCCCTTTATGAGGAAAGCGATCCCTGGCAGTTTTTTTATCTGCCGGAAAAAGCGCAGGCGATTATTCCCGAAATCTCACCGGCCAAAGCGGCGCTGGATATCGCTCTGATGGATTGGATCGGTAAAAAACTTAATACTCCCCTTTATCGCATGTTCGGTTTGGATTCTTCCTATATTGTAAATACCTCTTTTTCAATTGGAATCGATAAACCGGACGTGATGCAGCAAAAAGTGAAAGAGGCGGAAGTCTATAAAATTCTTAAAGTGAAATTGCTCGGCAAAAACGATGAAGAGGTCATTTCAACGTTACGTAAAGTAACAGATAAGCCGATCCGGGTTGATATTAACCAGGGCTGGACTGATAAAGAGGCCGCGGTTCGCAAAATTGAATGGATGGCTAAACAGAATATTGAGATGATCGAACAACCGATGCCGGTGGATATGATCGAGGAAACCCGCTGGATCAAGGAACGCTCCCCCTTGCCGATTGTTGCCGATGAAGCGGTCGAAACAACCCATGACATCCCTAAGTTGGCCGAAGCATATCATGGGATTAATATTAAACTGATGAAATCGGGCGGCATTCAGGAGGCTTATCGCATGGCGCTGCTGGGCCGCGCTTATGGTTTGGATATCATGTTTGGCTGTATGATCGAAACCTCTGCCGCTATTAGCGCCGCCGCTCAATTGCAGCCTTTTGCCAAATGGGTTGATCTGGATGGGAATCTGTTAATTAAAAACGATCCTTTTGAAGGGGTTAAATTTGTCGATGGCCATTGGGTTTTAAACGATTTGCCAGGAATCGGTATCCAGGAAAAATCCTGACGATATCCACTCCCTTGAATCTGAAATTCTAAATTGATTGTGTATATATGGACAGGCTGCCCGCTGAGTCTGTCCATAATATAGAAGCATGGAATCCGCATCCAATTTACTTTTTTTTCTAAATAATATTTACTTGACATGGAAATAAAATAGCTTATACTAAAACTATAATCATTAGCATATAGAAAGGATACCCATGGGATTCTGGATACATCTGGGCAGTATGTGTCAATGTTCATTCGGAGCGGCTCCTTGTTCTTTATTAGTACTTCCGACCAATTGCTCCATCGTGGTGTATACACCCGGGGCCAATATCATGGACTACGCGCCGATTGTGAATCTGCCGACTTTTGGAGTATGTACTTCTCTTGCCAATCCGACAGTGGCGGCGGCAACGGCTGCAGCGCTGGGCGTACTGACGCCAATGCCCTGTATCCCGGCAACGGTCGCTCCCTGGATTGTCGGCGCGGTTACTGTATTGGTCGGAAATATGCCGGCGCTAAACGACAGCTCAAAATTGATGTGTATGTGGGGGGGAGTGATTCAAATTACCGTTGCCGGCCAGGCAACGGTTCAAGTTCCCTGAGAGCTGAGCGCGACGGTTTACTGCTACTGGCTTAAGTTTTGCATTCTCAGTATTGGATAGCGGCGCCGGGATTTAAATATTTTTAATGAACGGCAGTTCAAATATATCGTGTTAGTTAATCAAACAGCTCACTTAATATCTAATTTCATCATAATATTAATTTCGTTCCAACTTCATATTTTTTCAGTCTTTTAGATAGTGAAGGCATAAATAAAAAAAAATACTTGACTTTAAATTTTTTTTTATTTATATAGTTAATAATCCCATCGGATTCCCGGGTTTGCCCTATCAAGCCGGAATCTGAAGACTTGCCATTCAGCCATCTATATTGAATGGATTTTATCAAATTGTTCGGTTGTAGCGCTCTTTTTTTGTGGGTATGCTGCGATTGGATGACCTTTTTGGGTTTAAAGCCCAATGATGGTATACAAACAGTTTATTAACAGGATTGATTTTTAAAAGAGAGGAATGGCTACGATGATGATTCGAATTTTTTTATTTCTAATACTTACCAGTATATTTTCTTTTAACATAGATTTTGCGAATTATGAGCGTCTGGTATTAAAGCCGGTTGATCTTGACCTTCAGGCAAGCCCAGTGGATTGTAAACTGAATGGCCAGGAAGTTCAAAATTTTGAATTATCTATTAATAAAATGATTAATCAGCGAAAATATCGGCATACTTCACTGAGCATTGCAGTTCAGCGATTGGATGGTACCCCTGTTTATTCGTATGGGGCCGGTCAAAAAATGATTCCGGCTTCCACTATTAAATTGATAACAACGGCAGTCGCTTTGGAAATTTTAGGTCCCGGCTACACTTTCAAGACTACTTTGGCCACGGATGGTATCATCAAAGACGGGATGCTCCTTGGAAATCTTATTCTACAGGGCGGCGCTGATCCGAAACTTTCCGGGTTTTTTGATGCGTCAATTGCCGATGTTGTCAAAGAATGGGTCGATAGCCTGCAGATTTTTGGAATCGAGAAGATTACCGGTGGAATTTATCTGGATAACAGTTTCTATATGGATGCTCATGGAGAAATTCAACGTCGCTATCTGACAACTGCCTGTTTTGACCAGGCGACTCGCCAACAACTCACTCAATGGGTCCCCCTGGATAATGGGAATTTTATCAAAAAACGGATTCGTTTACCCCGTCGCTCGACACGTAAAATGGTGGATGTTCATCTAAATAATTACCTCGGTAATCTGCTGGTCAATGAATTGACTTCACGAAAAATGACCAATCAAAAATTTATCCAGAGTGAACTGGATAGTCTGGTCGCTTCGGAGCTTCAGGAAATTCTGGTTCATGAATCAGAACTCTTATATAAGGTATTGGAGCGGACTAATAAAAAAAGTGATAATTTTTATGCCTCGCAAATTTTGCGCACTCTTGGATGGGAATGCTGTGGCGGAGCTACGCAGGAAAATGGCCGGATTGTTATTAAACGTTATTTGCAGGAAAAAATGGCGATCGATTCTACAGTGTACCAGATCGCCGACGGTTCGGGACTCAGCTATGAAAATAGTATCTCTGCCAATGTATTAAACCAGGTTCTGACGTTTATGCAGAATAATAGCCCTTATTGGATTTATTATTATGAATCTCTTTCGATACCGAAAGTGGATGGAACGCTTATCAGCCGGATCAATCATCCCTTAGCGACCAATGTGCATGCCAAAACCGGCACGCTTTCCTCTGTTATTTCCTTGTCAGGATATCTGACCACTTCTTCCGGGGAACCGTTAGTTTTTTCCATGATAGCGAATGGCGGATCAAAAAAATTAAATCGAATTCTGCTGGATCACATCTGCGTGAAGCTTCTTGAACTTTAGGGGCAGAGCCAGAAAAATTCCACCCAAAGCCGCCGTCCAGTTTAATCCGATATCGCTCCAGTCGAAATAACGCACAGGTAAATAGAATTGCACAAACTCGTCCATCGCTCCCAACGCTAACATAATCAGCATAATACCGATTATTTGATATAAGAATCGCCCCGGTTTACTCGTTTGGCTTCTCACTAATAGCCATGCCAGCAAACTATAAATAACTATATGCATCCGTGTAGCGATGATCGGTATCTGAGTAAATTTCCAATAAAGAAACACTAGGATTATTAAGTCCAAAATTATTTTATAATGGAATATTTTTTGATTTTTATCGCGAATTCTGTAAATCAACCAAGAGAAGCCAAGGATAGCCAATAACGAGTAAAGACCGGTTTTCAGAGTTTGCAGTCCGAACTGGTTATAAAGTTTTTCCCACATCAGAGGGATCACGCCCAATGAGAAGAAATGGCATTCGGCCAGAAGAGTGAATAATGTCAGCGATGTTATGCGGCGTCGGGTTTCTGAAGATCGGGAACGGAACAATCGATAACTAAAAAAAACGAGTGTGAGGAAAACATAAGAGCAGATCGCCGGAGCGGAAAACAGCCAATGTCGTTCAATTAAGGCAGTGATTGCGGGACGCGACTGGAGCGCGATCAAACCGGCGTTATCCAGCCATGAGGTCCGGGCTGAATCAACTTTGGCAATAGTAAAATCGAGAGGACGGCTAATTAACTCCGGATGCCCCTGGGGATAAACTTGAATCCGCCATGGGTTGTATAATGCCAGGGTGTTCCACATGGCTGGTGTAAATGGTCCGAATGTATGCTTTCGTCCCCAAATTCTAAATTCGCCCTTCAAATTGAAACGTCCCTGGCCGATATTGTATTGAATGATATACCATAAGGAATCGGCTCCGCTCCATTCGCCTTTGATGGCGCCTTTAAATAGCGCATGTTTGATTTTTTCCAGGTTGCGTGGGGCTAATATTAATGGGGCCATAAGGTTGTCAGAATTCGTCCCCAGAGTTTCATCATTTTTAATCATTTTACTCAGTGAATCATGGGCCAGACTGATACTATCCAGGAGAGAGCTGAATCTTCGGCAAATCGGATCAGAGGCGGCATAATGGTTGAAACGTTCCGCCGGGTCTTCGCTAAGGCGGTACCATTCATAAGTAGTATCGGTCGGAGAAATAACTCGGATCATTTTGTTGGTGTCGTTAAACACACTCTGAAGTAGGGTAGAGAGCATTTCCTGCGGAGCCTGGAACCCGCCCGGATTCGATTCGGCATAGCGCAACCGCTGTGTATCCTCTGTTTCCCGGGAGGGAGTTGCCTGATTTTCAATCAGTGGCATCAGATTGATTCCCTGCAGGATGGAGGGAATGGGTAGTCCCAGATATGCCAGAATAGTGGGTACTATATCGACTTGTTGCGCGGGAAGATTGATTCTCTGACCGGCGAACTGGTGCCCTGGAAAGTGAATGATCAGGGGGATATGCAGAATTTCTCGATGGAGCTGGCTGCGAAGCGATGTTGAACCATGGCCGACAAATCCGTGTTCCAGAAGTTCTTCGCCGTGATCGGCGGTAATGACCAACAGCAAGCTGTCCCAAAGTTTGTTTTCCTTTAAATCAGAAAAGAGAGGGGCAAAAAAATCCCGATCCATTTTGCGGATTTGGCCCTCGTACAATCCGCGTACCCAACTATTATCCCCAACCTCAAATCCTATCGTTCCATAATGGAGTACCGGCATGGTCGTTAACAGATTATAACGCCTGGCAAATAGGGTATCGCTAAAATCCAGCGCGCTCAAATCAAAGGGTGTTATGCCCTTTTCATATTGATATGGCATGTGCAAATCGCGATGGTGATACCAGGCGCAAAACGGCTGCGACAAATTTTTCGATTTCTTAATAAAATGGAATAAAATATCATTGCCCTGATCCAGCCAGGTCTCGCGGTCCGGATACGACATGAGTCCCAGATTGAAAAAATTGGATATGGCGCTCAGATAAGAGAGGTCGGGACAATAGTAACCCGACGGAGTCAGCATTTTAAAGATTGTCGGGAGTTGGGGAGGTATGGCGGCATCTCTGGAAATGACTTCGTGTACGGACGGATAAAATCCGGTTAAGACGGAGATGAGACCGGGTGAAGTCCAGGCGGACGTCGCATAGCATTTTTCAAATAGAACGCTTTGCTGAATTATCGAGTCTAATGCCGGAGTTCCGCTGCCGCCGTTATAGGCGCCGATAAAATCGGGCCGGAATGTATCGACGGTGAGTATGAGAATATGCGGTCGGGCTAAATTCGCGGATATCCAACACACCCATGCGAGAAGGCTAATGAGTTTTTTCATACGTCGATTTAATAAGCCGGGTCAGATATTCCCGCGGGTCTTCCAGCAATTCGCGGGTAATGATCAAGTGATTCATTTTGGCCAGTGTCAATCCATACTCGTAATCCTTCAGCATTTTATCGATTTCGAGGATAAATTGTTGGGGGTTCTTGCTGTACTGTTCGAAAATATAGGTTTGGGCGTCTTGCTGAAACTCAAGTTCTATATTGAAATTATGTTTGTATTTATAAATAAGTTCGCGGATGATAACGAGTAATAGCATGTGGGACTGGGGGAATGCATGTGTGGCTAAAGCCTGGTCGATGGTAATATGGCTCATCTGCAACGAGGGTAAATGGGTCTCAAAAGGGATGAGTGAACGTTCGATCACCCTGACCAGCGCCCGGGCGCCGGTTTTTTCTCTTACCGCTTCCTGGGCGTAATAGCGCAGCGCGTTTTCCTCAAAGTCCAAATGAATATGATAGGAGGCAAAATCGATTATTTTAGAATTGATGATCGCGCTGTTTTTATTGGTTAAAATTTCAAACAGATTGTCTTCAGTCAGATCGTTCAAAATTGTGATGACTGGCAACCGGCCAATAAATTCAGACTCAAATCCGTATTCGATCAGGTCTTCGGTAGAGGTCATTTTCAAGTACTCGACATCTTCCGTGCGTGTGGTATATTGGCTTTTGAAGCCGATACCCTGTTTATTGACCCGGCGTTTGATAATATCGCTTAATCCGTCGAAAGCGCCCGAAACAATAAAAAGGATGTTCCGAGTGCTGATCATTTGCCGCTGAATACGACCGTTCCGCTGCAATTCCATTAACGCTTCCATCTGAGATGTAATATCGTGCGGCACTTTGAGATTCACTTCGGTATCTTCCATTAGTTTCAGCAGATTCCGCTGGACGCCGGTACGGGACACATCCGGACCAATCAGGTTTTTTGAGGCAGCGATTTTATCGATTTCATCGATATAAACAATACCAAATTCGGCCAGACGAACATTGTCCCGGGCTTCTTTAACCAGGTCACGGATTATATCTTCGACATCCCGGCCGACATATCCAGTTTCGCTGAATTTAGTTGCATCTGCTTTGACAAAGGGGACCCCGATTTTATCAGCAATCAATTTAATAATAAAGGTTTTACCGACACCCGTGGAACCGATCATGAGAACATTATTTTTGACATTTCCCAGCAGTTGCAATGGTTGTCTCTGATCCTGTTTCAAAAGATGGATACGATGAAAATGCGTACATACTTTAGTCGATAGTACCTTGATAGCCTCCTCTTGATTGATTACATATTGCTCGAGATAGGTTGCCAGTTCCAGCGGTTTGATATCAAAATCGATTTCAGGATAGGCATCATCTTCTATATGAGGGGGAGGGGTTTCGGTAACACTGACTTCGGGTACAATGAACCGATCGCCATATTTTTGCTTCAGGTAGTCGGTTAAATCCTTTTGAATCTGATAGGGATCAATTTTTGCCATCTATTATGCCCTTTTCTCAGGTTTAGTCCAACAGTGCAATATGTTTCCACTTATCTGCTGCATAATTGCGGCAGTTGCAACGGCAGCGGTTTCCGAACGAAGAATGGAAGGACCCAGGGAAATATTAAACGCGTGACGGTTTTTAAGCGCTGCCAGTTCTGCGCAGGAAAATCCTCCCGGGGGACCGATAATAGCGCACCATTCACGAGCGGGAGGTGGCCATTGGTTTTGCTGCCGTCCAGCTTGAATTTCATTGGGAAGTACCAGGGGGATGCCGGGTGGAAGTTCATCTAAAAGACTTGTTATAGTTTTAAAAAAACGAATATCAGGTAAAAATGGATGATGCGCTTGTTTCATGGCTTCAATCATAATTTTCAGTATCCGATTATGTTTTCGATTGAGTTCGCCATCGTGTTGGAACCCGGTGAATTCTCCCTGGTAAATCCAAATAGACCCGATGGCCATCTCGGTTAGCTTTTCTATGGCATCTTCCATGCGCGGCCATTTACCGAGTCCCAAACCCATGATCATGCGGGTCGGACAGGGGGGGATTTCCCGGACGTTCTTGATATCAATTATGGCGGCGTTTCGCTTCAGGGCGCTGATGCAACCTTCAGCAATAAATCCCTTGCCATTGGTGACTTCGATAGTGTCTCCTGTATGCGCTCTTAAGCTTTTTTGCAAGTGATGAGCATCATTTTGTTCCAGGATCAATTGTTGTCCCGGCACAAAATGCGCATCAGCATAGAAAAGAGGGTAAGCATGAGTTTTCATGAACTAAAAAAGGTTTTATCCTTTAAACGGGAAAAGGCGCTTTCCCCCTGAAAATTTTCAAATTCGGGGAACTCTTTCAGTTGTTCGATTAGTTGTTTGGCTTTACCTGAGATTTTTTCCGGAATGAAAATATCGATTAAAATTAATTGGTCCCCGGCGTTTGAGCTATGTAGGTGAGGAATTCCTTTGCCGCGTAAGCGGAGGATTTTACCCGCCGGCGTTCCCGGGGGAATCGGTACCATAACGGGACCCTGCAGAGTATTGACTTTAATTTTATCGCCCAACAGAGCCTGCCAGACGGTGAGTCTGACTTCCACCATGACATCATCTCCCTGTCTTCGGAAAACAGGATCTTTTTTTTCTTTGATGAATACATAGACGTCTCCTGCGGGACCTCCCTGAATGCCGCTATTCCCCTGGCTTTTGATGGGGATATAGTTTCCTTCGCTGACCCCGGTCGGAATCGAGACGGAGATAGTCTGATAAGTTTCAATCCGCCCGGTGCTGTGGCATTTAGAACAGGGGCTTGCGGGGATTTTTCCGCGGCCCTGGCAGGTCGGACAGGTGGTGATATTGACAAATTGTCCAAACAGGGATCTCGAAACATTTTTGACCTGACCGGCTCCATTGCATGTGGCGCAAGTGTTGAACTGGTTGTTAGCGGATCCGCTGCCGTTGCATGTATCGCAACTGGCATATTTTTTAATTTTAATTTTTTTCTCACACCCCGTAGCGATTTCCTGCAAAGTGAGTTCTACAGCCACTTTTAGATCCTCGCCTTTTCTGGCTTGTGTTTGCTCGCGCGCTCGGCTCGATCCTCCGAAAAGATCCTCAAATCCGCCAAATCCAAAATCGAATCCGCCAAAATCCCGCATGAAATTCCTTAGAGCATCATTCACATCGAAACCGTTCATCCCGTCAAATCCGCCTCCTGAGATACCCGCATGTCCAAATCGATCATATTTCGAGCGTTTTTCAGGATCTTTAAGCACTTCATAGGCTTCCGAGATTTCTTTGAACATCTGCTCAGCGTTTTTATCGTTTGGATTTTTGTCGGGGTGGTATTTCATTGCCAAACGGCGATACGCTTTTTTCAGCTCTTCTTCGGTAGCGTTACGTTCAATGCCTAATATTTCATAATAATCTTTTTTGTTTGCCATACTCTTCCCTTTTTGTTTTTCGTCTATAATACATCATTTTTGCCGCCTTGTCAAGAGGAATCAGGGGATAATTTGTAAATAAGGATCATCATTTGGACGAGGAAAATCGGCATAAAGTTGTTTTTGTGAATATAAAAAAAATATTGGCTGTTGGTGGCCAATCACTTCCCATTCTCCATTTTCCCCCAGCCATGGAACGGTGTTCCCTTGCCGGTCGATATACGTGATTTCGTAGTGATGGGGGCCGGGTGGCAAATTTAGTGTGACGGCATGAAGCCGGTCAGAAAGATTGAACCAGAAACGAAAATCGGCTTCGGCTTTCACTGCATTTGAAATCAATGCCAGTGCAGCGCTGGAAGCGGTTAGTGTTTGACTGGTTCGGTCGGATTCGGTAGGATTGGCAATAACAGACCCACTCCCAATGATTTCCGATGTAATAGCCAATCCTTTTTTCCATTGCACTTGATCCGCAAGAATCGCGTCGAATTGGCGTCCACCCCGGGTGGTTGCCTGCCAATAAAGGTCATCGAGTTCAAATGCCGTCTGCTCAATACCGTCCACTATTAATCGGGGAGCGATTTCCCGGATAAATTTACCGCGTTTATAGCGTAAAATATTATGTCCAATTCCGTCCACTACCTTACGAGGGGCAGTTCCCGTTTCGATCAGAACCAAGACGTTATGATGGGGTGGCGGAGTTTTGATGGTCGGGTTCAATTCCGCCAGTTCCTGAAAAGCGTCGCGCGCGCCCCGTTCATCGTCTATAACGCGGCAAGTCCACCCTAATAAAAACAACACACTACAAAAATCACAATTATATTTGAATTCGGCTGCATAGGAATCTTCCAGAATAGCAGCTCGAAAACAGGCGCGGGCATTTTGATAATCGCCCGACTGATAGAATGTCAGGCCGCGGTAAAAATAGGCCATCACCCGTTCATAGGGTTCTCCCTTAAAATATTTATCCTTCTCCCAACCCCAAAGGCTGCGGGCCGTTTTGGCCTGTTCGCTGTGCGCAAAAACTGTTTCAATGCCGAGCAAGGCATTTTCAAAACAGTATGCCGCCAGGTCCCATTGTTTCAAATAGAATGCATCTTTGCCGAATTGCATGCAATTCAACACCTCATTCCGCTTCCCCTCACGCATTAATATCGTGTAGTCAAGACGGATTTCCTCTGGAATGTATAATCGGTTTGTTTCTTGTGTCCAACTGGCTCCACTACCGATAAATAACATCATCGCCAGCAGCTTTTTGAAATTCATAGGTATTGCTCCACACAATCTCTGAGTTGGTTAAATCAATGAGTTCAAATAATATCTGGTTATATTTTTTGACTTGTCCTTTACTGTCTTTCGTGGTAATATCGCTGATCCTGCCGGTTATCCGGTAATCCGCTCCCAGAAGCTGTTGGTCAGGTTTCACTCCGGTATCAGTTGTTTCCGCACTTTTAGTTTGTTTTTCCTCTTCAACTGCCGTTACATTTTCTCGGGAAACAAACCGTATTTTCCCTTTAGCATTGCGAATCAGGTTCGATCGGATACGATCTGTCAGCACATTGATATTAATTCGCTGCGTACCTTCATTGGAAAAAAAACGGCTATCGACGATGATGCGGGGGGGATCGTTCACATTTGAGATTTGAGGCAACGCCAAAATATCCCTGGCCATGAGATCGGTCATGGCGACCACATCCTGGCCCTCGATACCTGCGCCGCTGACCGGGCCTTGTTTGTCCACATCAATGTATTGTGGCGCCAGACCTTCATTTTCGGGGGGTGGAGCGCAGGCCGATACGACCATTATCATTGCGGCAATGGTTAACCAGATACGCATAAAGTTCTCCTTGCTGATAGGGTTAATTGGACTATTTAACTATAATAATTGTCCTATGGTTCCAGAATTATTTCTGATAGATCACTTCTGCCCGGCGATTCAGGATACGTCCCCAGGGCAAGCGTTCATCCACAATGGGTTGGTGGGGACCTACAGCTTTGATGGTGATCCGTTTGGCCGGCCAGCCCCGTTGGATTAATTCATCCCGGATAAATGCGGCTCGTTTAAGGGCCAGTCGCTGATTATAACCGGCATCGCCAATCTCGTCGGTAAACCCATTGATCGTAATTGCCGGAGGATTGTCCTTGAGAAGAATTTTATAAATAGTATCGATTTTTTGTTTGTAAAGAGCGCTTTGATTTTTGTATTCATCAAAATCAAATAAAAATACGCGAATCCGTTTTTCTTCCTCAATTTTTGCCTGATGACGCCGTATTGGGATGGAAGCTTTGATTTCTCCTTCTTTGCGCTTGGATGAATAAATCTGTCCATGAACGTATAGCGTATCGGTCAGCGCTGGCAGGTTATCCCCGGAGTTTCCCGGAAGAAAATCTTCCGTTTGGTTTGAGCGATTGAGTGTTGTTTCCCACAGTGGGGCGCGATTTTGGTCGGTTATTGAGATTTGAGCGCTGAGTTCTTCTTCATCCGTATGGAGCGCTAAATTCAAGGGCGTTTTAAATGATTGCAACAATTCGTAATCCAGATAGACCGGCGCCAGTTCCGTAGTTTGAAAAGCCAGTTTGACGGACGCGTTTTCCTGGGTAAGCAGGGGATTGTTTGTCGGGTTGATAGGTTCCCCCGGGGTTTGAGTGAGCCGTATTTGCTGATAGGGGATTGCCCATTTTTCGGTGAGGATATTACGAACCCTGATAATGCGTCGCTGCCAGAGCAATGGGTCTGCTTCGCTGGAATCCTGAATCCCTTCCAAAATCAGTCGCTCGTTGGGATTATTAAGGAGATGTTCGGCCACGGCTTTCAGGATAAATTGATTATAGGTATAAAAATAGGGATGACGAACGTAATAGGGGATTGTGTCAGGGGAGAACAAGGAATCGCTATTGAATTTGAAAAACATGATCGGGATGATGGGATTAATTTCGTTGACTTTGAGAATTTCTTCGACAACCAGGGAATCATGGGGAGTGAATGCTAATTCGTAGCGAGGTGGGGAAAAGGGAGGCAAAATTTTTGCGGGTTCCGGAGCAGAGGTAGGTGGCGGCCGAGTTCCAAAGGTATAACTAAGGAAGAATCCATGGTGCGAGATTCCCGGATTTGCTAATTCATTGCGGGGAAAATTGCCGTAATAATGGAGACTGATCGGAATTGCAACGCTGAGACGGAAGAGGCTCATTTGCCATTGCCAGTAAGTTCGGCTGATAAGTATCTCAATACCGGCCGAAATGGGTGTGAATTCGCTTCCCAGGGCGAAATACCATTCCGATTGGGTTTGCCAACCGATTGCAGGAATGAGTTGCCAGTTAGAAAGATTCTGGCGATACCGAATTTCACCTGATGTTTCCAAGGGCAAGGTATAGCTTTTATCAAACGAATAATCAGGCCGGTTGAATTGGTCGAAACTTAACCCTGCTTGGAACTGATGCCAGTTAAATGCTGTCGATCCACCGAGGATCAATGCGTGTAATGAGTTTTTTTCCAGTACCGGGTCCCCGGCTTCATACTGATCCGGGGGGTATTTATAAGCGCTGTAACGGTAACCAATGTTGAGGGAATTGACCCAGCCGCGCCAATGATAGCCGCCACTAACCCTGATCGTTCCCTCATTTTGAAATTTATGCTGCCATTGATAGTAATCCAGGCAAAATAAAATATTTTGCCTGGAATAGACCATGCCGATAATTTGCTGGTTAATGGATGATTCATACCCGGTGTAGAGCTGCTGAACTCCAATAAAAACGAGGGGGTGTTGGGTAAATCCCGCCGAAGGGTTGCGAATGCTTGCCAGGGGATGCAAGGGAACGGATTGGATAATTGGAATTTCCAATTGCGCCTGGCAAGGATCGGCTTCCCGGAGGACCAAAAAAAATAGAATGGCCCGGAGATACAGCAATTTTTTCATTATTGTCCGGATTGTTTTTCAAAGTATCGGTACAATTCGCTTTTAGTTGATAGAATAAGCCAGTCACTGCCAGAAAAGGTACTCCTATAGGTTTCCAATGTTTTTATAAACCGATAGAAATCCCGCGATTCGGGACTTTGATTATAGATCCGCGCATAGATAGCCGTTGCTTTACCATCGGCTTCGCCAACAATTTCCTGTGCTGTACGGTAGGCTTCCGATTCGATGCGCTTCAGTTCACGCTCCTTGTCGCCCAAAATTTTAGCGGCTTGACCTTGTCCCTCGGAACGAAATTTGTCGGCAATCCGCTTACGTTCTGCGATCATGCGTTCATACACCTTTTGCCGGACCTCATCAACATAATCCAGCCGCTTGAAGCGTAAATCCAGCAGTTCAATGCCAAGCTCCAGGGTGCGAGCTGCTGCGGCAGTCATAATTTCATTGCATATTACCTGCCGTCCGATGGAGATGGTCGGGAAAATATCGCTTTCTTCTCCTGCTACGGTATCGGCATCAATTGCCGGTTTGCGGTTAGTGGAACGAATCAGCTCGACCAATTCGTGATTAGCGACCGCGTTACGGGTTTCTCCGTCGAGGATATCGTCCAGACGAGCATAAGCGCCGCGTTCATCCCGGACCCGTTGGAAAAAAAGCAGGGGATCGGCGATCCGCCATCGCGCATACGAATCGACCCAGATGAAGCGTTTGTCCTTGGTCGGAAGCTGGTTAGCATCGCCATCCCATTCCAGGAACCGTTTGTCGAAAGTATGTAGGTCTTGAATGAAGGGCGCTTTTACATGGATTCCGGGATCGCCGATCGGATCACCGATCGGTTTGCCGAATTGAGTGATAATCACCTGTTCCATTTCATTTAAAATATAAAAGGAGGAAT
The DNA here is from genome assembly GCA_964632485.1 of uncultured bacterium. Taxonomy (GTDB): domain Bacteria; phylum JAGOEH01; class JAGOEH01; order JAGOEH01; family JAGOEH01; genus CAZWDO01. The sequence continues at coordinate 101,110 of CAZWDO010000010.1, forward strand.
TCATTACAATCAGCCCCAAAAAAATTCCGATCCCAATGAGTATGTAAGATGTTTTCATGGTTGGCCTCCGGTTTTCTGGGCGTCCAGTGAAATGAGCGGTAGAATTTGACTGCCCTTTTCATCAATAATCAATTTTCTGCCTATTTTGGAAAGAACCTCGCTCATGGTTTCCAGATAGAGGCGTTGCCGTGTCACTTCACGCGCTTTGATATATTCCTGGAACTGTGACTGGAAACGAGCGGCGTTCCCTTCAGCTTCATTGACCCGAGCCTGGGCATAGCCTTTGGCTTCTTCAATTATCCGCTGCGCATCGCCGACCGCTTTTGGAATCACTTTATTGTACTCCGACCGCGCCTGGTTGATCAGTTTCTCTTTTTCTTGTTGCGCTTCATTCACTTCGTTAAATGAGGGCTTGACCTCATCGGGGGGATTGACATCCTGCAACACAACTTGTTCAACCTTGATGCCCGTTTCATACTGGTCGCATAGTTTCTGCAGATGTTCCTGCACAGTCGCGGAAATCTCCTGGCGTCCAATCGTTAATAATTCATTAACGGTTCGATCGCCGACTACCTGGCGCATCGAGGCTTCCGTAATATCGCGAAATGTTTCGATCGTATTCCGAACTTTAAACAGATATTTATAAGGATCATTGATGCGAAACTGCACAATCCACTCCACTTGAGCGGCATTCAGGTCCCCGGTCAGCATCAGTGATTCGTCCCTATAATCATTCTGCGAATAGACCGAATTGATTCCCGCTTCAGTGGTACGGAATCCAAATTCCTCCTTCAATTGCCGTTCTACCGGCACCTTATAAACCGTTTCCACCCCCAGCGGAATTTTGAAGTTTAAACCCGGTTCGGCCAAACGAGTGTACTTGCCGAATCGTAACACGACACCGATCTCTTCCGGGCTTACTGTAAACCAGAAAGAGAATAAAAAAATAAAAATGATGATTGCCAGAATAACCATCACAATCAGTCGTCCGGCTTGTTGCACCGGAATAATGTTAGACATAGGGCCTCCTTCAGCTTGAACAATTACTAGTAAGATATGAAAAAGATAAGGGAAAGTCAAGAAATTTAAAAAAAAAGCAAAAAGATATAAGGATGAAGTTGGCAGGTCCATTTTTTTTTTAAAATGGTTGGAATGATTCAATAAGGGGGGGATAACAACTATTTTTTGCGAAGGAGTCCGCGGATTTCTTTAATTATCTCTTCAATTTGACCGAATTCCTTACGTCTCTCCCGAATTTTTAAAAGATAGGTCAGCGCGCGATTCGGTTTCTGTATAGCGAGGTATAATAAGCCCAATTCATAATAGGCATCCCATAAATCGGGCTTGAATTGGAGCGCCAACTCCATGAATTGAATCGCTTCCGGGTATTTCATAAAGGAAGCGTATGCTTTTCCGAGACTGAATAGTATTTCCGGATCTTCCGGATAAATAGTGACCAATTTTTCCCAGGTCTCTAAAATACGATTTAAAAAGGAACGGTCTTCTTGTGATAATTCTTCCAATACGTGAATATAATCTTTATAGATTTTTACCTGGGTGAGATGTTTCTCAAGAAGTATCTCATATTCTTGAGCGACTCGTTTTAGATTGGACTGGCCCCGGAAATAATCAATGAAATCAAAATGGGGTTGCAAAAAATCGGGTTGCCAGCGCCATATTTGCTGAGTGGCTTTTTCCATTTCATTGATGCGATCTGATTTCATTAACTCCTGAAAAAGCTGATATAGAGTTTGAATGGCTTCGCTTTTACGATTTAAGCGTATAAATAGTTCCGCTACGTTGAAGCCCATTTCGCAATGATCCGGTTTCAACTTGATAAAACGTTGTCCAATTGTCAATGCCGGCAATAGTTTATTTTGACTGAGCAATTGCTGATAAAGTTGAATCAGTTGTTCCGGTTGATCAATTTTAATTGATAATAAGCGGGTGACCTGTTCGATTCCGTCCAGATCATCCAATTGCACGAAGGCTTCCATTAATAGTAATAATGCGTTGAGTGATGTCCCTTCAGAAATAGGATGCCCGGGATGGACAAAAAGGCGAATAATTTTCGAGTATTGTTTTGTCTGGTTGTATAGGTCGGCCAATTTAAGCTGAAGCGATAGGCTATATTCAGACTCGAGGTATTCTTCCAGTATTTCTATCGCTTCGTCAATGCGGCCCAGTTTGAGTAAAATATTTTCCTTTACCAGCAATGTTCGTTCATAACTGGTTTTATCATTGATCTGGTTTACTAGTTGGTAGGCAAAGTTCACTGAAATCAGGGCGCTCTCGTATCGCTCCAGGTTGTAGAGCGCAATAGCCATGTTGTAGTAAGCGATGAGATACTCCTGGTCCTGTTCCAGCGCTTTTTCATAATAAGATACGGCGCGTTCATAGTCATTAAGCTGAGAGAGGGTCACGCCAATATTATTGAGGATTTTAGGCTGGTTTGGAATCTCTTTTGAGGCATTGATGAACGATTCCAAAGCCTTCTTAAAGGCCTTGTTGCGTAAGAATTCCTGACCTTCCTTAAAGTAGTGGCTGGTTTTAAGTAAGTGTTGCTCGGATAATATTTTATTTCTATTGAATAAACTCATTTTTTTTGAGCCTGAAAGATTTGATTGATTTTTGTCATCAGATGGTCAGAAGTGAAGGGTTTAACCAGGAATCCATTCGCTTTAAGCTGCGCCATGGTTAGAATATTTTCACGGGTTCCATAAGCGGAAATAATCAGTACTTTTTGATGTTCCCGTAATTGTCGGATTTCACGTAATGCATCGATTCCCGATATTTCCGGCAGATTGATATCGAGTACTACCAGATCGAACACCTGGAGTAAAAAAAGAACGCGCCCTTCTTTCCAGTCATTGCATGTTTTCACTTCAAAATCTGTATTTTCCATGATAATTTTTTTATAAATAAAGCGGATATAAAAATCGTCATCAACGAATAAAATTTGGCGCATATCAGAACGATTTCGCTTTCAGGTAGAATGTTATTGAAGTTCCCTTGTCCAGAGTGGATTCGATGCTGATGCTTCCGTTGTGTTTTTCAATGATGTTTTTAGCCAGAGTGAGATTTAAACCATTCGCTTCTGAGGAGAAAATGGCGTTACGTCCACGGAAGAATGGGGTGAACACATTTGGCAGATCATCGGGATGAATGCCGATACCAGTATCCTCAATAGTGATGAAATAATAATTTTCCCATATCCGGTCGTTGATGCTAATTTTGCCGCCCTGGGGCGTATAGGTGATGGCATTGTCCAACAGATACTCAAAGGCGGTAGCAATTTCTTCGGGAATGCATTCGCAATGGACGTTTGGGAATTCAAAAATAATATCTATTTCCAGTTTTTTTTCAATGATAAAGCCGCTTTTATTTTCAATGACTGGCTTGATTAACGCGGCAAGCGAAACAGTTTTAATCTTGCCGGGATCAATCGTATTTTGATTCAGTCTGCTAGTTTGATCCCGAATTTTTGTTAATTCTTCTACCTGTTTGGAAATAAGTTCATAGTATTCATTAAGTTCTTGGAATTGGGGAGATTTCTGAACAATCTCCAGAGTATTTAAAATGACAGTCAGCGGAGTGGCGGAGTTTTGCGTGATAGTATTGAGAATCGTTTCGTTGCGCACATTGGCCAGTTGAAGCTGTCGATTCTGTTTTTTAAATTGGTCTAATAGAAAATTCAGCCGGTCGTTGAGTTCTTTAAGCTCTTTTCTCTCTTTGCTCTCCAAAACAAATCGCGTGATATTTGTGCCATTCATACTAATGCCAATTACTTCCCCTGATTCGTTTGTCAAAGGATTTAGAGTCGCGCCAAAATAGGCAATATCTCTATTGGGAGTGTGAACTTGTATCTCATCAATCCGCTTGGTTATTCCTTCCAGGACAGTCGGGAAAATAGTTTGGATCGCTTTGTTGAGTTGAGCGGGAAAAACTTCGCAAAAATGACGGTTCTCGAAATTTTGGGGATCGCGGAACATATAGAGTTGCGGCGCTCGTTGGTTAGCCAGTATAATATTTCCTTCTATATCGAACAGCACTAATCCCGAATTGAGGCTGTCGAGAATGAATTTTCCGATTGGAGAAAGAATCAAGGCTTTTGACTTCATGTTGGCTCCCTTTATTTTTTAGTGGGTTCAGCGCCCAGAATACGTTTGATATGTCGTAAGTGGGAATGTCTGTATTCATTATAATCCACGCTATCGGGATGAAGGGAATTGATATGGACGGAGGTGGCTTCATGGATATAACGGTAATCGCCGAGATAAAGTCCCACATGAGTGATCCGTTCGCGTTGGCGCTGTTTGTCGTAATGTCCGAAAAAGAGCAGATCGCCGGGCCGCGCATTGCGAAAATCGTCGGTAATTTCAATTTCTTCGCCCAGAAAAACCTGTTGGCTGGCATCCCGCGGCAAAAGGTAATTGTTGATTTTGAAGGCAAGCTGAACAAATCCGCTGCAATCCAGCATTTTTGACGAGGCTCCTCCCCATAGATAGGGAACGCCCATGAACTGCCGGGCGGTTTGGATTATATTATCAACCGCCGCAACGGTTTGGGTTTTCCATTGCTGGTAATCTTTTAACGATTTCGCGATCACATAGCCTTCCTGCCCGTCCGGTAGTTGGATGCGGACCCATTCGCCTTTCTCTTCCAGTGGTTTAACCAGCGCCGTCATCACTATATCGCAGCAAGGCTGACTGCCCGCATCTGGTTTTTCGTAAATCAGTCCCCAGCGGTCCATATAAATGGCCAATCCTGATTGATCATAGTGATTATATTGGTTTTTGGTAATCCGTACTAGAGTGCCTTTTTCCACCCAACCCAGATATTGATCAGGAGTCTGTATGCGAAAATATCCGGCGGAATCCTTTAAAATCTTAACGGCAGTACCCATAATTGTTTGGTTTACCAGTTCGGTAGTAATGTCAGGTACTCCATGTATTGTAACAGTGGAGAGCTTTATAATACCATAGCAGGAATCTCCCAGTGAAGGATGGGGCAGAAGCGCAGCATCGATTCGCCAGGGTTTCTTCTGCTTTTTTAATTGGGATTTCAGGTCTTCCAAAACCTCAGATTTGTCTGTTTCCCCTGTGATAACCAGCGTATCGCCGCGTTGAACATACTCCAGCGCATAGACCGAGGTCCGTTTGTCCGGCGCATGGCGGTATTTGAGATTATCGAGAAGAGTTTGGGTTGATGAATCTTCGGCGGCCCATATTCCCATAGCCAATACGGATATGAGGATTAGTGATTGTAATTTATGCATATTTCCTCCTTAGTGTTATGATTTGATGATGGATTGCAAGGTACTAAAATTATGGATGGCGTACAAGGGTTGATAATTCATTAAATGTTCCTGCGCTGTATAGCCATATAGACAGGCGATTTTATCGATGTTTAATCGTTGGGCCAGCTCCATGTCGGCGGTTCCGTCGCCCACAAATAAGGTTTCATCCCAACTGAGGCCAAACTGTGATTGCAGATGGAGCATCACTCCAGGTTCCGGTTTTAAAGAGAATTCTCCGGCGCCGATCGATTTTTTGGACCATTGGTCAAAATGATAATAGTGGCAAAGATATTCGGTCATGTCGTGGGGTTTATTAGAGATAATAAAAATTTGCCAGCCGTTTTTTGACCAATCGGCAAGCAGTTCATTAACGCCCGGATATGGGCGGGTTTTTTGCGTCATGTTTTGACGGTAGGTCTCGAGAAATTCACGGTGGATTGGCTGTAGATTTTCGTTTTCCCAAGCAGTTTCATGGTTGAATTTTCTGAGACTTAGAGCGCGCTGGACAAGATTTATCGAACCTTCACCGATCAATTCTTTTACTTCTGTTTCGCTGAGTTCCTGGCAATGATATTTTTTGAGCACTGTGTTCAGACTGCCGGTCAGGTCCGGCAGGGTGTGGAGGAGAGTGCCGTCCAGATCAAATACTAAGTGACGCCATCGCGACATGAGAACTCTCCTTTGGAATTGAAAATGCCGGGGATACCCGGTAATCAGAGATTCGATAATTAAAATGAACCTGATATGCGAGATTGAAAAACGCCAGTAACCGCGGAAAAGCCTTTTCCGATATTTTACATTGGATGCTAGCGTCCGGAGTCATTTTTTCCAGACGTTGGAAAAATATCAGTTCATTATTCGTTAGTGAATAATCATAGGATTGAAAAAAAGAACAGCGGTCGCATAAAATGGAAAAATCAGCGAAACATATTCGGGCGACCGAATTCAACGGGTGATGGCAGGAGGAACATAACTCATAATCGGCTCCCAAGCCGTTCAATCGTAAAAAATGGTAGAGGAAATAGAGATACACCCGATTGAGGTGGGAGGGAGTTCTGCCTTTGGCGATATTTTCAAATGTACCCTGGATCAAGTGAAAGAGTCGGGGTACCGCTTTGTTGTCGAATAATGTATGCATTAATAGGTGTCCGATGCGGCCCATCAGGGACATTTGCTCCAGTTCAACCAATTCTCCTCCGTAGGAAGAGTGTGTTTCGAATTCAGTCAAGGTTTGAACTTCACGCGTCTCTTTATAGGTTAGCGTCATTATTCCGGCATTAAAGGGTTCCAATCTGCAGAAAAATTTATTTTTAGGACGTTTAGCGCCTTTAGCCAATAATGAGATTCGTCCCCACTCCCGGGTATAAGCTGAGATGATTTTACTGGTTTCCTGAAAATCAATGACGCGTAGCACAAGGGCTTCGGATTGTCGATATTCCACTGTTGGTTTCCTGTAAATGCGGGTGATTCGAAGAGTACGGAATCTTCCATCCAATTGTGGTCAACCGTTATTAAACGATATTTTAACGGTTTTCTGTGAGGACCCTATATCGGGTGAATCAGGTGTAAATAAACAAATTTTAGGGTAAATGTCAATGCTTTTTTTAAAGGAATGGAATTTTTTCTGACTGGAGCGCCAGGGATCATTCAATATGATGGTTTTTTTTAAAACTGTAATAAGCATGGGGATCGTTGCCGATGATAATATGGTCCAGGATTTGTAGATTCAACAGTTTTCCTGCCTCGATGATTTGTTGAGTCAGCCGGATATCCTCTTTAGAAGGATTTGTATCGCCGGATGGATGATTATGGACGAGGATCATGGCAGCGGATTTTGACTGGAGGGCTTCGCGCATAATTTGCTGGATATCGACGATACTGGAAGTCAGGGTTCCTTTGTTGATTTCGATATCTTTTATGATGCGGTTGCGAATATTAAGGAGAATAATATAGAAATATTCCTGGGGCGCGTCGCGCAGGTAGGTCCCAATTTTTTTTTGCACATACTGGATCGCGTCTTCGGGGAAGTTGATGGCGGGAGTCATTTTAGTCTCCTCCCGGTAAAGCCGCCGGCCTAATTCGAAGGCGCTTTTGAGCTGAGCGATTTTAGCCGGCCCGATTCCCGGAATTTCCAGTAATTCTTCTATCGGCGCCTGTTCGAGAGCCCGCAATGAATGATATTTATTGAGGATAGATCGCGCCAGTTCCTCAGCGCTCACCCCTCTTTCCCCGGTTCGGAGAATGATGGCGATTAGTTTAGCCAGCGCCAAGTTTTCAGCGCCGTTTGCCAAGAGCAGTTCACGCGGCCGCTCTTCTTCGACCCATTCTTTGATTCCCATATCTTCTCCTTTAAAAAAAGGCTTGACATTTCGGTTTTTTTTGTTTATAATTAGAAAACCATGGTGGGTGTAGCTCAGTTTGGTTAGAGCATCAGATTGTGGCTCTGGGGGCCGTGGGTTCGAGTCCCATCACCCACCCTAAGCGTCGGTTTTTTGACCGGCGCTTTTTTATTTCCCCTCTCTTTCCTGCCAGTTTTTCTTGATTTGCCGATAGGCATCGCGAAACGGCATTCCTTGCATGACCAATTGATACACTTTTTCTGTCAGGTAAAGCTCGGGTGAACAGGCTTTCCGGCAGGCCTCCTCGTTGAATCTGACACCTTCGCATAACCGGATAAGCACTTTCAGGCATTGAACGGTCAATTCAAATGAGCGAATCAATGGCTCTTTAATAAGCTGGAGGTCGCGTTGATAGCCGGAATAGAGGTCTTTGGTAATTAAATCGACTTGCAGGGCCCAGCCAGCGACTAATTTCGATTTGCCTCGCAGCAGTTCAAGTACATCGGGGTTTCTTTTTTGAGGCATAATGGAACTGCCGGTAGTAAATTCGGGAGCAAGGGTTATAAAACCGAATTCAACCGTAGAATAAAGCAACCAATCACACGCAATTTTATTGATACTGTTGTGAAGGTTGTTCAGGGCAGAAAGGATGATCGTTTCGAATTTGCCGCGACTGTTTTGGGCGTATGTCGTATATTGTGTTTTTTCAAAGCGCAGCAGCCGGGTGGTCATTTCCCGGTCCAGGGGTAGCGGGACTCCATATCCCGCCGCGCTGCCGAGAGGGTTTTGGTTTATAAGGCCGGCGACCTGTTTGAGCAGCAGTTTATCGTCTTCTAGGCTGAAAAGATAGGCGCGCAGGGCTTGTTCAACCGTTGATGGCATGGCGCGTTGCAAATGTGTATATCCTGGAATCGGAATCGCTCCATCACGTGTGATTAAATCTTCCAGCCGGCATTGGAGATCATGGATTAAAAACCGTAATCGGCGCAGATTCACTTTCTCATATAACCGGAGCGCTGTTAATACCTGATCGTTGCGTGAACGTCCCGTATGGATTTTTTTCCCGGGTTCTCCCAGTTTATCGGTCAAATAGGCTTCGATAGCAGTATGGCAGTCTTCTTGCTCAATTGTAATAGGAAAGGAGCGCCGTTGTCTTAAAATTTCGCGGAGTCCTTCTATAAGCTGAACTCGTTCTCCCGCTTCGATAATACCGATTTTCTCTAATTGGCGCGCATGGGCTATGCTGGCCTGACAATCAAATTTCAAGAGGTATCGATCGAATTCATAATCTTTATCGACCGTGAATTGTTCGATTAATTGATGGGGACTGGCAGTTGTATCGGTTTGCCATATCTTCATGGAAACTCCTTTTCGGTATTATATCTTAAATCAAATTTTCAATAGCGGAATAATTCAGGGTGAAGCGGAGATTGATGATTGGGATTGCATCTCGGGAGATTCTGCGGACGAATGGCTGGGTTTTTCATAAACAGCGATTCGATTGCGGCCGGCTTTTTTGGCCTGATACAGAGCATAGTCGGCGTGGGTTATCAATTCATCCGCGGTGATTGTCGTTCCGGGGGTGTAAACCGCGATTCCTCCACTAAATGTAATATGCAGAATGCATTCTTTCCAGAGAAATTCTTTCTGCGCGACAATCTCGCGAAGTTTATCTGCCACTTTGTAAAGCTGGTTGCGATTCATTCCGGGTAATAGCAAAATGAATTCCTCGCCGCCATAGCGGCCTAAAACGTCTTCTTTGCGAATCGTGTTACCAATCAGTGACGTGGTTTGTTGAAGGATGATGTCTCCGGCCTGATGACCATGAGTATCATTGACCGATTTAAAAAAATCCAGATCGATCAGTACGATTCCAAAGGGAATGTGGTGGCGGATGCTGCGCGCTAATTCCTTTTCCAACATATCGATCACATAGAGTCGATTATAAATCGATGTCAGATGATCGGTAATAGAAATTCGATAGAGTTCACGATTTTTATCTTCCAGGGTGAGGTTGAGCTCCTGCAGTTTTTTATTGGCTTCATCCAGTTGCAGGGTATGATAGCTAAGAGCTGCATGTTGATTTTTAATTTGATCGGCTTGATGTTTGAGAGTGGAATTGAGGGCAATTTTGCGTTTGAGTATAAAAATCAGGTAACTGAGGGTCGATATAATAACGATAAGGGAGAGGAAAAGAATGTTGCGCTGCCGTGTGCGTTGTTTCATCAGTTCGTCTTTAAAGCGGATTTCATTTTCCCTGAGGTTTAGCATTTGTTGCTGTTGATTTATTTTATAGTGGGATTGCAGTTCTTCCATTTTTTCTGCCTGGGCAAGCGTGAAGATTGAGTCTTTCATGGTTTGATATTCTTTTTGATAAAGATATGCCTGGAAGTAATTTCCTTGTTGCACATGAATATCGATAGCCGTTTGCAGGCATTCGATTATTTGCGATCCCAATTCGATTTCATGGGACAAGGTTATAGCTTTATGCAGATAAGCTATGGATTTGGAATAATCTCCCAGTTTATTATAGATTTTAGCCATACCGATCATATTGTGGATAGTATTATTTTTTTCACCGATACCCAGGCTGATTTTTAAGGCTTGCATCCGTTTTTCAAGGGCTTTTTCCAGATCATTCAAGTCATAATATGCCTGGGCTAAGCCGGCTAAAGAAGCGGCAATTTGATACGGGCTGCTTTTAATCTGGTATATCGAATCCGCTTTGAGATAATATTCCAGTGATTGATGAGGATTTTTTAATTCGCTTTGAACTTCGGCAATTTGAAAGTAAACCAGGGCCAGTCCCTCACTGTCATTATTTTGCAGGCGGATTTCTTCTGCCTGATGCAAAAACCGCAATGCTTCATCATATTTTTGATTATAGCGATAGAGGATGGCTAAATTTATCGCGCAATAAGCAATCCCCGGATCATCATTTAGTTTTTCAAATAAATTCATGGCGGTAAAAATATTTTCCATGGCTTGAGGGTAATCCCCAACAATACGATATATTCCGGCTATATTGTTGCAGGAATAGGCAATTTGGATGGTATCGCTTTGTTTCCACGCTATTTTCAGCGCCTGTTGAAAATAAACCAGCGCGCTGTCATACTGGTTGATACTTCTTAAGCCCAGTCCTTTATAATTAAAGCTTTGCGCCAGAAGATAATTTGTTTTTTCGGATTGCGCCATCCCAATTGCGGTATCCGCATACGCCATCGCTTTTTGGGGACTATCATAACGATTTTCCCAGGCAAGCTTGTTTAAAAGCTCTATTTTTTTACGGGGATCGCTGATTTGCTTAAGCTTATGTTCTATACTATCAGATTCGATGGACCCTGGAGTAGATCGTATCAGCATCATAAGAAATAAAAACCATTGTAATTTATGCGTATTCATAGTCTTACATTATAGATTATTTTAGTGGAAAAGTCAAATATTTTTTTTGGAATTTAATCTCCATTTTTCGATTATTCTGGAATTCAATGTGTGAAAAGTCAAAAAAAAATAGTTGACAGAATTAATTTTTTAATTTATTTATTACTATTAAGACAGCATTGTTGGCTGTGTTCGTTTTACTCAAAACCTTATTGAAAGGAGTTGCTGATGTTGCGACACATTTTGATCGGGATGGTTTTACTGGGGATGATGGGTGTAGGAGTAAGCTGGGGACAGGATGCCATTGAAGACTTGATGAGCATGGATTTAGAGGAATTACTGAATCTGGAGATTACCGTGGCCACGGGAGCTAAATCCCTGACTCCACGAGAATCTCCCGGGATTGTCAGCGTGATTACTGAGGAAGAAATCCGTAGCAGCGGCGCTCGGGATTTGATTGACATTCTCTATCGAGTGCCTGGTTTTGCATTCGGCACTGATGTGGAAGGGGTGGAAAATGTGGGTTTCAGGGGAAACTGGGCCCATGAAGGAAAAATGCTGTTACTGTTGGACGGATTGGAGAATAATGAGCTGTCATACAATACGTTGATTCTCGGTAACCATTATCCGGTCGATCACATCAAGCGTATTGAAATTATTCGGGGTCCCGGATCTTCCATTTATGGCGGCAATGCCGAATTAGGCGTAATCAATATCATCACAAAAAGCGCGGAGGATTTAAACGGAGTGGCAGTGAGCGCTATTTACGGTCAATTGGAAGATACCTTCCGACGGCGCAATATTAGTTTGTCTGCCGGGAAAAAGATGGGTGAACTTGGCTTGACACTCCATACTTTTTTTGGGCAGGGTAATAAAAGTGACCGAGACTATACTGACGGCGCCGGGAATTCATACAATATGAAGGAGAATGCTGACCAGAATCCATTGATGGTGAATCTGGGGCTGAATTATCGGGGGTTATCTGTCCGCGGGATGATGGATCGCCAATCAACGACTCAACGTAATATTTTTGGCGCTAATATTCCCCCTGCGGCTGATCCTTTACCCACTCATTTTCACTCGTATCACGGCGCGATTAAATATGCCTGGCAATTGAATGAAAAACTGACAATCACGCCGGCATTGAGATTCCGCAGACATTACGCGTATCATGCATTAGACGAGGACGTGGCGAAAATAATGGCATTGGATGCCGAAAATGCCGCCCTTTTTATCTATGAACGCTATACCCAGCGAATTACAGAAGAGGTGACAGCATCCTATGATTTCAATTCAAATTTGAATGTTCTGGGCGGCGTACAGTCTTATCAGGAATCTGCTCATGCCGGAGAGGATGATCGCAGTAATTTTGCCGGTCCTGATTTTGATTATTCTAAAAAAGAGATTAGTTTTTCGGATGTGTCCGCTTTCGCCCAGATGTTGATGAAAACATCGCTGGTCAATATTACCGCTGGTGGACGCTATGATTCCCATAGTGAAGGCAGCAGCGCTTTTGTTCCCCGTCTGGGATTGACGCGCGTCTTCTCCGATCTGTATCATGTGAAACTTCTTGCATCTCAGGCATTTCGTACGCCATCCCTTATTAATGTAGATTTGAACGCGGATATTAAATCGGAAAAAACAACGGTTTTTGAGTTGGAAAGTGGTATCAAAATTAATGCCAATATGTTCCTTACTGCGAATCTGTTCGACATTACTCTTAAAGATGCTATTATTTATGGTGTCGATGATAATGGCGAATTTTATGCCAATCGGGAAAAAACCGGCAGCCGGGGAGTGGAATTTGAATTCCGCTTCCAAACCGGGATGAATAGCCAGGTTTTCAGTTACTCTTATTATTCCTCGGAAAATAAAAATAAAATCGAAGACTATATGGTTCCCCGTCTTGAGGGTGAAGAAGGCTTTATGGATGACCTGGTACTGGCTTTTCCCAAACATAAGTTTACACTGAGTTCCACCTATCAGTTGTCTTCGCAATTTACCTTTAACACGAATCTTATCTATCAATCTAAAACCTATGGCTATGCCAGCGGAACTGTTCAGGAATTTAATTTTACATTGCTGGATGCGTATCTGCGCTGGCATCATTTCGGTGTGAAGGGTTTGGAATTGGGAGTCGGATGCTATAACATTTTTAATGTCGATTACTTTTTTATTCAACCCTATAATGGGGGGCATAATCCGATTCCGGGGATGGGCCGCGAATGGCTTGTTCGCTTAAGTTGGTCCCCGACAAAATAAGAGCATCCCACCGGGTCTTAATTTCTTTGATAAAAATTAAGACCCGGCCTTTTTGTTGATTATTTTTATTATTTGACAAAACTGCTTCATTGAATTATATTATAGTTAGTCACGAGGATAATAATACGCGTCATTCCTTGATGACTGGTTTCTTTAACTTAAGCAAGGGGAATTTTATGAACCCTGTAAAAAGGTTTATCAGTTTTTTTCTTTTGGGTGTTACGTTGCTTTTGATTGCATGTTCGGTCTGCAGTAAAGACGATGATGACAAAAGCGAATCGAAAGTAACGGTAATCACGTCCTCGGAAAGCGGATCCGTTGAAGTTTCAAGCGGGTTTGCGATGGAAATAACGCCGGGTTCCGTACCTCCCAACCAGAATGGCCAATCGGGTACCATTTCTTTCTCGATAGAAACGGGAGTGGAAGCGCCTCAGGCATTACCTGCCGGAGTGACTAAAATCAGCGACTACGTCTTTTTGGGTCCCGACGGATTCCAGTTCAGTTGGCCGGTTCGGGTTGTGTTCCCGGCCAATAACGCGGCCAGCGCACAGGACCTCTATATCTATCAATACGATCCCGCAAATGAAGATTGGCTGGTCGTGCCACCTTCATACATCGATTCGGTGGATAAAAAAGTGGGGGCCGATCTGCTCAGCCTGGGTTATTGCGTATTGGGAAAACATTCGGCCACTTTGGCTAAAAATGCCGATGCCACCAGCGATGGCGGAATTCAATATACCGGGACCAGCGGCTACTATTATACCCTGACCGTCGCCTCTTCCACTTATAAGTACGCGGCAACAACCGCATGGCTCGGCAGCTCCGTGGGCAATACCTTCTCATCCGGACAGCTTTCCGCTGCCGGCGGTCCGAATCCAAGGGTCCGCGGTTTTCTGCCTCAGGGAACCTATACCTTTTGGGTTTCTCGGACCCAGCCCGGTACTCTTAGCCAACTTCCCAAAGTTTATACCTACAGCGTGGTCGCCTCAGCGACGATCGATGGCCCCTTGACCTATTGGGGCTGGGGTAATATCGACGAAAGCTCCTGGACCAATCTGCAGTTGCCCGGCGGCGGCGAATGGCGCGAAGGCTCCCCCGGCGAATGGGGAACTCCGACCTCCACCTACGGTACCGGCGATTTCCAGGCGACTCTGACCTGGGTCAATACCGCTGAATCAAGTACCGATTTGGATTTGCATCTATACCGCACGGTTAGCGGCGCCCAGGATATGCATGTCTATTATTCAAGTAAAACAGCGGCTGATGGTAGTTTCCAATTAGACCGCGACTGGTTGACTGAAACAGGCAATGCAATCGAAAATATCTACAGTTTGACAACGCCCCTGCCCAAAGGACAATACACGCTCAAGGTCCATCATTATAGCGGTTCATATCCTAAACCCTGGAATGTGCGTGTCATTCGCAACTATTCCGTCCGAAACTATGGCAACACCATGACTCAGGATGACCAGGAAGTTACCATCACTCAGTTTACGATCAATTAACACTTTCCGGCCAATCCGGATACTTTTATTTATTAACTTCCCCCTCTCCCGTCTGTTCATGCGGACGGGAGAGCTTTTTATTTAGTATGGAATATCGTTAGTATTATACTTGAAAAAAAATGCTAAAAAATTAATGGCATAGTTTGATTTTAATAACTGTATGATCCGTGTATAGCCAAAGTTAGCTGAAGTTATAAATTGAGTGGCGCTTACCTATTTCAGAATTCTCTTAATCGGGGGATTTCCTCTGTCATCTGAATATGCCGTTCCTTTAACTGTTCGACCATTTCTTCAAGATGATCGGCTTGCTCTCCAAGGTATTCCCCGTGATTCTCAATTTTTTCTGATTCCCATTCCATTTTTTTTTCGAATTTCCGTTGAGCCTGGTCATCGAAACCCTCTGCGGCAAGCTTTATCACTTCCACAACCGAAACGACTCCTAACTGAAGCCCTTCCAAGCCAATTTTTACTCCTTCCCGTCCAATATCCCGGGTGAGTTTGGCAATTTCCATTGACGTTTCATAATACACTTCAACTAAGCGCTGTTGTTCGCTATCCAAAGGAACGAAATCGTCATTGTAATATAATTCTTTTTTGTCGTCAATGCGGGCGGTGTTCCGGGTTTCCATGTTCTCTATGATGATTTGATCCTTGTTAAATCGAATCTTGACATGGCCCAACTCTTTTATTGTAAACGAATTAAACCCCAGAATTCCCAATTCGGAAATTTCAGAATGTGAAAAAACTGGCAACTGAAACGATAACAACAAAATTGCAAACAATAGTATCTGTTTCATAAGAACTCCTTTTTATAGGGTATACGAAATAAATAGAAAAAAGTTTCCCTCTTTACCATTTTGTACCCCTGAAATGGCAATATACTAGCGCATATCAACGGGGTTTGACAATGAAAGTATCACAAACCCCTTTTTTAGCATATTCAACTCGGCTGACAGTCGCTATTTATAGCAGGAAAACACAGATATGCTGTTTTTTTAATATGTAATTGTTGAAAAAGTAGCAATCCCTGTTGATAAATCAGCATTAATTGGGGGGTAGATTAGGTTTAATAAGCGGATGGATTGGGTTAATCGGCTCGATCTTCTTTTTATTTAATAAGTTCCCACTGATTAAGCATTAAATAAAGATAATGGCACGAAAAGTGCATTTAGCACATTGGATGTTTCGGGCCAGTTTTTTAGAAGACTTTAGCTTTAAAAAAAGAGAATTTAAAATGAAGCGCAAAGAACTCATCAATTTTTAACTTGACAAAGAGAAGGATAAATATTATTTTTGCAATATTGTTCTAAATTAGGAATAACGTCAGGAGTGAACGATAAAACGTCTGATAACTATTCTCTCTATAATTAAAATTTTTATTAATTCAGGAGGAATCATGAGTATGAGAAAACTATCCTTTTTTTTGGGGATTTTAGCGCTTTTGGGCCTAGGGTGTGGTACAGAAAAAGAAGAGACGAAGAATATGGAGCAGATTTATCAGGAAGAGGGAGTTCCGGTACGCGTCTCTAAAGTTGAGCCAGTGGAATTTGAAACCTATGTGTTATACCATGCGACGGTAAAAGGGTGGCGGGAATCCTCCTGTTTTGCCGGGTTATCGGATCCCGTTGAAAAGATATATGTGAAGGTGGGGGATCAGGTTCGGGAGGATCAGCGTTTGATGAGTTTTCCGCAGGATAATCCCCAGGCCAGTTATTATCAGGCAAAAGCTGCGTATGATAATGCGGAGGCGACATTTCGGCGAATGGAAAAATTGGTGGCTGAAGGCGGTATTTCCAGTCAGGAATTTGATAATGTCCGCATGGGATATAACGTGGCATTGTCCAATTGGAATGCGGTCCAGCAAAATGTGCATGTATTATCCCCATTAAACGGCGTAGTTACCAAGCTGGCAGTACAGGAATATAATAATGTCGAGCCGGGGGACCCGTTATGCACAATTTCACAAATGGAAAAAATTCGCGCTCAAATCTGGATGTCGGAAGAAGAAGTCTGCCAAACACAAACAGGTGGTGAGGCCTGGGTGAATTGGCAGGGGGGGCGAGTGAATGGGAAAATTGTTTCATTAGACCAGGCAATGGACATGGATCGTAAAGCCTTTGGCGCAATCGTGGAATTTCCCAATCCCGGAAGCCGTATTCGTTGCGGTATTACGGTGGAAATCGGAGTGCGGACCTATTCCAGTCCGAATTCAATCGTTGTCGCTCGCCAAGCTATTAATAGCGATGGGGAGAATTTTTTTGTCTATATAGCCGAGGGGAATATCGCCCGGAAACGCGAAGTTGCGCTCGGCCGGAGTAACGGTCTTAACGTTGAGCTGGAAAAAGGACTCAATGACGGTGAGTTACTGGTTGTGGAGGGTCAATTGTTGTTGTCCGACGGCGCTAAACTGAAGATTGTGAATTGAGGACGCTCTATGTTTATTTCAAAACTTTCTATCGATCGTCCGATTATGATAAGTATGGGGCTGGTGGTTTTTTTACTTTTCGGCTTTTTGGCATATTTTACTCTACCCCTTAATACTATGCCTGATGTTGAATTAGGATATGTTAGCATACAAACTGTCTATCCCGGCGCCGGACCCCGGGAAATCGAAACCCAGATCACTAAAAAAATTGAGGATGCTGTAGGCACAATTAGTAAGATTGATTGGATCAAATCCTATTCCATGGAAGGCGCTTCGATTATTATTATTAAATTTTTACTCGGGAAAGACCCAAATATCGCCAACCAGGAAATAAAGGACAAGGTCAATGCCATTCTCAGTCAATTACCCCGTGATGCGGAATTGCCGGTAATTGAAAAATTTGATTTCAGCGCGATCCCGATCATGGATATCATTTTGACCGGTACTGTAGGAACTCGTGAACTCTATGAGGTGGCTGACAAACGTCTCAAGGATCGGTTATCTCAAGTTGATGGCGTGGCTAAAGTCGATATCACCGGCGGCCAGGAACGTGAAATCCGGGTGGAATTGGATAACCGGATTGTGGTGGAGAACTCACTTTCTTTGATTCAGCTTTCGCAAATTCTGGCTGCGCATAATCTGGATTTGCCGGGTGGGCATTTTATCGAGGGTTCACAGGAATACACTGTTCGTATGAAAGGTGAATATAACCGGGTGGAGGAAATTGAAAATCTGGATGTTCCCACACCGTTCGGCATTAAAAAAATGGGTCGTTTGGCGAGCGTCAAAGATAGCGCCTCCGAAGCGCGTGAACGGACAATTTACTATGATAAAGCGACTCAAATCAGGGAAGACAATGCTATTCTGCTGAGTATTGTTAAAAGCTCCGACGGGAATGCTGTGCAGATGTCCGCCCAAATCCGTCGCTTATTGCCCTCGTTGAAGGAGAATTTGCCGCCAGGCTGCGCTTTAAATGTTGTCCGCGACGACTCGGAGTTTACGAAAAGTAGTGTGGATGACACGATCAGCAATATCATCATGGGTATTTTTCTCACCGGATTAGTTCTACTTTTCTTCCTTCATGATTTACGCTCAACTATCATCGTAGCATTGGCAATGCCTATGTCAATCCTTTCCACGTTCATGCTGATGCAAGTATCAGGGTTTTCCCTGAATATTATGACCTTAATGGGATTGTCAACATCCGTCGGTATTCTCGTCACCAATTCGGTGGTTGTTTTAGAGAATATTTTCAGGCATAAAGAGATGGGACATCGGCGACGGATTGCCGCGGATCGTGGAACAGCGGAGATTGCTGTGGCGGTCTTAGCCTCCACGCTGACGAATATCGTTGTGTTTTTGCCCATTGCTTCTATGACCAGTCTGGTAGGGCAGTTTTTTAAGGAATTTGCCTTGACGGTAACCTACGCCACTATTTTTTCTCTGTTGATTTCATTTACATTGACTCCGATGCTGGCATCGCTGATTCTGCCTGATGTCGATAAAAAGAAACATCCATTGGGAAAAAGGCTGGAAGGTATTTTCCATCAGTGGGAGAGTGTCTATAAGAAAGCGCTTGGCGCGATTGTCCGCAAAAAGCGCTATGCTTTTTTAGTAGTGGCCGCCGCTGTTATCGCCTTTATTTTAAGTTTGTTTGTTGCCGGCAAAGTTGGCTTTGAGTTCATGCCCACCCTGGATGAAGGCAATCTGACTATTGAAGTCGAGCTTCCGCAAGGATATCAAATCGATGTAACGGCAAAATTGTTGCAGGAAATGGAAACACGGGTCAGCAACTATCCGGAAGTGAAACACATTATTACGACCCTGGGATCGATTAGTGATCTGGATGTGGGGACCAATATGGCCAGGATGCAGGTGAAACTGGTAGAAGCGCAAAAACGTGAGCGTTCCAGCGAGAGCATGGCCAACTTGCTGATCCAAAAATTTTCCGATATCCCCAATGCTAAAATCCGGGTATCCGCTTTAGCTCAGGGAGGCAGCGGTGAAGCTCCGTTACAATTTAGCTTGATGGGACAAGATTTGGATCGGTTGGAGCTTTATAAAGCGGATGTGGTTGAAAGAATTAAAGATATCCCTGGCCTGATTAATCTCAATACCAGTTCGCGCCCCGGGAAACCGGAATTGGTGCTGACGCCTGACCGGCGAAAATTAGCCGAGGTGGGGATTACGGTCTATGAAATTGCCATGACATTGCGCGCGGCGGTCGAGGGATTGATTGCGACTCGCTATCGCGAAAGCGGCAATGAATACGATATCCGCATCCTCTACCAGGAAGAGTCGGTTTCAAGTCCCGAGCAAATTGCTGATTTGTCCGTGGCGACCCCACAAGGGATGATGCGGCTGAGCCAGTTGGCAACGATCACATTTGCCAACGGTTTTAGTCAGATACTGCGTAAAGATAAGGCGAAAACAATCGATATCAGCGGATATACCGCTCCCGGGTATCCGTTGGGAGATGTCGTGAACGTGGTGAAGAATCGATTGTCTGATATTCAGTTTGAAGAAGGCTATAAAATCGATTGGGGCGGCGATGTACAGATGATGCAGGAAACGATCAGCGATATGTTGCGTACGTTTCTTATTGCTTTTATTCTGACTTACATGTTGTTGGCGGCAATCCTGGAGAGTCTGACCCAACCCTTTATGATAATGGGAACAGTGCCGCTGGCGCTAATCGGTGTGTTCCTGGCATTGTACGTGACCGGTAAGACGATGAATACCATCTCCATGATGGCGATTATCATGCTGATCGGAATTGTGGTCAACAATGCGATCCTCTTATTAGACTATACCAACCAACTGCGGCGTGATGGGAAAGATGTTGTTTCCGCGTTAGTTGAGGCCTGCCCGACAAAGCTTAAGGCGATCCTCATGTCCACTGTGGCGATTGTTTTGGGGATGTTGCCCATGGCCCTGGGCATGGGAGCCGCCGGTAAAGAGTTTCGACAACCCATGGGCATCGTCAGTATCGGGGGATTGATTGTTTCAGCCTTTTTAACGCTGTTCGTGATTCCCGCCCTCTATCGCCTGACAACAAAACAGATCAAGGAGACAGTTCATGAATCGGATCATTAATTCGGGACTTGTTCTATGGGTTTTGCTTCTGTGTTGGGGATCGAGTTTGAAAAGTTCAAGCATCCTTTATGCAAAAGCCATCACTTTGGAACAGTTTATAACAGCAGTCAGGGAAAACAACCTGGACCTGGCGCTAGCGGAACAGGAATTGGCCATGGCCGGCGCTATCAAGAAAGAAGCCTGGTCCACGGCATTTCCTAAGTTTACTGCCGAGGGCAGCTATAATCGCAATCTATTGGATAATTATATGTTCGTTGAAATGCCCGATTTCGAAACGGGTGAAGTATCGGTGCAAAAATTCAAATTCAGCTTTAAGAATGAGTACGCTTTTAATGCCGTGATGAGTCAGACTCTTTTTAGTTTTCGTGTTAATAATGCGTTGAAAGCGGCGAGCGAATATGGTAAAATGACCGATTTTATTTATAATGCCACCCAACAGGGGGTGATTTCTACCTCTAAAAAACTTTTTTATCAGACATTGCTTTTAAAAGAAGTTTTACGTATCCAAAGCGAAGCGGAAACCAATGCCCGGGAAAACTATGAGCAACTTAAAAAGAAATATGATCAGGGAGTGGTTTCGGAATTGCAGTTACTACAAGCCGAAGTCCGTTGGCGTAACCAGATTCCCGAGCAAACCGCTGCGCGCAGAAATTGTGAGCTTGCTCTCAATCAAATAAAATATCTGTCCGGAGTGTCGATCGATTCAAGTCTTGATATTACCGGTGATCTCGAGCAGTTCCCCATCCTTCCGCAACCAATCCAAATCGCCCAGGTCCTGCAACAAAGACCCGATTATAATGCGGTGTTGTGGGAAGAGAGATTGCGGCTGACAGGAGTGAAAGCCCAAAAAGCGGATTATTTTCCGTCTTTGAACGGAACCTTTGTCTATCTGTTCAATGCCGTCTCCGACCAGTTCCAATTGGATAATCGCAATGAGAATTATCGGGTGGGGCTGACCCTTTCGATACCGATCTGGTTGGGTGGTTATACCGGCGCCCAAGCGCAAAAGGCTCGCATTGATCTGGAAAAGAACCGGATTCGTAAAGAGCAGATGAGCGAGACAATCCAGGCTGATTTAAAGAATATTTATGTGCGTTTGCAAGAAGCCCATGAGCGGATCAATGCTGCACAGAATACTCAGAAGGCGGCGGAAAAAGGATTTCGAATCGCTCAAATCAGCGCGGATAACGGTTTGATTACCCAGTTTGAACTTAATGAAACCCGTTTATATTTTGACCAGGCGCAATTGAATTATTATGCGGCGATTTATGACTATCTGGCTGCCTGGTTCGATTGGGAATACACGGTTGGACAGGTCAAAGAATAACTTTATAATCCCGGGGGAATCCCGGATTCAGGTTGATAGTCATGTGTTGTTTGGTATCAATGCATAAGTGGAGGAAATGAGATGAATCCATCCATAATTACTGTTCTAATGCTCGTTTGCAGTAACGTGTTCATGACGTTTGCCTGGTACGGCCATTTGCGGAACATGGCTCACAAGTCCTGGTTGATCGCCGCTTTGGTCAGTTGGAGCATTGCGCTTTTCGAGTATTTACTGCAAGTGCCGGCCAACCGTATTGGCCATCAGGTGATGTCGGTCGGCCAACTGAAGATCATCCAGGAAGTGATCACGCTAATTGTGTTTGTTCCGTTTTCTGTTATTTACCTGCGAGAACGGCTGACCCTCGATTATTTGTGGGCGGGACTCTGCCTGCTGGGCGCGGTCTTTTTCCTGTTCCGCGCCAAGGGGATCGCTGCTTGACACCTAATCCCGCACCGTTTGTTTCAACTCTAAAAATAGTTCACTTTTACCTGGAGAAATTTTATGCAGAATATTGTAGCCTTATTGTGGATTGCGCTGGGTATGTTCATGATCGTGCGTTCGGCTGATTATTTGGTAAAAGGCGCGGCATCTTTCGCCAAAAAACATCGAATATCTGAAATCGTCATTGGATTGACGATCGTTTCCTTCGGCACTTCCGCGCCGGAACTGATCGTCAGCACGCTATCCGCCTGGCAGGGACATAGTTCGATCGCCATCGGCAATGTATTGGGAAGCAATATCTTCAATATTTTGCTGATTTTAGGAATTTCCGGATTAATATTTCCCCTTCAGGTGCAGCGCAATACAGTATGGAAAGAAATTCCGCTGGCGTTGGCGGCGGTGATTGTCATGCTGGTGATGGCCAACGATCAATGGCTGGACGCTCAGCCTTTCAGTCTGATTTCGCGCAGCGAAGGGATTGTTTTGCTGCTTTTCTTCGCTATCTTTCTCGTTTATGTGTTTGTTATCGCCAAAGTGGAAGGCGATGAACAGACTGCGGTTGAAATTTACAGCTCTCAGTGGATGTTTTTCTATATTCTGGGCGGACTGGTGGGTTTATTCATCGGCGGCCGTCTGGTGGTCAATCATGGGGTCGAAATCGCTACAGCCTTCGGGATCAGCGAAAAGCTGATCGGCTTAACTCTGATCGCCATCGGCACCTCACTGCCCGAATTGGCAACTTCGGTAGTCGCCGCCTGGCGCAAAAATTCCGATATTGCCATTGGCAATATCATTGGTTCCAATATTTTCAATATTTTCTTCATCCTCGGAACAAGCGCCGTTATTGCGCCTTTGCCCTTCGAAATTCAATTGAATGCGGATATGCTGGTGCTGCTGCTGGCAACCATTTTCATCTTCATTTTTATGTTCACCGGCCAGAAACGGCGGCTGGATCGCTGGGAAGCCGCGCTTTTTCTGGCGATTTATATCGGGTACACGACGTTTATCATCCTGCGCAAATAATTCTCCAAACTTCTTGTTCGCGCGTATAGGCATGGTCGCGTAAAGGAAAAATCCAACCTGAAATAAAGCCTTGACAAAAGTTGGTTCAGATTTTATGTTACCTGAAATTGGATCAGGCGCAGTTAAAATGATTATTCTCAATTTAGAAAGTGATTCTTAGTAAATCTATCGCCGTGAATGGGATGTTTGTGAATCAATCATCGGCGCTCAAGGAGAATTCATATAGTGGAAATCCGAATCCTGAAACCGAGGAAGGCGCTCAACAAAGCCTTTCTGAAAGTCAAACCCAACCGGACTGATATAGAGCGTTTCAAAACTAATTTATCACAGTTGCTGGACAGGGTCAATGACAGCGAATCGGAGGAGTTCCATAAAAACCTCGTTTCTGATTTTCTTAAAGATACATACTACAAGCAAAACCATTTTATTAATACAAAAGACAGAAGCGACCTTGTAATACATAGCGCAAACAGAGCTGCCAGTTCCGTGGCTGTTATTATTGAAGCGAAAAAACCGACAAACAGACCCGAAATGCTGAAAGCATTTTCACTGGTCGAAACGCCGCGACAAATGCTGTCCAAAATCAATGTCAAGGCATTTCAGGAATTGGTCTTGTATTATATGCGCGAGCGGATTTCTCAGAAAAATATTGAAATAAAGTACCTGATTGCAACCAATATCAATGAATGGTTTATATTTGACGCAACGCTTTTTGAGAAGTTGTTCGCCCAGAATAAGAGCTTTGTACAGCGCTTCATTGATTTTGAAAGCAGGCGTTTGGCCGATACCCACACAGATTTTTTCTACAAACAGATCGCCGAGCCGTTTATTGCTGATTTAAACCAGGATATTGAGTTTACGTATTTCGACATTCGGGATTATGAAAAAGTTCTGCGAAATGCAGATAAAAAGGACGATAAACAACTGATCGCTTTATTTAAGTTGTTTTCGCCCGAACATCTGTTAAAATTGCCGTTCGCCAACGACAGCAACACTCTTGACAGACGATTTTACAGTGAGTTGCTGCATATCATCGGTCTGAACGAAACCCGGACGGGAAATAGAAAACTGATCGAACGGAACCCGAAAGGGAAAAGAAACACGGGCTCGCTTCTTGAAAATGTAATTGTCCAGTTAGAGAGCCTTGACAAAATATCGCGATTGGATAACCCGGATCGCTTTGGAGCAAATTTGCAGGAAAGGCTTTTCAATGTCGGTCTTGAATTGTGCATTACGTGGATTAACCGGATTTTATTTCTGAAATTGCTGGAAGCTCAGTTGATTACCTATCACAAAGGCGACAGATCGTATGAATTTTTGAAACTCGAAAAAATCAAAGACTACGATGAATTGAACAGTCTGTTTTTTCAGGTTCTTGCCCGTAAACAGAATGAACGCAACGACGATGTAAAAGCTAAATTCGCAAAAGTTCCCTATCTGAACAGTTCTCTTTTCGAACCCGCCGATATGGAACATTCAACCCTGTTTGTCAGCAACTTAAGTAATGATAAGTCCATCCCGATTTTTTCGTCAACGATTTTGAAGGACAGCTCCGGAAGAAAGCGGAGTGGCAATATCGATTCGCTTGCATATTTATTCGAGTTTTTGAGCGCCTACGACTTTTCCAGTGAAGGAAGTGAAGATATACAGGAAGATAATAAAACCCTGATCAATGCGTCGGTTCTGGGTCTGATTTTCGAGAAAATCAACGGCTACAAGGATGGGTCTTTCTTTACCCCGGGGTTTGTTACCATGTATATGTGCCGGGAAACCATCTGCCAGTCGGCGCTTCAGAAATTCAATGAAGTGAAGGGCTGGAATTGCCGCGATATTGATTCGCTTTACGACAAAATTGAAGACCGCGATGAAGCGAACAGAATCATCAATGATCTGAAAATTTGCGATCCGGCCGTGGGTTCGGGGCATTTTCTGGTTTCCGCGCTCAATGAAATCATTGCCATAAAAAATGATTTGAAAATACTGCAAGACCGTGAAGGCCGGCGATTGAAAGAATATCATCTCGAAGTGGTCAACGATGAACTGATCGTAACCGATGAAGATGGCGAACTTTTTGAATATAATCCCGCAAACAGGGAAAGCCGGCGTATTCAGGAAGCCCTTTTCCATGAGAAACAGGCAATCATTGAAAACTGTTTGTTTGGAGTGGATATTAACCCCAACTCAGTAACAATATGTCGGTTGCGTTTGTGGATTGAATTGCTGAAAAATGCTTATTACAAAAATGAAACCGAGCTTGAAACGTTGCCGAACATCGATATTAACATCAAGTGCGGTAACTCGTTGATCAGCCGCTTCCCCCTCGATGCCGATCTGAAGCAGGCGCTGCAAAAGAGCGCAAGTAAATGGACGATTGAGAGCTACCGACTGGCGGTTGATGCCTATCGCAATGCGCAAAACAAAGAGCAAAAACGGGAGATGGAACGCTTGATCAAAGAAATCAAATCCAATTTCCGTAGCGAGATTTCTCAAAATGACCCCAAGGTAAAACGATTACGGAATGTAAACGGCGAGCTTTTTACGCTCATCAATCAAGGACAACTTTTTGAATTTTCGATAAATGAAAAAGCAGATTGGAACAAAAAAGTCGAAATGCTGACCGCCGAAATCCAACAACTGGAAGCCGAAATTGAAGAAATAATGAGTAATAAGATTTTTGAAAACGCGTTCGAGTGGCGTTTTGAGTTTCCCGAAGTGTTGAACGATAACGGCGATTTTACAGGATTTGATGGGGTGATCGGGAATCCGCCCTATATTCGTCAGGAAGAGTTGAAACCATTCAAGGCCTACTTTAAAATAAATTATAATTTCTATTCGGGCGCCGCGGATATCTATCTCTATTTTATCGAAAGAGGATTTGGAATACTGAAAGATGCCGGAGCGTTTACCTTCATCATGCCCAATAAGTTCATGCAGGCGGGTTATGGGATGCCCGCGCGAAAGTTCCTGGCTGAGAGTCAATTGCTGGAGATAGTGGATTTCGGCGACTATCAGATATTTGATGAGGCTACCACCTATCCGTGTATTTTGCGCGCCCGCAAGAACAGAGCCGTTGGGGATTTCGACGCGACTAAAATCATATCCCCTGATTTTGCGGCGAATTTCCCGCAGTATATCCGAACCGGTAGAAATCGCATGAAACAGGATGCCTTGAGCGCTGAGACATGGGTGATTGCCGCGCCGCGGGAACAGCATCTATTGCATAAAATCATCTCGCGAGGTTCAAAGCTGCATGAATATAGCGGACAGATGGGCAAATACGGCATCAAAACCGGATTGACGGAGGCGTTTCTGATTGACGGCGAAACGCGGGATCGAATTTTAGATGCCGATGCCGGTTCCCGCCGCCTGATCAAGCCCTTTTTACTGGGAAGGGACATCCAACCTTATGCGAGCCCCAGCAACAGCAGTTGGCTGATTCTCATACCCAAGGGTTTTACCATCAGGCGCAACTTGCCGCCGGACCATCCCTACTACGTGGGCGAGCCGATGCCCCGCTATGGCTATATGGAATACGACGAGGCCTGGGCGTGGTTTGCCGGGAACTATCCGGGAATCGCCGCTCATTTGATCCGGTACCGGGACCAGGCTGAGGCGAGAACCGACCGGGGCGATTACTGGTGGGAACTTCGGGCCTGTGATTATTACGACAAATTTGAGCGGCCTAAGATTATGTATCAGAGGTTCCAGGTAAAACCCTGTTTTATTTTGGATAATGAAGGGATGTACTGCAATGATTCAATATGGTTCATCCCGGGCGATGACCGGGTGTTGCTGGGGATACTGAATTCAAAAATGGGGTGGTGGCTGATTTCCAAATATTGTACCGCGATTCAAAACGGATACCAATTGATTTGGAAATATTTTAGTCAAATTCCGATCTGCCTGGGTGATAGCGAGTTGAGAGAAGATATCGCGCGCCGGGTGGACAAAGTCCTGGTTATGAAAAAGCAGACCTCCGCCGCTGATACCACGGCGCTCGAAGCCGAGGTCGATCAATTGGTATATCGCCTTTACGCGCTTGCGCCCCCGGAAATTGAAATTATCGAGAACAGCATACGCTTATGACAGGCATGATGATACTTGAAATAGAATCTCTTCAAACGCAGCGCGCCCGCATTCGCCTGAATAGATATTGTGTTTCGATCAATGGGGTGTCATCTTTCGTTTTGTATGGGGGGCGGCGATAATTTTTCTAAAAATAATCGGTTTTCAGCAGGTAGAAGTTGAAGGGCGGGAAGAGGGTGGCGATGATTTGGCCATGAATTTCGTTGACTTCGGCTTCCGGTATGCGGCGAACGATGTCCCGCCATGATTCGCGGCCGCAAAGCAAGCGGCATAACTCACGGGATGGTAAGCGGATTTCGATGTTTTCAGTGTTTTGGGACAGTGGTTGCCCGGTGATGTGGAACTGGCCATCGCGGTAGAGCAGGCAGGCTTCTTGCAGAAGATCGTCGGGCCGGATGCGCATGGAAAACGAAACATCGTGATAGCGGGATTTTTCGATGCGGTGGTTCAATTCCGGCAACAGTTCGCTGAGCGCCTGGCGGAGATCGACGACGCGCATCATGGGGCCGCCGGCGCCTGGCGCGTTGTAGATGCGCTGCAACGTGGCGCCGCAATCCCGCAGGGTTGCGATGGCGGGACTGTCGGGATCCAGGTAAAACGGGATGATAGTCGTTTGCTAATGATGCGGCGACCGCCGCGCCTCGCCGAGCATCAGCCAGCGCGTGGGCTCGTCGATGGCAGCCAATTCCTTGACGGTAAACTGGTTGCTATACTCATCGATTAAAAACAGATAGCCGATCAGCTTGCCGTCGCGCCAATAACCATGGAAATTTTTCCCCAACAGCCGAAAAGGATAGCCATATCCGCTTCGATCGACCATGCCCGGGCAATTTTCGTATTCTTCTTCAGTCAACGCCTGAACCGCTTCCCGGTCGCGCTCCTCCCAGTTGCGGCGCTCGATCGCCTCATCCGGCGGGATATCGGGCAACAGGTGTCCCGGGATGGAGGTCAGGTGTTCGGCCAGCATTTCACTGTAACCGAAGCGCTCGTAATAGCGGGGGATGCCGTAGAGTAGGCTCAGTCCGTACGGTTTGCGGGCCATGGCTTCCACCGCGTGGGTCATGAGCCGGCCGGCCAGTCCGTGGCGGCGGTATTCGGGATGGGCGCAGACGTCGCCGATACCCGCGATAGTGAGCCGCGCGCGGCCGATGCGCACTTTTTTCTCGACGATCATGACATGCGCGACCACCCGCTCGCTATCCAGGGCGATCCAGGAGTTTTCCGGGCGGTAGTGGGGATCTTCGCGCTGATAGGCGATGATTTTGGTATAAAAATCGAAATAGCTGCGGCGGGCGAATACCCTGGAAGAGAGATCGGCGATCTGAATTAATTCCTCGTCCGTTGACGCTGGGCGTATTTCAAATGTAGTTTGTTCAGTCATGATTTATCTCACTACTTTGAGGCTCTTCGATTTTTTTCTGCTGATCGCCGGTTATCTCAGGGAGTGTTTCCGGGAATGGTTGGAGGACGAAGTTATATACCGGAGACAGGTAAGGGGCTTTCAGGGTTAAGGCGGATACCAGCCCTGCCGCTATCAGAATGCTGAAAAAAACTACAATATTGGCGATATCCTGCACAATATCGGCATTGGCGACACCATATTGCAAAGGTATTGAGGCCAGCACGGCCGCCGCCAGCCCTTTGGGCACCAATGCGGCCATGGTGAACGCATCCTCGCGTTTTATGGCTTTTGACATGGTGAACCGAAGGCTCACCAACCGTCCTAGGAAAATTAAAACCGTGATGGCAAAACCGCCGGCAATAATTTTCCAGTTGGTAAATTTTATGGATAACCCCAGATAAATAAAGAAGAAAATTTTCAATAAAAATACGATTTCCTGAAAAAAGGTACGCTCATAAGATGATATTTCATCCTGCGGACCCACTCCGAAGCGGGTGAACTGGCGGATTCGTTCAACTGAAACAAGTTTCAAATTGGCCATGGTAATTCCGAACGAGAGGGAGGCAATGGCTCCGCTATAACCCAGAAATTCGGAAAAGCCGTAGAGGACAAAGATATAGGCCAGGGTGGTAATGGCGGTGTTGGGGAGCTGTTTAAGCCGTTTGAGCAAAAACGCCCAGAGAAATCCGCCAATCGAGCCAATTACTGCCGCAAGGATGAGTGATGCCAGAATTTTACCCAATATTTGCCCGGTTCCGATGCTGCCTGAACGGTAAGCCTCCAGCAAACTCATAGTGGTGACAATACAGATAACGTCGGTGAGGGCTGATTCAAGAAAAAGAACCATATAGGTCAGTTTTCCTACCTGGAGTTTATTGATAATCGGAATTACGACCGCGGAACTCGTGCCTCCCAGAATTACGCCGGTCAGAAGCGCTACAATTTTCGGTACTCCGAATAGCAGCCACATGGGTAAAGCGACTAACCCGCAGGTTACGACGAATGTCACTAATGTAACCACCAGGGTCTCGTCTATCGAATCTTTGATTTCGCTAATATTCAGATGGATGCCCCCTTCAAATAGAATGACGATCAAAGCGATGGTAGTGGCAACGCTACCGAATTTACCGAAATCTTCCGGGCGGACCAGTCCCAGTATGGGACCGATTAGAATACCCAGAATCATCAGCAACAGAACGTCCGGAATCCGTGTGCGTTCGAAGACCGAAGTGAACAGGTGTGCGGAAAATATGATCAATCCGACCGCAATGATGACGATGGACATGGCGCCTCCTGAGGTTTGGGGTTTACTGTCAATAATATAATACAAAAAAGGGAATTGTCAACAATAGATTCTTTAGTAGAAAATGTCGGCGGTGGACTGTGTGGTCGCAATCGTTACATTCGCGGCCGGGAGGGAAACGCGGCGACGAGGCGGATATTGGCCGGGCATCCGCATGAAACGCGCCGGATTCTTGCCGCGGAAAAATAATTGACGGGCCGCAATTGCCCCGCCTGGAAACGGGTTTGGGCGGCGGGGCGCGCCGAACGGCGGGAGTCTTTGCTGCAAGCGGGGCGCCAGTCGCGGGCTATCGACCGAGCGCGGCTTTCCGGCTTCCGGCTTCCGGGACGGAAACGGGTGTTGCCGCGGCGTTGATATCATCGAAGGATTCAGTAAAAAAAGTCATTCGTATCACTTTTGTATCAGAAAATATCATTGACAAAACAGGATGTTTTGAATATATTGAAAGCCGGTTTCGCGTTTACGCGGAACCCGAGCGCAGGCTGTACCCGAAATCGAGAAAGGGGATTTTCCCGTCATTTCCGTATAACCATCTTTTCCCCGGCTGAAGTTTCCGCTTGCATGCGGCGGATATCGATTATATCCGCCGCGGCGGTATTGCGGCATAAGCGGGGGATAATCGTCCTTTTTACGAATGTATCGCGGTGAAAAGGCGTCGCGGGCAGCCAATGGCTCGGGAATTGGGCCGAAACGGTTCTTCATCCCGAAAAATTGGCGGCGGCAAGGAATCAATGCGGTTGCGGGAAAGATTCTCCATGAAACGAGGGCGGTCCCGGCGCGGGGAATGCGCGCGGGGGAGCCGGAATCGGCGGATTTTACCGCCGGGAAAGGGATAGCCATGGCTCGCTGGAGAATGATGTGGCTGATTGTGTGGACGGTAGCGCTGGCGGCGCCTTCGGCGGCGCGGGTGGTGAGGCAGGACGGGGGCGGGGACGCCGCGACCGTCATGGAAGCGGTGATCGAC
This sequence comes from uncultured bacterium, assembly GCA_964632485.1. Lineage (GTDB taxonomy): Bacteria > JAGOEH01 > JAGOEH01 > JAGOEH01 > JAGOEH01 > CAZWDO01. The sequence continues at coordinate 131,963 of CAZWDO010000010.1, forward strand.
GCCGCGGGCGGGGATATCGTGGAGATACAAGACAACAACATTTACAACGAGCACATCGAATTGTTTTCGGGCGTGACGCTTCGCGGCGGCGCGGGCTGGCGGCCGATCGTTCGCTATGACGGCTCCAGCGCGGACAGCGCGGTGATCCGCGTGGCGACGGTGGAAGCGGTGCGCGTGGAAAACCTGACGATATTGGGCGTTCCGGCGCGTTCGCAGTACGGGATCCGGGGAGGGAACGGCCGGGTGATTCTGGAGAGCGACTCGGTGGCCGGCTGCCGGACCGCGGTGTTGCTGACGCGGGCGGCGGCGGGGGATACGCTGCGGGCGGTGGCGATAGCGGGGTGTTCGGCGTACGGGATCGAATGCCGGGGGGCGTCGCCGGAGATTCGGGATTGCCGGATATCGGGGTGCGCCACGGCGGCGGTGTCGTGTTCGTCGGGAGCGTCGCCGCGTTTATCGGGCAGCCGGTTGTGGAACAACGGAGGCTGGGGGATGATGTTGGCGGCTGACGGGACGAGCCGACCGGTGATCGGCGATACGCTGACGGCGGCCAATGAGATTTACGGCAATGCGTCGGGGGCGATCTATCTGCCGCCATTATGGGAGGCGGAGCTCGCGGCGGGTTGGAATTACTGGGGATTGACCGACTGCGCGGCCTTGGCGGCGGCGCTTCCGCTTCGGGTCCGGTGGAAGCCGGCCCTGGCGGGCGATTTGCAGACACCCGTCTGGTGCAACACGGCGCCGGCGGCGGCCAGCGCCCCGGCGCCGGCGGATTACGCCGCGAATGTGGGCAAACAGGCGGATTTGTGCTGGCGGGGGTACGATGCGGACGGGGACAGCCTGCGCTACCGAATTTTGCTGGACACGGTCAATCCGCCCGTCGTCGAACGGGCGGCGGATCATCCATATCGGACGCTGGACGCGGGGACGTTGACGCCCGGGCGGACCTGGTACTGGCGGGTGGAGAGCGACGACGGGACGCAGACGACGGCGGGCCCGACGTGGCGATTCACCGCGGCGGCCAATCAGCCGCCGACGCTGCCCTCGGCGCCGCGGCCCGGGCATCTGAGCGACAGTTCGGGCATCCGTCCCGAGTTGCGCTGGACGGGCGGCGACGCGGACGGCGACGCCGCGACCTACGATATCTATTTCGGCGCGGGCGCGGGCGAACCGCCCCTTGTCGTTTCCGGCCAGCGCGCCGCGTATTATCCTCCGGGGGTCTTGAGCCACGGCGCGGAATACCGGTGGAAGATCGCAGCGCGCGACAGCGAGGGCGCCGCGACCGCTGGCCCGCTCTGGAGTTTTACGACGCGGGCCGATGGTCCTCCCTCGGTTCCGACGCGTCTGTTCCCGATCGATAGCGTGGCCGATCCCTTGGGCGTGAATCTGCTCTGGAGCGGGGGCGACGCGGACGGCGACACCGTGCATTACGACGTCTATTTCGGCGCGGACACCCTGAGCTGGCTGCTCGTGTCGGCCGATCAGGCGGACAGTTATTACGCGGCGGGCAATCTGGCCGTCAACGCGCGCTACTGGTGGCGGATTCGCGCCCATGACGGCGACGATACCATCGCCGGTCCGGCATGGAGTTTCACCGCGGGCAATGGCGCGGATACCGCGCCGCTGCTGATGCTGAACGCGCCCGCGGATCATGCCTCGGGCGTCGCCGCGGATGTGGAGCTGGCCTGGACCGGAATCGACGACGAGGGCGGGGAGGTGCGCTACGATGTGTGGCTGGACCGGGTCGATCCGCCGGCGCGGCGGGTGGCGGCGGATCGGGCGGCGACAAGCTGGAGCGGCGGGGAATTGGAAGCGGGGGCGACGTATTACTGGCGGGTATCGGCGAGCGACGGCGCGAATCTGCGGCTGAGCGCGATCCGCGAGTTCACGGTGGCCGCCTCGAGCGCGCCGCGTACGCCGCTGATCGTCGGCGGTCCCGCGGAAGGGGCGCCGGAAACGATCTACGGCTACGATGTGGCCATCCGCGACCGCGAGGCGCAGCGGCTGTATTGCCGCCTGGACTGGGATGACGGCGATACGTCCCGGATCGTCTGGCACGGTCCCTTGTCGTACGGGGACACGGTGCGTTTTGATCATGCCTGGAGCGATACGGGAACCTATCTCGTTCGGGCGCGGGCGCGGGACGAAGCGGACAGCTTGTCGGCGTGGAGTTCGACCTTGAGCGTGCATATCGCGATCGCCAATCAGGCTCCGGGCGCCCCCCTGGTGACGGGACCGGCGGGAGGCTATGTCGATGCCAGCCTGTCCGTGGAAGCGGTGAGCGTCGACGGCGACGGGGACAGCGTGTCCTATTGGTATGACTGGGGAGACGGCGACAGCGACGGGTGGTCTCTGTTGCGGGCCTCGGGAGAGTCGCTGACGCTCGATCATGCCTGGAGCGCGGCAGGCGCCTATGCGGTGCGGGTCAAGGCGCGCGACAGCCGGGGCGCCGAGTCGGATTGGGGAACGCATACCGTGAACATCAGCGACAACCAGCCTCCCGGGACGGCGGGCGAGATACAGGGCCCGACGGCGTTGTACTCGGGCGACAGCGCCCTTTACCGGGGCGCGAGCGCGGACCCGGAAGGCGACATCGTGTATTACCGGTGGTCGTGGGGGGACGGGGATACGACCGGCTGGCGGGGCCCCTATGCGAGCGGGGACACGGCGAGCGCGAGCCATGCGTGGTCTTCGGCGGGCGAGTACGGCGCGCGGGTTTTGGCGCGCGACGCCGGGGGGCATGCCTCCGCGGCGTGGAGTCCCCCCCATGTTGTAAGCGTCAGCGACAACCAGCCGCCCTCCGCTCCGGCGTGGATCGCGGCTCCGGACAGCGCCGTGACGGACCGTTTCCGCTGGTGGCGGGCGCGCGCCATGGACGGGGAAGGCGACAGCGTGTATTACCGGTGGTCGTGGGGGGACGGGGATACGACCGGCTGGCGGGGCCCC
>CAZWDO010000011.1:0-48433 GCA_964632485.1 uncultured bacterium
GAATACTGCTGACCCTAACGGGCTAAAAAGTGGGGAATTCATGTGGCCCCTGACATGATAATTAATAAAACGGCTGAATTGCAAGGAACACTCCTTTTTAATAAGTTACGCTGGTCATGCCTAATAATAATATGCGTTTATTTTTTTTCAAAATGTAAATTTGCAAATATAAATGATTATTTATATCGAGCGCTTACCTATCTCTGCTGATCACATCAGTATTAAATATTCTAAGCTGAATATGCATACCAATGCGTCTAGCTGAACATAGAAAAACCCATAGGGGGTGCCCTGATAAAAATTGTGCAACAATTTTTATTAGGGATGATATGGTTATATTATTCAGATCATTGAAATTTAAATATACTACTATATGTACACATAAGGAATTTTGAACAAAATAATAAGATGAAGATAATTACTGAATAATGACTCTGAAGATTAAATATTGTTTTTTTTTTATTGTAATTTTATTTTTCTCATCATTTATTCTCCTTTTTTCATGTTTTTTATGTCTTTTATCTTCTTTATTAGTACCGATTGAATTTTTTTTTTTTTTTTTTTTTTTTTTTTTTTTTCTTTTTAATTTTTTTTTTTTTTTTTGGTTTTTATCGGTAGCTAATAATAAGCTTTTACTGTTTAGCCCCCTTGGGGGGGGCTAACGTACACTCCTTAATGGCCTCCGGCCTCTTCTCTATTAGCACCTATAATACTGTTAGTGTGTTTTCAAAAAGTGGTCATCCTTCATAGTAGGAAAATAATTTCTCATTGTATTACAACGGTTTAATTTTTTATGATTTTCGATCACTTGTTATTATGCAAGTATTTATGGGAAATTTAAGCCGTTAAAATCATTATTTTTATCATTTTTTTAATTAAATTGAATATTTTTAGCTAATTTTAATTAAATAATTAAATTAAACGATTGAATTAAATTGATTATTTTAATCGTTTAATTATTATAGAAAGGTTTTTTATGGCCAGATTAATAAATCAAGAAAAAGTAAGAAATAATATTATTAAAAATTACACAAATACCATTGCAGATAAATATGCAAGGTATCTTGATTCAACACCAACGTTCTGCATATATTATTCAGGCGATTTAACTAACTCTCTGTCAGATGAGACGTTACAGAATACGGTAGAAATAGTTGGTTCAGAATCCCCGAAAAAATATGCTAAAATTAAATCGTTTACATTATGAAGTGCTTCCATCTATTCGCAAGCATGAAATTTATATGCCGGAAAAGCTGAGAAAATAATGACTGACCTGGACACAATTATTAAACCTTGTTAAAAAAATTGGATTATTTAAAATGGTTGAAGAAATAAAAAAGCAAAATAAATATGGGAGCTGATGAACGAATACAATGTATTGTGTTGTCCAACAATGATTTTATTTCAGAAGCTACTACTAGTAGCTTTAGAAAAATGGCGGATCAATTTTTTGTGTTCGGTAATGGTATCAATGTGTTTGAGGGTAGTGAAATCGAGATGTTGGAATTGAACGGGCAAATTTTATTTAATCCCTACGATGTGGGAAAAGCGTTGGATATTAAAAAACAAGGTGTGCGCAAAAACTGTTTAGCGATGGATTCAACACAGTGTATCATGTTGTATAACGACGATTTTATTTTAGAAGCTACTAATAGTAGCTTCCGAAAATTGAATAATCGCGGCGAATATTCCCTCACAGAATCCGGCGTTTATCAATTTATTCTTCAATCTTATAGGCCCGTTACCATTGTGCTTAAAAATTGGGTAACCGATGATGAGTTGCCCACCATCCGTAGAACCGGGGAATATGTGAATAATACCAATCAATTCATTCAAGCATATTTTGGTTCATTGGAAAACAGTGTCAGAGGCCACATGAATTTTATAATGTATTTTTGATATTAAAATAATGGAAAAATATCAAAAGTTCCAGTTTGATGAATGGGATTAGTATTTCAAATCAGGGGGATTTGGAATATTTCCCGAAAAATAAAATCGACAACAATATATATTATGGTCTTACGCTCGTACCCAGAATCTTTTTCTATATTAGGAAAATAGTGTTTCTCATTCGGTCCAGGATATAAACAAAGAATTAAATCAATTTAATTCGAGCCAAAATCTGTTTTGTCCAATTATTGGTGTTATTTTATTTCCAGTGAATTTTAAAAATATTAACATATCAATAACGCATTAATTTTCATTGTATAATTCCGTTTATTAATTACTGAATATAATCCGCAACCGCTGTCATAAATTAAATATAATCCGGTATTTTAAATCTAAATGCCGTCTATCGCTTCATAAATGCGGTTTATGGCTCGTTCAGAATTTTATGTATAAGGGGACAAACATAAAAAGTCAAAAATGCCTTATCATTTAAATTTAAGCGGATTTCCGCTAAATCGGATTTCCGGATGGTAATTTTAAAATGTGTGTTGAATCATTAAATTTAATTGTTAGTATTTTCGATACCATAAAAAATATTGGAGAAGAAATCGGCAAATTTTAATTTAACACATTAAATTAAAACAATTAAATTAAAACACATAAATATTAAATCGATAACATACAATTAAATTTTGTCTTTTTCGTCTTCGTCTTAATATTCGTGGAATCGCATGTTATTAATGGTAACCAGGCATTAAATTTATTATTAACGTTATATTTTAATTTTATCGATAAATGGATTGAGTGTCTTCTCTTTAAATTTATACTTTTTATTTCTGACTACAACATATATATACACGAATAAAAATCAATTCCATCCGTTTTCGTCAGGGTCTCTAATATTCCTCAGCATAGATTTCATTGCCTGATTAAATACGAAAATTGGAGTGGATTATTAATAATGATTCAAAATATTCAAATTCATTCAAAATCGCTGAATTTTGATACTGAAAATATCAACAGTATTATTTAAGTATCCGGTATCGTTATATGCCAATTAATGAATAAGATTATTTTAAAACCCATATTTATTCATTATATATAAGGCTGTACGTTGATAGACGCCCATGAAAGAGCATATTCAGTTATCACCCCTGTTAATCGGGATTATTATATTTTCGATTTTTATTATTATGAATTTTTACATTGCCATAATCAGATACTAATAATATTTTTCGCTAACAATATATTATTGGTTATTCAAACCACAAATTTTGCATATTGGATTAAATGCCGATAAACACTCAGGAATATAGCGACCTTGGAATATTAATTTTTCAGCTCAATAAATGCGAAAATTGATTAATGTAAAATGGAAATATTTATTTTCGGTAACATATATATAATGGATTACAAGATCAGTATTTTATAAATTCAATTCTGAATATCTAAAATAAAAGAAGAAAATACGATGTTTTAAATTAATTTAAATTGGTAAAAGTAATTTATAATTGAATTTTTAAATATTCAACAGTTCGAATATAATAGCTGCCGAAAGGATTATTTTTTATTTATCGATAACAGCAATATTAATGATAATAACCTCCAATTATTTCGGCGCATCGACTAAACGTCCGTAAACACGAGGTTCGAGGAATATTTTTGAATTAAATCGGAGAATATTTAATAATCGAATTTCCCGGAATTAAATGTTGAATTAATTTATCTAGAATCGATTTTATTTTTTTAATTTTATCATAACAGAATAATAATCATCGATGCCTTTCAGTATTGAATATGTCATAAACGTTGATGGAGACTGAATCTATGATTCTGTTCAGCATGTTATATAGGTCTGGAATTAGGATTTATTATAGCGTGAGAATTAGTAATTAATTAAAATAATACATTTATAAAATTACTTTTTAATTTTGCTATAACAATACATTAATATTCAACAATCGCAAATGCTATATTGTGGTTCGAGCCGTCACGCTCAATATTGATTTGGTTTTATGCTGTTGGAGATTAAAAAAATAATGAAATCAAATTTAAATTGTCAATTCCAGCTCGCTGATCATTTTTGTAAATTGCCATAACACTATATTAAGCGACGTCCATAATGGCGGCTATTTCCAGTATCGATATTTTACCCCGGTACGGACGCACGCCATTATCGGGGAAAATAATTTTTTCACAGTCTGGCCTGTCCTGTACATTTTTTCAAATTCCAATAAACATATTATTAATGAATAAGGCCTGATATGCGCTCATTGACCAGGGAAACGAGAATAAATAATCGGGTTCAGCGAATATTTTCATCGTTAATGGTTGAAGCTTTTCAAAAATATATCAATTTTTTCTCTGAAAAAACTAACAAGATATTAAGAAGTGGAAGCCATGGGGTAAATATGCCCGGAAAATAACATGGCCTTGTCCATTTTTTTTTCAACCCATGAACAATATAATAATGATAGGAGGCTCGCTTATGTTATAGCGATTTAATTTCTAACTGTTTTTGTTTTCCGTTAAAGGGTCGCCCGCTAGCTGGGGCCCTGTCTTGATGAAGTGAACAATCGTAAACGAAAAGGTACTGATAACCATGAAAAAACTTGTCGATCAATACAGCCAGGATGTCGATCTGGTGACCACCTCCGAGCTGTCGCGCATGTTTAAAATCTCCAGGTCGAAAATCTATGAGCTGATCGAGGAGCATCAAATCCCGACCTTCCGCATCGGGAAGAAAATCATGCTCAACGCAAGCGATTGGACGTCGCGCGTTTTTGGCGGACAATATCAAATCAAGGAGGATAATGACGAAATAACAGATTCATAATTTAGTTCCAGTATATTTCGAATATACAGAGTCTTTTTTTCAATTTAATATCTTTTTTCGTGAAACGATGAATATCTAGATTATCCATCGCTTTAATTATTGGTTGGCGGGATGCTCGTCGGTAACCCTTCCGAGAAATCATCCCACCAACACAAATTAAAATGGAGAAATATATATTAAAACAATTGTTCGCGCGCGAACATTTTTTTTTAAATATTCTATCTCTATATTATTTATGTCATTACCGGTATTTTAAAAAGGTTAAAAAATGTTTTGCAATAAAAATAGGTAACTCATTGATAATGAATCGGTAATGAACCTCTATCCCGTTAAAAGTTAAAAAAGTTAAAAATGTTTGTATAATAGCCTCATATATTATCCATATTGAATTCTCATCTAAAATATATTAGAAGTTTCTTAATTTTTTAACTGAATCTGTATTAAGCTATTGGTTTTCAATGGGTAATCGATCTATTTCGAACCAAAGTTTTTTTAACCATTTTTAACCTTTTCATCTATGAAAAATCCCCTTGAACGTAGTATTGATCGATGATTGAAGCAATATCACGCTCTCGTGAGATTTTTAACCCGTTTTTTAAAAAAAACAACAATAACGTTAACCTTAAAAAGGATTAACACACATGAAATCAATATACCAACATGAGGCCATGACGCTGTTCGACCTTGGCCTGAAGCCGATTCCCTTGAATGGGAAAATCCCCTTCATTAGCGGATGGCAAACCATGGAGATTACAGCGGATGATGTGGAAACATGGTCCACACAGTATCCCGATTGCAACATCGGTATTGTCTGCGGTCCATCCAGCGGCATTTTAGTCGTGGATTTTGACGATCCCGATGAAATGGCGCGTCTGAATACCGAAACCGGCATCAATCTGGATATCGTGACGCCGACTTGCATCACCAAGAAGGGTCTCCATAAATATTTCAAGTATCCGGCAATTGGAGCCACGTTTGGCAATCGCACCCATCTGAATGTGCAGGGCATCAAATTCAAGATTGATATTCGGGCGACTGGCGGCCAGGTGGTCGCGCCGCCCAGCATTCACCCCGAGGATACCACATTCCAGTATCATTGGGCGGAGGGGCTGGCATTCGGAGAGGTTCCGCTACAGGATTTACCAGATATGTTTATCGATGTATTGACGCAACCCTCGAAGCCGAAAATCACGAAGAAGAATAAAAAATCCACCGCTACCGCTACAGCGGCGACTTTACCGGCGCTTGATCCGCTTCCATCGTCACCCGTGGCCATTGAGCCTATAGAGGCTACGACACAGGCAGTCGATTCACTTCCATCGATACCAGCGGAGGCCATCACACCCATGGCACCCTCGTCGCCCGCGATCGCCGACGAAATTCCCGAAGGCGAACGCAACGATACACTCTTTCGCATGGCCTGCGCCTACCGCAACAAGGGATTGTCCAGCGAAGAAGCGCGAAATCTGATCGCTGCTGTCAATCAAACCCGCTGCCGCATTCCCTTGAATGACGAGGAATTGGACAAGGTGATGGGAAGCGCGTTTTCCTATGTGCATGAACATTTTGAGATGAGCGACCGCGGCTTCGCGCAAAAAGTCCTTGAGCAGTGTGGAAATCAGATTAAATATTGCATCGAGGACCATCATTGGTATATATGGAACGGCTTCATCTGGAGCCAGGACGCCAATGGGGAAATCAAGCGCATGGCAGACAGGGTGGCGGACCTGTTGAAAGCTAGCATCCAGGCGATGCCGGACAGCGATCCCATGAAAAAACCGTATCTCAAATATATTGCCGCAATGGGCAATACCCGAAAACGGGAAGATATGCTGCATTATTTGCAGTCATTACCCGGAGTCAGCGTTTCCAACTCTCATTTTGATAAACGCAGTCATCTCTTGAATTGCCGCAATGGCGTCATCAATCTCCGTAGCGGCGAGTTGCTGGAATCGAACCCGGACTGGCTGTTGACCCGGCAGATTGAAATCGAATACGATCCGACGGCGGCATGTCCGGTCTGGCTGGAATTTATGAAAACGATCACCCACGACGATATGGAGTTGATTGGGTATTTGCAACGGGCCGCCGGATACTCCATAACCGGCGAGACGAACGAAGAAGTGGTGTTTTTTCTCTATGGCACGGGCTGCAATGGAAAATCGACCTTCATCAATGCGATCAATTCCGTATTGGGAAAATTCGCCAGGACCATGCCGTCAAAAACGCTGATGATAGTTCAAAACGATAACACAGCATCAAATGACATCGCCATGCTCAAGGGCGTGCGCTTGGCGGCCACCACGGAACTGCCGGAAGGCAAGCGCTTCAATGAAGAATTGATCAAATCGCTGGCGTCGCAGGATATCATTTCCGCCCGCTATTTGTTCAAGGAATACTTTGAATTCAGCCCGACGCACAAATGGTGGATTTCCGGCAACCACAAACCCAAGATTGTCGGCCAGGACTACGGCATCTGGCGCCGGTTGAAGCTAATCCCGTTTGAAATCACCATTTCTCCGGAAAAGCAAGACAAGAACCTCAAGGAAAAGCTGGAAGCCGAACTCCCGGGCATCCTGCGCTGGATGGTCGAAGGCGCCGTTGAATGGTACCGCAATGGCTTGCGGGAACCGGCGAAAATCTCCGAAGCCGTTAAAGAATACCGCAATGAAATGGATATTCTCGGCAATTTCATCGCGGAATGCTGCCAGACGGACTCCGACGCCATGATTCCGGTGAACAATCTTTACAATTTGTACAAGCAGTACTGCGAGACGAACGGCCAAAGCACATTGGGCAAAAAGATGTTCAATTTGAAGATGGTGGAACGCGGATTCAAGAAAGATTTCGGAGCCAAAAACCAGGTTTGCTTGTTTGGCATCAAGGCGGCCGCTTCGCAAAAATAATCCACCCGTGGCGGTGGAATGTAGGCATAGTTGACACCCATCACATCTTATCCTCAGCCAGGAGGCACCTATGATCCGGGCTCCATAGCACGGAACTACTCCGTTTTGCTTCCGTTTTGTATTATCGGCACCTCGATGCGTAGAGACCGATAAAATTCAAAATTATTGCCATTTAAAAAAAGGATAATCATATGTATTATTTAGTCACCGATTATGCGCCCTGGATGATCCACAGGGAGCAATATTTGACAGTCTCGTTGATGACGTTGGATCAAATCACGTTTGCTGATGACTGCATCTTTGGATCGAAAATCGATTTCATGGAAATTTATGGAATGTTTATGGGCAATTGGATTATCGAAGACTCACGCCCCAATTTTCGGCGAATTGTGGCTCCCCGTTTCCGTCCGCCACGGGGCAGGTATAATGATTTCTATGAACCCCAATCAGATTCGAAAATTCATGGAGAAATTGCGAAAGGGTCTAAGATTATCAGCGAATATCACGATCTTCCCATCGCGATAAACCTGACGCATAACCAAAGCCTATATGAAATTTCCGTTACCGTGGGTCTAAACACACCTGAGACCTTTCGTGTCGAACTGGTTATCCCCAAGGAATATTGGGTAAACTTCACAACTTATGACTATTGTAATTACATTCGGCTTGAAACGCATTCCACCTTATTATATGATGCTCCTGAAGAAACGAAGAAAAAGCCAAGCGATATTTAAGGGTGAACCGCATCTATCGTATTCGTCAATTTTAAAAACCTATTATCATTAAATTATTTTAGATCGGAGAAATCCCATGTCCCTGATTCGGGCGCCGTAATGATACCGGCATGATTGAGCTAAACTCAGGGAAGGGTCAACACCATCATTATCAACATATAAATCCATTATAAACAAATATAGACCCTGAACCCGGAATGGCGAGAAACCATTCACCACTGTGTTATGAACGATAGATTCCCAATCCCTATATACAAGGAAGCGATATGAAGAAGACCCTTCAAGAACGGATCGATGACTATCAGGCCAGAAAGGCCAATCCCAAGCGGAAATCCCAGAAAAAAACGGTGAAACCGGCTCAACCCGCGACCGGTGAAAACGCTTCAAACCTTGATAAAATGTATACAGTCAAGCAAGTCAAGAACTTGTTGCACATGTCCGACGAAACCGTGTATAAGCAGATTAGATCGGGAGAACTGGGTTATATTAAGATAAGTGAGAGACGGTATATAATCTCCGAATCCGATTTGAAGGAATACCTGGATGCTCATCGACACCATGCTATTGTCGCGTAGCTTTAGCTGGAGAAGGGATGGCTGGCTTCCATCCCTTCCCGTTTCGTTTAATTTCAATAACAATTGGCTTGACAATTCAACCAAAACCGCCTATAATATAGATGAATGTCCACCCGGAGGGATTTACGGTCCCGCCGGTCGGAGCGGTCTGACACATTCCTTTACATAGGTGAAATGGAAAGGCTCCTTATTATGAGCAAAAAAAAATTTCATTCGGACAATGTCTCGATTGTTCAAATCAACGGCCAGGATTGGTATCGGTTCGACCGGTACATCAATGGTGTTCGCATTCAGAAGCGGATCGGTCAGGTCGGCAAAATCACGGAGAAGGTCGCCAAAGAAACGGGAGAGCGTTTGTATCGGGAATACATGGAGAAACCGGTACAAAAAGGCGCTCCGGCCAAAATAAAAGATTTGCGCTTCAATGAAGCCGTGGATCACTTCTTCGATGTTCTGGAAAAGCAGCCATACAAGATTACCGAAAAGACTCGCAAAATGGGTACTTATTATGTCCGCGATCATCGCAACAATGCCAAAAATCTGTTAAAACGGTTTGCTAGAAAATTGATTTGTCAAATCAAAAAGGACGATATTCTTGAATACATGTATCAACGCCTTTTAAATCATGCTCAATCGACCATCAATAAAGAAGTCGTATTTCTCAAGCTGCTCTGGAAGCTATTGGTTCGGGAAGGCTACCTGCAGGAAAACCTTATGAACCAGATCAAATTATCGAAACCGAGTAACAAGCGTACCGTAGTTTTCAACGAAGAAGAGTATAATCTTTTGTTGGAAAATTGCACTGGCGATAAATCCCATCTCACACCGATTCTGATCATAGCAGCCTTGACCGGGATGCGCAAGTCTGAATTGTTGAGTCTTCGATACGATCGGATTGATTTTGATCACAAAGTTGTGCATCTCGCAAAGACAAAGAGCGGTGAGCCTCAGGATGTCCATTTGTGCGATACCGCGCTTGAGGAATTGGCGCGAATGAAGGCGAAGGCCCGGGATAAAAAAGGCTATGTCTTTCTATACAAAGGAAAGCCGATCAAGGATATCAAGACATCATTCGGTAAGTTGCTCAAAGCATGTGGCCTGGAAGATAAAGGGTATCGTTTCCACGACACCCGCAGCTTTTTCTGCACGGAATTGATCAAACACGGGGCGAATGTCGAAGCGGTTCGCAATCTGGCGCGCCATAAAGACGTCAATACAACCCTGCGCTATGTGCGAATGACAAAACCAGAGCTCAATAGTGCCGTCAATACGATGAACAACATTTTCAAGCCGAATCGATAAATAGCGTTGATCTGCAAAGTCATAGGAGGAGATTTTCCTCCTATGACATTATTTCATTGAATAGTTGTCTAAAATCAAGCTTTGATCCCCAAAAAATCCCCATTGTATGTGGAGTATGTGGAATAATTGGTTATCGAAAACAAGGATAAACTGATTGAATGGCATACGGAAAACCCTAAAATTTAGCGTTTTGGTCAATATCGGATAAAACCTGACAAAAAGCCCCGTTTCGATGGGCTTTTAAATGTCTTAAGTCTATGTTGTTCAGTTGGATGCCCCTTAAAGGATTCGAACCTTCGGCCTACGGATTAGGAATCCGTTGCTCTATCCATCTGAGCTAAAGGGGCTAAATTCCCGATTAAGTCCAAAATTATAATCATACCATTGCTTATAGATACTGGTCTTGTTACACCTTATTGCACTTGAAATTCACCGCAATAGGGATTCGAATGAACTACAGGATTTAATTAAATCATTTTTACAAATTTGTCAAGCTTTTTTTTAGTGTATCTGACTAATATATTCAATTCAGCAATCATTGCTGCGTCTGAGACGCAGCACTAAATACACCTGTTTTTTCATCCATTCTCCAAACTATTTCTAAAACATTTACCCATCAACTTCTACTTAAAATGTTCGTAGACCACCAACTTTGCTCCTGATATATTCTTGTGGTGATGCTAAATTTCCTTACTTTCATTACTCTCCGGATTCTTTCCCTTGCCGAAACTCCCTTTATGATAGTATTGGGGATACAAATTTTGACAGCATGTGGGGCACAGTCCATGAGTAAATTGCACATCTGTTAAATGCTGTGTGATATATTCCTCAACTTGATGCCAATACCCTTCATCATCGCGGATTTTTTTACAGTTTGAACAGATTGGCAAAAGTTTACTTAATGTGCTAATCTCTGACATTGCTTTTTCAAGGTCTTTATTTTGTTCATTAATTTTTTCATAAGCATCAATGAGTTTTTTTTCATAAAGATCACTAATCCTTGTTATCTTTATAGTATCCTTCAATAATTTCTCATATTGAACAATTAAATGCCGAAAATCAGCTTGGATTTTTTCAATATTGATTTCTGTGTTATTTAACGAGTTTTTTGCGTCATTTAGAATATTGAATTCGGATGAATAAATCAGATGAGTCGAATCGCTTAATGTCTTTTTGGTTTTCATATTAATCACCTTTTTCTAAAATAATCCGGATGGGCAAACCGATTTCATCACAAATCTCGGCGCCGGTTTCATATATGATCTCGTCTCCCTCACGATAATACCAGTTGATGAATACTTCTCCCCCCATTAGATGATATCTTTTTAATATATGAAGCATATCGAGCAAACATTTAGAAGAACTGGTATTGATGAATGAAAAATGTAAATTAAGCGTAATGGCATTCCGTATTTGATGGATATAATTTTCAATCCATTTCATCAGTGGATTAAAAAATTCAAAGGCATTGGGGGGATAAGAGGCTCCAGAAAGTTCTAATATTCCGCTATGAACGTTAAATTTTACTCCTAAAGTGGATTTTTGCGGTGAAATTGTCAAATCTGTACATACTATTTCTTTTTCAATTTTGACAGCCAATGACAGAAAATCCTGATTTTCATCAACCGATGTCAAATGATAATGGATAGGAAACCCTGATTTTCGAATGATTTCAATTAAACCGATACCCGCGCCATTACTTTCATTTTCTCTGGGTTCTCTTACTTTATCGCGATATGCTTTTTTTAGCGAGTCTTTATCCATTTGATTCAAATAATCAATATGTTCAACTAAGGTTTTTGATTTCAGTTTATGGATATAGTTCCCGGAAAGAATATTGTATTGTTGATCCAGTTCACTCACTATAACGATACCGATTCCAGTGCTTTCTGTACCGAATTCATTTTTAATACGCTCAGCAGAGTGGTGATAGATATTTTGGACTAATTCGATAAAAATTCCAAAAATTTTGCGCGCAATCATTACATTCGGCTCACTCTCGGAAATCTGATTATATATCATTTCCGCCATAGACTCCAGTATGGGATGAGAAATAATCCCTTTGAAAGCCAAAACGATCTGTTTATCTGCCATGCGATTATATTGATCAAAAAGTTCATTCATTTTCATATTATTGTCCTTTTCTTTTCAACCTGAAATATTAATTAACACAAATTAGTTGAAATGAGAAAGTTGTATCTTCGCGGATTTCCTGCCCTGTTTCCAAAATGCTTTCATCATCATAAACATAATACCAATTGATCGATACCGGACATCCAGACTGGAAATAATCTTCCAACAACAAAACAAGATCAATCATGCATTTGGTTGAGCTTGTGTTGAGGTAGGAAATACTGATATTAAGCTCAATCGGTTTTTTTTTCTCGGTCATGTAACTTTTTAGCCAGCTCATCAGGGGATTAAAAAATTCAAAAGCGTTTTCCGGGTATGAAGAACCGGAAAGTTCCAGGATACCAGTATCCCAATCAAAATTGATACCCAATGTCGATTTAGTTTTTTCCAAACTCAGATTATCCATACCATCCTCCTAAAGTTTATCGAAGCGCAACGCCGAAAATTGTAATATCATCTCGCTGTTCTTCTTGTTGTTGATGGGCTTTCAAAGCATGCAACAATTCCTTTTTCTGACTTTCCAAATCGTATTCGGAAATATTCAATAACATATTTTTAAAACGAGATACGCCGAATTTACAGTCTTTATAATCTTGCTGATCAACAAATCCATCGGAAACCATGAAAAAAGTTTGAATAATATCCAGAGGTAGAATATGGGTAGTAAACATGCGTTTAGCTTCTTTTTGACGCCCGCCGATCGATTTTTGATCTCCTTTCAACTCAAACAATTTCTTGTCTGATACATAATACAGGGGACGTTTAGCGCCGGCAAAACTAAGATTTCCAGCTTCTTCATCGATCAAACACAGAGCAACATCCATGCCATCCATGGTGTTTGCATCTATTTCATCCTGTTGCAGCACATAGCGTATGTAAGTGTGCATTTCTCCGAGTATCTGCGAAGGCTCCCAAATATTCTTCTCAACTACAATCTGATTTAATAAGGAATAGCCAATAATCGACATGAATGCGCCTGGAACACCGTGTCCCGTACAATCGACAACAGCTACAATTTTTTTCATGTTTTTGCGATAGACCCAGTAAAAATCGCCGGATATGACGTCTTTAGGTAAATACACTATAAAAAAGCTATGCAAGATATCCTGAATATAATCCATAGTAGGCAGAATGGAGTTCTGAATTCGTTGAGCATAACGAATTCCAGCCATAATATTCTGATTTTTCTTTTCAATAATCCGATTTGCCAGAGAAATATTTTCTTTTTCCTGGTTCAAGGATGCCAGTGTGAGTTGCAAATCATGAGTTCTAATCTCGATAATCTGTTGCAATTCTAATTGACGATGGCGCATCTGTCTGATTCTAAATCCATAAAATCCAGACGCTAATATCAATAAAATAGAACCCATCAGCAAATAAAAGGGCCAGGTTTGATAAAATAGAGGTAATACTTTAAAATCCAGGCGAATACCCTCTGTATCCCAAATTCCGTCATGATTCATGGAAGTAACTTCAAACTGATAGTCTCCGGAAGGAAGATTTGAATAAAAAGCGGTACGTCGTGATTTAGCATGAACCCAGCGATCATCAAAACCCATAAGGCGGTACTTAAAGTAAATTTGTTCAGGCGTCTGAAAATGGATGGATGAGTAGTGAAATTCAATATTTTTCTCATTGACTTTCCACTCGATTTTATTATTAACATCAAATGTCCGGCCATTAATCATGACGCGTTCAATCATGGTTTGAGGCGGTGGAGCGCTCTCCTTATTCGCTTGAATGGACATAACTCCTTTAAACGTGGGAAAATAAAATATCCCTTGAGAATCAAAGAATGCGGAGGGTTGGAATCCGCCGTTACATTCTTCGTCTGACATACCTTCATTCAATCCATAATTCACGGGGTAGATATAATCCGTCTTACTCTGAACCAGATCGATTAAATCCGAACGCTCAATACACATAATTCCTCGTTTGGAGCTGATCCAAAAGCGATGATTTTTTTCCAATATCCCCTGGATATAATCGTCAGGCAATCCCTGAGTAGTTGTAATGGTGTAAAAATATCCATCCTTATAACAAGAAATTCCTCCTCCATCAGTGCCGATCCAAAGATAGTGATCTGCATCCTCATAGATCGATCTGATCACTCCATGAGCCAGACCGTCAGTGGGTGTATAGTTATGATAATCATGATTTTTTAATGCAACCAATCCCCCACCGTTGGTTCCCACCCATAAAGTTCCCTGATGATCTTCCAGTATTGCCGTGATGCCATTGTTAGCTTTTCCATCCCGATCGAGAAAACTGATAAAGTGGTTATTTTCATATTTCATCAAACCATCCTGGGTACCCAGCCAAATTATATGCCGGCTATCTTCATAAATCACATTGTTGGTTAGACTTATCAATCCATCCCGGTAACCGAATTCCCGTAAATTTTGCTTTTCATAACAAAACAACCCATTTCCCGCAGAGCCAATCCACAACCGATTGCGAGAATCTTTTAACACACAACAAACATTAATTTTCGCCGAAATTTTCGAAAAACTGCTTAACTGATTCCGACGCAAATATTTTAGCCCTTGTCCGTTAGTCGCTATCCATATTATGCTATCCCCATCCAAAAACATTCCATTAATTATCGTCCCTTCCAATTCCTCAGAGAGACTTTTAACCTTACGATGGCGAATGCGTTTGAGTCCCCCTCCTTCCGAACCAATCCAAATACTTCCTTCCCGGTCTTCGAACAAAGATAAGATACGCTGATTGGCAATGTTTTGTTTCTGTGTAAAATGGAAACTCTGTCCATGATCATATAGTAATAACCCTGAGGATTTGGTTCCGATCCAGTAGCGGCCGGATTTATCGATCAACAAGCTGCTGATTGCTGAATGAGCCGAATAAAGCAATGTATAAATCCCATTTTGCAGGCGCCATAGTTCACCAGATTCCGTTCCAATAATCCAATTTTCGGGTTTACCGGCGCAAGCGCTGATGGTATTAAATGGAGTTTGATCGCGGGCAAGAGAAATAATTGCTCCCGAACTCTCTATGCAAAACAGTTGATGATTGGCATCGATAAAAAGAGGGATTCCAGTTGCCGTCATGGCAACAGCAGAAACCGTTTCGTAAAAATTGTCGTTGGGAAGGGTTACAGGTTTTAATTGATGGCGCCGATAAAGAGAAAATCCGTTGGACATGCTAATCATAATGCCGGAATCGTTTCGTACTCCCAGCCCTTTAATGAAATCAGAGGATAATCCTTGATCGAGATTATAGCGGGTGAATTCTTCACCCTTTTTAATGATCAGCCCTCCCCCGTTCGTTCCAATCGCCAAATCTCCATCAAGATTAGTGATCAAGGTAGTTACTTCATTACTGACAAGTTCTTTAATATTGCGGCTATCATATTGATAAAAAGAAAAACCATCAAAACGCAATAACCCGGTAGAAACGCCAACCCAAACATAGCCTTCCACGGTTTGAGTAATAGCGTTTATTGTCTTTTGGGGCAACCCATCTTCCCGATTCCAAATATCCAGCATATACTCCGAATTCAATATTTGCGATTGATAAGCAGTTGTGAATGAACTTAAAACCAAAATCCAGCTAATAATTTTTAACATTCAAATAACGATTCCATTCTATAAATCTAAAAGCGAAAAAGAAATGAAAAACGATGGGTATCACTGAATAGTGAAAAACGGGTGAAACTATAATCAATCTGCAAAAGGTAATCGCCCAGTGGTATATAAATCCCTGAACCCAGTGATAATCCCTCATCAGAATCGCGGCTATCATCCATTCGATTCTGATGATGATACCCAAATTTATATCCTCCCCGAAGAGATATTTCATCCCTGAATATGTATTCAAGTCCCCCGTAATATAATTGATGATAATCCTGCGGTTTGATCAAATCAGAATAGAGAATCAAGGAGGAATTCGCATCTTCTGCCAGCGCTAAGGATACACCCATTGCAAACTGAAGTGGAATAGGCGCATTGATCTGATAAAAACGAATGTCGGATCCCAAATTATTCAGGCGGGCCCCGATCGTCAAGTGACGCCAATCGACGGGATATAACACACCGAAATCCCAGGCGAATGCAGTAGCAGCCTGCCGGTCAATTGTTTCCCGTAGATATTTCAATGTCGCGCCAAAAACATAATTGCTTTTAAACTGGTAACTATAGGTTATTTGAAGAGATAAATCAGAAAAACCATAAGTTTCCGTCTGACGTTCATCCATTTGATATATTTCAAATCCCGGAGGGGCCACATCCCGATCAGCGGGAATATCTCCGAAACCCAACCAATTAAATCCAATGCCGATTGTACCGGCACGATAATTTTTACTTACATAAGCCAAGGTTATATGCTGTAAATCCAATAGCCAGTTATTATAGGAAAAAGCGATTTGGGTTTTATGAGAAAGAGAATAGATTCCGGCAGGATTCCAGAACATATTATTGGGATCGTCTCTTAAAGTCGTCACTGCTGAACCGAGACTGGTTTGGCGAGCGCCTACTCCTATTTTTAAAAAAGCCAATCCCGTCATTCCACTTTTGGAAGCATTCGCTTCAAGTCGCATAAAACTGCCTATCAAGAAAATTAATAAAAGTGTTCTCATCAACATTTTACAATCTTTCTTCATTTAAGCACCGAGAAATAACCATATTGGGAACCACCAGGAAATTCCGCTACCCATAAATACACTCCGGACGCAATTTCCAATCCGTCACGGGAGTGCATATCCCAAAAGAGGCTGCCATTAGTGTAATTATTAGTGTGGAAATCAATGACATCGATTAATTGACCGGATATATCGAAAATTGAAATTTTACACCGTTCCGGCAAATTGTAAAAAAATAGTTTACTTTCAGTTCCTACATCATGAAATGCCATTTTCTTATAGGGATTGGGCCGAACCTTGATCCTTTTCTCTTCTTTTAATAATTCTGATTCTTTGCTGACCGGAGGAACGAGTACGAAAGGTGCGCCTATTTTTTTCAGACTGAGCAAATCATCAACGGAAGGATAGTAATTATTGAGCGGCGCCATGGGATAAGTGGATTCCCAGCTTCCACTGCGACCGTTAAAATTTAACTTGCCCGATTCAAGTCGGTTGTAAGAACCGATACCAGCAAAATTGCCAATTTGGTTGGAATATGCCGCAACATAGTACCAAAATGTCATTCCCGGGATTGTTCCTGCAGTCGTATCCACCCACATATAGGGGTAGGTTGTGTGGTCTGATTCCGAATTCTGGTAATTCGCCAAATCAGTTATGGATAAATCCGCCACGAGTTGGTAGGGACCCCACCATTCGCCACTGTGTTGCTGCAAGATGGAAAATGATGCAACTTGAGATTCACGGGGATAGACAAAGAACGAATCCCCGGGAATCTCGGCCTGGTCATAATATTGAGAGGCAATAATTCCATTTTCCAGGGAATTGTATTTGGGCCAACTTCTTGATTTATAGATGCGATATCCGCTGGTATTTACTGTAGTATCGGTAATTTGACTCCATTTGATCTGAGGGCGAACCTCGGGGGATACCTCGACTTCCATATCCGGCGACGGGGGTTGTAGCGGTAGATTAAAGCGCCCATTGGCATCACGGCTATTCCAAACTGCCCGGGCCGCCTGCATCGATTGCCGCAACCCCTCTAACCGAACACCGGCCCCGCGGGCATAAGCAATGGTAACGCTTTCTCCCACTTCCAGAGAAAAGGGCCCGATTCCCGTCAATACCTCAAATGACTCTTCTGAGACTAATCCCTCGCGGATAACATCTTTTTCCCATTCAAACGTACGGCAATAAAGTCCAGAATAATATTTACTATCACCATTCGGCCGATTGATTTCTCCCGGGACAAACGTCAAGGGATTGCCTGCTAATGTTCCTGGATCAGTTTCATTAAAAAAAGCCGGATTTGGAAGCAAATCCACCGGGTTTTTATCGGGTGGAACACCCATGTTTTTAAACCAGGCGGCAATTGAACTATAAAATTGAATTTTACGGTAATCGGGGTCAGAAGCAAACCCTGAAAAATACGGCATGGCGGCAAATGAGTTGTACCAACCACGAGATGCCCCTTCACCGATTCCATTGTAATTGGTTCCGATATTACGATCATCTTCGCCACTGTTTTCCGTACCGGCAGTCGGTCCTCGTGCATAAAAATAGAGATTCCAGGGAGCTCCCAGAGTATCCGGCGTCATATCCCAGCCTAAAATCCGGCGACGAATATTATCATAGGCATATTGACGCATACCATCGGGCCCTACCCAGAAACTAAACGGGAAATCCGCCCATTGCAACATAGAGAGACAGGGGATGCGATGATTATATAAATCCACATTTCCATCCCCATCAATATCGACTATACCGGTATTGGTAACAGTGATTTCAACCAAATTAAAATCATCCAAATGCCCCCAGTTCAAAGTAAACGAATGAACCCGAACAATAACGTCGATTCCCACATTGGTGGGCCAGCCAGCTTCGTAAATCAAATGCCGTCTGGCATTTTTATCCTCCCACCAGGCGAAACGGGAATCATTTTCGTAGGCTTTAATATAGTCCCGGCTTGGATCCCCGGCGCCCGGCAAATACGGCGAATACATAAGGTAGGACATTTCAGGAAAAGTGGCGGCAACGGATTGATTGGCGCGGATAAACGAACTGTCGGGATCGTAAACCATTGCTCGTAAACTCCAGCCAGCGGCATCGCCAAATTCAAATGACATCAGACCCATTGGCCAACTCCCCGCCGGATATCCATAGAGATTACCGCCGATGAAACCCTGGGTTAATAGAGTTTGCCGTCGATCAAACCGATTCAGAACATTGTTCAGGTTAAACCAGGCGTCTAATGATAAGGCGCTACGCTCAGAAGGATTATAGCGATAAAAGTTAGGACAGCCGTTCGCAAATGATTTATGAGCAAAATTGTTATAAGGCATCAAATTCGCAGGACGGTATGAAACCCAGTAATCACCAGCTACCATTACGCATAATCCATATTCAGCATCCGCCCAACATGTTAACACTCCACTAAAAAAAATGATTAATAGCAACACCCAGACTTTCATCTTTAGTCCTTAAAATTCAAATTTCAATCCGATATACATTTCACGAGCAATATCATACAACATGTTGCCATAGTCGTCCACCGGCATGGTCAACACCCCCTGCGGGTTGTAATTGCTTTGGGTTGGATCATCAATACTACTTTCCCAAATAGCATGATCCTCAGACGACATGCTGAAACGCTTGGATATAGCCAACACATTTTCGCGATTGAAAAGATTGCGAATATCTATAAAAAATTGCATCTGATGGATTTTCATAAAATTCAAACCCAATGTAATTTTTAAATCGGTACGATAAAACCAGGGGCCCTGTTCAATTTTCCGATTACGCTCAAACCAGAGTTCATTTTCTGAATTCAGATTTTTCTGATAATAAAAACCACTATACGCCATGGAAAGCAGATTGATATTCATTAATTGGATAAATGAAAAGCGCCAGGGAAGACGGGCGATCATATCCAAATTGAATCGATGGGGTCGATCAAAACCGGAACCAATGGAATTGCTGGAATAATTTCCTAAGATATGTTCCTCATAAGTATTGATATGTTCCAGATTCTCCCAGGGCAAACGGGTACCATATTGAATAGAGTCTATAGCGGCATTGAAACTGATTCGTTGATCCTCATCGCTACCTGGAGATGAAACGGATGTTTTAATATAGGAATAGGTGTAATTAAACCGTAAAGCAACTAAGCTGGAAAAGCTTTTAGAAAGTGAAAATTCAATTCCCCGACTATCTGCGTATCCGAAGGATGTATAATACTCCACTCCATAATTTTCCACATTTGTCACCCGGAAAAAAGCGATATCATAATTGCGAATGTCCCGATAATAGGCTGTTGCGTCAACCAATAACGAATTTGAAAATGCGATTTGCGCGCCAATTTCATACGCAGTGGAACGAATCGGCGGTTGACCGACCCGTTTTGCCGTCATGGTCGGAGATGAATTATAATTTGTAAAATTGTAATCATCGTATAAAGCAGCAAAAGGGAGTTGCTGATATATAGAGGCATAGGAAAAATGCATGGCGAATTGATCCGAAATGGGATGAGAAACACCGATGCGTGGACTGAAATAAAATTTCATTGGTTCCTTAGCGCCCCTCAACGGTTCATAACGAATCAGTTCATGGGTTATCGAGTCAAGAACCGTGGTAAATGGAGCAAATTCATTAATATATTTGCGCATATCGGAATAAAAGCCATCCAGGCGGCATCCAATATTCATAATCAGACGATCAAACTCCATTTGATCCTGGACAAATGCAGACAACTCCACTGGATTGAAAAGATATTTATCCACATAAAAAAAACTGGTCGGATACTCCAGCCCTTTCCCGCCACGGCGGCTGGCTTTATAATCCTTATCAATTTCATGGTATTTAAATTGCAGACCTGATTTAAGTTGATGATTAAAATTGACCTGGTGGGTAATTTCCGCTTTAAGTCCCAAAGTTTCCCGTGAGTTGTATTCATAAGCTGGACTGGACCAAATTACCCGATAATATGACGGAAATTGGCCAATAGGGAAAAGATTCCAGGTTTGAGCCGCATCCAATTCCATTATAAAAAAAGCAGTCTGATTATAAGTTGTATCCATGAAACCATGATTGAAATTATTGGATCTCCACCAATAATTCATATCCTTGGGGTTCCCCACATATTTAAAATAGGTTTCCTTATCATTGAATTTGATAAACTCACCATTTTCATTGATATCACACTGTCCATCATTGTTATCATCGGCATAGCCCATCTCATTTAATTTGGAAAGATAAAAAAAACTAAGTTCATAAAATGTATTAGGAGATAATGTATGAGTAAATCGAAAAATATCCGTTAATCCCAGGGATTTATATTTAGGAGAACCCTCCAAAAAAAACTTAAAGCGCAAATTAAAACGGGTATTGATATAGCTTTTGAATAATTTTCCGCCATCTTCAAGAATCCCGATATTGGAAAGTTTTATATCTGGGGAAGGTTGCCAGATCAGTTTCAAACAAGATGTCAAGCGTTTATCGGCCTCCAATGGCAAAGGTCCCAGGCGCTGGTAGGATTCGGATTGAAACACAAAACTCATTTTTTTGGTAAGAGGTCCGTTAATATTAAAACCGATCTGGTGGGAATGGCCGTTGGGATTTGCCGAACCATACGGGTATTTGCCCGGATACCAGGTAAAAAACCGAGATTTAATCGTATTCGGCTGCATGGAGGCTGGCAGTGTCTGATCCTCAAGTTGCGCCAGACTGTCGTAATAATGCTTTAAATTTAGATAATCATCGGCATCATTGACGCAAACTCCATCCCGCCTAATATTCTGGATATAGATGTCATTCCCTGAATGGTTTAAATAATCTGCCCAGGAGGTTTTAAAATATCCGTTACCAGAAATAGTCGAACCCGGATCCTGTGAAATCATGCTAATGACACCGGATCCTGTTGATCCATATTCAGCATTTACCGTTCCCAAATACATATTGAGTTCCGATAAAATAAAGGGACTGACCGTTGTAAAATTATTTTCTTCGGCGTTGGAACGACGAAATCCCTGATACGATTCACCCGTAGGCTCTATTCCATAGCCTCCGGTACCGCCTTGATAATAAATATCGGAAATATCGATTCCATCCAACAGATAGCGGGTTTCAAACTGTTTCCCACCCCGGACAAACCCCCGGAATGCGCCCGCTGAAATATTAACCAACTCTTCAACCGAATGGAATTCACGATCGTCGATCTCTTCCTTTGAATAATAGGTTTTTGTGGAGGTCAGCCTTTTCTCTACTAATTCTTGGGCGGCAATGATCAAAACTGTATCCTGCTCAATTATTTTCGATTGCATCGGGATTACCTGAAATGTCGATAAATTTGAATAGACCTCTACATCCACAATAATCATTTCCTGGTAGCCCATCATCGTAATTCGCAAGTTATATTTTTTGGGCGAAAGATTTAAAAAATAAAACCGTCCATTTGCATCCGTAACTGTTCCCAGGGCTTTATCCATAATTTCAATATTAGCGTAAGGAAGCGTTTGGCCAGTTTCATCATCAATTATTCTGCCGGATATCTTGCCCAATGATAAAGCTATCGATTGTGAGCTGAATATCAATCCAATCCAAATTAGAATAAACAAATCTCTTTTTTTTAACATTCATTCTCTCAAATCTAAAGTGTAATAGAAACCCATACAGATAAACTTTAGCAATTTCAATCCAAAGCCATTCTCAAAGAGTGTACTAAAACAACTTACCGTTTTGGGCATACAGAACTTAGACACATATCTAATCTATCAGTGATTCTCAGATATAAAATTGGTTTTTGTTTTAAAAAAATGAACCGAAACCAATCAAATGCTCACTTTAAATTAATTTAATAAAAAAAAAGCAAAAAGTCCACAAATAATTTTTTTATAAAATTATTCTGAAAATTGTAAAGATTATAGAATGATGAAAATCAAAATCATTCAGGTTTTCCATTTTTCACATAATTTTTAAATCGTTTTAGTTGTAGGTTCAGAACATGGTCAACTTCAACCGCCAAGGATTGCAATCCCTGAGGAACGTAACCACCCACCGTATAAGTCCATTCAACTATCGTTCCATTGGGAGTTTCTTTAAATTCCCAGGACATGACGCCATTGACCGCAAATTGTTGTAAAGGACCCAGTCCTCCAACCAAACGGATAAGCTTCCCCGGCTCAATATAAACAACCGTTAAATGGCATGCGGAACCACCATTGATCAGTTTTTCGCAAAAACAGCCATTTGCTCGCGCTTCAAACGTCAGATTTGACGATTTTCCTGAAAAAGTATGCGCATTATCCCACCATAGACTTATTTTTTCGCACATTGTCAGATAAACGACCTCGATTGATTCATCAATTTCGACTTTATTAACCACCGTAAAACCGCTATGAGATGAATCATTAATCTCTGCTTGGCTTGTAACATTCAACGTAAAAAAAATGAATACCAGAAAAAATTTTACAAAATGATTCATGGAATCAGTTCCTTTCAAAAAAAAGTCAATTCAATCCCCGTTTTTTCAGTAAAGCGTCCACTTTGGGTTCTGCGCCGCGAAATCTTTTATAAAGAACCATTCCATCTTCGGTACCACCTTTAGCCAGAATATGCTGACGGAACAGAGCAGCCAGTTTACTATTAAACAATTCAGTTTCCTTGAACGCTTCAAACGCATCAGAATCAAGGACTTCCGCCCAAATATAGCTATAATAGCCTGAAGCATATCCCCCGACGATATGACTGAAATTAGTGCTTAAATACCGGGATTTAATTTCATTAATTAACCCGATTCGTGTGAAGAGTTCATCCTCTAATTGAGGTGTGGAGTGAGAGACTGTGTCGGATAAGGTATGCCATTGCATATCGAGAAAGGAAGCGGCCAAATACTCAACAGTGGCAAATCCCTGGTTGAATTTAGCAGATTGAACGATTTTATCGACCAATGATGGAGGAATGGGTTCTCCCGTTTGATAATGCTTAGCATAGAGTTTAAGAACTTCCGGCTCGAAGGCCCAATTTTCCATAATTTGCGAGGGGAGTTCGACGAAATCGCGTGGAACGTCCCGTGAACCGCTATAGATTGTATTTGAAAAGAGGGCGTCCAAACCATGACCCAGCTCGTGGAATAACGTTTCCACTTCATCCAGATTCATCAGAGAGGGTTCGTCAGTAGTCGGCTTAGAAAAATTTCCAACATTATAAACCAAAGGAGTTATAAAATTTCCATCGATATTGGATTGACTGCGAAAACTACTTGACCAGGCTCCGCTGCGCTTTCCATCGCGGGGAAAATAATCGGCGTAAAAGATACCAATATGTTTACCATCAGCTTCCTTTACTTCAAACGCGCGCACATCCGCATTCCAGGTCTGGATATCGGTTCGAGGGGTGAACGTAATGCCATATAGACGGTTAGCTACCATAAATGCGCCTTCAAGGACATTCTCCATTTTAAAATAGGGACGTAGCATCTCTTCATCGAGGGCATATTTCTCCCGTTTCACTTTTTCTGCATAATACATCCAATCCCAGGCCTCAAGCTTAAAAGGATTTGATTCTTCTTTATTAATGATAGTTTGCATATCGGCAATTTCCACTTCTGCCCTCTTTAATGCCGGTTGCCATAAATCATTGAGAAACTTCATGACGTTTGCAGTCGTTTTGGCCATATTCTCTTCGAGAACAAAATCTGCATGTGTTTTATATCCCAATAAATTGGCTCGCTTGACGCGCAAAGCGGCTATGCGGGAGATAATTGCTTTGTTATCAAATTCATTGTCATTGTTTCCCCGATTGATATAGGCATTAAAGAGGAGTTCACGCAATGCTCGTTTTTGTGAGTACTGCAGAAATGGAATAAAACTTGGTTTTTGTAAAGTAAATGCCCATTTCCCTTCCATCCCCTTCCTATTCGCCATCTCGGCAGCGGCTTGAATGACATTTTCAGGTAATCCTGCCAAGTCTTCCTTATTTTCAACGATCAAGCCGACTGCATTCGTCTCCTTCAACAGATTCTCACCGAATTTTAATCCCAGCATCGAGAGTTCTTCATTGATTTCCCGTAATTTTTGTTTATCCATATCGGAAAGATTAGCGCCGTTGCGGATAAATCCCTTATAAAAATTATTCAGTAACGTATTTTCTTCGGTAGTCAGTTTCAATTTATCTTTATTCGCATAAATCGCGTTGACGCGCGCAAACAATTCAGCATTCAGGTTAATATCGTCGCCATGTTTCGATAGCGCGGGCGTAATTTCTCGGGCAATTTTCTGAATTTCATCATTGGTATTAGCGCCGTTCAATCCCCAAAAAATGCGGCTGACACGGGAAAGAAACTTGCCTGATTTTTCCAGGGCAACTATTGTATTTTGAAAACTGGGTTTTTCTTTATTGGTGATAATCGCATCGATTTCGGTATTTTCAAGGCGCATCCCTTCTTCAAAAGCCGGAAGGAAATGCTCAACCTTAATTGCATCGAACGGGGGAGTCTGAAAAGGAGTTTTCCATTGCTGAAACAAAGGATTGTCCTGCGCGGGTGATTGAGCATAACTAATATACCCTCCGAGGATTGAAATTAAAACAATCATTAAAATACGTTTTTCCATAATAACTCCTTGTTAATCAAAAATGAATCGGTCAATCGTTTTTCAGTCTAAACGTAATTCGAAAATTGTCGGGTTGCCGGACAATTTCTAAACATTATATAATGTAGAAATGAATTTGTCAAGTGAATTTATTACTAAATACATTTTTGAAAAGTTTTAGTCGGCCCGAAGATACTCTCCCGGCCGACTGAGCAACATGAATCATCAATTAACAGCAATTATAGCGATTAAAATCAAACGTAATGGGGTTAAATTTAATGGATTAAAAATTTTCCTCACTTTTCTTTTTACGCCAGCCTTTTAGTTCGAGGGTTGTGTATAATGCAGGCACATAGAAAAGCGTTAAAATCGTGGATACGACTAAACCGCCAATAACAGATCGGGCCATTGGGGACCAGGCTTCCGCTCCTTCACCCATTTCAAGAGCTAAAGGAAAAAGCGAAATAATTGTTGTCAGGGCGGTCATTAAAATGGGCTTTAAACGGCGGCGCCCCGCTTCCTTAACCGCAGCAAAAAGTTCCATTTTCTCTTTATGAATCAGTTGATTAATGGCATCTACCAATACAATACCATTATTTACAACAATTCCAACCAACATGATACATCCGATGAGAGCAATCAGGCTCAAGGTAGTATGGGTGAGAAACAACATCCAGAGCACTCCAATTAATGACAATGGAATTGTAAACAGAATAATGAACGGATCAATCAGGGACTCGAATTGAGAGGCCATAACCATATAAACCATTAAAGCTGCTACCAATAAAGCCAGTCCGAGAAAAAGTTGCGATTCTTTCATATCAGCCGCTACACCGCCAATCAAATAGCGATACCCTTCCGGGAATGTAAGTTGATTGACTTTGGCTTCAATTTCAGCAGAAACACTCCCCAGATCGCGACCAAATACAGCGCAATACACACGGCCGATCCGTTCCTGGGATTCCCGATAAATATTGGTCGGCGTCTTATCCGGTATGATAGTGGCCAGTTCTGTAAGAGGGATATATCCCTGCATGCTTTTGATAAATAGTTTTTGCAAATCCGATTTATGGCTGCGATATTCGGGAGCCAGCCGGAGAACAACATCATAATCATCGCCCCTTTCACGATAGCGGGCGACAATTTCTCCCTGAAAACTTTTATAAATCGTATTCATGACCTGACTGACCGATAAATTATAATGATAAATCCGTTCCCGATTCAACTGAATCCGGAGTTCGTTGGCCGGTTCGGCAAATGTATTTTTAACATCGCGTGATCCATCGACTGTTTTGAAAATAGAATCGATTTTTTGGGTTAGCATTTGCAGCGTATCCAGATCATCGCCAAAAAGTTTTACTGAAACATCCCCGGTTTCAGAATTAAACGCCCCCTGTTGTTGGAACTCATACGTTAAATCGGGCAGTATCGACAATTTACGGCGGACCAGTTCTTCAATTTCAGCCTGACTCCGTTGCCGTTTTCCAAGTGGACATAGTTTTAAACGAAAAAACATCGTATTGGAACCCGAGCCCCGGATTGCGGCAAACGTATTACCAGTCTGTCCATAACTGATCATGATATTAGTAACTTCAGGGATGCTATCTTTCACAAACTGTTCCAGTTCTTCCACCAGCGGGATCGATTGACGGTAGTCGGAACCAGCGCTCCGTTCCATGGTTATAGCGATAAAAGCTTGATCCTGTTTTGGTGTAAATTCCTTGCCGATAAAGGGTAAAAGAAAAAAAGAAAGAATCAAGAGACTGAACATTGAAAAAATTGTCAATTTTCGGTGGTTCAGTACCCAGTCAAGGGAGTGATAGTAACGATTTGAGAAATAATCGATGATACGAATGGCTGTTTTTTCAATTTTGCCAAAACGGCCGCCCGGTTCCTCCGTCACATTTTCTAAATATACCGAAGAAAGCATGGGGATCAAACTCAATGAAGCCAACAGGGAAACCGTAAGCGAAAAACAAACGGTCAAAATCATATCGCGAAACATAACTCCAGCGATCCCCGGCACGAACAGCAGGGGGATAAAAACCGCAAGGGTTGTCAACGTTGAAGCAGTAACAGCCATACCAACTTCGCTCGCTCCGTTATAGGCCGCCCGCTTGAGGGGTTCGCCCAGTTTGCGGTGACGGAAAATGTTCTCCAAAACAACAATTGAATTATCCACTAACATCCCGATTCCCAACGCTAATCCGGTTAAGGAAATAATGTTCAACGTAACGTTTGCCAGGTACATCACAAAAAAAGTCGCTACTAATGAGATGGGTATGGTTACCGCGACGATACTTGAACTGCGGAGATGGAGCAGGAAAAATAGAAGCACCAGGAATGTATAGACAATCGCTTGCAGGGCGGTATTTTTTAAATTATTGATGGAATTAGTGATATATTCGGATTGATTGAAAAATACGGAAAATTGGGCCTCACTCTGATAAGTCGAATTAAGTTTTTCCAAAGCGGCCATAATGCGCTTGCATACTTCAACCGTATTGGCATCCGATTGCTTGGAAATATTGATCACCAGACCGGATCGATAATTGACGCGGGTATTTCCCAGCACATCGTCATAACTATCTTCCACCTGAGCCACATCTTTCAGATAGATAGTTTTACCCGCAACATTCGCCACAGCCGTGCGGGCAATTTCTTTCACGGATGCAAACTCGCCCTGGGCTTGCAAATCATAATGGATCACGCCATCATCAATACTGCCGGTCGGCAACCGTAAATTTTCACGGCGAATTGCCATAGCCAAATCATTGATATCCAGATGATATTGCGCCAGTTTAAGCGGATTTACCCGAATCTGTACAGACCTTGCCAGTCCGCCCATCGTTTCCGCAGAAGCGACGCCATCGATTCGTTCCAGATAAGGTTCAATATCATCATCGAGGAATTTTTTTAACTGAGCGGGACCCTTGGTATCAGAACCCACGGAAAGCAAAACAACCGGGATACTGGAGGTTTCAAAGGCGAAAACCAGCGGCTTGTCAGCATCGTCAGGTAAGGCATTCAACGCAAAATCAATATTTTTACGCACATTGATCTCGGCCTGATCCAAATCATCGCCCCAATTAAATTCCATTGTAACCAGACTGATACCGGAAGATGACCGTGAGGTCAATTTTTTGATATTCTTCACCGATGCCAGGATTTTTTCCAGGGGACGGCTTATAATGTTCTCAATATCATTGGCTCCGACTCCCGTATATCGGGTGATCACCATAATCATCGGGAATTGCAGATTGGGATAAAAATCAAGCTTCAGCATCAGAAGCCCAAACAACCCGGCGCCAATAATCAACAAATATACCATAGTAAAGGTAATGCGCCTGCGAATGGCAAGTTCAGCTAATTTCACGGGGCTCCCCTTTCCTTATTCCACAGTTTTGACAGGTTGATTGATTTTTAATCGGCGCTGGCCTTCGATTACGACTTTCTGATCAGGCGCAAGACCGCTTAGCGCTTCAGTCCAGCGGTCATTGACAATCCCTGCAACAATATCTTTCTGGACGGCTAACCCATTTTCCACAACAAACACAGTTTTCACCTTAATAAATCCCAGAGAACTTCCCCCTTTGTTTACGTCGGAGATACGGGTTTCCTCTACAATGGCGTTTCCAGGGATCAATAAGGTCTTTTCCTTGCGCTGCAGTATAATCCAAATATCGCACCAGGTACCCGCCACTACCGGATAGGCGCCGGTATTCGTAATAAGTATTTCCGCATTCCCTTTCCCCTGACTGGGATCGATACCCAAATCGGACCAGTCAATCCTACCCCGTAAGGTATCTGAACTCTCTGATGGAATAACCAGAGCGGACATCCCCGGGCGTATCCGCCGCATATCACTCGCAGAAAGGTCAAGTTTAACCCGCCACGATGTTGTATCAGCCACAACGATAACCGGAACAGCGGGATTGACCTGCGCGCCGATATCCGCGTTACAGGAGATGACAATTCCATCGAAAGGACTGGCTAAATAAGATTCCGCCAATTGCTTGCGAGCTGATATCCAACTCTGCTCACCTGCCGTCATCGCGGCCCTGGCATTTTCATACTGCGTCATGACCATTTGGTACGTTTTTTGTGAACTGGCGTTGGCTTCAAATAAATGTTTTTGCCGGTTCAATTCGTCACTCATAGCTTGAAAATTTTGTTTTGCCGCATTGAGTTGCGCTTCCGCCGCTGACAATCGGGACTGATATACTTCGTTGTCAAGTCGGATCAGACGTTGATTACGGACAACCCGTTCACCCGGCTGGACTAAAACCTGTTCAACTTTTGCGGCAAATGGCGGATAAAGCGATGCTTGCCGAGCGCCCGCTAACTTGCCCTGATAATAGATCATATCGTCGATTGGTCCAAATTGAACCGGTTGCACTTTGACAATGATGTCGCGTTGCGGCGCTTCCGCATTTTTTTTATAAGTAGCAATACGCCAGATCGTAAGGGCAGCCAGGAACAGTCCCACAATAATTAAAAATTTTTTCATACTTATCACTCCTTCTATGATTTTTAATCAGTCTTCTTTACCTAAATTTAACACCAACTGGAAATAGGACAGATTGTATTCCACTAAACCCTGCAAAAATTGCGTTTCAGCCTGAGTTAATGCCAATTGGCTGGTAATCAGATCAAGCTGGCTGATCCCCTTCTGTCCGAAAAGCAGATTAGCTAAACGATATCCTTCCCGCGCCTGTTGAAGATTTTTAGTATAGCTGTCGAGAATAGAGCGACTCAGCAAGTAACTCCGTTGCGCTTGTTCAACCTGGGTCAGCACTTGACGCTCTTTATCTTCTAACAGGTAGGATATCTGTTCGCGGTTTTTACGCGATTCAAGCCAGGTAGCAGTATTTTTAAAACCGGTAAAAATCGGGATAGTAATATTAAAAGTGGAACTGGAGGAATTGACCCAGTCTCCGGCAGGGATATGAAAGGTTTTCATTTCATCGGCATTCGCCTGAACCGATTTCTGCCAGGTATAAGAAAGTTTAGGCAAATAATTACTAAACGACAGTTTCACGCCGTAATCCGCAATTTTTTTTTGCCAATAAATTTGCTGCAAATCGGGTCGCAAATCAAGCGCAATCTTTTTTAATGCGGCTAAATCATTGATGGGCAATTCCGGATCCGGAGGTTGAATATTGAGAGTATCCAATAAGATAAGAGAATCATCCAGATTAATGCCCATAATGCGTTTTAAATCCTGCCGACTATTTTCATTATTAGCCTGGATAGCCATTAATTGCGGTTCCAGATTGGACACTTCAACCTGGGCCCGAAGTTTTTCGTATTCCGAAGCGCCGCCCGCTTCATATAATACCATGATAATTCTTAAATTTTCGCGAGCGCGGTTTAATGCTTCAATTTGGACATTCTTTAACCGATCCAATAAAAGTATTTGATAATAAGCGGCTCGCACTGCATATAAAAGCTGGTGTGTCTGATTAGCGAACGCTTCACTCTGAACTTTCAGATTGAGACGACTCATTTGATACGCGGACCAGATAGCGCCGCCTGCAAACAGATTTTGAGTTACGCGGAGAGACCCTCCCAGATTATTATCGGTACCCATTTTAACCCGATTGACGCTACTTCCCATTTTGAATACAATTTCGCCCAGTTCATGGTTGTAGGTGCGAAATCCGTTAAATCCGGCCTGAGGTAAAAAATTGGCGAAACTTTGCCAGATTTGCAAATCAGCTTTATCGGCATTCAAGGCCGTGCTTTTTAACAACGGGCTGTGGATACGAGTGTATTCAATAGCCTGGTCGAGGGTGATCGCCACACTCTCCGCTAAGGAGAGCGAAAATGCCCCCAGAACGCATAGCATACACCAAACAAAAAAACATCGTTTCATAGTATCTCCTTTCAATTACTGACCAGTCGGTATTTTTTTTATTAAAATATCCATAATGCGACGCGCTAAGGCAACTTTGTCGTCCAAAGTCCGATTTCTCATGAGCACTTGACCAATAATATAATTCAAAGTGCCGATGAGAGCAGATACGGTAATCGGGATATCCGTATGCGGATCGATCTCCTTGCGCTGGATCGCCAATTGCAGTTGGTCAGACATCGCCTGGAATCGATACTGGTCATGGGCGCAAAGCTCACTGGTCTGCTCGCTCAAGAGCAATGGGAAATGCATGCGGATTATAAAACGCACATAATCCTCATTATCTTCCAAATAGCGGAAAAATTCAACGATAGCCCGTTCCATCTGCTCCAGTACTGTTAAATCCGACCGCCGCGCCGTTCCCATATACTGTTGCAGCAATTGCCAGGAATCTTCCCGCAAACGATCGTACAATGCCTGTTTCGATTTGAAATAATAGTAAAGCGTCGGTTTGGTCACTCCCGCCGCATCACATATCTCCTGTACAGAAACGCCGTCAAATCCACGCCGGCTGAATAGCTGCGCCGCTGTGCGCAATACCCGCCGAGAACTGTCACTCTCCATAATTTTCTCCATTCGTTTATATACTAAACGGTATAATTGAAAAAAAGTTCCAAAAAAAATTCCAATTTGAATAAAATTTGTGGCGGAATAATATTTTTTCTTGATTTTTCTTTTTTAAGTCATATATTAAATGCAAAGAGAGAAACCTCGACGGGATAATCAAAATATATAAATGCAACGCGTAAACTATTATAATGATCAAAACTTATCAGAGACCTTCAAAGGAATAAAATTGACAACGCCTCTGCAGACCATTGAATTGGAACCGATTGATCATGTGTTGGCCGATAGATTAACCACTCATTCACAACCGGAATGGGTACGCGATGCGGTTTGTTTATTGAGTTATTTACTGCGCAATAGCCATAGTTGCCTCTATATTCCGGATTGGGCCGGACAGCAGATCATACTTGCCGATAAAAACAGTGAAAAGCGCATCCATTTTCCGTTCAAGGAGGAATGGGAATTCGAATTTTCAAACCCGCCATCCCTTTTGGCGAAGCAGGCGCTAATCTGCGAACACGGACGTCTTTTTTTTCAGCGTTTGTGGTTCTATGAAAAAGAGATCAGCCGTTTCCTCCTGGCCATGAAGCGCCAAATCTTCGACTTACCTTTTAAGCAGGAATTAACAACCGAAATAAATCGTATATTTCCAATAAACACTGCAATTGAATGGCAAAAAATTGCTGTCCTGACAGCATTAACTCATCAACTCACTATTATTAGTGGTGGTCCCGGTACTGGTAAAACCTATATCCTGGGCTATATCCTGCGCTTTCTTCAACAACTCTATCCCAATCTCCGCATTGCGCTAACAGCTCCGACCGGAAAAGCTGCCGCGCGTATGACCGAATCATTAAAGCAATTTAATAACAATTTAGCAAACGGTCTAAATCCGGCCGATCCTTTCAATTACAACGCCCAATCTCCATCGCTCGCAGGGCAGACGATCCATCGACTATTAAAATATTCGCCGATTATCCGTGGATTCCACTTTAATACTCAAAATTCGCTCCCCTTTGATCTTGTTGTTGTGGATGAAGCTTCGATGTTGGATTTATCGCTGTTCTACCACCTTCTGTCGGCAATGGATGCGGGCGCGCGATTAGTCCTTCTGGGAGACCGCTTTCAACTCGCTTCCATCGAAGCGGGTCATATTTTATCAGACATTTGCCGTATTCCTGTCATCAATCGGTACACGTCTGAATTTGTCCGGACAATGATTCAAATTACATCGGACCCATCTATTAAATCCCTGGAAATTGAATCAGTTGAGGCAGTCCCCTTACAAAATATGATGGTGGAACTCCAAAAAAGTCATCGAGTTAATAGCGATCATGCTTTATATCATCTGGCAACCCGTATCCGCGGCATAAATACCGAGCATGATATCGACGACACATTCGATTTTATGTCTCAGGCCGACAAAGATACCGATCGGTCCTTCCATTGGAAGATGATCACTACTCGAACTGAGCTGTATCAACTGTTGAAAGGCTCGATTGAGGAACATTGGCGGGAATATTTTCATGCTCAGGAGATTAAACAATATTCTCTTTTATTCAATCGTTTGAGGATTTTATTACCGTTTCGTGGGGGGCTCGGGGGAGTGGTACGGCTTAATCGGGATATTGAAAAATTATTGATTTCATTGCGCTGGATTTCCCCATCCAAACATTCTGAGTTCTATCACCGGAAACCATTACTGATTACACAGAACGATTATAGCCTTGATCTTTTCAACGGCGATATCGGTTATTGTTATCAAGAAAAAAAAGAACTACTGGTATATTTTCATAGTGATGGCCCGGAAAAGCCTGCCCGTAACATCCCGGCAGCTCAATTGGCAACAGCGGAACCGGTTTATGCCATGTCAATTCACAAAAGCCAGGGTTCAGAATTTGACCATGTATGGGTAGTTCTTCCCTGGGAAGCAGAAATGATCAATAACCCATTATTGACCCGTGAATTGCTTTACACAGCGATCACACGGGCCAGGAAGAGTGTTACCATTGTCGGGCACCCCGAAGTCATTAAAACCAGCTTGCGTAATAGTACTCAACGCAGTTCTGGCCTTGGCTTCAGGCTTCATTCCAAAATCGTGGCCGTAGATGACGTCCCGAGCCGTTTAATTCCCATTTCATAATAGCGCCAGGCAGTGGCCCAATCACGTATCCCGCCAGAAGCTTTAACCTGAGAGACTGTACTGTGAGCCAGCATCAGTTGCAAGTTTGGAATTGTAGCGCCGGTAGCCGCCATACATCCGTTCGGTTGCCTGACAAATCCGAACCCGGTCGAAGTTTTAACAAAATCGGCGCCATTGGCATTACAGATTTTACAACACCAAACAATCTCTTCAGAATTGAGGTAGCCGGTCTCAAAAATACATTTTATTAATAATGAGGTCTGATGAACCATCTGTATAAGTTCTTTCACCTCATTTTCAATGTAAAGCCAATCGTGGGAACAGATCTTGCCAATATTTAATACGACATCCATTTCCTTTGCTCCATCGTAAATCGCGCGTTCAATTTGATGCATCTTGGTTTCAAGCAGCGAATTACCATGGGGAAAATCGATGACAGTACTGACGTTGACCACACTTTGATGGAGCAAACGTCCCGCTGCCGAAACATGATAAGGTTTCACGCAAACTGTCGTCACTTCAAACGAATCGGCTAAATGACACCCTCTCTCCAGTTCAGCATCGGTTAATTGGGGTGTCAATAAGGCGTGATCAATCATACCTGCAATTATTTTCTTTTGTTCATTCATCGCACAGCTCCTTTTATAGAATCTCTCGCGGGGCAATGGTCAAAGATTTTGTATCGCTTCGACGCCCAGGCGGATTGCGATGCGATTCAATTCCTGCAGCGCCGCTTTTTTAAAAAATGATGGCAGCAGTTCCAGTATCAATTCGATTTCCAGCAAACCGCTATAGGCCAGGTAGGAGCCCAAAGCCACCATATTCGCGGCTTTTGGATTACCGGCTTGATCCGCTAATCCAGTGAAGGGAATGGCTACCACTTCACAATCGTCACGTTTAAATTCCACATCTATCAGAGACGTGTTATACAAAATGATCCCGCCTGATTTCACTTTAGGGCCGAATTTCTCCAATGATGGTTTATTCAAGGCAATCAAAACATCCGGAGTATTAGTAAGGGGCGAACCGATCCGTTTGTCTGAAATATTGACTTCACAATACGCGGTCCCTCCACGCATTTCGGGGCCATAAGAGGGAATCCAACTGACATGAAACCCCTGATACATAGCCGCTTCCGCCAAGGCCTCTCCCAGCGATAAAATTCCCTGGCCGCCGAATCCGGCAATCCGAATACTTGGATTTTTATAATGAGGTTTTCGGAGAACTGTTTTAAAATTCCGGCTGAGTGGCTGCTCTTCCAAATCCAGGGCGTGTTTGAATTCTTTGTCTGCTAATTCATTTTTAGGCAAATAATGAAATGTCCGATCTTTTGTCGTATCTTTATAAATACCCAACGGATAATAAGGGATCATCTGCTCTTTGATAAAATTCAAAGAAGTTGGGGCATCCATTTTCCAACCGGATGGGCATTGGGAAAGGATTTCGATTAAACTGTATCCCCTTTCATCGATTTGATTTTGCAATGCTTTTCGGATGGCGGTTCGGGTTTTAGCGCGGTGGGGGGCATCATGCAATGAGGTTCGTTCCAGATATGAACTATTTTCCAAAGAAGTCAGGAGTTCGCAGACCCGCATGGGATAACCGGCCTCTTCGATGCGTCGGCCGAATGGAGAGGTCAGGGTTTTCTGTCCAATCAATGTTGTGGGAGCCATTTGACCGCCGGTCATGCCATAGATAGCGTTATTGATAAAAATAACCGTTATATTCTCGCCGCGATTAGCTGTTTGTATCAAGTGATTGCCGCCGATAGCCGCTAAATCCCCATCTCCCTGATAGGAAATGACTATTTTGTCAGGATGCGCGCGTTTAATGGCGGTGGCTACTGCCTGGGCCCGACCATGCGCAACTTGAATATTGCCGGTATCAAAATAGTAATATACAAACACACTGCAACCCACTGGGCTGATGATAATCGTACGGTCTTGGATCCCAAAATCGGTAATCGCTTCCGCCAGGTACTTATGGACAATGCCGTGACCGCAACCTGGGCAATAATGGGTATTGCCTTTATCACTTCCGGGTCGACGATCGAATTGTGTATAAAAAGTTTTAGGTACATCCAATTTTAATGCCTGATTCATATAAGTCCCCCGATCAATCGAAAATTTGCTGAATTTTTGTGGTAATCTCTTCAATGGACGGAATGTTTCCTCCATAACGGCAAAAAAATTCAATCGGTTTACGAAACTGCGTCACAAGCTGTACATCTTCGATCAACATCCCGGTACTCATCTCAACGACCAGAAATTTTTTAGCGCTATCGGCCAGCATTTCCAACGCCTTTTTCGGAAAAGGCCAGAGGCTGATTGGACGGAAAAGACCTACTTTGCGGCCTTGTTCGCGCATCTGTTCAACAACTGAATAAAGAACTCGCGAAACGATTCCATAGCCGATTAAAACCAGTTCCGCATCAGCAGTTTGAAATTCTTCCCAAAGGGGTTCATTTTCTTCAATTTGGGCGTATTTTCGATAAAGATGTTGGATATGCGCTTCCTGTTCATCGGGATCGAGATTAATCGAAGTAACAAGATTTGAACGGGTTTCATTTGTACCGAGCAAGGCCCAGGGTTTCACTGGAGGTGTGATCGGAATATCGGGAAATAAAACAGGTTCCATCATTTGGCCGATGACGCCGTCAGCAAGTAAAAACCCGGGATTTCTATACAGATCGGTCAATTCGAACATTTTGATCGTAAGATCGGCCATTTCCTGGGCGCTGTTCGGGGCAAGGGTAATCATACGATAGCTACCGTGTCCACCCCCCTTGACGGCCTGGAAATAATCGGCTTGTTCCGGCGCGATATTACCCAGTCCGGGGCCGCCGCGCATGATGTAAGCAATCACACAGGGCAGTTCGGCGCCGGCGCAATAGGATATTCCTTCCTGCATCAGGCTGATGCCGGGTCCGGAGGATGCGGTCATTGTCCGTTCCCCTGCGGCCGCCGCCCCGTAGAGCATATTTATGGATGCGATTTCGCTTTCTGCCTGGACAAAGGTGCGGCCCAGGAGAGGGAAATAATAAGCGGCAGCTTGCGCAATTTCGCTGGCCGGTGTGATAGGATACCCAAAAAAAGAATGACAACCCGCGATCAACGCCGCTTTGACAATCGCCTCGTTTCCTTTAATCAGTTGTTTTGACATAATTGAATCCTCTTCTCTATTCTTCGATTTCACAGCCTTTTTTAAATATTGTTATCGCCATGGGTTCCGGACATGTGTAATAACAGATGCCACAACCAATACAACCTTCGCCTTTATAACGGGTCGGATGATACCCCATGTGGTTGAATTCTTCAGCCGCTTCCAGGACTTTTTTGGGACATGCTATTATACAAAGCCCGCACGCTTTGCAATGCTCAGCATGAATCACAACTCGCGCTTCGGTGAGTACTGCCATCGCTAACTCCTTCCTTAATAACCGATCAACATGATATTTCCGACAATCACATCAACAAGAATCTGCCCTTCACCCAAATAATTTTTACCTACAATTCTACCAATTTGATTCTCCAATAACAACATATTTAGATTTGTATAGTTAATAGTTCCACTTGTCGCTCGGCACGTGATCATGGCTGAAATATTTTTGGGTACCCATAAATCAACATTTCCGGTGGAAATTTCCATATCCCACTGAGGAGTGGCGACTGAATTTAAACGACCGTTTAAATTTCCAACGACCAGTATCAGTTTAAAAACCGGCGCAGCGACATAATCCACATACACATTTCCCACATTAACCGCGATCTCACAATTGCCAGTGATATCCTGAATCTGAATATTTCCCAATTCATGATCAATCGTCAACGCCGTTTCCCGGGGTAAAAACAATTCAAAATCACAATAAAAGGAATAATCGCTTGCAGTATCCTTAGGAGCTTCAAAACGATAGCCATCGATCAAATCAATGACCTGTATCTGTTTTGAATTCAATATAGCCAGCGCTGTCGCCTCT
Organism: uncultured bacterium; assembly: GCA_964632485.1. Taxonomy (GTDB): domain Bacteria; phylum JAGOEH01; class JAGOEH01; order JAGOEH01; family JAGOEH01; genus CAZWDO01. The sequence goes on from CAZWDO010000011.1 coordinate 38,162, forward strand.
TCAGCGTCTTCAACCGTTTTATAGGCAATAGCCTGCCATCGGGTCCGATTCGTATCCCCCCAAATGGTAATTAATCCTTTGTCTCCGTATAGTCGAATAGTCTGATTCGGAATGAAGGTGACATTCAACGTATCAGCTACTGTTTTCCGATGGGTATCGTCCTGTTGATCGCTACAAGATATAAAAACGAAAACGATTAATACCGAAATATAAAAAAGTTTAACCATTTTCAACAATTTCACCGGCAGAAAATTCAATTCTATCCCCGTTGTCCAGCCTTCCAGTCAATTGTCCATAAGAGGTTATTCCTTCAACCCGAATTGGGTAGCGTTTGTCTCCTGCATTGAAAATGACTTCTTCACCCACCATCTCTCCGTATTGCTGAAACGCTGAAACGACCATGGCCGACCCTTCTGTTTGCAAATGAGCGCGCAAACCATCAAATTTATTGATGATTTGATGACGCAGCGAAGTTGAATCGGGTAAAGCGCTAAGGCATTGGTTCAAAGCTACTGCCGGTTTCCCAATTGTTCCGATTTGCTCTGCCGTCATATTATAATTGAAACCAACACCAATGATCAACGATGAATAATGGCGTTCAGCCAGAATCCCGGCGATTTTTTTAGTATGAATACGAACATCATTGGGCCATTTTATACGGGCGTCAAGGTTCCATTGCTTTAATACTTCTACAATAGACCAAGCCATAATAAAAGTATGCAATGGATAATACTGTATATCGCAATCAACTTGAAACCCGTAGGAAAAGTATAAATTACCAGTTGGAGGCGAAACCCATCTTCTCAGAAAGCGCCCCCGGCCATCCAACTGTTCTTTTGCAACAACCAGCAGGGGAACCATATTTGCCTTCATGTATCGCAAAGCCAAGCTCTGAGTAGACGAACTCTTATGGTAAAAACAATAGTACGTGGCAACCTCTTACAAAATAATTCATATTTACGACCGTTTACCGAATGGTAATATCCGGCCGATTAAAAATCGAAGAATTTTCCAGAATAAACTGCGAAACACAAGAAAAACAAAAGAGGATAGCGCAATCATCACCCATCGTTTATGCAATAACTGTTTCCATTGAAAAGATTGTACGACTGAATTCCGTAACTGATGAGTGCTGGAGTCCAATTCCAATTTTTTCCGTACAATCTTTTCTTCAATTAAATCGAGCTGATTCATGCTGAAATCCTATGTGTTTTTTGGTACGCTCAAAATTGAAAGAATGCTTTTGAAAACGACGCATGGCAACGAGAATCATTGTCAACGCCAGGCACATTAAAACCAGAAACGTGATCAGGACCGATATCCATAAACTTTGAGTGAGGATATACAACATTACGGCAATAAAAACAGCGCCAAAAATTAAAGCGACCAGGAGAAGGAGCATTCCGCTTAGTATTAAAAGAAGACTTCCCAGCAATGGGGTCAGTTGTTGCCAAAATTCCTGAATAAACAGATTAAATTCAAGCCGAAATAAATTGATATACTCAATTAAGACATCTTTAATTTTTTGAAAAATCAGATTCTTTCCTGAAAACATGATTATTTAATTCCGTTCATCTCGCGGTTAGCGGCGAAAAAGTTTGGATAAAATAAAACCAGCGCCAAAAGCGATCAATAACGATTTAATTGGATTTTTCTTGACGTATTCGGTAGATTCATTCAACCAACGTTCCGCATATTGAGTTTTCCATTCCATTACACTTTCCTTCACGTCGCTATAGATGTCTTCGCCTTTGTGTTTAATCTCCTCTGCGCGATCATTGATTTCAGTCAATAAATGTTCCTTGGTTTCTCCATAAGCTTCTTGCAAAGTTTCGGTTTTCATAGATTTGGCTTTTGCCGGCATGGATTCTCTCCTTTGGTAAAAATTTTTTAATTCAGAGTCTGTCTAAATCAGAATTCTGTAAGTTTTATTTTATAGCGTATGTTTTTCAAGCCATTAGCAAGACAGACTTGAATACAAACGCATATTAATAAAACAACTTACAGACTAACCCTATTTAATTATAACCGAAAGTGATCTCTTTGTCAATTCTTTTTTAAAAAAAAATAAAATTTGGGATAAAAAAAAAGAGGCATTTTTAAATGCCTCTTTTTTATTTAGAAGATAATCTACTATTTTCTCAAGGCTTTAAATGCATTTCGGCCGGCATAATGAGCGGCTTGACCCAACATTTCTTCAATACGGATCAATTGATTGTATTTTGCGATCCGATCGGTACGGGACGCTGATCCGGTTTTAATTTGACCAGAATTAACTGCAACGGCGATATCAGCAATCGTACTATCTTCGGTTTCACCCGAACGATGGGAAATAATTGTAGTATAACCGGCGCATTTTGCCATTTCAATGGCGGCAAGGGTTTCAGACAACGTACCGATTTGATTAACTTTAATCAGAATCGAATTGGCAATTCCTTTATCAATCCCTTCTTGCAGACGTTTGACATTCGTAACAAAAAGATCGTCGCCCACGATCTGAATTCGTTTACCAAGTCGCTCGGTCATTTCTTTCCAGCCATCCCAATCATCTTCAGCCAAACCGTCTTCAATTGAGATAATCGGATATTTATTAACTAGGGATTCCCAGTAATTGATCATTTCGGAAGCGGTCCAGGAAGCGTTCTCGGCTTCCAGCTTATATTTACCGTCTTTATAAAATTCTGAAGCAGCAGGGTCCAGCGCAATGAAGATATCTTCGCCGGGTTTGTAGCCGGCCTTTTCGATCGCTTCAATAATAACTTGCAAAGCTTCTTCATTTGATGTTAAATTGGGAGCGAAACCACCTTCATCACCAACGGAAGTATTCAGTTTTTTACTCTTTAAAACAGATTTAAGATGATGGAACACTTCGGCGCCCATGCGAATGGCATCGCGGAAACAACACGCATTAACCGGAACAATCATAAATTCCTGAATATCAACATTATTATCCGCATGGCTTCCGCCATTCAAAATATTCATCATCGGAACGGGCAAAACATGAGCAAAAACGCCACCGAGGTATTGATAGAGTGGTAATTCCGAGAAATCAGCCGCAGCTTTGGCGCAAGCCAGTGATACGCCCAGCAGAGCATTTGCTCCCAGTTTGCTTTTGTTTTCCGTACCATCAAGTTCAATCAGAAACTGATCGATGAATAATTGGTCGCGCACATCCATATCCAGCAATTCGGGCAAAATGATCTCATTGACATTATCGACCGCTTTAAGCGCACCTTTTCCCAAATAGCGCTCGTTATCGCCATCTCTGAGTTCTACGGCTTCATGTTCGCCGGTAGAAGCGCCGGAAGGAATCGCCGCGCGCCCCATAGCTCCGCTTTCGCTGACAACTTCAACTTCAATCGTGGGATTTCCCCTCGAATCCAAAATTTCACGCGCAAGAATATCCGTAATATAAGGCATTGTAACTCCTTAAAGGTTAATTATTCAGATTCAGCAATTTTTTTCTGCGCAAAGAACAGCAGCGCTGATCCCAAAATCAGAAAAAAGACGCCCATTATCAAAATACTGCCCTGTGGAACATGAGTCCACTCAGAGACAAAATGGTACTCAACTCCCCAGGAGTAATTCACTAAAACTTCCCACAGGGGCATGGAACCTAAACCAATCAACATGTAACTTAAAAGTTTTAACAAAAACATATTGCCTCCCAGCGTTCGTTTTTTTTTATTATAACACATTTAACCTCAATTGGCAAGCATTTTTTTTAATTAGTTGAAAATAAAAATAAAATATTGTCTTGATTTTTTACATATTTTTTTTTATTCTATGGCAGTTTGAAAACAAATTTGAAAGGAGATTTACACAATGCGAATATTATCCGGCATCCAACCTTCGGGGCGTTTACACCTGGGCAATTATTTTTCCATGATGAAACGGATGATCCATTATCAGGATACCGCTCAACTTTTTTGTTTTATCGTCAATTTTCATGCCCAGACCACGGTGATTGACGGCGATACATTGAAAAATAATACGCAGGAAGCCATTTTGGATTTTTTATCTTTGGGTCTTGATCCGGAAAAAGCGATTTTTTGGGTGCAGAGCGATGTACCGGAAGTGTTGGAATTGGCGTGGTACCTTGGCAACTTCACACCAATCGGATTGCTTGAACGCAGCCATTCCTATAAAGACAAATTAGCCAAGGGTGTGGCGCCCAATACAGGGCTATTTTATTACCCTGTACTTATGGCCGCCGACATTTTGCTTTATCAAGGCGAAAAAATCCCTGTGGGCAAAGATCAAAAACAACATATCGAGATATCCCGCGATATTGCTATTAAATTCAACAATACGTACGGCAATATTTTTATACTACCCGAACCTGAAATTGATGAGAATCTGGCATTAATCCCAGGCATTGATGGCCAAAAAATGTCAAAATCTTATAACAACACGATCGATATCTTCAGTGATCATGGCACCTTAAAAAAACGCATTATGGCCATCGTTACTGATGCCGCGCCGGTAGAAGCGTCTAAAGATCCCGATAAATGCAACCTTTATGCCATTTACAAATTATTTCTGGACGAGGCTGGGAAACAATCACTTCGGGACCGCTATTTAGCGGGAGGGCTCAAATATAGCGTTGTAAAAAAGGAAATGGTCGAGGTCATTTATAGCCACTTCGAACCCTATCGAAAAAAACGGGAAGAATTAGCAGCTCATTTGGATCATGTGAATGCGATCATGCAAAATGGAGCGGATAAAGCCCGGGCAATTGCGGTGGATACGCTTGATAAAGTACGTCAGGTAACCGGCATTTGCTATCGCTGAGTGTAAAATATGTTCCCTGATCCAAAAACAAAAGCGATATTATTTGATTTTGACGGCATTCTGGTCGATTCGGAACCCTATTATTTTCAGGCTTGCGACCGGGCCCTGTCGGAGATCGGACTGCATATTGATGAAGCCGATTATTACCGTGATTTAACGCAAGCCGGTCTGGGGATGGAATATGAACTGGAATTAATGGGCATTGAGATGAGCGCTGAAGCGTTTAATGATCTGGAACGTAAACGTATGAGTTATTATCACGAATATTGCGCGCAGGGCGCTATCAGGCTAATTCCGGAAATGGTTTACAGCGTCATGCGATTACTATCCGTCGGATACCAGGTCATGATCGCTTCCAATACACCGCAGCCGCTAATTCAATTGCTGTTTGAAGTCAATCAGATAACCCCTCCCTGCCCTATAATCGGCAAACCAGTCGGCTTGCGAGGCAAACCCGAACCTGACATCTTCATTTATGCCGCTGGTCGGGCAAATTGTTCACCGGCTGAATGCCTGGTCGTAGAAGACGCTGCCAAAGGACTGGTGGCAGCTCAAAAAATTGGAATGCCCACAGCGCATATTGAAACCCCGCAATGGCAATATAATACACAGGAAGTTACCGGGGATTACCATTTCCCTGAACACGAAAGTTTCATCCGCGCTGTCAAGCGCATCCCCCCCAAACACCCTTAGTCGGAGATCAATCCGGCATCCAGTAGTAAAAGATGGATTCCTGCCTTCGCAGGAATGACGCCTTTGTCCCTCATGCCGGAGTGACTGAAGGGAGATACCCCCTCACCCTACCCTCTCCCAAGGGGGAGGGAATAAAAAAAAGGGAGTCCCCAGCGGAACTCCCTTTAATTCATTCAAACGGATAACTATTTAGAATTGCACGCTCATTGAAAAGCGATGAACATTGGTAAGAATGCCAAATTGTGAGTAAGCGTAATCGATTTTCAATCCCACCTGGTTGTTCATAATCGGATAAAGCACCCCGAAACCGGCGCTCAAACCTTCTTCAGAATCTTTCATAAATAAGGACTGATACCCGGCGCGCAGGAACAATTTTTCCCAAATCCCGTATTCCATGCCCACATTCATCGATTCGGAATTATTGTTGGGATGAAGGGCGTCCACCGCCATGGTCAACCGCTGAAGATCATTCTTGAGCACGTCCATGGAAAGGCCGACGCGAAAAATAAGCGGTAAGGGATACTTTTCAGTCTGCAGATTGGAGTAGATGCGATCGTTATTGCCTTGATTATCCACATCCGTGTCATAGTAGGTAAACACATCGCGACCTGAAAGCTGCATTTTTCCACCGTAATTGGACATGCTCATGCCGATTTTCATGCCGCGGAACTGAGTGGTGAACAACGTACCCAAATCGAACGCAATCTGCGAAGCCGACATGTTCATAATATTCTGGCTGACGTACTTGGCATTGAACCCAATGGAGAAGCGATCGGTCAGATTGCGGGCAAAGGATAGTCCGATACACAAATCGCTGGGGCTGAATTTCAATCCAGCGTTACCTTCCGGATCGGCAATCGTGGTTACCAACATATCATCCATTGAGAGCGCTGTGTAGGATGCACCCACCGTACCTATGCCAGCCAGAGGGATGACGATTCCCAGAAAATTGTAACTCACATCCGCCAGCCATTGCGTGTGGACGAAAACGAATTCGTTGCGGGCTACGCGGGAAATGCCTCCCGGATTCCAATAAAGAGCGGATGCGTCATTGGCGATAGCGACAAATGCCCCGCCCATAGCAATCGCCCGGGGACCGGCGCCGATTTCTAAAAACGAAGCCGAGGTGGTCGCAACTTTGGTTACGGACTCAGCATGGCTGATTCCGACCAGCAACGCCAAATTCAGGATAATCAATCGGAAAAATTTTATCTGGTTTTTCATATCAATATGACTCCTTCGCGATCATAGATTACTTGATTATGGCGAATTTGCCGATTTTTTCACCAATACCGGGTGCATCGACATGGAAAATATAAACACCATAGGAGATTTCCAAACCATCCTTGGAAATCAGGTCCCACGATTCGGATCCATCGTTCATCGCTCCGTTATGCTCGATTGTATCGACCAAGTAGCCGTTGATGGTAAAAATTTTGATTGTACATTTTTGGGGCAGATGAATGAAATCGATTTTCTGCTCACCCCGGCCATAATCGAAGAAGTTCTGAGGTTCCCAACTGGCGACGACAACATAGGGGTTAGGGACGACATGAATGCGGTCCATTTGGCTCTTGGCCTGGGTATTATCCACATAGGCGGCAGTCGATCGAAACGCATAGCTATCCTGATGATCGAAGGGCTTGATGAATACCAGACTGTAAACATCGCCGCTTTGCGGGTCCACGTTGAGCGCGATGCGGGTAGTGTCGGGAGGTGTAACCATCGTATCAATAATCACCGAATCGGGTTTCACAGACAGCCGGAACTGCCAAGTTCCACGCGTTGAGGCGCTTCCGGTTCCAGGACGGACGATGATAATATCGTCCCCGCTGGAAAACTTCTTATCCTTGTCTCCATCGCGGTTAACGTATTCCCATTCCTCGTTTAATGACGTATTCATGATAATGAACGGCGATGGATATTTGTACTGGACATCCCGGGATACTGAATCGCCGATGGCGCCCTGAAAACGGATTTCAAAATCGTAATTGATCCCGGCTCCGGCGCGGAATTCCTTAAAATTATCCAGAATCCAGTTACAATTTCCCAAAACCCATTTGGCTTTGGATGTATCTATTTCCAATTTCTCTTCGTTATAGACAAAAAGATGCATGCCCTCGAAAATCGGATTTGTCAGTTCGCCGTCAAGCAATCCACTATGAAAGACTGGATAGTATAGATAATCAATGGAATAGCTGGAGCCAAACGCCATGGTACCGTTGGCAAGCATGCGTATCTGGCCGGTGACATAGTTGATCTCGTAATCGACGCCAGTCTGAAAGGAGCTGTTCTGTACCACGACCGAAGCGGAATCGAGTCCGGTATGTCCCAAATCGATCCAGGAAGTATCGGCAATGAAGGATTCCGTAACAGGTTGCTCATTCTTCAATGAATAGACAAGGGCGTTAGAACCGGCTGTCGTATCCATAGCCGAATCAAAGTGGATGGTATAATTCCAGCCATCCTGAACGACCAATGGATCGACAATGCGAACATCGATGCGGCCCGTGCCGAATCCGGCGGTCTGCTCAATGGCGCCATCGCTGGTGGAAAGATCGGAAGGGAAGATAAACCCGGCAGCCGGAGACTCGGGGGTAATCACCACGGTATTAATATCGGTGGAGAGCACTTTGCCCAAGGGGTCGGTGCGGATGATTTTGCTGCATTCGGAGGGAGCGATTTGGGGCAGATAGGGTAATGGAGAAATTCCTTTTTCGTAAAAATCGGAATAATAGCCCTGGTCGTAGGAAACCACGGCGTAGTAATAAGTCTGGCCGTTTTGAACATCAGTGTCGGTCCAAGAGTATTGCAGTCCGTTATCCGTGCCCATGTCGTACTGGATGCCGTTGAAGGCCACCGGATGGGGACCGCGCAGGCCATTGTTACGGTCGAACTGAGCCACCGGTTTGTTATAGGTCGGATTGCCCCAGGCGTCGGTGATCGACCAGCCTTCGAGGAAATTGGGATCGCGGGATTTGTAGATGCGATATCCCTCAAAATCATAACCGTAGATATGATCCTTGGAGATTTCTGCCTTGCGGTCCCAATAAAGGGTTACCTTGCCATCGCCGGCTATGGCCGCTACCATGGGCTTGTTCGGAGCTTTGGCGAAGGCGTAATCGGCGTCGTAGATTTTCTGCATGGTAGTGGCATTGCGTTTGATATCGTCGGCATCTTCGCCGAAGAGCATGGCAATGGAAAATTTACGGGTTTCATTGGGATAGAGGGGGAAATAGCCGGACCCGTAAAGGAACTGCAAGTCCTTGGTCTGTTGCGGAATATTGAAGCTCTCTCCGGTATTGGGCAGGGTCCATTCCCAAAGCATTTCATCCTCCTCGGCCGTAATATTGGGCCAGACGTCGGCCAGGAAGCTGGTCAAGCCGATCTGATCCGATTCATCATTATCGGTTAATTCGAAATTCGGCTCACCCAAATCCGGTACGCCATTACCTTCGCTGCCGTCCACGTCCGGTCCCGGATATGCCGGGTCATCCTTGGGAATCCCATCGGTTCCGACATCGTCAGTTTCAGCATTCCAATCGCCATCATTATCGATCCCATCGGATTGACTTTCATCGATGATTCCATCGCCATCATTATCAATACCGTCATTGGGATTGCCTGGAGATTCCAAAAATTTAAATCCGAAAAAAGCCGGCCGACCGCCCCAAACGCCCTTCATATCGGAATCATATTGGAACACCATGTTGAAAGTGGTGTCCCAATCTGCGTTATCGTCTTTCTGGTCGCCGTCATCACCGACGTCTGCATCGCCGTACATGCCAAAAACCACCTTTTCATAATTGGTCTTGCCCATATTGGTGATCATGTAGGTCCATATCAGGATGTCCTCGGCGGCGGGGTTGGACCACTGGTAACCGCGGACACTCACTTTAAGACCCAAACCAGCCATCGTAGTGTCGGACGGATCCGGATAAAATGGAAACTCGTTGTTGTAGAAATCATTCATTACGAAATAGGATTCCTGATCGGCGCGGCTGTATTTTCCGTATTGGCCGTTCCAGTCGCCATCCCAGCTCGCGTCACGATCCGGCCAATGATTAGGCCAAGTGGTCGAATCGTCGCTCATGGCGATTTTCTCTTCGGCCGGCGATACCGTATGGTCCACACCGGTATAACCCGCATAGGGCCAGAAAATCAAGGGTTCCTTAGTGATCGGATGTTGATCGTTCAAGCTGGTGCTGCCGATGCCATCACTGAAAATATGGATGACTTTTTGGTTGTTATTGACAACTTCGGAACCGACCATGGGGCTGAATTCTGCCAAATAACTATGGCCCGAGCCTTTGGGATAGATTCCGCAGCGGATACGCGATCCCACCCACCATTCGCCGATGGTGCCGTAATTGGTGAAAGCGGTTAAAATGCGGTTACCGTCATGCACGCCGAACAGTTGCCGGCCTTTCGACGAATCGCCCAGCATCGGTTTATACAAATTTTTAGGATAAACTGGTTTTTCATCTTCGTGATCGGCGGCGAAACCCGTCATCGCGCTGAATAAAACCAATATGAAGGAAAAAAGAAATAATCGTTTCATGTCATTCCTCTCGTTAGAAACTGACTTTGACGCCGAATTTGACCAAACGCGGTTCCGAATAATAATCCGGTCTGACCGGCCATTCGCGGATATAGTCCCGTACCGGAACCTTGGTTTGTTCATCCACTATATCATAGGTGGCGCGGCCCGTGGCATCGTACACCAGGTCTTCGTTTTTGGTATCAAACAAGTTATACACAGTGCAAAAGAGCGTATAATTCATG
>CAZWDO010000011.1:48443-79586 GCA_964632485.1 uncultured bacterium
ACATTGAAACGATTGGGTTTGCGCGCGCTGTTGACAATGCCTGAGGCCTGACTCAACGAGGTTTTTTCCGGGGTATAGGGCAATCCGGTGCCGTAGTTGCCGATCAGGCTCAGCATCCAGTTGTTGAGCACGCCTATAGAGAGCGTACCATTGATGGTATGGCGCTGGTCCCAATCCAATGGCACCTTCATCTTGATGATATCATTGAAATCATCCACCACGGCGGCTTGTTCAGCATCGGTCTGGTTGCCTTCCGACACAGCGTACGAATAATCAAGATGAGCGGAAAAGAAATTAGAAAAACGCTTGTCGAAGGCAAAGGTAATACCCTTCACATCGCCAAAATCCAGGTTGTAATAAATCGAACGAGCCACTTCGCCGCCCTGCCACATCAGCTTACGGGTATATGAATTGGTCAGGTTGCGGATATCCTTATAGTAAGCCGTTACATCAAACGCGATATCCTGCGTCAGTTGCTGCTGTAGACCTACTTCATACTGCACGGTGAGCTGAGGCTTCAAGCTGGCGTTGCCAAAGGTGGATTGGCCATCGACTTCAAAATCGCTATTCAGATATAAATTCTGATATTCAGGCAATTGCTGGAAATGTCCATAGGAAAAATGAATGATACCCTGATCCGTGATCGGATAAGAAACTCCTAAGCGCGGGCTGATGAAATTGTTCACCTTGGCATCGGTTTTCGGCTGGGTGATATCATTGAAATCCGGTACTAAAGATGCCGGATCGAAATACTCATATCGAGCGCCGATGTTGACGATAAAATCTTCCAATTCGATTTTATCCTGGATAAAAGCCGCGAAATAAATTGGTTTCTTGTCATAAACATCGCGCGTCGGGGAGGTCTTGGCCGTTTCTTCATCGAAATACTTGAACAGGCTATCGTCATCATCGAAGAAAATTTCACGGTAATCATAGCTGATATCGCTAAATGATTGCTCGATACCAGCCTTGACCTGATGGTTCTTGTTGAGCTGGGAAGTGATTTCGCCCTTCAACTCGAATACCTTGGAATAACGGTTTGTCCGGTCGAGACGAATCCCGGAAGCGTTAAACTCGGCGCCGTTAAAGGCATTGCTGATGGCTACGGGATTGTAATACTCGTCATTCAACCATTTGTTATTGGGTTCGGCGACCGCATACTGATCAAAGTGGTTATAAAGATATTTCGCCCTCAATATATAGAACGTATTGGGCGATAAGGTATGATTCAAATTGGCGATGATGGTGTAATTGTTGTTGTAATAGGTATAATCCCCATCCGGATTGTATTTGTAGGCATGATGATAAAGCCGATATTCCTTATCGCCGACATTGGTGTTGAGATTGAATTTTAGATTTGTCGAAATTTGCCAGGTCAGTTTGAACTGGCCGGAGTATTCACGACGATTGTTCAACGACACCACCTTGTCTGAACCGAACATTTCGTTCCCGTTTTCATCCACATTGGGAATCAGATACCCATCCTCGTCCTTGTCAGACGAATAGGTGGTGGGTAGATATTTTCGTTTGCCGAAGTAGTAGCCGCCATCTTCCAACCAGCGGCCGGAAGCGAAAAACGAAAGCTTGTTGTTGATGATCGGGCCTTCAATATTGAATTGTAAATCATTGATTGCTATGGGATTAAAATTATTGATATTGAAAAAAATGTCATTGTGATTGCTCAAGTAATCGCCAAGAGATAAATTAAGATCGCCACTATAGCGGCTGAAATTGCCCTCTTTGGTGACGATATTGATAATACCGGACATCGCCTGGCCGTATTCGGCATTAAAGGTGCCGCTGATCAACTGCAGTTCCTGAATCGAGTTGTTCTCGATGGAAACGCCCATTGAATAATTGTAGGGATCGGTCACGGAAATGCCATCGACCAAAAATCCGACTTCGTTGGAACGGCCGCCGCGAATGTGCATTTCACCACTGCTACCAAGAACGACGCCGGCCTGCTGGTTGATCACATCGGCGAAATTGTCCACCGGCATGGCATCGATCTGATCGCTACCCACCATGGCCTGGCTCGAGGTTATATCCTTGCGCACCAACATCTTCTCGGCAACAATTACCTGTTCTTCGCCCTGGATCGCCTCCACACCCAATGGAAATTCCAATTTGGTCGTCAAATCAATGTTCACATTGACCTGGGTGATCTTCATGGTCTTGTAACCAATCATCATGGCTTTGATCGTATAGATTCCTGGATCTATGTTCAAAATTGAAAAATACCCATCCATGTCTGTAGCCGCACCCATTTTTGATGCTATATCCACCTCAAATTCATCAAACCATATTGCATCAATGATCAAATTAGCGCTCGGTAACCCTTCACCCGTTTCCGCATCAATGACCCGTCCGGCAATTTTACCGGTTGTTCCGGCCAGCGCAAAACTGCACATAACCAACAACAAGGCACTAATCAACAATTTAGGTTTCATCAACCCTCCTTGGTTTTGATTGTTTACTGAAACCGACTTAAAAAAGCATTTGCAAATCTACTACTGATTTTTTGTCAAAAGCACAATGTATTGGGAAACAATGAGTTAGGTCAAAATATCCCAAATACGTTATTATTAATATACTTAAAAAACAACAAATGTCAACATTTTTCTTTTGAATTATTTTTTTTTTTTGATATCGGTATTCAGTCCAGAGCCCCACTAAAAAAACTGATATTTTAAAATCGGATCAGTACCTGGATAAATTTGAGTTACTATTAAATCTCTTTTAGTTTTAATTGCGACATTTCATTCCTCGATTTTAACATTCCTTGAATTAACTTATAGAAACCGGATCTGAGAGTTTATCGTATCAATTTCCTTAATTTTGAACACCCATTAATTTAAAATAACTCTTGACTTTTATCCATTAATTTTGTATGTTCAATACAACACTTCATCAAACAGAGGATATTATGAAAACTAAATTTGTTCTCTATACAGTTGCTTTTTTTTTATTGACCAGCCTTTTCTGCCAAAAGAAAAAAGCCATAACGGAATATTCCACTTTGCTATCCTATCAAACAATAACGATTAGTGAGATTCAATTTTTAGATTTTTATTATCCATTTATTGCCTTTCGGGGGGAGATTGATTCCGATTCAACCCGACTGGCTAAACTCAAAGATTTATTCAAACTCTACTGGTACGCTTCGAAATACAATGGGAAAGGTGTAGACACGGTTTACGATTTAAAATACCTTTCCTATCGGCAGGGTATGATATTGAAAGAACATTTTCACCGCTCAATTCTACAAACCATTCCAGATGCGGATGAATCGCAACTTCGTGGACTCTTTTTAAAGCAAAATTTCCAATTCCGTATTACCTGGGTGGAAAGTCAGGATAGCAGTCAGATTGCCCTTTACCATCAGGAAATCATGCAGGGTTTAAAATTTGATTCACTACCTGGAGTTACTGTTTCGGATCCTTTGCAATGGGGCGTGTTGCCTCCCCTGCTTGACGAAGCCGTATTTTCCCTTAAGCCGGGAGAATATTGCGCTCCCTTGCGCACGCTTTCAGGTTGGTACTTAATCCAACTGAAAGAAATCAACCAGAACCCGCTTATTACTGAAGAAGATTTCAATAAACACAAAGAAAAACTGGCTAAACAATGGAAAAATTTTGAAGCGCAAAAGAAGAGCGAACTTTTTCTATTGGAAAAACTTGCCGGAAAAGAGATCATCACCCATCCGGAAGTGATGCCCAAAATCAGAGAGTTCATCACACTCATGCAGGTTACGGATCCAGCGCTTCGCGAAAAGGAGCGGGAAAATGCAATGTTCGGTACAAACCTTCAAAAGCTGATGGATGAAAGTAATGTCCCCTTGGCAGAAATGGCTGGGATGACGTTAACTATGCGTGATTTTATGATCAATTATCTGAACATCCCGAAATCAACCCGCAATGGCCCGATAGCTCAAACTATTCAACAGGTATTGCGCGATGAATATCTGATCCGCGAATCTATTCGCTTGGGTTACGATCAGAACCCTTATGTACAACAACTACTCCAAAATTACCATATATTCTATGGCGCCAATATGATTCAACATCAACTCAAAGAAAATGTAAATCCTTCCATAGATGACTACCAAACCTATTACGAATCCCATCAAAATCAATTTATCGATTCACTTCATTATAAAGGATATGTTTATCATGTTACTAATAAACAAAAATCAGTAGATTTTTATGAGCAGTATCAATCCGATTTAGTGAATGCCGGTAGCCAAATGATATTCCTGGATACCACTATCAAACTGGAATCACATATAGATCCCGCGTCCACAATATTTTTAATCACTCGCAGCTATCACCAATTGAAAAGCGAACAACTGAATCCACCTATCACCTGGAACAAGGGGTTTACAATTTTCTATCCGTTGCTGATGGAAACGGTGAGTAAACGACTGGAAAATATTAAAGCCCAAACCGAAGAACTGGTATTTCGTGAAAAAATGAAATCACTCATTGCCGATTCTTTGGAATATGATATTGAATGGGATCGGGTGAATATTGATATGGAAAAACTGAAAACACTGGATTTTAAAAAATACCGTTAGGTCTAAAAAAAGTCTTGACTTTTTACGCTGAATAGGTTAAATTGTACGTATCGGGCGATTAGCTCAGCTGGTTAGAGTACGTGCCTCACATGCACGGGGTCACTGGTTCAACTCCAGTATCGCCCATCCCATGCAACATAACCGGGCGCTTTTTCAGGTCGGTAAATGTATTGTTCAATATCATTTACATAAATCTTACGCACGCATTTATATGCCCTATCAGTTCCATGATTTCCATATTGACGAATGCCACCAGGATTTATATGCGACCGCGTTGAACGTGGAATTTAAAAAAATCCGGTTCGACCGCCAACGTCAGAAAATCCTGCAGGGGGACACAAAAAAAATCAATCATTATCAAACCCAATTTCGCGAACTGGTTCAAGACTCACTACCGTTCAAGACTCTCGATCGGCTTCCGGATAGCCAAATCATCATGCATTTGAGCTATCGATTTTATATGAATAGTGAATATGCGGAATGGATTGATTCATCCGCTTTTCAGTATTTTCAATATCAAAATCATACTATACTGATAAATTCCGCCGCCCGACGCGCCGTGGAATTGGTTTTCGACGCCTTTCCCGAAACTGTAGCCATCGATGGCAACAGCCTTTTTTTCCTTTTGAACCACTCGCTTTGGGCGAATCATGGCATGGCGCTGCATGGAACGGCATTTCGGCATAACGATTGTGCATGGCTGTTCTTGGGGGCATCTGGAAGCGGAAAATCCACACTAAAAAGAAGCTACCCGGATTTGGAATGCTACAGCGACGACGGGGTCGTTCTCCATTATGAACCAAATGGGGAATTCACCGTTTATCCCTCGCCCTTTTATCAATTCTCCCGGTCGAGGCATCAACTGGATATCCATCCATCTTCTCTCAAAGCAATTTTTTTTCTTTTCCATGGAGATCGGACCCATCAGATCCCCGCCATGGATAAATTCTCTAATATCAACCGCATAATGATTCAGCAACAGCATTTTTATGATTATCTATCTCCTGTCCAAAAACGTTTTCAGTTTGAGCAAATCTCGCATGTCCTCGACAAAATTGCTTGCCATAATCTATTTATATCGCTCACTGAAAAAAAATTGATAGAGATTTTGAATATCACAAATACCGAATGATTTTTTTTCTTGCCAAATTAGTTTATTATTATTATATAGTCAGAAAACAATGGATAGCTATATATAATAGCTTGGGAAAATCGCCAACTAAGGAGTGTTTAATGAAAAAAAAATATCAACCGCCATCGATTTTCGAATTCAACGTATTGTCCAGTGAAGCCATGGGTTTTACTTCCATGACGTGCACCATTGGCGACAATGCGGCGCGGGAATGCACCAGCGGTGGCAATCCGACGGAAACGTGCCAGGTTGGCGGCTATGCGGCCTACTGGTGCAATCCGGGCACCAATGCCGGTTTTTATTGCCGAACAGGAACATATGCGGATTCGAATGTCTGTCAAACTGGAACCCGGGCAGAAATTGACTGCAATGCTGGCAACAACCCGCACCCAGTGGCGAGTGTATGCAACAACGGCAATAATCCCGGATGGATGCATTGCCTGGAGGGAAGCAATGCGGATTCGGCATGCAGCGCCGGTCAAAGCGCCACCTCCGCCTGCTCCGGAGGCGCTTACGACGACGGCCAGGATTGCAGCTACGGCAATGCGCCGACGTATGAATGCAACAACGGCAACAACCCGGATAGCTATCACGCTTGTAATCTCGGCAACCAGGCATCCTATGACAACTGCACCAACGGCAACAATGCCGGCGGCGATTGCATCAACGGGGACGGCACCTGTTACAATGGATACACGGCCGGATGGACGTATTGTACATTCGGCACCAGCGCCGAACAGGGCTGCCAGAACGGCTACACTCCGGAAGATGTTTGCTCTCCGGGCGCGAATGCCACTTCCACTCCCGGCGGAGAATGTGAAAACGGATTCCAGGCTTATAACGGCGGCGGATCCTATAATGATTGCAATTTGGGCGAAGAAGCCCGAGGCTCCTATTCCTGCAATATCGGCAACCTGGCGAACTACGGCGGCTCCTACCCCACCTGCCGCACCGGCAACTCCGCCTATGACGGAGGCGGCGGCAGCTCCTGCGGAGTGGGTAATTCACCCGATTCGCGCATGGCCTCGCCCGGCATCCATTTCGATGATTTTGACGAAAGCTGGCACTCGCCTCAAATGGAACGATAAACCCGATGATTGAAAAATCCGGTTATTGTACCGCAATTCGGACAATCGCCGGATTCGATCAGCCGATAGCGGACAAAAACCACTTGAAAAGTCCGGTGGCGTCCAGAAATACAATAATCAAAGCCGCCGGCGCTAAATATTTGATCAGGATAATCCAAATTCTTTTTAAGGGAAAAGAGTGTTTGCCATTTTGGACGATTTCACCCACGGCTTTATCCACACCCCAAACATATCCGATAAATATTGCCAACAATAATCCACCCAGGGGCAGCATTATGTTGGATGCTAAAAAATCAAGCAGGTCAAAAAAAGTTAACCCAAAGAGAGTCGCATCCTTCATGGGGCCAAAGGATAATGAACAGGGAATTGCCAGCAGAAATACAATCAATCCCAACACAGCGACCGCTCTCCCCCGCTTCCAATTGAATTCATCCACAACATAGGCGATTGTGACTTCAAAGAGAGAAATCGATGAGGTCAGCGCGGCAAAAAATACCAGCAAAAAAAAGATAAAACCGAATAAATGGCTCAAAGGCATTTTATTAAAAACTTCAGGCAAAGTAATGAACATCAGAGAAGGCCCTGCCGACGGTTCGTAATTAAATGCAAACACGGCCGGCAAAATGGCAAATCCGCTCAATAACGCCACCAGTGTATCAATCGAAGGAACAATCAATGCATTTTGGGCTAAATTTTCCTCTTTGTTCAAATAGCTTCCATAGGTGATCATGCACCCCATTCCCAAGCTCAGAGAAAAGAAAACCTGGCCCAGGGCCGCCACTATCGTGGATGCCTTGAATTGAGACCAATCCGGCATTAAATAAAAGCGTATTCCTTCCATGGCATTATCCAGAGTAACGCTGCGAATGACAATAATAAGCAAGAGAATAAATAGACCGGGCATTAAAACCTGACTATAGGCTTCAATTCCGGAAGCGATCCCACGATAGACAATAAACAGATTGGAAAGGACAAATAATGCTAAAAACAATAACGGATACCAGGGGTGGGTGATAAAAGATGTGAAAAATTCAGAAGGAGTTTGGTGAGTGGCCGGAGTTAGGTAAACCAGTATATAACGCATCACCCAACCGCCAATGACCGAGTAGAACCCCAGAATAAAAAATCCCGCCAGAACTCCCATGCCACCGACCCAGGACCATTTCCGGTTTAATTGCCGATAAGCGCCATAGGAGTTCCGCTGGGTGGCCCGTCCAACAACCATCTCTCCCAGCATAATAGTGAAACCGACTAACATGAGAATGATGATATAAACCAGGACAAAGACTCCGCCGCCATTTTTTCCCGCCAGATAGGGAAATTTCCACAGATTGCCCAAACCCACAGCAGAACCGCTGGCCGCCATGAGAAAGCCAAAATGAGAACGCCATTGCGCCCGTTCCGGTGCCGCCATTGATACACTCCTTTCTGACTATTCATTTTTATATTACACAAACATTAGAATCCACTGCAAGACAAAATCAATCACCCGATACGCTTGATCAATCTTTCACCGTGGGTCAGTGTCCATTCCGTAATCCATTTCATTTCTTTGCAAATCCGGTTCTTCATGCACTGAAACGATGGTATCCGGACCGAATCTTTCTTTTAACAATTGTTCACTACGAGTCGCTAAGTTGTGAGCATCAACAATATTCATCCGCGCATCCACCCTGATATGGATGTCAATAGCATAAACATCCCCAACTTTTCGGGTTTTCAAATTATGGGGATGCTTAACACCGTTAATTCCGCTGATAATATTGATGATTTGAGTTTCTTCTTCCGGTGAAAGAGAGCCTTCCAATAAATCATGGATAGTATCCCAAAATATATTCAAAGACACTTTCAGGATTAACGCGCTAACAATAATAGCCGCCAGAGGATCAAGAACTGTCCAATGGTCACCCAGGAGAATGGCCCCCCCAATGCCGAAAGCGGTACCGATAGAGGAAAAAGCATCAGAACGATGATGCCAGGCATTGGCAATGACTGCCTGACTCGAAATTCTACGGCCCACTTTTATAGTATAACGGTAAAGAATCTCTTTAACAATGATGGAAAAAAAAGCAAAAAACAGCGCGATCCATCCCGGCTGAGGTAGATGCTCGCCTTGAATGGCTTTTGAAATTTGAATAACTCCCCCATAAAGCAATCCACAACCAACCAGAAACAACATAATGCTCACCAACAAAGCTGCCATAGTTTCATATTTTCCATGTCCGTAACGATGATCACTATCCGCCGGTTTATTTACTGATTTAAAACTGTAAACTACAACCAAATCCGTAGCAAAATCGGATAAGGAGTGAATCGAATCGGCAATCATCGCGCTACTATGGCCTATAATCCCGGCTACCAATTTTCCTACTGTCAATATTGAATTAACCCAGAATCCGCGCCAGGTAATCTGGATCGCTGCGCCGCTTCGTAATTCTTTATCCATAATAACTCCTTTCTGATTTTAAAAATTTAATCATTCTCCGTATAAAAGTCAATCGATTTCTTACGATTGCATTTATTTTTTAACTTGTTTTTTTTAAAAAAATAACGCATATTGTATTTGTTTTCTTCCTGACGTTTGCTAAACTTTGAGGGATACTTAAATGAATAATCACCAAATGGTTTTATAATATGAAAAAACTCAGTGTATATTTCTTACAATTACCCGTACCGGATGTCAACAGCGCTTATTCAGAAGCTAATATTCCGCTGGCTGCCGGTTATTTGACGGCGCTGGCTCAAACCCGATATCCGGTGGATCAATTTAAAGCGTTTATACCCACTGATAATTTCATGAACCACGCGAATGATCAAAGAGTGATCCATTCGATTCTTGAAAGCGACGCCGAATTGGTTTGTTTCACCAATTACATGTGGAATATTGAGCGGCATCTTTTTATTGCAAGGGAGGTCAAAGAGCGGAACTCCCGAATAAAAACGATCTTTGGGGGACCAGAAATTGCGCAAGGTTCACCATTTATTAATGCGTCGGAAATTGACTGCCATTGTTTCGGGGAAGGGGAGACTATTTGGCTGACATTACTGGATGATTGGTACGGCTGTGGAGTATTAAAACCGGCCTATTACGCCACACATCCCATAGATCCCGGACAGCTTCCCAATCCTTATCTGGCGGGAATTCTCTCTATCAATAAAACCCATTCCGCCTTACTCGAAACGATGCGCGGATGTCCTTATCACTGCCATTATTGTTTTTACGGAAAATCGAATCCGGATTTGCGTTTTTTCCCCGAGATAATGATTGCCGATTTTTTCCAGTATTGTCAACAACATTTGCCGGAAGAAATTTATCTACTGGACCCTTCCTTTAATCTGACACCCAACCTGATTGAACGCTTAAAAAAAATGGCCGGGTGGAATAAGCGCTCCATCCCGATCCATACTGAAATCCGTCTGGAAAGTCTGACGGACGAAGCAGCGGAATGGATGAAAAAGGCCGGATTCCGTTCCATTGAAGTGGGACTGCAAACCACTCATCGCCAGGCGCTGGAAGCGATCAATCGCAAATGGTCCCGTTCCCGGTTCATTCAGGGAGCCCGATATCTACAAGCCCGCGATATCGATATTAAAACCGGCGTAATCCTCGGTTTGCCCCTCGATCGCTTTTCCGACTTCCAAAAAACCATTGAGTTCGTCGATAGTCTGAATCTTAGCGAAAGCATGGAAGTATACCCACTTTCACTCCTTCCTGGAACTTATCTCAGAGAGCAGGCTCAACAACTGGGGATAAAATTCATGAAGCTTCCCCCTTATTGGGTAACTCAAACTCCCTCATTCGGTTCTGTTGAGATGATACAGGCGATTGCCTGGCTTGAAGATTTACTCTCGATTGATTACTATCCTGCGATGACGCCCACTTTTTCCAATTCTGTAACCCACCATGAATTCATTTCAAGTATTGATTTTAGAGAAAAAAACGCACAGCGCTGGCAACGATGGACCGCTATGCCCCTTGCGAATCATCTCACCCTCATATTCAAACCTGAGGATATCCCGGATTCATTTTATCTCCAGGCGCGGGAATTAGTTGAGAAAAATCCATTTATGACCTTCCAAATCGTGCTTGCCGTTAATGAAATGCCTTCAATATCCCTGGCTATTAAAATTGCCAATACATTTTATAACCCGGATCACTATCTGAACCGTCTGCACTATTTCAAAAACGATACCCAAAAAAAATATTCTGCGCGAATCTATCATTTAACTTCCTCCCCGATTTCAGGGGAAAAATATCTCGAAAATCCCCAACCGTTTGATCTGATTATCGATTATCGTCCCGGGATGTTGCAAACCTCACGGAACCTATTTGAAGGACTGCCTATTGTGTTGCTCAATACTCAAATATCGATTCCCGAAATCCAGGAACTTAAAGCGATGTATCGCGGATTTGAAAATCTATTGATCATGGACGATTCCAATTCAAGACACCAATCTTTTTGAATTGAATAGTCATATCAATCCAATCTGCATTAATCATTTTATATGACGGATATTTTTTTCCTGTATTGACAAATGATTTTTTTTGAGTATATTGTATATAGAGAATGCCTAAAGATCACCACTATCTTCCTTCCGGCGTTAAGACCGGAATTCATGGGTAAAATAATTCCACTTTTATCCACGGCATTACGGAGACGATTCATGCTTACGGACCCGTGATAATGGCAGACAGCAGATTTATTCCGGGAATTTTCAATGAATGGATTCCAGATAATTAATCGCTTATTTTTAACACACCCTGCATGTTATCAATATTCTTAAAAGGAGTGTAAAATGAAACACAGTTTAATTTTCAGCCTTGTTCTCTGCTTTACGTGGCCAACTGTTTCACTGTTGGCGCAAGTCCCAACAGCGCCACAGAATCTTACGGCAGCCGTTTCCGATCAGAATCAAAATTTTAAAAAAGTTACTTTAAACTGGGATGCAGTGGAACCAACCTCCGGCCAACGCAACATTTATTATAAAGTTTATCGAAAAGACGGAGACTTGAGTAGTAGCCAACCCTTTGAGGTGATCCATCCTCACACTAATTTTACTTTTTATATTGATCGTCCCATAAAAGAATCAGCGACATTTTGCTATTATGTAACCGCTAATGAAAATAAAAATGAAAGTTCCCCATCAAATACGGTTGAAGTGCCGATCGAGATCGAAGACGGCGGTGAAAAAGGATTTATCGCAGGGAATGTAAGAGACGATTCCAATCAGGCAGGCATTGCCCAGGCCAGACTTTTTTTCATTCCGCATCAATGGAGTTTTCCGACACGAACAGAAACCGATTCCACTGGCTACTTTATAGTGGAGGCAGAGGCTGGTAATTACGCGGTCCATACCACTGCCATCCATTATTTCAGTGAATTTTACGACAACGCCGGTTCAGTATCAACAGCGACCATTGTAGCAGTACCCCCCGGCGATACCATTTTTCTCGATATCGCTTTAACCGCCAAAAACTCACCGATCACCTTTTCACTAAGCGGGAAGGTTATGGATACACTGGCCCAGGCTGTACCCTCTACCCTGCATGCGTTTTGCATCGCGTCCTATGATCAACGTGGTCCCAAACATGCAGTAGCCCAAACGGACGATGACGGCGCCTATCAATTTAGTTTCAATCAGGGCGATACAGTCATTATTCTGGCAATTCCCCGAGATAAAACGATTCGTCCCGAATACTACCAGGATCAATATGATATAACAGAGGCCACCAGCATCGCTATTAATGGCGATATATCCGGAATCGATTTTATCGTCGCCGGGCCAACTAATTTCAATAACCAGCTCAGTGGCCGCATACTTAATGATTCCCTTCAGGGCGTTTATTCCTGGGTTACTGCCTACCGTTTAACGGATCGTAACCGCAGAAATTTTAAATACAGCATCAATTCGGATTCCAACGGTCACTACGAATTAACCAATTTGGATCCAGGACCTTATATCGTCCGCGCAATTCCTCAAGATGGATACCGACCATCGTTTTATCGGATCGATCAGACGACAACTGTTAAATGGAAAGAAGCCGACACAGTTTGGATCGATTCAGCAAGTCAGATAGATTCGATTGATATTAGTGTCGATCCTTGCGGGGAAAATGGTTTAGCATCGATTGGCGGATCAATCCTTTTCCCTACTCTGAACAATCTGAGCGCTCAAAGCGATTCAAACGAAACCGCAGGAATAATGGTTTACGCTTTCAATTCCAATCAGTATTTAACAGCATTTACGTTTACCGACGAATTGGGCGACTATTCAATTCAAAACCTACCTCCGGATTCATACCGCTTAATCATTGATAAAGTGGGGTATGAAAATGATAGCAGGGAAAATATTGTAGTGGATTATTTCCAAAACATCAGTCAATCCGTTGATTTTTCATTAATCCCAACCTCCATCAACACCGATCAACAGTTCCAGGCCAAAAAAGATATCATCGTTACAGCGCCTTATCCAAATCCCTTCAATCAAGCTCTGCAAATCCGTTTCGTTCTTCTACAGAAAGAAAAAGTAACTGTTACGATTTTCAATTTATTGGGAGAAAAAATTACGGAATTAATTTCCCAAAAGCTCAATAGCGGTGAACATACGGTTGAGTGGCAAGCCGGACAACTTCCTGCCGGGATCTATTTCTGCCATATTCAAACTGCGCATTCAAGGATAACCGCAAAGCTTCTACTATTGAAATGACCGTCTTGAATTGAGATATTTCCCGTTCATTTTATAAAGTTTGGCATAGCATCGCTTATCAGAAAAAGCGCTTGCTTTTTGCCTAAAAATTAGTTATTATTCAGAAAATGCAGCTATGGCTCAATGGATAGAGCAACGGCCTTCTAAGCCGTGGGTTACAGGTTCGAATCCTGTTAGCTGCGTAATAGTTACCGTCTCCGCGCCTTATGACTGGCTGTGTAAATTATGGTACTATGTTGTAGCTGGGGGAGTTGCTGCGCTTTCCCGGCTATATGGATTTTTCTCCACCTGTACTCTTACGGACACTAAAAATTAGATCAAAGCCTTCACTTGCCAGCCCATTAGCTACTGCAACAAAGAATTCTTTACCTTTGTAACCTATTCAATTCACTACTTCAAGCGCGAATTTGCCGGGTGGACTAAAAAAAATAATTTCTTTTAAGCTTTACAGTTGCATAACTCAACAAAATGTATTAATATAAAAATTATCAGGAATCCTGCGATTCGTTGCTGAACGCGCGGGATGCGCCGTAATCAAGCAGTTGGTGGCAGGAAGGTCGGGACTATTGTGTTTGCTCTGGCGCGGATTATCGACGGTGATGAGAAAAAATAAGGTCAACCGGTCAATTCAAACGCTCAACAATCTGAATACCGGTTTTAATATCCCTGAAATTTTTTTTCAAAGAGACGGGAACAAATTTTTCAAGTGTCTTTTAATTAGAAAAAGGAGTGGATGTTTATGAGTGAAACCAGAACGAAAAAACCGCTCGCAAAAAAGTGAATACCGAAATAGTGGATAGCGGACTGGTAGTAGTGGGAATTGGCGCATCCGCCGGCGGGTTGGAAGCCCTTCAGGAGTTTTTCAAGGCTATGCCGTCCACGACCGGAATCGCCTTTGTCGTCATCCAGCATCTTTCTCCCGATTACCGAAGTCTCATGGATGAATTACTGGCTCGACAAACAACGATTCCGATACAAATTGCCATGGATGGCATGGCCGTGGAAGCGGATCATATTTACCTTATTCCCCCTGGGAAAAATATATCTATCTATCATGAAAAGCTGTTTCTTGAAGAGCAGAGCCATCGAAAAGTTCCGAATCTACCGATCGACATCTTTCTCCGCTCCCTGGCCGCTGACAAAGGCAAGAATGCGATTGGCATTATCCTCTCGGGCACGGGCAGTGACGGGACGCTCGGCACCCGCGCCATCAAAGAAGCCGGAGGCATGATCATGGCGCAGGATGAGCATTCTGCTAAATTCGACGGTATGCCTAAGAGCTCGATTTCTACCGGATTGGTCGATTATATTTTAACCCCGGCTAAGATGCCCGAGGCGCTGATCAACTTTATCAAACATCCTTTTGTAAAAAAAAGCGAGAGTTTGGACCGCATCTTAGCGGAAAATATTGCTACCCTGACCAAGATCATCATCATTTTACGGGATTTCAGCGGCATCGATTTCTCCTACTATAAAGAAAACACCCTGATTCGGCGCCTGGAACGGCGCTTGAGCATCAACCGTTTCGATAGCATGGAACAATATCTGATTTTTCTTTCCGAATCCGATAAGGAAAAAGATATCCTCTACCGGGAATTGCTGATTGGAGTTACCCGGTTTTTCAGAGATCAGAAAGCGTTTGAGAGCATTGCCAAACATGTGTTGCCCGATTTATTGTCGAAAACGAGTTATCGGGTTTGGTCCGCGGCCTGTTCGACCGGTGAAGAAGTTTACTCTCTGGCGATGATGATTTATGAGTTTCTGGATAAAAACAAACTGAATTGTGAAGTAAAGATTTTCGCGACCGATATTGACCGGCATTCCATTGAACTTGCCGGGCAGGGATTTTATCCCGACAGCATAGTCGCTGACGTGGACTCGACGTTTCTGACCAAATATTTCCACCGCAAGGAAAATGGGTATCAGGTCAATGAATTAATTCGCAAGATGATCATTTTCGCCACACATAATCTGCTCAAAGATCCGCCCTTTTCCAAAATTGATCTGCTGGTATGCCGCAATCTCTTTATTTATCTAAAACCGGATGTCCAGACTCGTTTACTGTCAATGTTTTATTACAGCATCAATCCCGACGGCTTTGTTTTTTTAGGAGGTAGCGAGACCATCGGCGAAATGAGCCAGGCCTTTGATTGTTTGGATACAAAGTGGAAGATTTACCGTTATAAAGCGGGATTCACGCCGCCCATCATCAAGGATATTCCTATACCGCGCATGGTAACACCTGATTTGGAGCGGGGGTTGCATCTGATGCCACGTACAGTGGATGGGATGCGTTTTGAGCGGTTGATGAATATCGTCATGGGAACCTTTCTTCCGCCCTCGGTGATTGTTGACGCAAACGACAATATACTGCATGTCATCAATGATACCACGCCCTTCATCAAACCCCAACCGGGTCGCTTCTCACAGAATTTACTGAGCAATTTGCCCCATGAATTGTCGCTTTTTGTAAGCGCCCTGCTTCGAAAAATGAAACGCAACGACAAGGAGATGGTTATAGAAAGCATCGTGGGCTTGAAAGGCTTCGAAAAACATAAAATATCGATTGAAGGGCGGCAATTAACTACAGAACGCTCAACATTCTACATGATCAGCTTCTACCTGGATGACGCAGGAAGAAGCAAAACTCAAACCGCGCCCGAACCTGTTGAATTGGATGAAAATTTTTTAAATAAGGTATCGGATCTCGAGAAGGAATTGCAGTTCACCAAGGAGAGCCTGCAGGCTACCATCGAAGAGTTGGAAACCTCGAATGAGGAACTGCAATCAAGCAATGAAGAGCTGATCGCTTCCAATGAAGAATTGCAGAACACCAACGAGGAACTGCAATCCGTCAATGAAGAGCTTTATACTGTCAATTCTGAGTATCAGCTTAAGATTGATGAACTGACCCGCTTGAATAATGACGTAAACAATTTATTGAAAAACACCGAGGTAGGGGCGCTTTACCTCGATCGCAATCTGGCAATTCGAAAAATTACCCCACTGGTATCTAAAATCACAAATATTCGTCAAAGCGATTTGGGACGGCCGATCGCGCATCTGACGATTCTTCCGCATGACGAATCGCTGATCGAAGATATTCTGAAGGTGGGGGAAACCTTGCAGCCAATCGATCGAGAAATCGCCTATCCCAACGGGTTGACCTATTTCGCGCGCATTCGTCCCTATCGTACGGAATTTAATGCCGTGGAAGGCATTTTGTTGACGTTTGTCGATGTAACCAATCTCAAAAAAGAAACCTTCCGCGCCGATTTGGCTGGCCTACGCTTAAAGGAAGCTCTTAAAATCGGAGAAATGGCCTGGTGGGAATGGGATGTTAAAACCGGAAAGGTGCTATTCGATGAACGTAAGGCCACCATGCTGGGATATCGAATAGAAGAATTTCCCACCGATGTATATGAGATTTGTAACCTGATCCATTCCAATGATTACGAGTCAACCATGCGAAATATGCGTGACTATCTGGAAGGATTGAGCAAAGAGTGGAGCATGGCCTATCGCATCCGACGCAAAGACGGAAGATATAGCTGGTACTATGATCGGGGCTCGATTATCGAACGGGATGAGGAAGGCAAACCCCTGAAGTTGATCGGCACGGTCATTGAAATCAGTAAACTCAAAAAGCTCGAAGAAGAGTTGCGGCAAAGCCGCGAACTTCTTTCGACCATGCTGGACAATAGTCCAATCGCCCAAACCATGGTGGATGCAGAGGGTTGGATTACCTATGCCAATAGACAAGCCGAGGAAATCTTTGAAATCAGCCGTCAGGAAATCCTTACCCGTACTTATAATAGCGATAAATGGCGTATTCTCGATTTGCAAGGCAACGCCATTCCCCCGGATAAACTCCCCTTTTCCATCATCAAAGCGACGGGTCAATCGGTCAGAGGATTTGAGCATACAATCGAAATGCAGGGGAAGAAACCCTTGCGTCTTCTAATAGACGGTTGTCCCATTAAAAATGAAACTGGAGAGTTCAAGGGAGCCATCTTTACAATAGGAGTTAGAGAACATGAATCGAGAACATGACCCTACCGAATATCTTCGTCGTCGCATTGAGGATACCCTACGCGATTATCGCAAAGGGGTCGAACCCGGTGGAAAAAGCCTGGAAGAATTATTAGAGGAATTGAATATCTATCATCAGGAATTGCAGTTTCAGAACGAGGAACTGTCCCGTATCCGACAGGATTTAGAAATCTCGCAAAAGCATTTCGCTGATTTATTCGATAACGCCCCTATTGGCTATGTGACGTATAATTCGGAACTGATCATTGAGTCCGTCAATCGTAAATTCGCCGCCATGGTGGATATTGAACGACATGAACAAGGACGGATTGCGATTACCACGTTTATCCGCGCCGATGTTCAGGACACATTCTATTTTCATATCCAGGCGCTTCTGAAAACCCGGCTGCCTCAAAGCTGCCAATTGATACTCAGGGGCAAACGTCAGGAATTGCCGGTTAAAATCGAGAGCAATATTTGGCAAGCCGGCGAAAAGATTGTCATTCGCAGCGGCGTGGTCGATCTTTCCAGGGAGAAAGAACATGAAGAACTGGCAGAACGCTTGAACAATGAACTATCCAAGGCGAATCGCCAACTGGCCGAAAAGATTGATGAGCTGGAAGACTATAAGCAACGGTTGGAAGCGACAATGCGTTCGGGAAACATCGCCTGGTGGCAGATGAATGCCATATCCGGCGAAGTAAAATTCAACGAACAAAAAGCATATATGCTGGGATTTTCCCCCGAACGCTTCACTAATTATAAAGACTTTACCGAACTGGTGCATCCCGATGACTATGAGCTCATGATGCAAAATATGCTGGATTACCTCAATGGAAAGTCAGCGCTGTACAAAGTGGATTATCGAATCAAAACAGCGAATGGCGAATATAAGTGGTTTCAGGATATCGGAATCATTACCTCCAGGACAGAAGAGGGCGCTCCCTGGATGCTAACCGGAGTGGTGGCCGACATCATGGAACGCAAGAATTTCGAGCAAGCCCTGATTCGGACCAGGGATGAAGCTGAGAAGGCAAACAGAGCGAAATCGGAATTTCTGGCGAACATGAGCCATGAAATCCGCACCCCGCTCAATGGCGTGATCGGTTTTACCGAACTGCTCCTGAATACGAAAATGAGCGACGAACAGTATGAATATGCACGTCATGCCAACTCCTCCGCCAATTCGCTACTGGAAATCATTAATGATATTCTTGATTTCTCTAAAATCGAGGCGGGGAAACTTGAATTAGAGGAAATTACTACGGACCTGATTGATTTATTGGAAAAAACCGCAGACATGTTCCGTTATACCGCCGCAAAAAAAAAATTGGAACTAAGGGTAAATCAGTCGCCCGATTTGCCTCGATTCGCCGTGGTGGACCCAGTTCGATTACGTCAAATTTTAGCCAATCTGCTCAGTAATGCCGTGAAATTTACCGAAAGCGGTTATATTGAAATGAATACAAGCTTTAGTCCGGATCAAGAGAATCCCCGGCTGGGACATTTTATATTTACCGTTCGCGATACCGGCATCGGTATTTCTCCGAACAAGTTGAATAAATTGTTCAAGGCGTTTTCCCAGGCCGATGCCTCCACCACTCGCAAATATGGCGGCACGGGTCTCGGACTGGTCATCTCCAACAAACTGGCCCAAAAAATGGGCGGCCAAATCGAGCTGGTCAGCGAACCCGGACAGGGCAGCTCATTTTCGTTGACTATGATAAAAGAGTTTTATCTGGTATTACAAACACCTCTGAAATCTGAATTGGATTCTCAAATGGAAAATAAGCCTGAGAAAATGCCAGCGGCCATTTTTGAAGGAACTATCCTGATTGCTGAAGATGTCTATATCAATATGAAGCTGATAAAAATTATGGTCAAAAAGTATTTACAGAGCGCAATTCTGATTGAAGCGGTCGATGGAGAAAAGGCAGTCGAATTATTCAAACAACATTCCCCGAATCTGATATTGATGGATGTGCAAATGCCTAAAATGGATGGGCATGCGGCAACCCGCGCCATCCGGGAACTGGAGATCGATAGCGGCGGCCATGTTCCGATTGTTGCCTTAACCGCCGGCGCCTTTTCCGAGGAAAAAGAAAAATGTCTTCAAGTCGGCATGGACGATTATCTTTCGAAACCGATCGATGAAACCGAACTTCGGCAAATGCTGGCTAAATACCTACATGCCAATATGGCGCTGAGCGGCACATTTTCTCCTGCGGACGCTTCAGATTCTATGCATTTCAATCAAAAAGAATTTAAAAAACGTATCAATAATTCGGACGATATCTATTATAAAGTCCTTGAAAGCGTAGGCGCTCTTTATCAGGAATATTTCCATGAATTGGACCAGGTCGTCGCCCAGGAAAACCGGGAGCGTTTTAATGCCGTTCTGCATAAAATCAAAGGATCGGCGCTAAGTATGAATTTCGATCGGCTGGGAGAATTGTGCAGTCAAAATTTTGCTCCCCAAACCTCAAAAACAGATGCTTGGAAGGATTTCTGGCGAATTCTGCAAGAGGAATGGCGCAAAATCCAGACGGAAATTGAATTGGAATTGCTAAAGAAGCGCTCCTGATTCGCAACAACGAACTTATGGAACAAATGACAATAATTAAACGTAACTATTTTCTATGTAGAGCTTGATTTTTTCCCAATTTTTTTTATGTTAGCAGTAACGCCATATCAAGGAGCTGTAAATGAAGAAGCGTCTATCGATTCGTGGAAAAATATTTTCGGCGATTTTTTCTGTTTTTGTGCTTTGCTATGTGGTAACCATCGCGATTATTTATTTTCAAGTGAAAAAGATCATCAATAACGGCATCAGGGCCGAAATAAAAGAAACGGCTCAAGTTCACGCCTTAAAGATAAAACATGATATCGACCGGGCGTTTCTGGTAGCCGGGGTGCTGGCGCGAAGTTTTTCCGATCTGGAAAGTTTTCCGGTGGATACTCGCCGGACTATTTTTTTTAGTATGTTGCGTAAACAACTGGAAGAGACTCCCGATTTTTTAGCTGTTTGGTCAATTTGGGATACCAATTCGCTGGATGGACTGGATCATAAATATCGCAACACAGTTCATGGCAACGATCGCGGCCGTCCGGACATGGCGTTCTATCGGGTCGATGGCGTTATCAAACCGGAATTTGATAAGGTTCCTGATGATGAATTGTTTAAAGAGGATTATGTACGCATTCCCTGGATACGCCGAAAAGAAGTTATTCTGGATCCCTATTTTTATGCTTATTCCGAAGAAAAAAGCGACGAAATCCTGGAAACCAGCGTCATTGTTCCGATCTGGGCGGATGAGCGTATGCTGGGAATAGTCGGTATCGATATTGCATTGGATTATTTTCAAAAAGTGATTCGGGAAATACAACCCTATCCTGGTAGTCATGCCTCGTTGATCACAGAAGCGGGATTTTTTATCGGGTATTCAGCATCGAATGATATAGTGGGAAAGAGGACTGAAAATATAGAACATTCGGAGGAATGGGCGGATGCCAGAATTCTTGCGAGCATGGCCGGACAAAAAAGCGATACGATCATAGCATTCCATTCCCAGACATTGGATGAACAAGTTTTGAATTTCATCACTCCCTTTTCCATTAGTGGTTCTGATGCATATTGGACATTATCCATCTGTGTTCCGGAACGGGAAGTTTTTCTACGGGCGCGAGGATTGATGAAATTACTGTTGGGAATTGCATTGGCCGTCAGTGTGATTTTGCTGGGGTTGTTATACTGGTTGGCAACCCACCTTACTCGGCCACTGGCTCATCTGACCGAAAAAATCAGTTTGTGCGCCGAAGGCGATTTACAGGTGCGAACTCAATTGGATCAAACTGACGAGGTGGGTGACTTGAGCCGTTCATTGGATGGATTTTTCGATCGCCTCCAGCAGCATATTAAATCGATCCGAATGGTATCAGAGGCATTGACAGCCGCAATGAGTGAAATCAGCGATGCGGTAGGAATGCAATCCCGGACATCTCAACAACAGGCTACCGCCATTGAGCAAATCAGCGCCTCTTTAGTCGCGATAACCGAGGGGTGCCGCTCGAATGTCAATCGAGTGCGGCAATCCGCGCAAGAATCCCGGACCGCCGCGGATTCCGCCGAATCCGGAACGAAAATCGCCAACGAAACCGTGTCCATGATGAACCAGATTATCGCAAGTAACCAGGCGATTTCATCAATTACCAACATGGTAAACGAGATCGCCTTTCAGACTAACCTGCTGGCGCTAAATGCCGCGGTGGAAGCAGCTCGAGCCGGTGAACAAGGCAAAGGATTTGCCGTGGTCGCCGCCGAAGTCCGCGCGCTGGCTCATCGCTCGACAAGTTCCGCGAATGAAATAAAAAAATTGCTGGCTGAGAATTCGACTCTGGTTCAGGAAGGATTCAACATCGTTCGTCAATCGACCGGATTGTTCGAGGAAATACAAAAAACAGTCAAGCATATAGCCGATGAGTTGATTTCCTTTCGGGATAATTCTGTAGCCGAGCTGGACGCTATTCAACAGATCACATTGGCGATACGCGAAATGAACGATGGTCTGCAGGGCGCGGCCAAACAGACCGAAAATCTTGGGAGTATGAGCGAAGAAATAGAACGCCATGCCAGCCAATTGGCCGAAATCAGCGCGCAATTCACTGTTTAGAATCAGACGCTTTGAGTAAAGTAAACAAAATAGAGAAAACCAATATTAAAATAATAACGCTAAGCGGGTTAAAATAATCATCAGGCTAATTCAAATGTAATATATAGCTGTTTATTTAATTTTAATACTTGATATTCACTGTATAAAACTGTATAATTTAAATTATGGCAATAAATTAACAAAAACTGATTGTTACATATTAATCAAAGTTGATCATTAAATAGTTTAAAACTTAAAAATTTCTTGAACCTCTTTCATTTTTAAACTGGATTCGTTAAAACTTTTAATCAATCCGAATGTTACAGGCACTCCTGTTTCTAAGCGACTAGCAGTTTCAGAAGAAATAGTACTTTTACTGAAAGGTACCCTTTTAACATATTCCTGAATAAATCCTTCATCACGGCCATATTTATAATCATAGGTAAAATTCCCCAATGAATCAAGTTGAACATTCTCATTAAGCTTATTGGGTACGCTAATATAAAACTCACTTTTTGAAAGATCTGATGAATTATAAAGCCCCAGACTTTTAAGATATTCATAAAGTTCTTTAGCTGTATTTTGCGCAGGATCAATGAGTTTTATATTTGGTGTCATAATTTTTCGATAGACAAATTGACCATTTTCAGTATAGTTATAAAGCTGTTGCAGCTTTTTTATAAAAATTTCTTTAAAAAAAGGATAATGAGTGCAACCCAGAATAATAGCTTTTAATGGTTGCGCCTGATCATGTTTGCTGATCTTTTCCAGTAAGGAAACTAAATGATAAGAAATATAATTATTGATAGAATTTATTTGGATATTCTGTGGATTTTCTTTATTTCCATCAAAAAGCATCCTATTATTTTCCCAATCAAATCCATAACGGCTGAGTATAGAAGTATCAATTGATGCATCGGGATGCGCAAGGCCAGGTCCTTTATACTCCTTTCTTGGTTTTGTGGCATCAAACGATATATGCTCAATTAAACCGTCAATTGCTCCGGCAAGACCGATCCCTGCTTGCTGAAAGACCGAAATATCGCCGGAAAAATCTCTTTCTCTCTTGTGCGAATTAATAGCATTCACATATCCCATTGATGATACAGTCCCCGCCGTAGCCATGACAGCAATACTGCCATTCTCAGTCTTACTAAAAAAATCTAAAGCCGCTTTAACACCCGCATCTATGACGCCTATGACCTTAATATTCAAATCAGCGCGTTGGAGAAACCGTTCTATATCACTTTTCCCATAGGCAGTAGCTGTATTGCAAGCAATTACTATCACTTTAACTGGTTGTTTATCAATTTTGTACTCATTATCTCCAGCATTGAGATAATATTTATTGCCCATCAGAAATTGCATATTTTTGATAATATGTTCTTTTAAAAGAGATTCTTTATTCTTTCCCGGGTATTCTCCATAAGGCATATTCGCTTGATCACCAAGGTAAATAAAACTTTCAGATTTAAAATCACTGATTCCATCACCACTAACAATATATTCATGATTTTCATTATTGAACTCATCAAATTTTAAAATTTGTTCAAGAACCGTAAGTCCCCCTGTGCCGGAATCAAATATTCCAATAGGAAGATATTTGCTCTGTGCCGGATAATTCTTTATATCCAGATAAAAAAAATTATCCTGTTTCATCAAGATTACATTTTCAATATTGGATCGGGACTTAAATAAATTGGTATGGCATCCGGCAATGCATAAAAATATTAAAAAGAATACACAAAATCTTATTTTACTTGTTTTTAACATTATTCATCAACCCTTGAAGTACAACATCATTATGTGTTGCGCTGGCTATTTTTTTTTATTGATTTCTTTTTTATAATTTTTTACAATTTTTCCTAATTCTTTATCCTTTTTCCGTCTATCCGCAACTGTGGATTTAAAATAGGCATTCTCTCTTTCCATTTTCAGGTAATTTTCGTATGTAGCGATGTCAATTTCTCCTTTTTTCACGGCTTCGAGTACCGAACAACCGACCTCATGAGTGTGAGCGCAATCTTTAAACTTACAATTTTGAGAAATGGCGTCAATTATATCGAATGTAATTTCCAATCCGCTTGTTGCATCGGCAATACCCACTTCTCTCATTCCCGGATTGTCAACCAATATTCCGCCATTTTCCAGAATTATTAATTCCCTGTGACTTG
Source organism: uncultured bacterium (assembly GCA_964632485.1). Lineage (GTDB taxonomy): Bacteria > JAGOEH01 > JAGOEH01 > JAGOEH01 > JAGOEH01 > CAZWDO01. The sequence goes on from CAZWDO010000011.1 coordinate 72,803, forward strand.
TAATATGCCGCCCTTTATTTGTACTCTGACTTAGAGTATCCGTTCGCATAATACTCGCGCCCGAAAGATTATTTAACAGTGTAGATTTCCCAACCCCTGAAGAACCCAGCATACAATATGTTTTCCCTTTTTCAATAGTGGCTTTAATTCTATCGTACCCATCCTGTGTCTCGTTACTGATTGCAATAATCGGAACATCTTTAATCCGTAATTTCAGATGACTGATTATCTCAAAAATCTGCTGCTCATCTATTAAATCAATCTTAGTGAGTACAATAACGGGGCTAACTTTTGATGAATTACAAATGGTCAGGTATCTTTCAAGTCTATTGATATTAAAATCTCTATCTACAGCCTGGACTAAAAAAGCATAATCAATATTAGTGGCAATAATCTGAATCTCACCAAATTTTTCTACCGCCTGCCTTTTTATAATTGAGAATCTGGGCAGTATTTTATAAATAATCGCAAAATCAGAGTCATAAGTTTTTAACGCAACCCAATCACCTACTGCGGGGAAATCTTCACGATTTTTAGCAGTAAAGCGCAAGTTTCCGGTTATCTCGGCTTCAAATTCCCCTTTTGTTGTTTTGCTAATGTATCGTTCCTTATGTTCCGCAATAATCCTACCTATTTCAAAGCTATCCAGATTTTGCTCTATTCTGGACTTTTCAAGTATGTCATTATAACCAAGGTCTTCTAATTTCATTTGAGTATCTCTTTGGCATAGATTGCGTTTAATCCAAACCATTATCATTGATTTTACGTCACCAGCCGATGCTGTTAGTCCGTCAATGGAATGGCAAATAGAAACCTTACAAATTCTAATACCTATATTATACGATTTTTTCAAAACATGTCAAGAAAAAAATCAATAAAACCTTCCCGAAAATTTTCAAATAGCGGCACTGCCCAGGAATCTAAATTTATTTCCTGCCTGAGTTGTTTGTCACACTTCGCCTTACTGATAAGGATGCCGATGCCGATTTGCATCTTTAGTAATCTTAAATATAACCAAAATTTTAATAGAGCGCTGAAATTATAATCCTCGATCATGCGCTATTAGAAAAACTGAGCTTTTGGAAATCAACAGGTATTGATATTTTTTGAATATTTTTTTTCTTGACAACCTGGTAAAAAGTTGTATAATTCAAATAGTAATCGGTGATCGGCGTTTGCTGACCCCAGAATTCCATAATTCGAACGAGAATGGATCATGCCGAGTTTGGATTATTTTACGATTAAACACTTTATAAAGCGAGGTCGTTCATGTATAGATTTTGGTTATTCATACTGTGCGCTGCCACCATCATCCAGGGACAACCCATCCGAAAATCCTCCGAAACTCCAGTATTTCTTTATGGTCCGACCACAACGTTTTATATCGCGCGGGAAAGCGATTCCCTACCCGCAGAGGCCTATCAAAATAAAACCCTCCCCGCTAAAATCGGGATTCGCGGGGGAAAATCTAAGGCATATCTGCTGCTCGAAAAAAATCAGATCATTGAGATCTCCGCCGGTTCGGATATTTTTGTGAATCGGGATTCATTAACCATCATCTTAAAACAGGGCCGACTGATTCTTTATCCCCGCGATACGGCCACCGGTGTCCGCTACCGAATTGTGAATGTAAACGGGTCAATCATCAACCTGGGCGGAAACGTGCTCAGTATGGGAATCAATGATTCGCTTTATCACATTCCCGCTCAGGGCGCTTTGTTGTCCCCGGAAGATAAAGCCCCCTCAAAAAAATGGGTTCAAACCACACTCAGAGATAAAGAGTATATCGATGAATTATACAGCCAGGGAAAACTATTTGATCCGCTATTCCCCGTTTCGATTCCCAGCTTAAGACCTAAAAAATTTAAATTTTCCACCCAGCAACTAGCGGGGATGGCGACTTATGAGGGGCTACGCTACTATCACGCTGGAACTCTGTTGCGATTTCGTTACAGTCAGATGGAATTTGTGTATCTCATCTATTTAGCAGCCTCTAATAAGGGAAAATTCTATACTGAAAACTGGAACGAATTGAAGGATTTCATCAGTAATATTTATTATTTTCAACTTTTCAAGCCCGAGGACCCCTGGTTTTTACGGCTGGGTATGATTGAAAACCTGAGTTTAGGGCGCGGGTATCTGGTGGACAATTATTCAAACACTGTTGTTTTGCCTTTTGAGCGACTAAATGGCTTTGAGATTCGCGCCAAATCGACTAATTACAAGTTCAATTTATTTTTCAATGATATTATCAAACCCCGGGTGTTTGGCACTTATTTTTCCTGGCGACATTCGAAAAAACTAACTTTAGACGTTACATATATCGGTGATATCAATCAATATTCCAATATAAACGATAAGGATGGCGATTCTTATCCCGACATGATCGATCCCAATCCCAACCAGTTCGATAAACCAATTGATTCGTTGCAGCGTCTTGATAAAATTAAAACCCGGTATTTCCATGCACTTTCTGCCGGCAGTGAGTACGAAGTATTCAAACTCGATAAAGGCAGCGGCATCATAACTGGTGAAATAGCTGCCTACAGCAATGTCAGCCTGGGCTGTACTTTTCCGAATCTGCTACTGCGCTTCCCCTGGGTCCAGTTCAGTATCGGTACTGATCTCCAAAGTCCTGATTTCGTAACTTCTATCTTCGATCGCAGTTATGAATACAACAAAGCCCGCTTCATTGAGGATGATTCCGGACATCTGGAACTGATCTCACGCGTGAATGAGTTAAATCAAAACAATGGTTGGCTCTATGGCTGGAATAATATGTTTAAATTAAATCTGCCCGGATATATTGAACTTAGCTCTAAATACCGCCATGTGTTTCGGGGGTCCACCCGGGATAAACTGATTTCATTTTCCATCAAGAATTATTATCCGTTTACTCCTTACTTAGTTTATACATCATTTTTTATCGAACAGAAAAATTTTAAAACCATGTTCGATCAAAAACGGGATGGAGAGATTTGGGGTTTTGCTATCTCAATTAAGCCCCATAAAACTATTATGATCAGCTTGCGTTATCGCGAACAGTTCAGGGATAAAAACGGTGATTCCTTCATTCGATCAGGCGAAGCAAAACGCAATTTCGGCTTTAATGTGACCGCTAAACTGGATTATTGGTATAAAAAGTGGAAAAAATCACGCCAAGAAAGGCAACAACTTGATGATGAATTCGAGTCTATCGAAGAATGATTATTTCTCTATACATTTTTAACGATTGATTATAATCTCTTAATTACTACTAAGGAACAAAACATGGATCAAACCTTCTATCGAATCCTCATCATCGATGATGACACAAGCTCAATTCAAAAAATAATATCCAGCCTTCCACCCCATATTTATAAATTTAAGATTATTGATACCTACGAGGAAGCTAACTCAGTTGCCAATAATTGGATTCCACATATCATCATTCTAAGCGCTCTTCTCCAAAATATTGATCCATTTGATCTCATTATCGAATTCAAAAGCAATAAAAAGCTGATGAATACCAGCATTATACTGGTTGTCGATACCATCAACCAGGACGATTATTTAAAAGCGATGAGTCTGGGAGTGTTCAAACTTTTAGAAAAACCCCTGGACGAGACGGTACTAAAAGTGCAGATTAACTCTCTGATCAGCATTCGTGAAGTTCAAATGAAAATCATTAATGAAGTTCTAACCTATCTTAAAAAAAGTCTTATTGACGATGCCAAAGAAGAAACAAAAAAATTTGTCACACAACGCATTATTGAAAGCTATACACAGCTACCAGACACAATCCGTCAATTAAATAAAATTACCGAGGAAACATCATCGTCAGCCATGGAAACGATTTCCCGACTGGATGAAATCGCTCAAATTATTATAGATTCAAAAAAAAACATGGACGACTTATCTATCAGTTTCCCCCAATTGAAAGAAGATGAACGCTTTATGGCGCTTTCATCAAATCTGATGAAAATCGATGACAGTTCGTTCGATATCATTAATCTTTTACAGTTCCAAGACATCACCACACAGCAGATAAACTATACAAATTCGATCATTTTTAAAGTTCAGCAGCTTCTTAAAGACTTACTGGATTATTACAGTGAACAAGTGCTGATTGAAACGCAGCTTCAAATGAACCAGGCATTTGATCCGAATGCTACTATCAAATTCAGCCAACAACGACAGGAAGATATTAACAATATCATCACCAATTTTCAGAAACTAACTGAATAAAAATTAACTAAAAATTTACTTGCTTTTTTCCATTTTTTAATTATTTTCAAGTAAATCATTATGAGTCTGCCTTTAACCATTGATATTCGACATTTTGTCAAAGGTTAGAATCCATGAATTGTCCGTCGATCAGCAGACTGATAACTTGTTAAATTCTGAATGAAACGAAATTTTAAACCTTCAAGGAGAAATCAGTGTATAAAATCGGTATTGATTTAGGCGGAACTAAAATATATGGCATCATCTCCGACATAAACGGAAAAATAATAAACCGGGTCAAAGTCAAGACAGCGGTCAAAGATGGTTATCAAACTATACTGAATCAAATTCAGGAATTAGCTGTTGAACTGACCGATAAAGCTAAGCTTTCCTTCACAGAAATAGATTCGATTGGTGTTGCGGCGCCATCGGCGATTGATACAAATCAGGGGGTTCTACTGCATGCGCCCAATCTCAACTGGCACCTACTTCCCATGCGAGACGACCTGTCCCGGTTAATGAAAAAACCGGTATGGTTGGATAATGACGTTAATATGGGTTTATACGGGGAATATCATATTGCCTCCAATAAAAACTGGAACCAAATATATGGTATTTTTGTCGGCACCGGAGTGGGAGGGGCATATATCAGCCAGGGCGAACTGGTTCGCGGTCATAATTTTACCGCTGGAGAAATTGGCCACATCACCCTCAAAATTGATGGCCCCTTATGCAATTGTGGACAAAAAGGATGCCTGGAAGCCATCGCCGGGAAAATCGGTATTATTCGTTATATCGCCAAAAAAATCGACAAATCCCACCAATCGACACTTTTGGATGAAATATCGCCAACTTGGCGCCAGGGAGTCGGTTCCGGAGCTCTAAAAAAAGCGTGGTTGGCTAACGATTCACTCACAGTTAAGGCCATGACGCGAGCCGCCAAAGCGCTGGGAATCGCCGCAGCCTCGGTCATTAATCTGATCGGGGTGGATGCTATCATCTTTGGAGGTGGCGTTATGGAAGAAATGGGCGATCTTTTAATTCCGACTATCCGGGCATACATGGATCGGCACGCCATGGCCAACGGCTCGCAAAACGTTGATTTGCATCTCGCTCAATTGGGTGATGACAGTATCGCTCTGGGCGCAGCTCTCTATTCCTCACATTTTTCGGATTTAATATCAAAATGAACCGATTGGAAAGACTCGCGGCCATTGATATTGGTTCCGGTGCCATCCGCATGACAATCGCCGAGTACCATGACCAGGATTTTACCATACTGGATGAACTCAAGCAACCCGTACGTCTGGGTAAGGATACTTTCAGTAAAGGTAAAATCAGTCGTCGAACCATCCAGGACACGATTGATATCATCAACAATTTTAAAAAAATCATCCACGAATACCATATCCATAAAATCCGCACGATTGCTACTACCGCAGTCCGTGAGGCCTCTAATCAAGACATTTTTATTGATAACCTACGAATTTTTTGCGATCTTGAAGTTGAAATACTCTCTTCTCCCCGCATCGCTGCCTATCTTTATCATTCCCTAAAAAATCATTATCCATTTACAAAAAAAAATGAAAAATCTGCGGGATGTTTCATCGCTCTCGGCAGCGGCAATCTCTCCCTTAATCTATACGATGATCAATGCCTGTTAACCAGTATCGCCCTGCCTCTTGGAATTCAGAAGCTCATGGCTCAATTCCAGATACAAGCGCAAGAGGATCAATCACTGCTGGATTTCACGGGCACTTTAATCGAAAATGAACTCCGTGAATACTATTCCCAAATTGAAGAACATAAAATTGAACAAATGGTTCTCCTGGGCGACGAGTTTGCCGCTATTCAAAGTCAGATTGATAAACGAAGAACTAAAAACCCAATTATTCAAATTCGTTCCTGGGAAAAATTCTACCATAAATACCAAAACTACAGTGAACAGGAACTGGTTCATCGCTTAAATATCGATGCGGACCTGGCGGAAAACCTATTACCATCCATTTGTATTTTTTTCAGCCTGTGCCGCGCTCTTAAAATCAATTCCGCCTATACTTCAGATACAACCTTGCGCGATGCCATTATTCGGGAAATGATGTTTCGTACTAATAAAAGCTTTCAGATTAACCGTGAACGGCAGGTGTTAGTCGAAGCCATAGCAATCGGCAAGAAACTCAATTTCGATGAAAATCACGCCACACAAGTCCATAAAATTGCCCTGCAAATCTTTGAGCAAACCCGCAAAATCCATCATTTGAATTATCACCACCGACACTATCTGACTTGCGCGGCTCTATTGCATGACATCGGCGTCGCTATAGCCACCCGCTCTCATCATAAGCATTCCTATTATATCATCATGGCCCAGGATTTTCTGTTTTTCGATGAAGATGAAAAACGGATCATTGCTAATATTGCCCGCTATCATCGCCGCTCGATCCCGAAATATACTCATGAAAATTATATTGTACTGACCCATGAATATCGCATGATCGTCATGAAACTCTCAGCCATACTTCGGATGGCCGATGCTTTGGACAATACCCATCAACAATTGATTGACCACCTCCAAATT
>CAZWDO010000011.1:79596-124422 GCA_964632485.1 uncultured bacterium
GATTTTCAAAAAGAAAACAGCTTGATCATTGTTCCGGAACATCACAAAGATATAACGGCTGAAATCAATGCCTTTAATACCAAGAAGGATCTCTTCGAAGAATTTTTCGGCATTAAAATCAGTATCGTCGAATAAAAAAGGAACTATAGATGAAGCAAACCGAGTTATTTTTCAATCGCGAACTCAGTTGGTTGGAGTTCAATGCCCGCGTTTTGGAGGAAGCTCTAAAAGAAACGACGCCGTTACTCGAACGTTTAAAATTCCTGGCTATTTTTGCCAATAACCTGGATGAATTTTTTATGGTCCGCGTTTCCAGCGTTCTTTCCCAGCTTCAAAGCGGCATGGAAATCAGCGATTTTTCGAGCTATCCTCCCCAAAAGCTTTTGATTCTGCTTAGTCAAAGAATCTTGCAATTAGTTAAACAACAATATAATTGCTATACAAAACAGATTTTGCCCCAACTTACCAAACACAACATCCATTTATGGACTGCCGCTGATATTCCCAAAAAGCATAAGGATGGCCTCGAGGAATTATTTGAGGAACGTACCGGGATGATTCTGACGCCGATGGCTGTCGATTCCTCTCACCCATTCCCGTTTATTCCGGGGAAGACAATGCATCTATTAATCAAACTGACTGCCAGAGAAAACCAGCCGCCATTGATGGCTATCATTCCCGTGCCCCAGCAGAATCGTTTTATCCGCATTCACTCCTTCAAAGAAGAGCATCATTATATTTTTATGGAGGAATACCTAAAATTATTTGTCCATAAACTGTTTGAAGGTTATGAGATTGAAAAAATATGCGCCTTCCGCGTGACGCGCGATGCGGAATTGGCGATCGATGAGGAAGAGGTCCGTGATCTTCTGAACGCCATTGAGGCGGAACTGAAAAAGCGGGCGCGCGGCAATCCCATTCGCCTGGAGCTTGACACATCCGATCCGGAAATAATCGATTTTCTGCGCATCCATCTGGAAATTGATCACGATTTTATATACTCCCTGTCACGACCATTGAACTTTGCCTCATTTTTCGAACTGATATCGTTGCCCTTCCCCAATGAATTTTATGAAAAACCGTTTCCGCCGATCATACCCATCGAGTTCAACGACAAGGAGCGTTCGATTTTCGAGATCATCGATGAGCAGGATCGGTTGGTGAACCTGCCTTATGAATCGTTTGCGCCCGTAATCCGCTTAATCGAATCAGCGGCCATTGATCCGCAGGTTTTAGCGATAAAACAAACCCTTTACCGCACTTCAGCCGATTCTCCTCTGATTTCCGCCTTGAAGCTGGCGGCTGAAAATGGGAAGCAGGTAACGGTAGTCGTGGAATTGAAAGCCCGTTTTGATGAAGCTCAAAATATTACTTGGGCCCGTCAACTTGAACAATCCGGTTGTCATGTGGTCTATGGTCTTGCCGGATTAAAAACTCATGCCAAAGCCGCCTTAATCGTCCGCGAGGAACCAGACGGCATTAAACGCTATGTTCATCTCTCCACTGGCAACTATAACGATAAAACTGCCCGTATCTACACAGATATCGGTTTGTTCACGACTGATGCGCAAATCGCCACGGATACCTCGGCGCTCTTCAATTTCCTGACCGGTTATTCTTCCCCGCCCCGCTGGCGTAAATTAATAACAGCCCCGCTTGACCTACGCAATTTTTTTCTGGATAAAATCGAAAAAGAAAAAGAATACGCGTTGGAAGGCCGACGCGCCCATATTGTCGCTAAAATGAACGCCCTTGTGGATCCCCAGCTCATCAAAGCCCTCTACGATGCGTCCCGTGCCGGAGTGACCATTGAACTCTATGTCCGCGGGATTTGTTGCCTGAGACCGGGGGTTCCTCAATTAAGCGAAAATATTAAAGTTTTGAGCATCGTTGACCGATTTCTCGAACATTCCCGTATTTTCTATTTTTATGATAACGGCCAGGAACATATCTATCTTTCAAGCTCTGACTGGATGATCCGTAATTTTGATCGGCGCGTTGAACTCCTTTTCCCCGTGGAAGAACCCATCTTAAAAAAAGAAATAATCGATCAACTGAATCTGCTGCAACAATCAACCGTCAAGTGTCGGCAATTAATGCCCAATGGACGTTATCTTCCTAAAAAGAGCATTAAAAAGGCCCAAGCGATCCGTTTTCAAACCAGTCTGTATCAAAAAGAAAAAAAACAAAACCAGCCGGCGAAACGCACTTCAGTTAAAGTATTTAAACCGCGTGAACAGGAATAAGAGGAGACCCTTAGAATGATTAATCCCTTAATAAAAAGCATTATTGACACAGTCGGCAGACAAACCGGCGGTTCCCCTGACGAAATTGAATCCATGATTGCCATACCCAAGGAAAGCGATCTGGGAGATTATACACTACCCTGTTTTAAATTCAGTAAAACATTACGCAAAGCGCCAGCAGTCATCGCGCAGGAACTGGCAAGCTATTTTGAAGAAAACCCTCAATTTAGAAAAGTAGAATCCGTCAATGGCTATCTCAATTTTTTTGTGGATCGCCGCGCGTTTGTCCAGTATATTATCGAGGTTTATTTGCCTCAAAAAGAGAGTATCGGAAAACTATCAATCGGAACCAATCAACGCGTGATTGTTGAATTTTCCTCGCCAAACATCGCCAAACCGTTTGGTGTTGGTCATTTACGTTCTACAGTCATCGGACATGCCCTGGCAAATTTGTACGCCAACGGCGGCTATGAAGTCATTCGCATCAATCACCTGGGCGATTGGGGAACCCAATTCGGCAAACTGATCACGGCCTTTGAACTCTGGGGAATTGAAAGTGAATTAGAAAAAAATCCGATTAAACACCTCTATGAGCTTTACGTAAAATTCCATCAAGTGTCAGCGCAGGACAGTTCATTAGAAGATTCAGCGCGGCAATGGTTTAAAAAACTTGAGGCTGGCGATTCCCGTGCCCAATCCTATTGGCGCCATTTTCGTGAGCTTTCGTTGCGCGAATTTGAAAAGATATATACCCGCTTAGGCGTCCATTTTGATCATTATACGGGTGAAGCCTTTTATAGCGATAAAATGGAGGAATGTATCCGGCAAATCGAAGCAAAAGGCATCACCAGCATTTCAGAGGGCGCCTTAATTGTTGATTTAAACGACCAACAGCTCACACCTTGCCTGCTTCGCAAATCGGATGGCGCCACGCTTTATGCCACCCGTGATCTAAGCGCCGCGCTCTACCGCTGGGATCAGTACCATTTTGATAAAAACATTTATGTCGTCGGCAGCGCTCAGGCGCTTCATTTTCAGCAATTATTCGCCGTACTGAAAAAAATGGAATTCCCCTGGGCCGCTCATTGCATTCATATACCCTTTGGAATGATTCTCGGCATTTCCACCCGCAAGGGAACTCTGGTTTTTCTCGAGGATGTGCTGGATGAGGCCAGAGACCAGGCTAAAACCATCATCCAGGAAAAACAGGATGAGTTTCCGGCTCTCGACCTCACTGCCGATAAAATTGCCATTTCGGCAATCATCTTCCAGGATTTGTCGAACAGGCGGATCAAGGATATCGAATTCAACCTGCAGAAAATGATCTCTTTCGACGGAGATACCGGGCCCTACCTGCTCTATACACTGGTTCGAATACAATCAGTTTTTAAAAAAGTCATGGCTCAACAAGGCAAAACCGGTTCCATCGAAAACGTGATTGATTCCCCGACTTATTTACCCGCCTGGGAAGATTTAATCAACGAAGAAGCGTTAGAACTGATCAAACTGATTCCCCGTTTTGAAACAGCGCTGGAAAACGCCATGCAACAAAATGAACCCTCCATTCTGGCAAACTATTTAATCGACGTGGGTCATCAGTTCAACCGCTTCTATCATTCCAATCGGGTACTGAGCGGTGAGCAATCGGTTTCGGTTGCCCGGCTCTACCTATTACGTATTTTATATCACCTTCTGCATAATGGCTTGAGAATATTGGGATTGCAACCGATTGAGCGAATGTAATGCGCATTTTGGCAATTAATCCGCCGATTACGGATTTTGCAGCCTACGATCTTTGGGCCTGGCCCTTGGGCCTGCTTTACCTGATCAGTTATCTGGAACGGAGCGGCCATTCTATTGATCTGCTCGATTGCCGCTATCGCTATCATCCATTGCTGTTAGCCGAACACCCCCCAAAAAACAAGCGATCCTTCAGCGGACCCTATTTTAAAACTCCTTTCCCAAAACCTGAACCCTATCAGTCTCAATCCCGCCAATATTATCTGTATGGATTGCCACCTGAAAAAATCGAATCTTATCTCACAGCTATTCAGACACCCGATCTGATTATAATCTCAGGCTTAATGACCTATTGGTATCCGGGAATTATCTATATAGCGCAACGCTGTAAATCATTATTTCCAAGAACACCCATTTATTTAGGGGGTATTTATGCCACACTATGCCCCGATCATGCCGCCTCACTCCCCCATATCGACGCAGTATTTGGGCGAGAGCAGATGAATGATTTCTTTCATCTAATCCACAGCGGCAATTTTGAGGATTTTATAAATTCAATGGAAGACCTTACACCGGCCTATCATCATTATCAACGATTACCCTCTCTGGCCTGGTTAACAGGTATCGGCTGTCCCTTCCGCTGTGAAGTTTGCGCCTCTTCCCAGCTCAATCCACATTTTACTAAATTCGATACTTTAAAAAACGCGCAAAATCTCCAGCGTCTTCTGAAAAAAAAACATACTCACCATATCGCATTTTATGACGATGCATTATTGGTCCGGGCTGAAGAAAGCATACTTCCCTGGTTGGAACAAATAAACGCTACCGCCCAAGGATTAGCATTTCATACACCCAATGGCCTGCATTTACGATATATCTCTCAGGAAGTCGCTCGGGCGCTTAAAAAAGCTAATTTTCAAACCTTACGCCTTTCGCTTGAATCAAAACTCCCGGCATACCAGCAAAAAATGGATCAAAAAGTAACCAACTCTGAATTTGAAACCGCGCTGGAACGATTGCGTTCGGCAGGTTTTACTCCCTCCCAGTTGGAAGTCTATGTGATGATGGGATTGCCGGACCAGCATATCCGGGAAGTGGCAGAAACCATTTTTTATCTGGCAGAATTAAATGTAAAAACAGTTTTAGCTGCTTATTCGCCGATTCCGGGCACGCCACTTTTTACAAAACACTTTGAAAGCCAACTGGATCCATTGTGGCACAACCAATCGGTGTACCACTCTTTATCGGGCCAGGATATTTCCTTAATGAAAAAAATTCGGCATCTGGTTTCTTTGATAAACCAGGGTATCGATCAGGGTTGTAATATATGGGCCGATCCCTTGTTAAAAAAAATCATAAAAGTTTCAATTATTTAAAAAAAAGACTTGCTTTTTTGTTTTAATCATCGTATATTATATGCAAGCGATCTGTTTCATCTGCCCTCTATGGGGATATCTCACTCTTGCACTGGCATGTTAGTGAAATTTTATTTTTTTTTTATGCAGGAGTTTTTTTATGTCGAATGCTAAGCTTTATGTAGGAAATTTAAACTACAAAACCACCGCTGATGAAATTCGTGAAATGTTTAGCCAACATGGTTCGGTTACTGACGTTATCGTCATGGAAGGCAAAGGATTTGGTTTCGTAACCATGGATACTCAGGAAGCTGCGGATCGCGCCAAAGAAGCGTTGAATGGGACAGAAGTTGGTGGTCGTACACTTCGTGTTAACGATGCTCGTCCGGCCCAGCCTAAGGGAAATCGTCCCTTTAATAGTAGTAGCAGTAGCCGCCCCAGAAGCAATTTTCGTTCTAATTCTTATTAATTTTTTGTTCTTAACTTAGACATGCCAGATCTAGTCAGAGTAGGATATTTGTTTCAGATAAAAACCCCGCCATGAGCGGGGTTTTTTTTTAAAGGAGTTTTATTATGAAGCCCAGGGATTCGCGCTTTGTTATTATTATCAACACATCCAATAATATGGATCAAAAAAATCCATTATGAAACGTTTTTGGCAAAATTGGCTGGATGAATCACTTCCTCTGCTCTTAGAAACATCAATTAATGGTTTTTTTCAAATACCCCAGGGAATTAGTATTCGGCTTCAATCCTCCGTTTCATGGATTATATCCCTCAATCCTCAGCATCCTCTTACATTTATAATATTCCATTCGATTGAAGCGGAGCTATACCCAAAATTTCATGATTTTCTGAATGGATCCCGAATTTTAAACGTATCTCTTTTACACGATGACCAGGTATTGAAGATTGAACTTCAAAAAAGGCATCCGCTGGGAGATCAATTGCGCTATGAGATGTTTATCGAACTAATCCCCAGATTCAGCAATCTGATCATTATAAAAAACAATATTATTCACCTGGCATATAAATATTATAATCACAAAGACAATCCCCTCCGTCCAATACTGATTCGCGAAACCTATCAACTGCCTCCTCCCCCCCAGATCATCAGAGATTTTAATTATCTGCCAAAAAACATTTCCGATCAGGGCAATTATCCATTCAATCAAGCGCTGGAGACTGCCTGGCAAAGTTATACACTTATTGATCCATCCCAGCAAATAGCCGTTGAATATGCCCGCGCACTGGATAAAGAAACCAGACGAATGGAAAAACTATTGGACCATCTGTTGCAGGAGTTATCCGATACAGTAAAATTGAACTGGTACTATCGATGCGGCGCCGCCATACAAAATTCAATCCACCTGATTCCTTCGGATTGCCTGAAGATCGAACTACCCGACTATACGGTTGAGCCTCCGGTGACGATATCGATTCCTTTACAAAAAGATTTAAAACCGGCGGACCAGTGCCGTCATTATTTTGAACGCTATAAACGATTAAAAAAAACTCGGGAAGGTCTGTCCGTCCGCATTGATCAGATACGGCAAAAAATTTATCATTTAAAAAGCGAAAAAGAAAGAATTCATGACTCCCCGCTCGAGGCGCTTCAACGCGCATACCAGAAATTTATCAAAGAGAATACGCCGCGGGGACGGCCCAATTCACCGGAACGAAATCCGGCGATTGAATTTTATCTGAGCACAGGGCGGAAGGTTTGGGTTGGCCGGTCGGCTGCTGACAACGATTTTATTACGTTCAAAGTTGCCAAAGGATACGATTTTTGGTTTCACGCGCGAATTTACAGGGGATCGCATGTTATTGCCTTTATGCGCTCACCGCAGGAATCGCTGACCTATCAGGAAATTGAAGAAACGGCCCAAATTGCGGCATTTTACAGTGAAGCCCGTAATTCAGGTTTAGTCCCCGTCGATTATACACGCCGTAAATATGTACGGAAACCCCAAAAAGCAGTTGCGGGAAAAGTCATCTTTGAACGGGAAAAAACAGTGATGGTTCCCCCAAAACTGCCTCATATCCAGTCTGAGGAGAAAACACTATGAAAATTGGTATCTTTTCCGACACACATGATTATATTCCTATGGTCAAAAAAGCTATGCAGACCTTTAAGGAAAAAAAAGTTGAACACCTGCTATTTGCGGGTGACCTGGTGTCCCCTTTCGTTATTGATACCATTGCCGCTTCAAAAATTCCACTTACCGCAGTTTTCGGCAACAACGAGGGTGAAAAAGTCTTCATTATGAAAAAAATGGCCTCCGTCGGAGAGATTTATGATGCCGCCTACTCATTGGAATTAGCCGGCTGTTCTATTTTTATTTGTCATTATGACTGGATCGCCACTCATTTAGCCGAGCATTCCAATTATGATATTATTATCTATGGCCATACCCATAAAGCCGATATTCGCAGCGTTCACGGACACCTATTGATCAATCCCGGTGAATGCTGTGGTTATCTTACCGGTCATGCCACAATCGTTGTGCTGGACCTGCCTTCGAAACGGTACGAATTGATCGAACTGAATTAATACTCAGAGGGTTTTCGAATTAAAATGCTCGTTTGTATAAAATCATATAAAACAATAAATTCTTTTTTTGAGTAAAATTTCGAAAAAATCAGATTATAGAAAAAAAAATCATCCTTATGCTACTCCGTGAGTTACTCCAAATTTTTCTCCGGTAGATAACGCAGTAGCTCGATAAAAGGTTCTGTTTCAGTACCGTCTGATCTATTTAATCAATGTCATCTGTAGGGTTTTTGTTTTGTCTCCGCAACGAAGTAATGCAATATAGACACCTGTTGTTAAGTTATACGCAGAAATATTGATGGAATGCGCGCCGGAACAAGCCTTGTCCTTCAATACATTCATTACTTTCTGTCCTTGAATATTGTATAGATCAATTTGAATTAATTGCCCTGCTAATTCTGTCGCGATCTTGTACGTTAATGTAGTAATTGAATTAAATGGATTGGGATAATTGGTCAACAGTTCAACTCCACCCAAAGTCAGATATTCTTTTTCAACGACTGCCAGAGGGCGAGATTTGGAATTAAATGCGCAAATTCCATTATTGGTCGATAACACATACAGAATAAAATTTCCAGTGGAATCGATTTCTGCACATACATCTCCGGTGGCATTCGGATTGGTATTAACATAAAGAGAAGGAGTAATCCCATATTGGACAGCCTGGCCAAAACCTTGAGTAACATCAATAACGCATCCGGTTTGGCTGTATTCATTACCTGCGCTGTTACGGCATTGAAATAACATAAGCAATTTTCTGCCATCGGCAGTTTGCAATAGTTTTACCGACGAAGTCTCTACAGGAATCAGATCGTTGCTTAAAACAGCGATAAAATTGCCAGTGCCAGAATATTCTTTTACCATCATAGATTGACTGGTAACATAAAAACCATCATTCGGATTCAAGGATTTTGGACAAACTGACGGCATGGCGCCAATTGTGGAATTGCCGGGCAAATCGCTTAATATAATAATCTCCGGTATTTGGTTAAAACTGCCATTGGAATTTTGTTGCCAACGTAATACCACATTACTATTAGAGGCGCAGGCATAAATTATAGCCGACCGGTCCGCAACGGAGCCGACTACGCTAAAATTATCACCCAGTCGATAACCCGAACTATTCGTGTAGGAAATGACAGGAGTCGGAACAGAAAATTCATCGTTCCAACGATAAATTTTAAATGCTGAATTTTCTGTATTAATTGTCAAATTGCAGGCAAAAATAAAGCCATCATCCGAAGATTCCGCATGGCAATTTCGACTTCATGTGTCGGTCCGTATTGCGTTTCATCCTTGAATTTATTCTCGATTTCGCGGGCTGGCTGCCCAGTCTGCCCATGCTGGTCAGCTGCCCATCCCTTATGCTTAAAGGGTTCATGTCTAATTCCGGGGAGCCTTTCTTTAAAAACCAAAACGATTCGCAAGCGGAAGTATCAATCCCTTCAGGCGCTGTTAAATAAACACCAATCTGATCAGCTAACTGCTGATAGGGAGACTGGGCCACTACTAAACTACTTATTCCTAATAGAATCACAATTACTTTCAATTTCATGTAATATTTTCCTTTCGAAAATTTGAAATAAAAAAACTAACATTACCCGCAAAATTGATCCATAATTTAATATCTTTGGCATAAAAAGTCAAGAAAAATAGTACATACACAAATATTTTACTATAACATATTAATCCATATATCAATTGGAGTGATTTGATAAATCAAACCCCTATCCCCGTCCAAACACTATTTGAATAGTGATTTGAAGTTAGGAATTAATTAATAAAAAACTGCATTGTTTTTTAAAAAATAAAACTTTTCATCAATCCTTTCGTATAGTTTAAATATTTAACAGAGAACTTATAAAAATACAGAGAAAGGAAAGGAAAAGAAATGAACGGCAATTCGGAATTAAAAATGAACAGATTTATAGCAATCGCATTGATTTCCACGGGATTGATGATGTTAGAAATTGTTTGGACTCGTATCTTTTCCGCGGAATTTTACTATGCGTTCGCTTTTTTGATTTTATCGGTTTCAGTGATGGGGTTGGGTCTGGGGGGTCTGGCGCTAAGATTTTTCCCACGGCTGAATGCGATTTCCCGCATCAGCGCCATTCTTTCATTGACGGGCGCGCTGGCAATCATCGGACCTTTAGCCGCGATTCATATTGGTATGGATTTTAGCCAATTATTAAGCAACTGGACAATGCTTCTCCGTCTGCTATTAATAATTTTATTATTATGTGGCGCATTTTTTACCGGTGGAATAGCGGTAGCGCTGATGTTCAGACAATATCACCGGGAGATGCCGCGTCTATACATGTCGGACCTGCTGGGCGCTGGACTGGGAGTTCTATTAGCCATCGTTTCGATGAATCTGATAGGAACTCCCAAGACAACAGCCATCGCTGCTCTACCCATTCTTATTACAGCATTAGCGACGGCAGCCTCTCATTGGAAAAAAATTGCCCCTGCATTCCTGGTTATCATTTCACTGGGGCTTCTGCCAATCGCCAATCGAATTTATAACATGCCCCGTGAAGAACGCGCCGAACTCTATTATACTCATTGGGATGCCATGGCAAAAATCAAAGCATTCAAATATGATGAAAATTTCAGGGGTTTTAATATCGACAATGCCGCGAATAGCCCCATCTACAAGTTTGACGGGAATTGGGATATCCCCGACTCGCTCAAACCAGAATTTGCCATCGATCTCAAGTATTTGATGCAATCAATGGATTCATGCGTTTATATGGCATTAGGAGCCGGAGGTGGATCTGATGTACTTCATGCTTTAAAGAACGGAGCCAGCGAAATCCATGCAGTAGAAGTCAATTCACATATCAATGAATTATTGACCCGCGGCCATCTGGTGGATTTCACCGGCCGAATATATCTTGACCCTCGCGTCAAAGTGATTACTGAAGATGGACGGGCTTATGTTCGGCGTTTTCAAAATAAATTCGACATCATCTATTCTCTCAGCTCAAATACATTTTCCGCATTAGCTTCCGGCGCGTTTGCCCTGGCTGAAAATTATCTCTTCACTACCGAAGCATTTCGCGATTACTATATTGCCCTTTCGGATCGTGGATTTTTATCAATGGAACACCAATTCTATATGCCGCGAATTGTCAGTCAGGTTAAAGACGCGCTTCATGCTTTAGGGGTCGCTCATCCGGAAACTCATTTTGCCGTTTATAACTTACCCAAAATGCGACGCAACATTCTGCTGCTCTCCAAACAGCCCCTAACCGAAGAGATCATCCAAAATGCGTATAGACCCCTTACGCAGGAAAACCATGAGGATATTCATTTATTATTCCCTGCCGAGGATTCATTGAAAACCAACCTCATTAACCGTATCGCCGAAAACGGTTGGCAATCCGTCCAGGATTCGACAGCGATTGATTTATCACCCTGTACGGATAATCGTCCGTTCATAGCCCAAATGGGTTTATGGAAAAATTTCAAAACCTCTGGATTAGATAAAATCATCCCCTGGGAATTTAAAGGGTTTCCTTTGGCAAAACTCATTATCATCGCTATTCTGGGAATACTACTTTTAATAGTCCTACCATTAAATCTGGTCCCCTATTTTTTTAAGCAACCAAAACTTTCTTTTGTTAACTGGTTATACTTTTTTACCATCGGTCTGGGATTCATGATGCTTGAAGTCGTTTTAATACAAAGATACACACTATTTATCGGGTCTTCCGCATATACGGTCGTTGCAATCCTGGTGTCGCTATTATTCGCATCCGGGATAGGAAGCCGAATGGCGCCCTATTTTAAAGACCCAATTCCGTTTATCGCGATCGCAGTGTGGATTATACTGGAACTGACCGTTTTAGGCAGAATTACTCATGCCATGGATTATTTAAATATGTTTGCGCGCATGATGTTAACTGCTATTCTTATAAGCCCGCTGGGGTTTTTTATGGGAATGCCTTTTCCGAAAGGGGCGATGTACGCCAAGGACCTGATTGACTGGGGTTTTGCCGTCAACGGCGCGGCGTCGGTGCTGGGATCGGTCAGCATCATTCTTATCTCTTTCATCTATGGTTTTAATGCCTCATTTTGTTTGTGCGCAATGGTTTATTTACTGGCTATGGGCTTATCCTGGCTGCAACGAAAAGGCGAACTATAGAACGACTCCAGCGATAGAATTCCATATTTGTAAAAAATCAATTGCAGAAAAAAATACTTGACAAATTGTACTAAAGTGCTATATTATTTATTGAATCAGAGTTCATTTACAATGGTTCAAAACTGGTATTTCTCAGAAAAGGATATATATATGTCAAGTTTCGCAAGACAATTCAAAACCATGTTCCAAGGCAAACGATAGGACCCCATGGAAGTTAAAAAACCATCGTACTCCGATCTGGCAAATGAGAATCAAAAGCTCAGAGAAAAATTGGAGCAAATGGAAAACCAGCACTATTTAATCCACCAGATCGAGGAGATTTGCCATTACTTGCCTGCGGCGGTCTATAAGTTTAAAATTGATGCTAATGGCGTTTTTCATATCCCCTATATGAGCCAGAGCGCTGAAACGATTTTGGAACGACCGGTCAATAAATTAAAAGATTCATCATTACTTTTAGACACAATTCATCCCGCTGATATAGACGAATTCTCCCGCTCAATCCAGATATCCAGAGAAAAGCTTATCCCCTGGTTTTGCGAATTTAGACTCAAATTTACCAATAAGACTAAATGGTTACGAGGTAACTCCACTCCCCACCTTCAATCCGATGGTTCAATTGTATGGGACGGTCTTATTCAGGATATTACTGAAATAAAAGTCAAGGAAGCGGAATTACTGCAAGCCAAGGAGAGAGCCGAAGAAAGTGATCGGCTGAAGTCAGCTTTTCTGGCAAATATGTCGCATGAAATCCGCACACCTCTGAATGGCATACTTGGTTTTTCGCAATTGATTACAGCGGATGATTCTACAACAGAGAAAAGAAATTTTTACGGCGAGATTATAAAAAATTCATGCGATCAATTATTAAATGTAATCAATGATATCATTGATATATCAAAAATCGAGGCGAATCAAATCGAAATGAAACTGACGCCGGTTAATATTAACTATATTTTGGAGAAGATAATCTCAATTCATTTTGAAAATATTACACATCGTAACCTCATTCTCCATAAAAATTTCGCGCTCAGTGACCAGGAATGTCTGTTTGTTTGCGATGAAACCAAGCTCTATCAAATTCTCAACAATCTGCTTTCCAACGCCATCAAATTTACTGAACAGGGTTCGATTGATATTGGCTATATGATAAAAAATCCTTTTATAGAATTTTATGTAAAAGATACGGGAGTTGGGATTAATAAGGAAGATCAGCAAATTATTTTTGAACGATTTCGCCAGGTGGAGACTACCTTGTCGAGACGTCGTGGGGGCAGCGGATTAGGGCTTTCAATTTCTAAAGCTTATGTTGAACTGATCGGTGGCAAAATATGGCTGGAATCAGATTTGGACAAGGGCACTACCCTGTTTTTTACAATCCCGTTGCTGGCTCATACAACAAGTATAACACCAAGTCAAAGCCCGCCGATTAACTCTGAACTAATGCAAAACGTAACGATTATGGTCGCAGAAGACGATGCCATCAACGCGCTCTATATGAAAGAGTTATTATCGGGAATGGGGGCGAGCGCCATCATTGCCAGAAATGGGCATGAAGCGGTCGATTTAGTTAAGGCGAATAAACATATCAATCTAATTCTCATGGATATCCAGATGCCAGTCATGAATGGATTGGAAGCAACGCAGATCATTAAATCGTTTACCCAAATTCCGATCATTGCGGTAACGGCATTCGCATTGTCTAAGGATAAGGAATACTATCTTCAAAACGGTTGTGATGATTATATCTCCAAGCCGATTCAAAAAAACGTTTTAATAACCACCATTGAAAAATATCTTTAAGGGAATTTGTGAACGAGCGTCGTTTAGACCAATCCCTGGTTGAAAGAAATTTGGTAACTTCCCGGCATCAGGCGCAACAATTGATACGCAGCGGGAATGTTCTCCTCAACCAGCGGGTTGTAACCAGGTCGTCGGCGCCAGTGAAACCATTGGACCAGACTGTAATCAAAGAACCGTTGCGCTATGTCAGCCGGGCTGGGTACAAATTAGAAGCGGCGTTTAACGGCTTTTCATACAATCCGCAGGGTAAAATTGCCCTGGATGTTGGCGCTTCGACCGGTGGATTTACGGATTGTTTGCTGCAAAACGGCGTTGATCATGTCTATGCCGTTGATGTGGGTCATGGCCAATTTACCCCCCGGCTTAAAGACAACCCTCGCGTTACGTCATGGGAGAATACCGATATCCGCCACCTCCCGCATCCCCTCCCCCCCATCAATCTGGCCGTGGTTGATGTTTCTTTTATCTCACTCAAACTTGTTATTCCCCATATCGTTCCTTTTCTCAGTATCACTGAAAGCCATATCATTTCCTTATTAAAACCTCAATTTGAAACAGGGCGCCCTCAATTGGTAAAAAAAGGGATTGTCCGCTCAACAATTTTAGTCGATAAAATCCTCAAAGACCTTTTTTCCTGGTTTTCCGAACATAATCTCACACTTGTCAATTATATACCATCCCCGATTACCGGCTGGAAGGGAAACCAGGAATATCTGGTCCTTCTGAAACCATCAGAATGCCAAAATCCTCCCATCCCACCGTCATAAAAAGACTTACTTCGATTTTCCGATGCAGATCATAGAATCAGTCAATTCAAAACACACTCGAAAAAACGAGACAACAACTTATAACAAAAGAAGGATAGGATGAACTGGAAAAAACTGACACTCTCCATTGGATACAGGTCTCTTGCCGATAAGGAGTGGATTAATTTCCGATTATTTGAAATGGGAGCGCAAGGAATTGAAGAGCTCTCCGATGATCAATGGAGTGTTTTTTTCCCACCCACTCAGGAAACAGATGAAATTACAAACTTACTTCTGGAAGAATTCGGCTCATCAATCCTGATGGTTTGGGAAATTCAAAAAGAGGAGGATTGGCTGCATAAATGGAAAGAAAAGATCGAACCGGTGTTAATTGAGGACCGGTTTTACATTCGAGCGCCCTGGCACGCGGTTTCGGAACAATTGCCAGAAATCATCATTGAACCTAACTTAGCATTCGGCACCGGCCATCATGAATCGACCCGATTAATACTCAAGGTCATGCGCCGAGAAGATATCCTGAACCGCAGTGTACTGGATTTAGGTTGCGGGTCGGCGATTTTGGCAATCGCGGCTTTTCATTTCCAAGCCGCTGCAATTGTGGGTCTGGATAACGACCTCGAGGCGCTGAGCTATGCCGAAAGCAATCTGGAAGTCAATCGAATTACCAATCGCATCCAATTATATGGGGATGCGGACGCCATCCCCGGGCAATCATTCGACGTCGTACTGATGAACATGATCAGCAGTGAGCAATTCCAGGTATGGCCGCTGATCGAACGGTTCCAACCCGGCGTTCTTTATACCAGTGGAATTTTAGACACAGAAATGCAGGAGTATCAACATGAAATTGAACAACGGGGCTTTGTAATCAGCGACCAGGTCAGCGAGAATGAATGGCGTGGGTTTCGATTAATCCCGGCCATGCATCATCGTTAGTAACCAGCGCGCCAATAAAAAAACAACCAGGCCTAAAAGAACCATAAAAACCGCAATACCAGAAAAAACTAATTGGGGGCCCAGTTGTTCAATATATTCGACTAAAAACCCGCCCAATACATTAGCAATAAAACTACTGAGGAACCATACTCCCATAAAAAGGGAAACCATCCGAAAAGGCGCAAGCTTGGTCACCATCGACAACCCAATCGGGGATAGACAGATTTCACCGATGGTATGAAAAAAATAAGTAGCCAGCAGCCAAAACAGACCAGCTTTTATGCTCGGATCTTTGATATTGCCGCCGCGTTGCATTACGGCCCCCAGCATAAAAATAAAGCCGATACCGAGAAACAGCATACCCCAAGCCATTTTGGAAGGAGTCGATGGATTCTTTTTCCGTGTTTTCCAGCGCTAACCATAACCAGGAAAAGAACGGTGAAAGCAGTACAACAAACAGTGGGTTAATCGATTGAAACCAGGATGTTGGAATTTCCCATCCCCCAACCACCCGATCAATGTAGCGGTCGGTATAAAGATTGAAGGAACTGCCGGCCTGCTCATAACCCGCCCAGAAAAAAATCGTAAAGACCATCAATACGACGATTACGGCAATCCGGTCAGTTTCATCTTTTGTCAGCGGAACTTTTTGCTGGGAAGCGTTTCGGTATTCGACATGTTTGGATACCATTCCAAGATTACCGAGATAACGCGGCGCCGTCACTAAATAAATAATCAAACCGAGCATCATCCCAAATCCAGCCGTCAAAAACCCATAACGATATCCATAAGTTTCGCCGAGATAGCCACAAAGCAGGGGCGCTAAAAAAACTCCCCCATTGAAAAGCATGTAGTACAGCGTAAATGCGCTGTCCCGTCGCTTATCACCCTGTTCATAAAGATCGCCGATCATCGTAATCACGGTCGGTTTAAAAAAACCGTTTCCAAGGACTAACAACGTCAGGCCCGGAATGAATGAGAGCAGGCCCTGGTCCCAGGCGCACGTAAAATGCCCGACCATAATCAGTAAACCACCCAGCGTTACCGATCGCCGCTGGCCCAGCCAGCGATCAGCCAAATACCCGCCCAGCAGTGGAGTTAAATAACACAACCCGGTAAAGATACCATATACCCGGCCGGCGAGCCCATCGCTCCAACTTAAACCGCTCAGATGATGCGTTGACGCATTTACCATATAAAGAATTAAAAAAGCCCGCATTCCATAATAACTAAAGCGTTCCCAGGAAGCAGTAAATGCTAAAATATACAAAGCGGGAGGATGTTTAAATTGATTTTCAGCCTGCATAGCGCCTTCTTTCTTTGGTTTTGGGTGGATAAATCTTCATTTCATATTAGAAATTAACATAAAAAATCAATATGTCAAGTATTAATAAATTTTAAAAAACAGTCTTGATTTTTAAATAAAAATCCCTTATATTAAACCTGGTTGAGTACTGCTCATTGGAACGATGATTCCGCTAAGTAACCCAGGATTTTGCCCTATTGATCTGCCCATCGGCAGTGATACGGTGATAACGGTTTTTTAGGGCTGATTCCGGCTTATATCGGAGTGAAGGATGCGGTGAATAATGAGCAGAACCTTTTTACTTGGCATTTAATTGGATTTCGTATTGAGAATGCAATAAAAACCAGGAAAGGAATACCAATTGCAGCAATATCCTTATCAATTTCCTATCGAGCAATATTACAATCCTTCCCGCTTTGAAATGATAAAGAACTGTTTCAGCATGGAAGAAACTCCTTTTTTAGTCATTGATCTTGAAAAGGTGAAAACGCGGTATCTTCAGTTACGTCAACTCATGCCCTATGCAGACATTTATTATGCAGTCAAATCAAATCCTGATGACGAAGTACTGAAATTATTGCGAGATTTAGGCTGTTATTTTGATATTGCTACAATCTATGAAATGGATCAATTGCTGCGTTTAAACGTGGATCCGGCCAGTATGAGTTTCGGTAACACTATTAAAAAAGCGGAGCATATTCGTTATGCTTACAATCAGGGAGTGCGGCTTTTTGCCACAGATTCCGAAGAAGACCTGGACAAATTGTCAAAATTCGCTCCCCAATCACGCGTTTTCTTCCGGATCATGAATGATGGGACCGGAGCGGATTGGCCGCTATCGCGCAAGTTTGGCGCGCATCCTGATTTGATCTACTCTTTGGCATTGAAATGCGTGGAACTCAATTTAATTCCTTATGGCCTATCTTTCCATGTCGGTTCACAACAGCGCGATATTGGGCAATGGGATGATGCCATTGCTCAAAGCAATTATCTCTTTGAAGCCCTTTCCAGCCAGGGAGTGAATCTGCAAATGCTTAACCTGGGTGGGGGTTTGCCGGCTCATTACCTGAATCCTACTTTAGATATTGAAATATACTCAGAAGAAATCACCCGCTACCTGCAAGAAGATTTCGGGATGCAGTTCCCCCGGATTATTATTGAACCTGGACGGTTTATGACTGGTGATGCGGGAATCATATTCACTGAAATCGTAATGATTGCCAAAAAGTCAAAAACGAATCCCTATCAATGGGTTTACCTGGATGTGGGAGTATTTGGGGGACTGATCGAGACTATAGAAGAATCGATCAAATATCCGGTTTATTTCGAAGGAGAAGGCAATTCCCAGGAGATTATTTTGGCGGGTCCCACATGCGACAGTATGGATGTTTTATATGAAAAATACAAATACCGGATGCCGGAAAGCGCCCAAAGTGGTGATCGCGTCGCCATTTTTTCCTGCGGCGCCTACACTCAGAGCTATAGCGCCGCTTGTTTTAATGGATTTCCCCCGCTTAAAAGCTACACATTTCGCTAATATTGCTTATCTTTTGGTTTATCATTAATGAAAAAACAAACAAAAAAATCGCTGATCCGTAGCGAACATCGTTTTCGTTCACTGGTCCAGCAATCATCCGATATCATAATGGTTTTCAACCAAGCGGGTATGATTACTTATCAATCCCCGGCCATTCATTCCATATTAGGCTATGAACACGGTATCGAATCGTCACGGCAACTATTAAAAAATATCCATCCCTCCGATCGAAAAGAGCTGATAACATTTTTTAACAAATGCCGTGGGAAAAATCAAAGTCATTTGTTAATTGAATTCAGAATCCGCCATGCGGATGGACACTATATTTATATTGAAACAATAGCCAACAATCTTCTGACTAAAAAATATGTACGGGGAATCATATTCAATGCGCGGGAGATCACTAACCGCAAGCAAGCTCAAATCGCTTTATTAAAAAGCGAGGAGCGCTTCAGATTGATGGCGGAACATATACAGGACGGTTTAATTATTGTTGAAAATGATGAAGTTGTATATATGAACCAAAAAATTTGTGAAATACTGGGATACCCTCCCGATGAACTGAAATATCTGACTGGAGTAGATATTGCAGCTCCCGAAGAAATAAATAAAGTCCGGCGGATTCGTGAAGAAGCCTTTCAAAATAAGCGCTACCCGTTTGAATTTGAATACTGGATTATCAGAAAAGATGGCGCCCGGCGATATATTCGCAATCATTATTCCCGTACCCAGATGGGAGATCGGGAGCATGTTTTCATTATCACTTCTGATCTGACCAAACATAAATTATCGGAAGAAATGATTCGGGCGGAACGGGAACGGCTGATGATTACTTTAAAGTCAATCGCCGATGGCGTCATCGCCACCGACACTTTAGGAACAATTCAACTTACCAATCCGGTGGCGCAGGAACTATTGAAATTGAGCGAAGAAAAACTTTATCTAAAAAATATCGATCTGTTTTTTCATCTCCGGGACTTAAAATCAGGACAAACAATTCTCAATCCGATAAATAGCATGTTCAGCAACAATATTGATCTGACTCCCTATCAAAGCGCTGAGCTGATTCTTTCTGATGGAATCAGAAAAATAATCGAATATACGTCATCCCAAATCCGCGACCAGAATCAACAGGTGATCGGAGCGGTTTTAGTCTTTCGGGACATCACTCAAAAGCAACGCATGGAAGAAGAACTATTTAAAAATCAAAAAATTGAATCGCTGGGAATACTGGCGGGGGGAATCGCGCACGATTTCAACAATATACTCACCGGTTTTCTCGGGAATATTTCGTTGGTCAAATTGTATGCCATTCGACATCAACTGGAACCGGTCACCGAACGTATGAGAGAAGCAGAAAATGCGGTCATCAAAGCCAAAGAGCTTACCCATCAGCTTTTAACATTTTCTAAAGGCGGTATTCCGATAAAAAAAACCACTTCTATTAATAATTTAATTCATGAATCCGCCAGTTTCCTACTCCGGGGTTCAAATATTAAAATCGAAATTCAGTTCCCTTCAGATATTGGATATGTCGATATTGATGAAGGACAAATCAACCAGGTCATTCACAATTTGGTGATCAACGCTAAAGAGGCGATGCCCGAAGGCGGCGTTATCACTATCACCGGCATAAATTGTTTCATTACCCCCGATATGGGTATTCCTTTAGTCGCCGGGAAATATGTTAAGATTACATTCACCGACCAGGGGCATGGAATTGCGCCGGAACATATTAAAAAAATTTTCGATCCCTATTTTACAACCAAAAGCCATGGGAACGGATTAGGTCTGGCAATCACATATTCCGTCATACGAAAACATAATGGCTATATATCCGTTCAATCAACACCCTCAAGAGGTTCGACCTTTACGATCTATCTGCCGATGTCCACTAATACCCTTAACTCAAAAACCGATCTTGACAACCCATTACATTCAGGTAACAGATATCGTCGTATTCTGATTATGGATGATGATCAAATGATTTTGGATACGGTAGCCGATCTGCTTTCCTTTCTTGGATACAACGTTATTACGGCGCACGATGGGCAGGAAGCGCTCAACCTATACAGCGAAGCGCTTAAACAAGGCAAGAATGTGGACTTGGTTATAATGGATTTGACTATTCCCGGCGGAATGGGAGGGAAAGAAACCATTAAAAAGCTAATGGAACTCGACCCTTCCGCGCGAGCTATCGTTTCCAGCGGTTATTCGAACGATCCGATCATGGCCGCTTTCCGCGATTACGGATTCATGGGTGTTGTTGCCAAACCCTTTAAAATCGAAGAACTCAGTCAAATTATTGACGGAATACTGGGATAAATAATGTCACTTGGCCAAGTTCATAAAATCTGCAGTCCACTCAATAAAGCCATCCTGATACTTTTTGCGGTTATTATCGCGATTCCTTCATTTTATCTGTGTATCCATGAAAATCATCATGTTTGCATCTCGTTTGAAGAGCATCAAAATGATCATCAACATCATCAATGCCGGGATTATTCTTTTCGATCCCAGTACTTTCTCCACACGGCGCAGCCTCATGGGATACTTATCAGCGCCATCATCATATTATTTGATCTTAATAGCTCATTCATCATACAACCGGCTCTAAAGGCTTATTACCCGTTTGCAATATTTCTTCAAAAACTTCAGACTGTCCGATTACTCATTTAGAAACATCTTTTATCCCTAACCTTAAACGTACAATCATCAGGAGAGTCTATGCAGAACCATAGCTCCGATGAAAAAGCGCCGGATTACTAACGTCCAAATTTCAATTAAAGTAATTATTCATCAGACTTTCATTAGGGTCCGGCAACCCACTTATCCAATTCTAATCAGTTGAGGAGAAA
Organism: uncultured bacterium; assembly: GCA_964632485.1. Lineage (GTDB taxonomy): Bacteria > JAGOEH01 > JAGOEH01 > JAGOEH01 > JAGOEH01 > CAZWDO01. The sequence continues at coordinate 100,852 of CAZWDO010000011.1, forward strand.
AGATGGAAAAATTCTACCATGATGACAACCCGATCATCAGAATTATAGTATGGCTTATTTTACTGCCCGCAGTGGCTCAAATTCCTTTTTCAAATTCCTTGCAAGCAGAGTCTCAACCACTCACCTGCCAAACCTGGATAGAAACGATCACTGAACATCATCCCGAATTACTTACTGTAAAAAAAGAAATAGATGTCCAAACAGCCCTCATGAAAGCCCAAAACAGCTATTCCAGCGGCGATTTGAATTTTTCAATTGAGAATTTTGGGGGCGCGGCTGAATTTAGCAGATTAAACCAAAGTGAATTAACGCTGAGTTATCAAAATATCCTGCCTGTCAATCTGGTATTCACCTTAAATCAGAATAAATCACAATTGGAAATCCAAAAACTAATGATTGAATATCAGCGACTCAAACAATCAATCCTGCTCTCTTTAACCACTCTTTTGGTAGAAAAGCAAAAAATTATCAGTCTCCAAACTCTGATTGATCAAGAAAAAATCTATAATGATAGCCTCATTGACGTACAAAAAAAAGGAGTGATTCTCGGTCGTTACAATAGCCTGGATACTTTGATTTTTAAACAAATCCGATACGAAATCTTAATGCGATCCAGCGAACTGGAAGCGATGAATGTTAATTGTCAAAAGCAATTCCAAATTTTATCCGCTCTAAATGGGCTTAATATTCAACATACCAATAATTTGTCGCTTGATTCGATTCCTCTCTTACCCGAATTGGATTCTCTAAAATTATTATCAGCAAACTCATTCGACCATCAATTAATCGAAATTGACCGGAAAATAAATCTGATAGAATTAAAAATCGCCGCAAAAGAGCGTTACGCTCCTCCGACTTTCAATCTGGGTTGGCGTTATTTCAATAGTGAAAGGAATTATGCCTGGATTCTTGAATTCTGTTGGTCCTTACCCCAATTTAAGCAAAACAATTACTACCAACAATCCAAGCTCAGAACTTCAGAAAAAATCGCATTAAATCAAAAAAACAACACTACGAATCAAGAAATTGAACTGATCCAGCGATACCAGGAAATAGCTTCACTAAGCCAACAAATAGCCATATTGGAAAACCAGATACTCCCCAATTATTTTCAAATACAGCGCCAAACAAAGGAACTATTATTAAAAGGCGCAATTCCAATACAGACATTATATGAACTCCAATTAAGCTATATTGAAAACAAATCTCGACTAATAGAAAAAAAATCGGAATACTTGGCCACTTATTTTGCGCTATACGCCCAGCTCGGGCAATTAAATTCTCTTGAAGTTATTTTAAAATGATTTACATGGAATCAACAACCATCCGGATCACAAATAAAATATAAATTCATTCAGAAAGGAATATAAATGAATTTCATCAACCCGACAATTTATCGCATCAGTATCATTTTATTATTTATTATAGTAAACTTTTATTGTCAGCAACCGGCAATCGATCAGGAGCTGGATCATCAGGAATCCCAGCATACGGAGGAGACACACACGGATTCCGGAACAGAATCGGATCAGGGACATAGCTCAGTAGGGGAAATCAGTTTATCCAGTGAAAAGGTAAAAATAGGACAAATCAAAGTTGAAACAATAATTGCGGGCGAAATCGATAGGCAGTTACTTTTTTATGGATCGGTTGAATGGCGAAACGAAGGGTACACTAAAATTTACGCTTCATATCCGGGACGAATTAAAAAAATCTGGATTACCCCCGGAGAGAGTGTCGGCATTGATCAGCCCTTATTTTTATTAGAAAACAGCGAAAATCTGCAGACCTATATCATTCGATCACCCCTCGAAGGAAATATTTTGTCGCTGAATACACATATTGATGAATTCGTTGATCCGATGGTCATTTTAGCTGAGATTGGCAATCCCAGACAATTAAGAGTTCGGATGGATATTGACGTAACTCGTCTGCCGCTCATTCGCATTCAATTGCCAGTCATCATCCAATCTCTGGATGAAAAAAAAGAAGCCACCAGCGTTATTCAAACTATCGGCTTTGAAATTGATCAAGGAACTCAGCAAAGCGCCGCCTGGATCAATTTAGCTTATGACGCGGAGAACCCCTGGATAGTGGGTGAATTTACCCGGATTCGCGTTATCAAAAAGGAATGCGACTCCAGTTTATGGAATATATCCATTAATGCCATTCAGCGCCTTGACAATCAAACCATCATTTTTTTAGCGGAAGACGATACGACATTCATTCCCTACCCGGTAGTTATTGGAGAAACCAACGAAACCCGTTTAACGATTATTGGAGAAAAACCGCCGATTCATCGATATGTTTCGCAAGGTTCATTTATCCTGAAAAGCATCATGCTCAGTAACGAGTTTGGCGGCCATGCCGGCCATGGACATTGAGGAGGTTGACGTTATGTTTAAGAAATACATTCATTTTATTCTCGGTAGCTCCTGGAGTTTGATTCTTCTTTTCATGGTTTGCGCGGGAAGCGGGTTATATCTGTTTACAAAATTACCCATTGAGGCATTGCCGGATATCTCCCCGGTGATGGTGCCTATTTTTACCGAAGCGCACGGGATGGCCCCACAGGAAATTGAACAATATATCACATATCCAATAGAAGTGCGAATGCAGGGATTACCAGGCGTAACGCATACAAAATCAACATCTGCGCAGGGATTATCGGTTGTTTATATTTATTTTTCCGATGATCGGGATATCTATTTTTCACGTCAATTAGTAGCGGAACGGCTGAATTCAATCGAAGCGGAACTTCCCCCACTCGCCGAACCCCCGAAATTGGGGCCGATTTCTACCGGTTTGGGGCAAATATTTATCTATTATCTTACATTTGAAGCGGATGAAGCTAAAAAAGTTCAAAATCCCCAGGTATATCTGCGTGAAATTAATGATCGGATCATCAAACCCCGTTTGAGAGTAATACAAGGTGTAACGGACGTTCTTTCAATGGGAGGTGAAATTCAACAAATCCAGATTGATCTCGATCCAGAAAAAATGATGAAATATGGAATATCCATCAATAAAGTCAAAAATGAAATTGGCGATCAAAATTTCAATCGGAGTGGCCAATACATTGTCTTTGGAGATGAGGAATACAGCGTTCGTGGCATAGGAATCTATCAATCGATCAAGCAGTTAGAAAACAAAATCATTGATGTTAGAAACGGACGCGCCATTTTATTAAGGCATATTGCCAACGTAAAAGAAGGGACTGCATTACGTCGCGGTGTGGTATCCCGCAACGGTGAAAAAGAGATCGTCTCTGGAATTGTACTGCAGCTATATGGTGAAAACCCGGCAACTGTTATTGAACGATTAAAAAATAAAGTACCTGAAATCCAAAAATCATTGCCACATGGAGTTAAGATCGTTTCATATTACGATCAGGCAACGATTATCCACGAAGCTGTTTCCACAATTACCCATGCCTTATGGCAGGGGGGGGCATTAGTCATCCTGGTCATCCTACTTTTTCTAAATTCCTGGCGTTCGGCAACAATTATCGTATCGGCATTGCCGTTATGCACCCTGATAACATTTGCATTGATGAAATTATTGGGAATTTCTGCAAATTTAATGTCATTGGGAGGAATGGCCATTGCTTTAGGAATGTTGGTTGATGGGACGATTGTCGTAATAGAAAATATTCATCGTCACATTAAAATTGATCCCCAACGGAATATGAATACAGCGATACAATTTGCCACTCATGAAGTCAGCCGAGCCATTTTTTTCAGTCTGTTCATCATTATTCTAGTTTTTGCTCCTATGTTCGCTTTGCAAGGGATTGAGAAAAAAATGTTTCTGCCCTTTGCGCAAACGATTATTCTTGCTCTCTTCGTTTCACTTACAGTAGCCTTGGCATTTGCCCCGGCACTTGCCTCACGATTGATCACCCACCGTATCGTATCGGAGCCCAGATGGTTGACTACTATTCAAAAGCGTTACCATCAATTATTAAACCGCTGCCTGCGCTTTGCGCGGACGATTTTAATCATTACATTTATTTTTCTGGGATTCAGTGTTATTTTGCTATTACGGGTAGGAACAGAGTACATTCCTCAAATGGATGAAGGACGAATCCTAATTGGAGTGTCCATGTTGCCATCAATTTCTCTCTCCAAAGCGATTGAAACAGTCCAATCAATTGAACGCAAAATACTTGAAGTCCCTCAAGTTGCCGAAACCGTTTCCCGAATCGGCCGACCGGAAACGGGAAGCCACCCCCACCCAATCAACTACGCGGAAATCGATGTCCGCTTTGATTCGGCCCAACTTAAAAATCAATACTCAACAAAAGAACAACTGATCCGTGAAATCCGCCAAAAAGTATCCTTGATCCCCGGAGTTCAAACCAATTTCACTCAACCGATCCAAAACGCGTTCGATGAACTAATCGCCGGAATTAAAAGTCAAATCGCCATCAAAATTCAGGGAAATGATTACCAGGAATTAAAAAGCATCTCCTTTCGAGTGGCGGAAACAATCCGTGATATCCCGGGATTAGTGGACGTACAAAATGAAATAACCAGCGGCCAGCCGCAATTATTAATCTACCCTCGGTATGAGATATGCCAACAACTCGGTATCCGACCCGCGGAAATCATGGAATGGGTTGAAGCCGGAATAGGTGGAGAAACGATTGATTACTATTATACCGATAATTGGCGCTATGAAATCGTTATGCGGCTGGAAGAAAAATTCCGGCTCAACCAATCCTCGCTCAATAATTTGCATATTCCATTGGAAAAAGGTGGCAGCATTCCATTAGCATCAGTCGCGAAATTTGTCATTGAGGAAAACCCGATCCAAATAAACAGAGAAAACGGGCAGCGACGGGCCATCGTTCAAGCTAACATTCAAGGCCGGGATATTGGTACCATACTTACAGAAATTCAAAACCGCATCCTAACGAAAATCAGCTTACCTCCCGGTTACCATATCGAATACGGCGGCCAGTTTGAAAACCAGCAACGCGCGATGAAACGGTTGGGTCTGATTGTCCCGCTCACTCTGCTATTGATTTTCCTGATGCTTTATCTTTCAATCCGTTCCTGGAAACATGCGGCTCTGATACTGATCAACATCCCATTGGCATTGATGGGAGGGATACTTGCATTGACGATCAGCGGCCAATACCTCTCAGTGCCGGCTTCGATCGGTTTTATTGCTCTATTTGGCATCGCTGTGCAAAATGGAATTGTAATGGTTTTTATCATTCATCAACTGCAATTAAGAGGATTCAGCGCCCGCGAAGCTGCCTTGGAAGGCGCAAGTATCCGATTACGTCCGGTACTGATGACCGCGTTGACTACATTGCTGGGTATATTGCCGTTAATGCTTACCCATGGAGCAGGCGCCGAAATCCAACGGCCACTAGCTATAGTAGTCCTGGGAGGTTTATTCAGTTCGACCGCCTTAACTCTATTTATCTTGCCCCTGGTGTATTCTGTTTTCTTTAAAACAGGAATAGAACAAAAACCGGAACAATCGGAGAAGAATTTTATAAATTGATTCGTAACTACTCCACAATCCGGAAAAAGATTATTGCATCAGGCGGTTAAGCGTATAGTTCACTATTTTCATCAATACGGGCGCAATCTCTTAGCCAGTCGGATAGATTCCCGATTCGGAACCGCGCGTGATTGTGTCGGTTCCGAACCGCCCTGCGCCGTCAAATCCGATATTAGCAGACTAAGAAGCTAGTCTAAACGATCGCTCCTTATTTTATCCGTAATATCAAACTGGTAATATCATCGTCTTGATGACGTTGATGGGAATAATCGGCCAATTCCAGCAATATTTTCTCCCGGATGATCTGAGGCTGCTGATGGCGATAGCGGAGTATACATTTCAACAACCGTTCTTCACCGAACTCTTCATCATTTTCGTTAAAAGTTTCTGTAATCCCATCGGTATAAAGAAATAGCAAATCACCCGGATTGATCCGGATAACCCCTTTTCGGTAGCGCGCATTGGGCAAAACGCCCAAAATAACGCCTCCTTCTTCGAGTGTAATGACATTCCCTTCCGGGGAGATCATAAAAGGATAATTATGTCCCGCATTGATATATTCAAGCTGATTCGTATCAGGATTGAAAATACCGGAAAAAAAAGTAATAAACTGTTTACCGTGGATCGTATCATAGATTAGATTATTCAATTTAAAATGCACGTCCTCCATATCCTGAGAGTACATAAAAAGAGAACGAAGAGCTGACTGAAGACTGGCCATTAGCAAAGCGGCCGGGGCGCCTTTTCCTGAAACATCCCCAATAGCAAATACGAGGCGCTTGTCATCCATTTGCCAGATGTCGTAATAATCCCCGCCTACTTCTAAGCACGTAATATTAATAGCATCAATTTCACAAAAAATGGTTTTCGGAAAGCTGCTGGGTAAGAGGGAATGCTGGATTTCTCGAGCAATGGAAAGCTCCTGTTGCAAACGTTCTTTTCCCAATGTTTCCTGGTACAGAAAAATATTTTTCAATATGGAAGACATCTGGTTGCTCAACATATTCAACAGCACCTGATCCTCAACTGAAAACGCATGTCCTCCGCGACGTTGGCCAATACCTAAAAAACCCAATATCTGGAAGCTATGTTTCAAGGTCACTAAATAATGGATATGACGGGCTTTCATCTGCTCATAGATTTCATATCCATCCATTCTGTTTTCCAACTCATGTAGTTCAATAAAATCATTCGTAATGGCAATATTTTTCAATAGTAACCGCTCCCGATCATTTAATTTGACCTTGTGGGAGCTGTCTGATTCCGATCCCGGGAAAAGTTCCAATTCATCCTGCCGCATCAGATATAAATCAACCTGGATAATGTTAAGATTTTCTTGCAGCAATGGAGCCAGCATACGAATGATTTCATGGAAATCGAGTTTGCCCATCATTTCCCGCATCAATATCTGTAACTGTTTTTGAAGAAGAGTGTGTTTCCGCCCAATAAAGCGGTCCAGTCCTTCATCCAATCGGTTGATGAGAAAAGGAATCAAAATAATGCTAAAAAAAATCATACTCATTTCAATTATAGGCGCTGAAGGTTCATACCCCAGGGTCAAAACCACCATTCTCTTGACACGGTCATAGTAAAAAACATATCCAAGATAGATCACTGAGAAAAAAATAGAAAAAAACAAACCTTTACGAAGCAATATCGGCACAGATAAAAGTTTGTACCGGAAAAACCCGATAAAAAGCAGCATGAATGCCGGTAAGCTTGCCCAGGCCATAACGATGACACTGATACTACGATCGATCGAGATCAGGTTCAAAATGACTTTAGTTCCGCCAATTAAAACAAAGACCGCTAAAATAATTTCGCTCTGTCGTTTCAATTGCTGAGAAAACAACATATTACGTTTGCAAACGATTATATAGACCGCCAGCAGCCAATATATCAGGTTAAAATAATTAAAAAAATAAAAATGCCAATCATAGATCAAATTGATAAATTTTAATAAAAAAACACAAATGCTTTCAAAGAAGTCAAAAAAAATTGAATTTTTTAATAGCATTTTCTTAAATGACAAATAATTAATTAGTTTTTCCGGCAGCGGATAAAAAAATGCGAGCATAAAATTGCATATATATGGAATATGTACCAACCAGCCGATCCCGCGGACACGATGCATAATCGGGGATGAAAATGGAAAATAAAGCGCAATCAGTAATATTTGTGGATATAAAAATAAAGAAAGGAAATACAGATTAAAAAAGAGAGTCGAGCGATATTCATCCACATTAATATTCAACATCATCAAAACTGAATATATAATAAGATGGACAAAATTTACAGCAATGCAAAAAAATAGAAAAGCAAAATGAGAATGTTCTTTTTTACGGTTTTCAACGGAAAAAACCTGATAGATAAGCGAAATATCAACTACAATAAGGATAAAATACAGAATAGTCGTAAGATTGACAAACATAATGGATCAGGAATTAAAATGCTTGGTAATAATCGCTTCAGTTCCATCAATATGATGGATAAATTCCAGGTGATCAATCAGGTGTCGCGTAATAAAAATGCCGCGTCCTTCGGTTTTAAAGAGATTTTTCTTCTCTAATGGATTCGCCAGATGATCAGCATCAAAACCACGGCCGTAATCGCGAACTCGAACGACCACCGCACGGGAAACAACCTCGATATTAATATTGACGAATAGATTGGGATTGAATCGATTACCATGTTCCATGGCATTACTGATCAATTCACTGACCGCAATAATCAGATTGTCGATAAAATCCTGATGTAAGGCATATTTCATGAGAAACGACTCAATCTCAACCAGGGAGTCCTCAAGCGCATTGATATTAGAAGGCAAATGCAGTTCCAAAACTGAATTCTGATTCATAATTCCTTTCAAACTGAAAAACGAAAATTGATAATGTCGCCATCCTTAACCAGATACTCTTTACCCTCAAGCCGCCACAACCCTTTTTCCTTGGCATGGACCATTGAATGACCGCAAGCAATAAAATCCTCATAATGAACCACTTCTGCTCTAATAAACCCGCGTTCAATATCGGAATGAATAGCGCCGGCGGCTTTTTGAGCAGTGTTCATGCGGTCAATGGGCCACGCGCGTACTTCATCTTCCCCTACGGTGAAAAAACAGATGCGGTCCAACAGATCAAAAGCGGATTTAATCATTCTTTGCATGACAGGCTCACTGATCGCATATTCCTCTAAAAACAGATTCCGATCGTTTTCGTCCATAAAAGTAATCTCTTTTTCAATCTGACCCGCCACTATAAAAGCCGGGTATTCCTTCAGAGTTTCCGCATCGATATAACTCGTGATTTCCGGTTTTTGCTGCCATTCGTCATCGCTGATATTTATCACGATTTGCATGGGCTTTAATGTTAAAAATTGAAAGCCCTTTAATAATTTCAATTCATATTCGCTTAATTCAACTTTCCTCAACGGGATGCTCTGTTCAATATTTTTCAGACAACGAAGCAGAGCTTGTTGCTCATCTTTTAGCTCCTGTAGAGGATTTTTGCGGAGTTGTCCTTCCAATCGTTCCAAACGATTTTCAATAATAATCTGATCAGATATCAGAAATTCAGCCAATAGTGTTTCCATATCCCTTTGGGGATGAATTTTCTGACCGTCATTGGAAAAACCACGCAAAATCATTACAAACCCATCCATAAGCTTAAACCCTGTCAGAAGCTGGGTATCAAATCCTTTAAAATCAGCTTTTTCAGCAATTCCCATAAAATCGACGAATTCAATCGTTGCCGGAACCTTTTTTTTGGGCTGATAAATCGAATTTAAATAATCGATACGCACGTCTTCTATATTGACAATATAGGGAATATATTTGTTTTTTTGTAAAGATGGGTGACCGGGATCAATTTCCTGTTTGATGATGGCTTCAAATATTGTCGTCTTTCCGGAATAAGGTAATCCGATCAAACCGATTTTCATTTTCACTCCTCTTTTTTTGAAAAGATAAGTTTAAAGGTATAAAAAGTCAAGCCTTATTAAAAAAAAATACGCATATAACGCAGAAAAATTACAAAAGATTTTCTTTTCTTAAAAATAAGTTGGCGACGCCAGACTTGCCAATAAGCTCTTTCCATGTATAATTGACTAAAAATATTGATAAACGCCTGCCCGTTGATTGTTTTTTTTAATAATAAAATCAACCAGATTGCGCATTCTGTCAGTAAAAAATAGGGGGATAAAAGAAACCAAAACCCCAAAGGCAAATTTTTTAATAGCATCCGGTAACGATTCAGAAGAACCAGACGTTGGATAGCCGCAGGTTTAGAAAAAAAACCAGCATGACCATCGAAAGTAGCGGACCGGTGGTGCCATCCAATCGCGTGGGGTATGAAACAGGCCTGCCAACCTAAAAGTTGAGAACGCCAGGCCAAATCAATATCTTCAACAAAGGCAAAAAACCGTTCGTCAAAGTATTCGCCTTCGATTGCAATATCGCCCAGCATGCGGCGCCGGTATAATGGCGCGCAACCATTGGCAGCGAAAACTATTTCAAAATGATTCTGTTGAGGAGAATTAACAAATGTAAAACGCCAATTCAAATAATTTCCCACTGTATCGATTTGCTCATCAGGAAAAAAACGATAAATTTTACCGATTGCTGCGCCTATCCGGGGACGTCTTACCATTACCGGTACAATATGCGCTAAATAAGCGGCATCCAAATATAGATCAGCGTTCAGGCACAAGACATAATCCCCATGACTGCGCGAGATACCCCAATTCATAGCCGGCGCAAATCCCCGATTATCCGGCCATTTTTCCAACCGGCGCTCCCCTGCTGCCCATTGGCTGGTAAGAATAATCCGCTCAATCACTTCAATAGTCGCGTCGGTTGATCCATTATCAATAATAATTATTTCATGAGCCGCTAACAATTGATCCTGGCAAGATTTAAGACAACGCTCAATTGTACGGGCGCTGTTGAAGGTGACGATAACAATCGAAACTGTTGGATTCAGTCTGGAACCACCCACCGTCATCCCGAATTCCAATCCGAAAATCGGTAGTTCCATAATTGAATATTTCTATTAACCCTCCATAACCAATTAAATGCAGAAAGGCGGACGGAATCAATCATTGTAATTTAGAGGCGTAGATTGAATGATATCATACAGGTCTGCGGTCTGAGAACGGGAAACATTACCTCGCGGAATTTGTACAACCCGAACGGTTAGCTCTGAATCATGAAGGTTCAAAGTGATTTGATCGCCAACAGTTATCTCTTTAGCCGGTTTCGCCACATGGCCGTTAACCTTTACCATGCCTCTGGAGCAGGCTTCCTGGGCAATAGTGCGCTGCTTGATGAGTTGGGATTTCTTTAAAAATAAATCGATTCGCATAGGCCTCATCCAAATTTATGGTTACCTGACAATTCCACAGCGCTTATCAGGCAACAATTAAATATCAATTATAATCAACCTTAATATCGATAAAATAATTATCAGCGATGCGGTCGATCCATTCCTGAAACAATTTATTTTTTTTATAATCCTCGGCGTACCGTTCCACGATGGACCAGTCATCCTCAAGAGTCAGACTCCGTTTGCCCTGATGATCAAGTATCTTCATTACATAAAAACCTTCCAGGGTTTGCAAAACAGGCGATAAATCACCCACTTTTAATTGAATAATCATATCGTACTTATCAGGAAACAGGGTCTTAAAATCCTCAAGCGCGCGCCAGCCAACATTGCCGCCTTGTTCCTTCGAAATTGGGTCTTCCGAAAACTGGCTGACCAGGGAATCAAACTCCTCACCTTCCACAATTCGTTTTCTCAAGTCCTGTAACTGTTTATATTTTGCCAACAAGTCATTGGCATTGACTTGTAATTCTTTACGGATTAATTCAATTTTTTCGGCAAACAAAGCCGTATCCAACTGGGGGGGAGAAAAAAGAATATGACGTAGCTTGTAACGATTGTTAAGAGTATCAATCGCTTGGATTTGGACTAAATGCCACCCGGCCTGGGTGATGATAATCCTGGAAATTTCAAATAGATTTAAATTATTAATTTCCGCGGCTATCTGGTCCAACATATCGTCTTTCTTAAGCCACCCCAAATCGCCCCCGTTTTGAGCGGAAGCGGTATGTTGAGAATACTGTTTTGCCATTTCTGGAAAACGGTCCTGTACGCTTAAAAAAAGATAACTGACTTTAAAGGCTTCTTGTTGTTGTTGAAGACTATCCCGATATTCATTAAAAAAATCACGTACTTCGATACTGGAGACTGTTACATTCTGTGTTTTCTCCATTTTCATGCGATCGCTGATCAATTGCGCCTGCGCCTCTTCCAAATACTGCTTCCTGAGTTCGCGTAAGGTTAGACCTTCTTCGCTCAGGGCGGATTTCAACCGATCTTCAGCGCCAAAATACTGGATCAGGTTATTAATCCGATAGTCCACCGATTGCTCGATTTCCTGGCGCGTCACTTCCACACTATCTTTCTCCGCCTGCATGATCAACAATTTATAATTAATCAACTGCTTCAAAATCATCTGTCGAATCTGATTCTTTTCCTTAGGGCTCATAGTCTGGCGATTTTGCAGTAAATAGGAATTGAGAGTTTCTTCGACTTCGGTACGAAGAATAATCTCATTACCGACAATAGCGGCAATTCCATCCACAATTTCCTCGGCTCTAACCATAGATTGACAAAGCAAGATAACGATCAATAGCATCCAAAAACGCATCATTGCGTTGCCTCTACTTTCCACTGGGGGTTTGAGTACTGTCCTCAACCGCTTTTTCTGTTTTTTTCATCAGTACGAATTTTCGAATATTATCGTCAAAATACTGGATGGAATAAAGCGACCGTAATTCTTTCTCATATTCACTTTTACGTCTTTCGCGCAGTAATTTAAAAAGTTCGCGTTGGACATTGCGCTTAATTTGTTCAAACGGTCGGGCGCCGCCCTCGGTTTCACTCATTTTTTGTACCAGATAATATTTCCCCTGTTCTGAAAAAACGGAGGAAACTTCATTATTTTTCAGTTTATCCAGAACTTTAATAAAAGGTTGAAATTTGGAGTCATTTTTATCAATATTACCCATGAATCCGCCCCGTTCAGCGGTAGCGCGATCGGTGGATAACTCCTTCGCCACAGCGGAAAAATCATCTTTACGCTTGATGCGGCTCAAAGCAGCATCCGCTTGTGATTTTGTCTCACTCTGAATCATACGGAAACTCACTTGCGGTTTGATGTAAAAGATCGAATTCTTATTCGCTTCATAAAACTCTATCAGCATCGAATCGGTAATATCAATTTTATTATCAATTGACTCTTTTTGGGCCCATTCGATCAACAAGGTTTGTTTTTTACGTTGAATTTCGTCGACAATATCTTTTTGCTGGTCCAGGTTATTCGTTAATGCTTCATTAAAAAGCAATTCATAAAACAGTACCTGGTTGCTCAAGACATCTTTTAATTCCTCAACTGATCGGAATTGACGGATGGCTGATGGAGCATGAAGCCGGCCCCAATACCGAAATTCTTCTAACGTATAGTTGCCAAGTGAATAGGAAAGAAATTGCGATTTAAGTTCATCGGATTTAAAAAAAGATGAATCGATAAAATCGATCACCGGTAAGGAATCCTGCTTCATTCGGTTAACAATGCGTTCAAGAAGCTCATCGTTGAACTTGAAGTGGGCTTTCTCTTTAATAGAAGCAATATACTCTCTGATCCGCTCGGTTGTCCGCAAATTCAGCAACAGATTTCGAAGCCGTTCCTGTTCTTTTTCAAATGACTGCCGATTTCCATAGGGTTGAATCTCAGTGGTTTTAACGATTGAGAAAAAACCATTCGATTCGATTGGTTTAGAAATTTCTCCGGGTTTCAGGGAAAAAACAATTTTTTTCATCGATTCGGGCAGATACGGATCGTCCCACGCTCTAAATCCAATATCCCCATCGACTTCCCGGCTGCTTGGATCCTCGGAGAAATCCTTAACTAATGTATTAAAATCCGCGCTATCCTTCAACGCCAAATATAAAGAATCGGCTAATTTTTGATTAGTTAATGATAAAACTGATAACCGGTATCGATCCGTGAGTTTATCATAAAGGTCCCGCACATCTTTATCGGTAACCTTGACTTTGGCGGCGATAAATTTTTGATAGAGAGGACCATTGGGGCCAGTTAACAATTCCTTTTTGTTGTTTTCCAGTTTCAACATGAATGCCGTGTCGTTGGCGGCATTGTGCTGATAGGCATCTTCCACCATTAACAGATTGGGGACGACCCGTTCATCTATATAACCCTTGATTACATCGAGATTATCCCAATTATCCCGCCCAAAATTTTCCGAATAGCGATACATTTTCCAAAACGTTTCCGAATAGAAATTCTGCGAACCCACTTGCAGCATCAAGATTCCTTCTTCAGCTTTTTCACCGCAAAAAGCCACTATAAACACCATACTAATCAATACTAACATAACAATTCGCATTAAGTTCTCCTTTTTTATTGCGTTACTGAATTTGTCCGGATTTAAAAGTTTTCCATCCATACCAGATACTACTTAATCCATAAAAAAACAAAAAAATTATAATTAAAATGTTCATGATTTCAACAGGTCCAAAATAACAACCCAACATAGCGAATGCTAAGGCCGATGTTGATAGTTTGCCTCCCCAATTGGAAACAGGAACGTTTTTCAAACGACGCATGATTACAAAACCAACAATAAGCACAATAAGTTCCCGTAAAATAATCAAAATAACAATCCAAAGCGGGAAATGATAAAAAAGCGCAAAATAAATACCCAACACACAAAAAGCGATTTTATCAGCCAACGGATCCAGAATTTTGCCCAAATCGCTGACAACATTCAGCTTTCGGGCGATGAATCCATCCAACCAATCGCTCACTAAAAGATAGGCGAGCAATCCGATTCCTAAAGCGCTGACTCGATGTTGTTGCGCGAAACCGCTCCAGACAAAAACAAAAGCGAATAGGATACGGGATATAGAGATTGAATTAGGAATCCATTCGAAATATTTCATGAATGGCATTACCTCCCAAGAATAGCGCGGGCATGATCGCGCGCGCTGTCGGTCGGGGTTTCTCCGCCGATAATGCGGGCCAGTTCATCAATCCGGTCGTTCTCATTGAGAGGAAGAATCGTTGTAAAAGTTTCACCATTCTCAATATATTTACGTACAGAAAAATGAAGAGATCCCAGGGCTGCAATTTGATGCAGATGGGTAATGCAGATTATTTGCTTAACTTCACTTAGTTTTTTCATTTCCAGACCGGTCATTTCAGCAATGCGGCCGCTAACCCCCGTATCAATTTCATCAAAAATCAGGGTTGAAACAGTTGAAGAATCCGCCATGACGGATTTTAAAGCCAGCATAATGCGAGAAATTTCACCTCCCGAAGCAATCCGGGACAACGGGGCGAAGGGAGTTCCGGGATTAGGAGCAATCAAAAACCGAAGGGATTCCAAACCTGTCGGCGTCAGTAGTAAATCCTCGGTAAGCGCCTGGATACCGGATTCGGGTGGAAAAAACTCGATTTTGAAAGCGGCGGCTTGCATTCCTAACCGGCGTAAAATTGTTTCCACCGTTTGCTGGAAAGGTATCGCCTGACTTTGACGAGCAATGGAAAGTTGACGGCCAATTCCGATTAATTCTCTTTCCAAGCGATGTAACTCATCTGACTGCCGACGTAATGATTCATCGGAATGGCTGAAATTAGTTATATTATCCTGTAATTCATTGCGATAAAGAATCAATTCATTGAGTGATTTTCGATACTTAAGGGTCAGTTTTTGCAAATCGGCCAAGCGTTTTTCCAACTGATTCAAACGCGCGGGATCCGCTTGAATTTTACGCCAGTAATCCAAAAAGAACTCACCCAATTCCTTCGTAATGATCTGCAGATTCTCGAATGAATCGAGAGTTGGTTTGAGCGAGCTGTCGATTTCAGACGCTTCCTCAATTTTTCGCATCATGACTTCAAATTGATTGATAATAGCATTATCGCCTTCATAAAGCATATCTGCCACCCATTGGCCGTTCGTCACCAATTTCTCGGTATTAGCCAGAATACGGATTTCCTCTTCCAACTCCCGATCTTCATCCTCATGGAAATCAAATTTAGCAAGTTCATTGTATTGAAACTGATAAAAAGCCAGTTTTTCAGCCATTTGCTCAGCATGTTTTCGATTTTTTTCCCAGGATCGGAATAATTGCTGATACTCTATAAAAAGAGATTGAAATTGATTTAGAAGGTCCTGATAGGGCGCCTGGTAATCAAAAGGCGCTAAATGGGTCGTTTCATCCAATAAACTTTGATGTTGGTGCTGGCCATGTATATCCAACAACTCGGCGCCCAGCGTTTTTAAAAACTGAAGCGTAACAGGTTGATCGTTACACAAAATACGATTGCGCCCGTTGCGATTGACCTGCCGGGTCAGCGACAATAACTGAAAATCTCCGACCAGTCCTTCTTCCTGCAGCAATTCGCGAACTCGTCGGGTTGGTTCGAACTCCGCTTCTACTAACGCAAAATCTGTTCCAGGGCGAACTAAACCAATTTCTGCCCGACTTCCCAATAAAAGCTGCAAGGTATTAATGATAATTGATTTTCCAGCGCCCGTTTCACCCGTAATAATATTTAGCCCATGCCCTAATTCGAGCGTTAATTCGCGAATCAAAGTCATGTTTTTTATACTTAAACGTTTTAGCATAAAATTAAAATAAAAAAAAACTGTTTAAAAAGCAAGCGCTTTTTTATGACTTGACGACAGCGATTTTTTTTTGTATTTTCAGGTGAGTTCCCGAATGCTATTTTACAAACCCCACGATTATGCCCGGGGATGATATAAAACCAAAAATCCAACGACTCCTGAAAGCGAGGATAAAATGAATCGAATCATCGCCTGCCTGCTTAAGCTGATACTGGCTGTTAGTATTACAGGATCTCTTTCGGCCAACTGGTTATCGTCGGAGAGCATGACCGCATTCAGCAATCCCGAGATCGAAAACCTGATGGCCCAGGATTCGTTACCCCAGCGATTAAAAATACTGGAACACCTATTGTCCACCTCGCAATCCGATTCCTTGATATTTGAAGAAAGCGCTTACGCGCTGGTTCTGACGTGCATCCAAATGGAAAATGACCCAATGCTCCAATCCTGGCTCGAGACATGGCAAAACAACAAGATACCCTCGAAAGCCGGACAACTGGCGCTGAATTACTGGCTCACAATTCGGAACCATACTGAGCTTGGATTCATGTACAAATTGATTAAAATGGGATTAAAACAGGATCAGGGAACAGAATATACTCCCTATTGGGAGATGCTGAGAGGGATATTGCTCCAAAAAAAAGGCATGACCGGCGCGGCTTATGAGGCCCTCAAGGGACAATATCAATTTTTCACCGCGCATCCTCTGTACGATTTTTTCTATTCCATGGCCATCAGCGCCCGGCAAAGCGGACATGACGATGAAGCTTTCGATTGCTATACCCGGGCGTATTCACTCAAACCCAACAGCGAGCTTCAATTGATCATCCAAACCTTGGCCCAAAATCGACAACTCTCGGAAAACGATCAACAAACCCTGTTCCAGCGAACCATAGAACCCCATTTGGAACGAGCCCCCGATTTCCTACTCTATGATTTGGGCGGCAATCCGTACCAACTGAGCCATGTTTCAGAAAGCTACGTTTTACTGGTTTTCTGGGCCAGTTGGTGTGGCCCCTGCCGCCAGGAATTACCTATTATCGAACAGTTTTTTAAAACCAAACCGAATGACCTGCAAATCTGGTCGATCAATCTCGACCAGGATACAACCAAAGCGATCCGGATGCAGTATCAACTGGGACTCACCTTCCCTATCCTGATGGACGAGCAAACTACACAAATTTTGTACCAGGTACAAAGTATCCCGCGCTCCATACTTATAGATCCTAAAGGCCG
Source organism: uncultured bacterium (assembly GCA_964632485.1). Taxonomy (GTDB): domain Bacteria; phylum JAGOEH01; class JAGOEH01; order JAGOEH01; family JAGOEH01; genus CAZWDO01. The sequence goes on from CAZWDO010000011.1 coordinate 118,325, forward strand.
TATCGTTTTAAAATTGATCGGCAGTGATAAAAACATTCAGCAAATCGTACTGGACCGGATGCAACTGACTCGTCCACTGAATACCCAGTGATGATAGCCGATCGTTTTATGACCGTTTGGGTTCCTATACCCGGTATTGATCATCTGACTTACCGCATCCCATCATCCTGGAACGATAGGATAGAAAGCGGCCAACGGGTAATAGTCCCGGTTAAAAACAATTATTATCCGGGCATAATAATCAGCATAGTAACAGAATCGCCTCCCTATAAATGTCTTGACGTAAAAGAGCTGCTGGACGACGAGCCTATTTTCAGCCCGCTATATCTGGAATTGTTAAGCTGGCTGGCATCATATTATAATATTGCCATCGGGTCAGTAGTCCAAACACTCATTCCATCCGAATTTTTTTACCAAACCGACTATCAAATCAAAATTGTGAACAGCGATATGCCATTATTTGACGCTCAGGATCAATTGTCCCTTAAGATATGGAATTATTTGCTTGAAAATGGAGAAATCCTTTATAGTCAGCTCACCAAATATTTAAATGCAAAACCGACCCTATCCCTTTTACGCCAATGGCGGGAAAAAAAGTTGATCGATATGCATTCCCTGGCTGTCAGCAGGGGCAAACCGAAATTTGAATATTCCTATTCCATCAACCCCGAGCTGGATGCTCAATGGAATCAGGAAACTTACAGCCACCGATATCCGGCTCGTTTCTCCCTATTGCAGAAAATCAAACTGCAACATCATCTGATGGGCGCTGATTTGAACCCATCGCAAAAAAGATTGATCACTCCCATGATCAGGCAAAATTGGGTGGTTCGGCACGCGCACAATGTCCAGCGCGAAGTGTTGAAAGAGATTCAGTTTATAGCTACTGCTGAACCCGTATTAACAGAAGAACAAACAGCGGTCATCGGGGAGATCGCCCCATTCATAGCAGACTCCTCGTTTCAATCATTTTTGTTGTTTGGAGTAACCGGCAGTGGAAAAACCGAAGTCTATCTGCAATTAGCAAAAAAAGTATTAGACAAGGGGCAGAGTGTTTTGGTATTGGTTCCTGAAATAGCCCTCACTCCCCGTTTGACTTTCCAGTTCAGAGAGCGTTTAAATCTTCCGGTAGAAGTGCTGCATAGCCGCATTTCATCAGGGGAGCGCTACGACACCTGGCGCAGGGTCATGCGGCGCAACCCAACGGTTTTGATTGGCGCTCGATCGGCGATATTCGCGCCTATCTATAAACCCGGATTAATTATCGTCGATGAAGAACATGAACAGACCTTCAAACAATCGGGGAAACAACCGTATTATCATGCCCGCGATGTAGCGGTAAAAATGGCGCAACTCTACGGCATACCGATAATCCTGGGAAGCGCAACCCCTTCGCTGGAATCATATAACAACGCGCGCGCCGGGAAATATCGCTATTTACAAATGACCCGTCGGGTTTCACAAGCGCAGTTACCCACGGTGCAAATTTTTGATTTAAAATCCAAATCATTGGTAGCCAATATTTTTTCCCCAAGTCTCATCTATATGATGAACCAAACGTTGAATAAAGGCGAACAAATTATATTATTTCTAAACCGCAGAGGTTACGCGCCGCAATACCTTTGCCCGGCTTGTGGGCATGTTATCCGCTGCCCTGCCTGCGATATCACACTTTATTACCACCAAAAAACCCATGCCCTTCACTGCCATTATTGCGAACACAGCGCGGTAATCCCCGATCAATGCCCGCAATGCGGCAATCCCGGCGGTTTGTTCAAAGGAATCGGACTGGAGCGAGTTGAGGAAACCCTGCATAAACTATTTCCCCAAGCTGGAATTGTCCGTATGGACCAGGACACAACTCGCGGCAAAGACGCGCATTATAAAATACTGAAAGCCTTTGAAGAGCATCGCTACGATATATTGATCGGCACCCAAATGATCACGAAAGGCCTGGATTTCCCCCGGGTCACTTTAGTGGGCGTATTGTCGGCTGATACCGGGCTTTATCTGGCTGATTTCCGCGCCTTCGAACGCGTTTTCCAATTAATGACTCAGGTGGCGGGCCGAGCTGGCCGGGGCGATAAAATCGGACGGGCCATTATTCAAACCTATTCCCCCGATAACTATTGCCTTCTGTATGCCGGAACTCAAAATTTTCCCGCGTTTGCCGAATATGAACTTAAATTACGCCAGGCCCTTAACTACCCGCCTTACGTACATATCGTCCTGGTTCGCTTCAGTTACGCTGACGAACCAGTATTAAAGGATTTTCTTGTTTTTTGGGAAGAATGGCTAAAACGTCAGGAAAATTTCTCCCGACCGTATGTCCAGCTTTTAGGTCCCATCGAATCGCCTATTTATAAACTCAAAAATCAGTTTCGCTTGCAAATGCTGATTAAAACGCATACAGTGCGCCAACTCAATCACTGGTTCAATCGGTTCAAATCTGATAAACAACGGCATAAAAATTTTCGTAAAATCGATATCACCTATGATGTCGATCCACAGCAGATGTATTGATCATCCACTTTTATCAAGGAGAATTCTATGACTCAACAAGAAGCGCTTGAGCTGTTCAAAAAAACGGAAGCTCTGCTGGAAGGGCATTTCCAATTGACTTCTGGACTCCATTCAAACCAATATTTTCAATGCGCGAAAGTTCTTCAATATCCTCAATATACAGAAAAACTCTGCCAATGGTTGGCCAATCAGATCCAAACCCAATTCAAGGAAATCAATACCGTCATAGCGCCTGCGGTAGGCGGAATTATTGTCGGTCAGGAACTGGCGCGACTGCTGGGAACACGCAGTATTTTTGCCGAGCGCCAGGATGGTCGGATGGTACTCAGACGTGGATTTCAAATACAACCGGACGAAATAATCGTGGTTGCCGAGGATGTGATTACTACCGGAGGGTCGGTCCTGGAAGTGATTCAGTTAGTGCGGGAAGCGGGTGGAGTTCCCCTGGCTGCCGTATCCGTTGTAGATCGTTCGAATGGCGCAGTGGATTTGACGATTCCATATTTCGCAACGCTAAGCCTGCAAGTCGTCACGTATCAAGCTGACCAGTGCCCTCTTTGCGCAAATGGTTCGATAGCTATTAAACCCGGGAGTCGCCATTTGATGAAATAGGATATGTCCCATCAAGTCGTAGTTTTGCAACCTTCCACACCTGTCTCCCCCTAATAAGCGCCTAACGAATGCCGGTGGAAGATTAGTGCGGCCTTCATTACGCCCAGACTTTATTTCGGTAAATCTTTGGGGTTTGATGGCGCCCGGAGAAATAGGTTGGATTGTTATTTTTAAAATCTTTTTTCTCTTGCAAAAATTGTTTTGATTGTGTATAATAACATAAAACACGGCGTAATATAGCTGGAAATCAGAGTGAAATACCCAGCTTATTATGATCTAACTAAATGTTTTGTTTTATTGAGAAGCGTCAGTTATTAACAGCGCACGACTCCAATCGTCGAGTGGGATTGCCCTTAACCTTAGCCAGCGGTACCTGAGAGGTTCAATATAACCTTGCATTTGCCACGCCATGCGGGTGAAAAGGTTCGCGGCTATCCGTTGCGTTTTATTTACTGCTTGGCGACGTTTGAAGATGCAGGAAAGGAGAAACAATATGTCTAAGCCTTCGATTCCGTTTCGGTATTTGCGCTTACGGCATCTTAAAATACGTACGATGATCGTGTTGCCAGTCAGCCTAATCATCGTTATAGCCGGACTGCTTGCCATATTAGTCTTGCCGGGGCTGATTGAAAAAGCGGTTTTTGAGACAATTGATACGGATATTGACGAACGGATAAACGATATATATTCAGAGTTAGATAAGGAAGCAGCGTCAAACTTAACTATTGCGGCGTTGTTCAGCCAGCATTCGCGCGTCATTGAGGCCTACCGTATCGCCTGGCAGGGAAATATCGATGATCCTTATAGTCCCCAGAGTCAGCGAGCCCGTGAATACTTGCGTCATTATCTTTTAGGAGAACTGCGGGGATATCGGAAGATCATGGGGCAGAAAATCAATATTCATTTCCATTTGCCCCCGGCGCGAAGTCTGGTCCGATTGGGACAGGATTTTCAAATGAAGATTGACGGGAATTGGGTGGATATATCCGATGATATATCTCCATTCCGTAAAACTATTGTCGATATAAATAGCAACCAGCTTGACAAAATTACCGGGATTGAAATCGGGCGCAGTGGATTTGTCATTCGCGGGATTGTACCTGTCGTCGATAGCGTAAATCGGCGCTGGGGAAGTGTAGAGGTTTTTTCACCCTTCGATATTGTATCAAAATATATAAATAATACTCATGAAGCAATGGCCGTGTTTATGGACACTTCATTTTTATCGATTGCAAGTTCGTTGAAAAATCCTGAGAAATTTCCACTGATCAATGAGCGCTTTGTTTATATCGCTTCTTCCGACAGTGGGTTGGTCATGAAACTCGTAAGCGGAAACCTGTTGCAGAAAGGAAAAAAGGCAGCGGTAGCCCAAATTGATAGTTATCGACTGGCAGTGTTTCCGATTCACGATTATCGAGGACAATATATCGGCACAGCAATGTACATCCGGAACATTGGCGAACAAATGGCCATGATAAAAATGTTGCGTATAGCATTGGTCGGCAGCATGTTGTTAATTGTTATCCTGCTGATTGGCTTAATCAGTTTGAGTTCCAGGATGATTATCCGATCATTTCTACGCTTCAAACAGATTTTCTCCGCTGCCGCTCGCGGTGATCTGACACAGGTTATGGAGACCGTTGATTTGTCCTGCTGGGAAGATAGCGGTTATTCAAAAACAAACTGTCCTGCTTACAGCCAAACCAACCCGTTGTGTTTTTTTCAAGCGGGCAGTTTGGCGTCCGGTTTCGGAAATGAAATCACCTGTCCTGCGCTTCGCTCCCGGCAATACAGCGGATGTAAAGAATGCCCGGTATATCGTATAAAAACCCACAATGAAATTGATGATCTTGGGAACTGGTTCAATCAATTTATGGAAGCCATGCGGGATTTGATTCAACAGATTATGGATTCAGTGCATGAACTCAATGTGTCGCTTGACGAAATCAATAGTGAGAATCAGGAACTTTCTGAGCGAACAATGACTCAGGCATCCTCTCTGCAGCAAATAGCCGCTTCAATCGAACAATCCGATGCCACAATTTCCAACAATAGCGCAAACGCTTTCTCAGCTAATAAATTATCGGAAGATGCGGTGAAGCGGATCGAAGAGGGGCAAGCGTCCGTTATGAAAACGATTCAGGCAATCGATGAAATTGGATCCAGTAGCCAGAAAGTACGCAATATTACGGGGATGATCAACGGCATCGCTTTTCAGACAAATTTATTGGCGATCAATGCGGCGGTTGAAGCTGCCCGAGCCGGTGAACACGGGAAAGGCTTTGCGGTCGTGGCTTCGGAAGTGAGAAGTCTGGCTCAAAAAGTCAAGGAGCTTTCCGGAGAAATCTCTGCCTTAATCGGCGAATCAATGCAAAAAACTGCTCAAGGTATCTCGTTGTCCCGGGAAAGCGGCGAAATTCTTGCCGGTATGGTAAACTCCATCACTGATCTCGATGAATTGATTCGCGAAATTAACCGTTCCAGCAAGGAGCAAAAAGAAAGCATAAGCCAGATTGCCAGGGCGATTACTCAATTGGATGCAATCACTCAACACAATGCCGCGCTGGTAGAAAAAAATACAACATCAAGTAAAGAAATTGCGGATCGGGCAGCAGAACTTTTCAATCTCGTAAAGAATTATAAACTTGAATAGTGGGTTCTGCGGGGTTTTAGATAATAGCGGTGAATAGTGCTATACCCCCGTAATTTCTATTTCTTTATTGCATTAATCAATACAAATGGAATACTTAGCTTTATCCCTCCTAAATCCCTTGCATGATTGTTTAATTGCAATTCAATTGTTTCAAATATTTGTTCGGACTTATCTGCCGGCAATAGTTTAATCCATGAATCCATAAACGCCAGTCGGATAAAATAATGATTTAGCATTGCTGTCCCATTTGCGAATTTATAACGGATATTCCAAGCGCATTGAATCGATAATCCATTGGGATTATGAAAGT
>CAZWDO010000012.1:0-2985 GCA_964632485.1 uncultured bacterium
GATTGCGCTTCGCGATTCGCGAAGGCGGACGTACGGTTGGCGCCGGTGTGGTTACTGAGATTATTGAATAGGAAAGTGAGGCGATAAATTGAATAACCAGAAGATCCGCATTCGTTTGAAAGCATTTGATGCCAATATGTTGGATCGTTCGACGTCGGATATTGTCCGGACCGCCCGAAAAACGGGAGCGCAAATTTCCGGTCCCATTCCCCTGCCGACATGCCGTTCGATCTATACTGTATTGCGTTCACCCCATGTTGATAAAAAATCCCGTGAACAGTTTGAAATACGCGTTCACAAGCGTTTAATCGAAATTACCGACACATCGGGTCAGACGATAACGGAACTCATGAATCTCGAGTTGCCGGCCGGTGTGGATATTGAAGTTAAGAGCTAAGGTAATTTCTAAACTAAGGTTGGTTGAAAATGAAAGGCTTGATTGGCAAAAAAATTGGTATGACCCAAATTTTTGATGCAAATGGGCGCTTTGTACCGGTTACCGTGATCCAGGCAGGTCCTTGTTATGTGACGCAAGTCAAGAAACTGGAGATTGACGGTTATTCTGCCGTACAGCTTGGATTTGATAGTGTTCGGGAGAAGGTGAAAACCAAAGCGGAAATGGGACATTTAAAAAAGGCCAATGTTCCCGCGGTACGAGTTCTCCATGAATTTGCGATTACTCCTGAGGAAGAGCAGCAATTAGCGTTGGGTCAGTCTTTGAGCGTGGATCTTTTTAATGCCGGCGCATTGGTTAAAGTGGTCGGTATTAGCAAAGGACGGGGATTTACGGGTGTTATGAAACGTCATGGATTTCATGGTGGCCGCGCCAGCCATGGCTCCAAGTTTCATCGGAAACCTTTTTCCATTGGTATGCATACTGATCCGGCGCGCGTATTCAAAAACAAGAAGATGCCGGGGCATTATGGTACGGAACAAATTACCGTGCGCCGATTGAGAGTGGTCAATATCGATATGGACAAGCATATTATATTGGTCCAAGGCGCGATTCCCGGTCCCAAAAACGGTTACGTTTACGTAAAGCAAGATAATTAAGGAGAACCGTAGTTATGAAAGTCCCTGTATATTCAATTGAAGGCCAGCAGCTTCGGGAGATTGAGATGCCTGAGTCGATTTTCAATGCGGAAATCAACGAAGATTTAATTTATCGAAGTGTCGTGGTCTATTTAACTAATCAGCGGCAGGGAACAGCCAGTTGTCGGACCCGAACTATGACGTCCGGTAGTACGCGAAAGCCATTTCGGCAGAAGCATACCGGTCGGGCTCGCGCCGGTTCGGGCAAATCTCCGCTCTGGATTGGCGGAGGTAAGACGTTTGGTCCTCACCCGCGTGATTATTCTAAGAAACTACCAAAAAAAATGCGTCAACTGGCCCTGTTTTCGGCTTTAAGCATGAAATTGCGCGACAATAAGATCAAAGTTGTCGAAGAATTCTCGCTGAATGAACCGAAAACGCGGCAAATCGCGTCAATTTTAAAAAATCTGATGGTGAACGAATCCGCTTGTTTATTGGTAACTCGCAATTCTGAACCTAATACTCTCAAATCCTGCCGAAATATTCCGAGTCTTCATTTAATGCAAGCAAATCTGATCAATACCTACCAACTACTCAAGAGCGATCATTTGTTGCTGACGACCGGCAGTATCGAGGTATTGCAGGAGGTATACGACCATGGCGCATGATTATCGTCGAATTATAGTGGCTCCTATTTTGAATGAAAAGGCGTTGGATCTGAAAGATCATTATAATGTCTATACGTTTAAAGTGATGAAAAATGCCAACAAAATAATGATTCGGGAAGCTGTTGAACGTTTGTTCAATGTTACTGTGATTGCCGTAAACACCATGATAGTCAAGGGCAAAATCAAACGCCAGGGGCGGTATGAGGGTAAACGCCCGGACTGGAAGAAGGCCATGGTTAAATTGTCGGTGGATCAGACCATTGAAGCGTTTAATATTGGTGGCTCGTAATTAAGCAAAGGAACAGAAAATGGCACTGAAAACCTACGACCCCGACATTACGCTTTACCCAATTGGTCAATAGTAGCGAGATTACCTGTGATACACCGGAACGCTCATTAGTGATCAAGCTGAAAAAATCCGATGGTCGGAATAATCTGGGTCGCGTTACATCCCGTCGTCGGGGGGCTGGACACAAGCGTTTATATCGAATGATTGATTTTAAACGCAATAAATTCAATGTTCCCGGTAAAGTGGCAACCATTGAGTATGATCCTTATCGGACCGCGAATATCGCTCTGGTACATTATACAGATGGTGAAAAACGGTATATCCTGGCCCCGGTTGGAATCCGAGTGGGCGACCAGGTAGTATCGGGCAGCGGGGCGGAAATTAAAGTCGGGAATACTCTGCCCCTTTCCAGTATCCCTTTAGGAACGGTGATTCATAATATTGAGCTGAAACCCGGAAAAGGCGGACAGTTAGCGCGTTCAGCCGGAGCCGGCGCTCAGATTATCGCCAAGGAAGGCCGGTATGTCCATGTTCGGCTCAATTCCTCCGAAGTCCGGTTGATCTTGGACAATTGTCTGGCAACGATCGGACAAGTCGGCAACACCGACCATATCAATGAAAGCTTAGGAAAAGCCGGCCGTAGTCGCTGGATGAACCGACGTCCGAAAGTGCGCGGCGTAGCAATGAACCCGATCGATCATCCGATGGGTGGTGGAGAAGGACGCACCTCCGGAGGCGGACATCCTCGTACACCTTGGGGAAAACCCACTAAGGGCTACAAAACCCGTAAAAAGAGAAAAGCCTCGAACAAATTGATAGTTAAACGTCGGAAATAAAAAAAGAGGGTGTGACGATGCCAAGATCACTGAAAAAGGGACCTTTTATAGATCCCCGAGTTAAAAATAAAGTGGATGAACTCAATGTTAAGAATGACAAAAAGGTGATTAAAACCTGGTCCAGGGCCTGTATGATCGCTCCGGACTTCGTGCGTCACAC
>CAZWDO010000012.1:2995-11557 GCA_964632485.1 uncultured bacterium
GTTCACAATGGCAATAAGTTCATTCCGGTATTTGTAACTGAAAATATGGTCGGCCATCGCTTGGGTGAATTTGCGCCAACCCGCACATTTCGCGGTCATGGTGGCAAATTGGCTGAGCGTTTAGGCAAGGGCCGGGTTATAGGAAGATAAGAGGAAATGACCATGGAAAAAAAGAACGAACCGATACAAGCTCATGCTGTTGCCCGCTATTTGCGGACATCGCCCTATAAAGCCCGCCAGGTAGCAGACCTAGTTCGTGGGAAAAATGTCGTCCAGGCTCTGGCGATTTTAAACCACACCAATCGTAAGGCCGCCGGGTTTATCCACAAAGCCTTGCAATCTGCCGTCGCTAATATTAGTAACATTCCGAATGTTAACACCCGCAATACGAATGATTGGATTGTCTATCGGATCATGGTGGATGAAGGTCCGACCATGAAGAGAGTCAGTCCCCGTTCAATGGGTCGCGCATTTCGCATTCGGAAACGGACCAGCCATATAACCGTCGTTGTAGCTGAACCTTCAAACAAGGAGTAATCGATTGGGACAGAAGACGAACCCCATCGGTTTGCGCTTAGGCATTACCAGGACCTGGGAGTCCCGATGGTTTTTATCGAAATCCATGAAGGATTCATTGGTAGAGGATCGAAAAATACGTAATTATATCAAAAATCGCGTATTGAATGCCTCGATTTCACGCATTGAAATCGAAAAATCGCCGAACCGGATTTCATTGACGATTTTTACAGCCCGACCGGGAGTAATCATCGGTAAAAAAGGCAAGGAAGTGGATAAACTACGTGATGAGCTGCATCATGTATTTAATAAGGAAATCGTCATTAACATTTCCGAAATTGACAAACCGGAGATCGATGCCATGCTGGTTGCGGATAACATGGCGCGTCAGATTGAGCAGCGCGTAAATTTTCGCCGCGCCATGAAACGGGCGATTCAGCAAGCGATGATGTCCGGAGCCGATGGAATTAAAATTTCCTGCGGCGGACGTTTGGCCGGAGCAGAAATCGCCCGGACCGAACACTATCATCAAGGCCGGGTTCCCCTGCAGACTTTGCGGGCGAATATCGATTATGCCCGGGCGACTGCCATTACTACCTATGGTTGTATTGGGATCAAGGTTTGGATATGTAAAGGTGAAGTATTAAATCGCCGAGAATTGACCGAATACGGTCGTAAAAACGAACAACATTCGGGCGGAGGAAAGTAAACTATGTTAATGCCAAAACGAGTGAAATATCGTAAACAGCAGCGAGGACGCATGACAGGACTCGCTTGGCGCGGGAGCCAGATGAGTTTTGGCGAATTTGGAATCAAAGCGCTTGAATGCGGATGGATTACCAATCGTCAAATTGAAGCGGCCCGTGTCTCGATTATGCGTCATGTTAAGCGTGGAGGAAAACTATGGATTCGCATTTTTCCGGACAAGCCCTATACGAAAAAACCAGCGGAAACCCGCATGGGTAAAGGTAAAGGAGCTCCTGAAGGATGGGTTGCTGTCGTTCGTCCCGGACGCATGATGTTTGAAATCGAAGGAGTCACGGAAGATGTGGCGCGCGAAGCCCTCCGTCTGGCCTCGCATAAGCTACCGATTAAAACCAAATTTGTAACCCGTATCAGTTGAGGTGGTTGCGATGAAAGTGCACGAATTAAGAGCAATGAGTGAAATGGAATTAAGCAACCATTTGGAAGACCTGAAAGAAGTGTTGTTTAATTTGCGTTTTCAACATGCGACACGACAAGATCCCAGCCCTATCCGTTTACGATTGCTGCGCCGGCAAATTTCGCAAGTCTTGACGATTATAACGGAAAAGCAAAAAAAGATTGGATAGGAGCTCAGAGATGGAAACGAGAAATCGACGTAAAGTACGTGTCGGAACTGTTGTATCTGATAAAATGGATAAAACCGTCGTGGTGCGCGTCGAACGACAGTTCAAACATCCACTTTATGGTAAAGTGGTTAAAAAATCTACCAAATTTAAAGCCCATGATGAAAAAAATCAATGTCAGACTGGTGATTTAGTTAAAATTATGGAAACCCGCCCCTTAAGTCGCACCAAACGCTGGCGGGTAGTGGAAATTTTAACGACCGTCAACCCCGATTTACAGTAAGGTGAAGCGTTATGATTCAGAAATTTACCAGGCTAAAAGTAGCTGATAATTCCGGAGCCAGAGAAGTGATGTGTATCAATATTTTAGGTGGCACGCGACACCGCTATGCCTCGATTGGTGATATCATTGTGGTTTCGGTAAAAGATGCGATTCCGACGGCAACCGTTCCCCGTAAAAAAGTGGTTAAAGCGGTGATCGTCAGAACTAAACGGGAGGTGCGGCGTGTGGACGGCACCTATATTCGGTTCGATGATAATGCGGTTGTCCTCCTGAATAACAATTTGGAGCCGATTGGAACCCGTATTTTCGGCCCCGTGGCTCGTGAATTGCGCGCCCGAAATTTCATGAAAATCATATCCCTGGCTCCTGAAGTGATTTAAGGAGATGAATATGAAACTCAATATTGCTAAAAATGATACCGTAGTCGTCGTTTCCGGCAAGTATGCCGGTGTTAAGGGACGCGTTTTAAAGGTTTATCCCAAAGTGGGACGAATCATCGTTGAAGGTGTTAATTTTGTCAAACGCCATTTAAAACCCGGTCAAAAAGGGATGCAAGCCGGCGGGATTGTGGAACGCGAAGCGCCCATTCATGCCGCAAAAGTGATGCTTTATTGCGGCCATTGCGACCGGCCTGTTCGAATCAACCACAAGCAGCTCGAGGATGGCAAACATGTCCGCATTTGTAATAAATGCCAGGAAATGCTAACCTCAAATGCCAAATGAATAGGAACCGTGTATGGAAAGACTAAAAGATATATATGCGAGAGATATCCGGGCCAATTTGCAGAAAGAGTACAATTACAAGTCTGTGATGCAAATTCCCCGCTTAGAGAAGATTGTTCTCAATATGGGCGTGGGTGAGGCGAGCCAAAACATTAAACTGTTGGATAATGCCCTGGCGGAAATGAAACTGATCGCCGGGCAAAAACCGGTGATGCGCCGCGCGAAAAAATCCATATCCAATTTTAAACTACGTAAAAACATGCCCATTGGATGCAGTGTAACCATTCGAAGAGAACGCATGTTTGAATTCCTCGAACGCTTCATCAATATCGCCATACCCCGTGTCCGCGATTTCCGCGGTTTCCCTCAAAAAGGGTTTGATGGTCGGGGTAATTATTCTCTCGGTATTCGGGAACAGATCATTTTCCCTGAAATCGATTATGATAAGGTGGAACAGATACGGGGAATGAATATTACTTTTGTTACGTCGGCCAAAAGCGATGCCGAGGCCTTTAGTTTGTTAAAGAACCTGGGATTCCCATTCCGTACGAAATAGGAGGATGCTTTGGCTAAGAAATCGTTGATTTATAAAGCAATGCGTAAACCCAAATTCAGTACACGCAAATACAACCGGTGTACCATGTGTGGGCGTCCCCGCGCCTATTACCGCCGGTTTGGTGTTTGCCGTATCTGTTTTCGTGATTTGGCCTTGAATGGAAAAATTCCGGGTGTAACCAAAGCCAGCTGGTAAGGAGAAATGCTATGAGTATGACTGACCCCATTGCCGATATGCTGACGCGCATTCGGAATGCTTTCGGGGCTCACCATAAAAAAGTTGAAGTCCCCGCTTCAAAATTAAAGCGTAATATTGTCGATTTGTTGTATCGAGAAGGATTTATTGCCGGTTATAAATATATTCCCGATCAGAAACAGGGGATGCTCGAAATATTTATCAAATATTCCAATGATGGCATGTGCGTTATCAGCGGCTTGAAACGAGTATCCACTCCGGGTTTGAAGATTTATCGCGAAACGGATCGGTTGCCCCGCGTTTTGAGCGGCTTGGGCGTAGCGGTAATCTCTACTAATCGGGGATTAATGACGGATCACCAATGCCGCAGAGAAAATCTCGGTGGTGAAGTCCTCTTTTATATTTGGTAAAAAGGAGCGTACCATGTCACGAATAGGAAAACTTCCCATCTCACTTCCCGAGGGAGCCCAGGTATCGGTTGAAAATGAACTGATTACAGTTAAAGGGAAACTTGGTACCTTAGAAATGAAAAAAATGCCGCAGGTGATGATCCGCCAGGAAGAGAAAACGATCGTTGTTGAACGCAACGATAACACCCAAAAGTCCCGAGCCGTTCACGGCTTGACCCGCGCGCTGCTCAATAATCTGATTGTCGGCGTCAGCGAAGGTTTTACCCGTGAATTGGAAATTACCGGTGTCGGATATAATGTGAAACTGTTTCAAAACAGTCTGATCATTACCGTCGGTTTTTCACATTCTATTTTTTTTAGAATGCCACAGGGTATCACCGCCGAAGTGCCCGATCCTACTCGAATTGTGATCAAAGGAATTGATAAACATTTAGTAGGTCAGGTATCGGCCAATATCCGCCGTATCCGTCCGCCTGAACCGTATAAAGGCAAGGGCATTCGTTTTAAAGGCGAAGTGATTCGTCGTAAAGCCGGTAAAACCGCTGGTAAATAATCGTTTAACAGGAAAATGAATGATGAGTCACACATATTCGAAAAATAATATGCGAAAAAAACGGCATATTAGCATCCGTAAAAAAATTAACGGCACCCCGGAACGTCCCCGGTTGGTAGTCTTTCGTAGCTTGAAATATATCTACGCCCAACTGGTGGATGATGTCAATCGTAAAACCCTGATGTCATTGGGCAGTTTAGCCCAGGACCTGCGCGACCAGAAAACGAACAAAACCGAAGCCAGCAAGACAGTCGGCAAATTGATCGCCGAGAAAGCGAAAGCGATGGGTATTCTGTCGGTTGTGTTTGATCGAAATGGATATGTATATCACGGTCGAGTGAAAGCGTTAGCCGATGGCGCGCGTGAGGGTGGATTGAATTTCTAACTTATTAACGTGAGGGTATAAAATTGGCTAAAGAGAAAAGAGCTGAAAGTCAAGATCAATTGATTGAAAAGGTGATCCACATTAGCCGTGTGGCCAAAGTAGTCAAAGGTGGACGCCGTTTTTCTTTTTCCGCATTGGTAGCGATTGGCGATGGCAATGGCCGAGTGGGTCTGGGACTGGGAAAAGCCAATGAAGTCTCGGACGCAATACGTAAAGGACGCGAACAAGCCAGAGTGAACATGGTGCAAATCGCGATCCATCGGACAACGATTCCCCATGAAATACTGGGACATTGCGGGGCGGGCAAGGTTTTATTGAAGCCCGCTACCGAAGGTACGGGCGTTATCGCTGGCGGACCGGTCCGTTCGGTTTTGGAAGCGGCCGGAGTACACGATATTTTAACGAAATCACTGGGTTCTAACAATCCCCACAACATGGCCAAAGCGACCTGGATGGGACTGCAAAAACTGCGAACGGCCGGTGATATCAGCCGGACACGCAATCGTTCCACCCGGGAAATTTTGGGATAAGAGGTACGCCAACATGTCAAAACTACGCATAACACAGATTCATAGCGCGATCCGTCGTCCCGGGAAACAGAAGAAAACGTTACAAGCCTTAGGATTGCGGAAACTCAATTACTATGTGGAACATGAAGATACCCCGACGATTCGGGGAATGGTTCAAAAAATTTCCCACTTGTTGAAAGTGGAAAAATTCGATTAAGCGAGGAGATCAGTCATGCTCGATCAATTAAAAAAATTTCGTGGGAGACGAACGAAAAAACGTCTCGGACGGGGCGATGGTTCCGGTTGGGGCCATACGGCCGGCAAAGGCCATAAAGGCGCAAAAGCCCGTTCCGGTTATAGCACACAAGCGCAATTCGAGGGTGGGCAGATGCCGATTTCCCGCCGATTTCCGAAACGAGGATTTACAAACATTTTTAAAACTACGTTTCAGGTTGTCAATGTTGGAAATCTGGCAGATAAATACTCCGAGGGAGATGTTGTAGATTTCGAATCGCTTTTAGCTAATCGGTTGATCCGAAAAACCAATTTGCCGGTAAAAATTTTGGGTAACGGCGAAATAACGACTAATCTGACAGTACGGGCACACGCCTTCAGTCAAAGCGCCATCCAGAAAATTACGCAGGCCGGCGGTCAAACTGAGGAGGTTTAATTGTTCAAGAGTTTTGCCAATGTGTTCCGCATTCCGGAACTACGGAAACGCATCCTCTATACCCTTGGGCTGATCGTCGTTTTTCGAATTGGCGGCCATATTCCGATCCCGGGAATTAATACTGCCGCGTTAGGCGATTTTTTCGCCAATCAACAGGGGGGCCTGTTCGGTGTCTTTGATATGTTTACGGGAGGGGCTTTGCAACGCGCGACAATTTTTGCGCTGGGTATCATGCCTTATATCTCCGCTTCAATTATACTGCAAATGCTGGGCGCTGTCTTCCCTTATTATCAAAAACTCCAGCAAATGGGCGAAGAAGGACGGAAAAAAATTAACCAGCATACGCGTTATTTTACGGTGATACTCAGTCTGGTACAAGCCTTCGGTATCACGGTCTGGTTGCGCAGTATGGAGACCCAAACGGGTAAAGTTGTTCTGGCTGAAGGTGTATTTGAAGTAGCTTTCTTTACGCTGATGAGTATGATCACCTTTACTGCCGGTACGATTTTTATTATGTGGCTTGGGGAGCAGATCACGGAACGTGGAATCGGCAATGGGATTTCACTGCTGATTATGGTTGGCATTGTCGATCGGTTTCCAAGTTCAATTGCTACCGAGGTCAGCAAAATGATTAATGGGTTGATGAGTCCCATTACCATGCTTGTGCTGATTGCTCTATTTGTTGTTGTTGTGGCGGCCGTGGTTTTGTTGAATGACGGTACGCGAAAGATTCCAGTTCAGTATGCCAAGCGAGTGATTGGCGGAAAAATGTATGGCGGGCAAAATACTTATATTCCTCTGAAAGTGAACACTTCCGGAGTTATCCCCATTATTTTTGCTCAGTCTATTCTGTTTTTTCCTCAAACGATCGCTTCATTCTTTCCGGACACCGATTTCATGCAGACTTTTGCCACGCTTTTTTCGTACCAACACTGGTTTTATTGGTTAGTATATTCATTGATGATTGTATTTTTTGCCTATTTTTACACAGCGATTGTTTTCAATCCGGTGGATTTGGCGGAAAATATGAAACGCAATGGAGGGTTTGTTCCCGGTGTCCGTCCAGGGAAACCGACCGCGACCTTTATCGATTACGTGTTGACGAGAATTACCTTGCCCGGGTCAATTGCTCTGGCATTGGTAGCGGTTTTCCCGTATATGATCATGAACTGGATGAACGTCGATTATGGATTCGCTTCATTTTTTGGTGGTACTGGTTTGTTGATCGTGGTGGGTGTGGCTTTGGATACTCTGCAACAAATTGAGAGTCATTTAACCATGCGTCATTATGAGACGTTTTTAAAAAGTGGTAAAATGAGAGGTAGGAGAGGCTGATGATGTTGATTTTATTAGGCGCTCCCGGAGCAGGGAAAGGGAGTGTTGCGGCTCATCTGGTGAATGCGTTTAAAATACCGCATATTTCCACGGGCGATATTCTTCGTGATCATATTTCCCGTGATACTGACTTGGGCCGACGGGTCAAAAGCTATACTCAAGCCGGGCAATTAGTGCCGGATGAGGTGATTTTGGCTTTAGTGGAGGATCGTCTTAAACAAGCTGATTGCGCCCGGGGATTCCTTTTTGACGGGTTCCCCCGGACACTGGCGCAAGCGGAAGGATTATCCCGGTTGTTATCCGACCATCAGCTAAGTTTGACAAAAGTGGTGAATTTGGTCGTGGGAAACGACATCATCATTCAACGATTGGTCAATCGTCGCGTATGTTCCCAATGCAAAGCGATTTATAATTTAGTGAATAAACCGCCGCGCCAGGAAGCATTATGCGATGTTTGTCATAGCCCTCTCGAACATCGGGCGGATGACCGACTGGAAGTCATTCAGAACCGATTGAGCGTCTATGAGATTCAGACTAAACCGTTGATTGAGTATTACACGCAGCTTCAATTGGTTTTTTCGATTGATGCCACTGCGAGTCCCGAAGAAAATTTCAAAATTATCCAAGAGGAAATCGTCGGAAAGTAATGAAAATATCAATTAAAAATCGGGATCAAATTTTAGGAATCCGTAAAGCGTCACGCCTTGTGGGTGAATGCCTGAACTATCTAAAAGATTTAATTAAACCCGGCATTCCGACTGCAGAACTGGATCGATTGGGCGAAGAGTTCATTCGACGCGCAGGTGGTCGGCCGGCATTTAAAGGATTTCAGGGATATCCGGCCAGTGTTTGTATATCCCTGAATGAAGAAGTGGTACATGGAATTCCCAGCCCATTCCGAATGATCAGGTCCGGTGATTTGGTCAGCTTGGATGTGGGAGTGGAGAAGGATGGTTATTATGGCGATAGCGCGTTGAGTGTTTTTGTTGGAAATCCAACGGAAACGGTCAAACGTTTGATGGACACTACAGAGCAAGCGCTGTATCTTGGAATTGCGGCAGCAAAACATGCGCTGTGCATTGAGCTGATCCACCCCAAA
>CAZWDO010000012.1:11567-123621 GCA_964632485.1 uncultured bacterium
GATATCAGCGCCGCGATACAGACGCATTGCGAGAAAGCCGGATTTGCCGTCGTTCGCGACCTGGTTGGCCATGGAGTCGGCCTGGCTTTACATGAACCTCCTCAGATTCCAAATTATGGAAAACCCAATAGTGGCCCGCGTTTACTACCGGGAATGACTCTGGCGATCGAACCCATGATCAACCAGGGTAAGTGGGCCGTTGAGACTTTGAATGATGGTTGGACTGTAGTGACCAAAGATCGCTCATTGTCTGTTCATTTTGAGCATACAATCGTTATAACCGAAACTGGAACTGAAATTCTAACCGAGATTCCAAAATAAGGAGCAAGCATTCTGTGCCAAAAGAAGCGCTGATCCAAGTTGAAGGTACGGTCATCGAACCGCTTCCCAATGCGACTTTTCGTGTGGAACTGGAAAATGGATACAAAGTATTAGCTCATGTAGCAGGAAAAATGCGCATGAACTTTATACGTATCTTGCCGGGAGATCGCGTTAAAATTGAACTTTCACCCTATGATTTAAGCAAAGGGCGAATTATTTATCGTTATAAATAACAAAGGCAGGATAGCATGAAAGTAAGAGCAAGTGTGAAAAAAGTCTGTGAACACTGCAAAATTATTCGTCGACATGGACGAGTATTAGTTATCTGTAAAAAGAACCCAAAGCATAAACAACGTCAGGGTTAAAAGCACAAGGAGGACCCATTGGCACGTATTGCTGGTATCGATTTACCAAAAAATAAACCCGCTTTTGTTGGGCTCACGTACATTTATGGGATAGGCCGTCAGACCGCATTGTCGATTCTGGATGAATGCCATATCCCCCAACATAAAAAAGTACAGGATTTAACAGAAGGTGAAATCAACCTGATTCGTAAAGTTATCGAAGGAAAATATGCCGTTGAAGGAGCCCTGCGATCCCAGATCAGCCTGAATATCAAACGTCTGATGGATATCGGTTGCTATCGGGGATTGCGTCACCGTGTCGGGTTACCCTTACGTGGACAGCGTACGAAAACAAATTCGCGTACCCGTAAAGGACCGAAACGTTATTCCGTCGGCAAGAAAAAATAATAGGTTCATAAGGAGGAGTCCTAATGGCAGCCCCTAAAGGCAGAAAAACCAAAAAGAAAAAAAAAGATATAAAGATTGATTCGCACGGTTGTGCGTATGTTCAATCTACTTTTAACAACACGATCATTAGTATTACCGATCAACGTGGTGGCGTGGTATCTTGGGGTTCCGGCGGTAAAGTCGGATACAAAGGTTCCCGTAAAAGCACCCCATTCAGCGCGCAACTTGCCGGTGAAGCCGCGGGTAAAGAGGCCTATAATTTGGGTGTTCGCTCTCTGGATGTGTACGTTAAAGGCCCTGGAGCTGGGCGTGAAGCCGCAGTTCGCGCTTTGCAAAATGTAGGGTTTCGTATCCATTCGATTCGTGACATTACCCCCATTCCTCACAATGGGTGTCGTCCCCCCAAACGCCGTCGTGTATGATCATCAATATTTGAGTTAAGGAGGCATCGCCAATGGCAAGATATACTGGAGCTAATTGTAAGCTCTGTCGTCGTGAAGGACAAAAACTGTTTCTCAAAGGCGAACGGTGTTATTCCGATAAGTGCGCTTTTGGGCGACGGCCTACTGTCCCCGGTCAGCACGGACCATCCCGTCGCCGTAAAATGTCTGAGTATAGTATTCAGTTACGCGAAAAACAAAAAGTTAAACGCAGCTATGGATTGCTGGAACGCCAGTTCAGGAACTATTTTGTCCAAGCGCAGAAAATGCGGGGTATTACCGGCGTGAATCTGTTAATTCTGCTTGAACGAAGACTGGATGTAGTGGTTCAGCGCATGGGTTTCGCTTCTTCTATCAAGGGCGCAAGACAACTGGTATTGCACAAACATGTTACCGTTAATAATACGGTTGTTAACATTTCATCATTCCTGGTGGATATCGGCGATAAAATTGAAGTGCGTGAACAGGATAAGCAAATGAAATGCGTTCTGTCATCAATGAAATTGAGCGCTCGTAAAAAGGATATCCCCTGGCTGGAAGTCAATAAACCACAGCTTAGTGGTACCTATGTGGCTTATCCGACTCGTGAAGAAATTCCCTTGCAAGCCAACGAACAGCTCATTGTCGAGTTGTACTCCAAATAATTCCTTTGAGAGGAGTCGTTTTCGTTATGAAATTAAAAGCAAGAGGTTTAATGCCAACGGTCAATTGGGATCAGTCGACATATTCGGATCGGTATGCAAAATTTACAATGGACCCCCTAGATCGTGGATTCGGGACTACCCTCGGAAATGCGTTGCGGCGGGTTTTGCTTTCCTCGATTCCAGGAGCTGCGATTACCTCCATTCTAATCCAGGATGTTCCTCATGAATTTTCCACAGTTCCTGGTTTAAAAGAGGATGTTGTGGAATTGGTTCTCAACATAAAGAAAATGTGGGTAAAATCTTTTTCCGATTATCCTCAAAAGCTTTTTCTGGATGTAAAAGGCCCCAAAACCATTTATGCGCGCGATTTTCTGGTAAATCCCGAGATTGAAATTTTAAATCCCGAACTACTGCTGGGAACATTGGCAGAAGATGGTTGTTTGAAGATAGAGATGGAAATCCAACAGGGTAAAGGGTATGTTCCGGCAGAAATGTTGAAGAAACCTCAGGCCCCACAAGGAACAATTTTTTTGGACGGACTTTTCTCACCGGTCAGCAACGCCGTTTACTCGGTTGAACATACTCGTGTTGAACAGGATGTGGAATTGGATAAACTTAATTTTGAGGTTTATACCGATGGTAGTATCACTCCGGATGATGCGGTTGGATATGCGGCTAAGACTTTAAAAGACCATCTGCAGCTTTTAATCAACTTCGATGAAAAGCCAAAGGAAATTATTGAAGAAGAGTTTGACGAGGAAAAAGAACATATCAAGAAAATCTTAAAGATGAGTGTAGATGAATTAGAATTGTCGGTTCGCTCCTGCAATTGCTTAAAAGCTGCAAATATTCACACTATTGGTGAGCTGGTTCAGAAAACCGAAGCCGAAATGCTGAAATACCGCAATTTCGGAAGAAAGTCGTTAACTGAATTAAATAGTATTTTGTCCGATATGGGACTCTATTTTGGAATGAATCTAAGTAGTTATCTCGATGAAGACGAAATTGCCCAGCTCAGTTCCCCAACGATCAGTGAAGATGAATAATCAAAAGGTGGTTATGTAATATGAGACATCAAAAAAAAGTGCATAAAATGAACAAGCCCAAGGCGCACCGGGAGGCAATTCTCGCTAATTCCGCGGTCGCTTTGTTAACCCATGGCCAGATTCGTACGACAACGGCCAAAGCAAAAGCGTTAAAAGAATTCGTCGATCGGTTGGTTACATTCGCTAAACGGAACGATGTGCATGCCCGCCGCATCGTTATGGCGCGATTGCGTAACAATAGTTTAGCCGTAAAAAACTGCGTTAATTTTCTTTTTGACAAAGTTGCAGGCCTTTATACGGATCGTCCCGGCGGATATACTCGGATTTACCGCGTAGGTTTCCGTAAAGGTGATAACGCTGAATTGGTTCTTTTACAAATGCTTGATTTTGAATCGATGGATTTTAAAGCATATATGCAAAAAAAGAATCCTACTGAAAAACAAGAAAAGGTAAACGCTTTACCGGCTGAAAAACCGGCGATTAAAACCGAGACTAAGATAGCTGCTCCATCAGAAGTGATAGAAAAAGAAGTAGTTAACAAAGTTCAGGATATCGATTTAGAAGCTGTTACTCCCGAGGATATGAATCCACCGGAAATTGGAACTGAGAAATAAAAAAAAAGCTGGGTATCCCAGCTTTTTTTTTTGTTGACAAAACAAAAAAAAGAATTATATTAATTCTAGAACAACCTAATAACAAGGAGTGCACCTGTGAAAATTAAAGAAAAATTTATAGGCAAAATACCTTGTATTTATCTGAATGGTAATTTGATGGGCGGGGATGCGGCCGTTGAATTACAAGATAAAATCAGAGGTTTGCTAAATGATGGTTATAAGCAAATCGTTATTGATTTAAAAGATGTTAAGTGGATGAATAGTACAGGTTTAGGCGCTTTGATGGCATGTCTTACAACCGTGCGAAACAATGATGGCGATTTACGTTTGGCGAATGTTACAGATAAAATAGAATCTCTCTTGCAAATTACTAAGTTGATAACCGTTTTTCAGACCTTTGAAACCGATGAGAGAGCCGCAGTAAGTTTTGATCTAAACGCCAGCGTAAATTGAACTGACCAAGGGGACATGATGAGTAACGGATTTGAATTAGATGAAATGAAGGAAATTATTGATAGTTTTGTTGTAGAAGTTGCAGAACATATCGATAATTTAGATCGTAGTTTAGTAGAATTGGAAGAAAACCCTTCTGATTTAGACCTCCTAAATAAAATTTTCCGCGCTGCGCATACGATTAAAGGCGCAGCTTCATTTCTTGATTTCGATGTTATGGCTAAGGTTACTCATCACGCTGAAAGCGTCCTGGATGCTTTGCGTAAAGATAAACTGAAAGTCAATTCTGATATTATGGATGTCATCCTGGAAGCTGTTGATGTTATTAAAGTCATTTTTAATGTAATTCGCGAGACATACCAGGAAGATAAGAGTTTGGTGATAACCAACATTATCAATAAATTGGAAGGGATTTTAAAACAAACTGAAGAGCCGGGCAGCGCAACTGAAAAGAAAATTGCTCCGAGACCCATTGTCCAGACGACAGCAGCCCCACCGGCTCAAATTGTGGAAAAACCATCCGAAGTTTCTTCTGAAACAAAAACAACAGCAGTTTCCCAAACAGTGGCGAGTGATGTGAGTATGGCTTCTTCCTCAACTCCCACTGATGATTCCGCTCAGGGGATTCAGGAAGAAACGAAGGAAACTAAAACCCGACCCCCTGTACTGGAAAAACGATCGATTGAACAGGTGCAGACGATACGGGTCGACCTGCATCGACTCGACAGTGTGTTGAATTTAGTGCAGGAATTAGTTCCGGGACGCAACCGTCTGCTTCAAGTCAATAAAATCTTTAAAGACCGTCTTACGGAAACTTATCGACAATATGAAGATTTTTATCAAAAAAACTCTGAAATGACGAATGAAGATAAAAGAACTCGTAAACGGTTTAGTAATGAAATTAATGACTTGTCAGAAATATATGATGAAATAACCGCTCAAATTGATTTGATTACTACAGAACTGCAAATGGCCGTCATGAAAACCCGTATGCTTCCCATTTCCAATGTGTTTAATAAGTTTCCCCGGATGGTTCGAGACCTTTCCCGTGAATGTGGCAAAGATATTAAGCTTGAAATTGAAGGGAAAGATACGGAGTTGGACAAATCGGTTATTGAAATTATTGGTGATCCTTTGATGCATTGTATCCGTAATTCTGTGGACCATGGAATAGAGCTACCGAACGCCCGTGAAGCCAAAGGAAAGCCCCGCCAAGGTACGATCTTTCTGAACGCGTATCACGAGGGAAATTATATTGTCGTCCAGGTAATTGACGATGGTAAGGGATTGGATATCGAACGGATTAAGCAAAAAGCCGTGGAAAAAGGAATTTATACGTTGGATGAAATAAACGTCTTGGGTGAAAAGGATTTGACGGGATTGATCTTCCATCCTGGATTCAGTACGGCGGAGAAAATCACCAATGTATCCGGCCGAGGTGTCGGAATGGACGTGCTCAGAAGTAATATTGAACGTCTAAACGGTTTGATTGATGTTGAGACGGCAGTTGATGAAGGTACCCGGGTCTCTATTAAAATTCCGTTAACGCTGGCTATTATCCAGGCCTTGTTGGTAACGGTGGATATAGATATTTTTGCGATCCCTTTAGGGTCCGTTGTGGAGACAGTTCGAATTAGAAAAGCAGATATTAAAACGGTAAAAAATCATCAGGTCTATCGATTGCGCGATATAATCTTACCATTATTGTCTCTGGCTGAAGTTTTTGAGTTGCCATCTGAAAAAAAGGAGAATGATGATTATATCTATGTTGTGGTGCTTGGTATTGCTGATAAGCGGATTGGATTAGTAGTTGATAGCCTTTTGGGCCAGGAAGAAGTCGTTATCAAACCATTGGGTGATTTTTTTGATGATACTCCTGGTATTGCCGGAGCTACTATCATGGGCGATGGTCGAGTGCGGCTTATTGTGAATGTTTCTGATTTAGTAGATGTCGCTGAAAGAAAACACTGATTTTCGATAGATGCAAAAATCATATATCTACAACCTATATATAGAAATAAAAAGTTTTCTATATAATAAGCTTTCATTAAAAACAAAATTTCGTTTTTTTTTCCTAATTATTTTTTTGCTAACGACTCTATTGATATATTTTGTCAATGAACTCTCGTTTGAGGTGCGCAATGCCTCCCTGCATCTCCGGAATCGGGTTGTTCCTTTAGCTGACACACTGATGCAACTTACTGAAACTATTGACCATTTGGAGCGATATATTGTAAAATTGCCTCAATCTCCATCATTAAATGATAGTATCACCCAGGTAATGGGGGAACTGACGCGTTGGCAGGAGAAATTTCCGGCTCCTACGGGCATTTTTATATTATTGAAACTTAAGGTGGGGTATTTTCAAATCAAAATTTCACAGGCGGCATTAGAGGAAGAAATCTCTCTGCTCGAAACGGATCTAGCAGAAACCTGGGAGTCTGTAGCTGCTTACCGTAATTGGATTTCCAAGCAATTAACCCTTTCACATCAGCAATATATTTCAGAATTAGATCAGGTTGAACAGACTGCTGCCAGTATGGAACAATATGTTTTTCTTTTTTTTATTGTCTGGTTTGCGCTTTTTTTACTCATTAGTTCCCGTGGAACGTCCCGTCTTTTAAATCCTTTGAATGAGATCGCTGAAAAATTATCGTCAATGAAAGAGATTGGGCAGAAAATTGCTATCAATACGATCAGCGGTATTGAAATTCGCAAAATTATTCGCTATTTTAACCAGTATCAAAATCAAAGCGAAACTGTCCTCAAAGAGTACAAAGAAAAAATTAAACACCAACAGCTAAAATTTGTTGCAATCAGTGAAAAATGCCAGCAATCCATTGTTTCATTCAATCAAAAATGGGAGATCACATCCATCAATAAAAGTGCGCAACTCTTTTTTCAAAAAAAAGAGATGGAGAGTCCATACTATTTGAACCAATTAGACTATTCATTTTATACAAGCGCCCGGAAATTGATTGAAACTAATCAACTTAACCATTCTGTTGAGATTGAGTTGGAAAATCGTGGGAAAGTGGATTTGACAATTGTTCATTGTTTCCAAGGACATTATTCGGAGTATTTGGTGTTTTTCGAAAGTGAGGAGGTGTATGGCCAGGATCATTAGCCTCGATATCGGAACTAAACGGACCGGAGTCGCTTTAAGTGATCCCAGCCAGGTTTTGGCGACACCTTTAACGACGATCCATACTGCTGATGACCAGGAATTGGCGGCTTTGATTGTAAAGTTATGCTTGTTCCATGAGGTTGAACGGATAGTAATCGGGCTTCCTTTTATGATGGATGGCCGTAAAGGCGCCCGCGCGTTAGCCGTTGAAGAGTTTGCTTGTTTTCTGGCGTCCAAGACAACCATCCCGATTGTATTATTTGATGAGCGGCAATCTACGGTTGAAGCTGAGGAAATTTTCCGTCGGTCTGGGAAAAAAAGTAGTCAATACCGAAAGAACCTGGATGAAATGGCTGCTAACATTATCTTGCAGGATTATTTAAACACACTATGAAAAAAGTTGTAGCGGGTGGAATCGGTTTCCTGGTTTTGAACCTATTCTTGCTTCTGTTTTGGGTGAATCGTGAATTTCAATATAAAAATTTAGAATTAGTTTATCCTGCCAGATTAGAAATTTATTCTGGAATGAAATTGAATGAAGTATTGCATCTACTGGCCCAAAAAAAAATAATTCGTCATGAGTGGTTATACCGCATTTATTTAAAAGTGAAACCTATCACAATTATTGCAGGCGAATATAGTTTGGAATCGCCGCTCACAGGCTTGGGGATATTAAATTTAATGCAAAATGGCAGAGTCCAATTTGAAAAAATTACCATTGCAGAAGGTTTGCGGTTACGGGCAATATTCCAACTGTTGGCGATGAGATTGCAGATTCCTGAAGATGTTTTTTGGAATCTTGAGAAAAACATACAGGATTTTGCTAAGCCTAACGATTTGCCCATGGAATCGTTTGAAGGATATTTATTCCCCGAAACTTATTATTTCGCTAAATATTGTACGGCAGAAACGGCGCTGAAAACAATGGTGGCGCTATTCTGGGAAAAAATGATGCCCCTTTGGGAAAACAGGCCTTCCGATTACCCTTATACATTTCAAGAATCCCTGATTTTAGCCAGTATAATCGAGAAGGAAACGGCCGTACCTGATGAACGGCGGTTAGTGAGTTCAGTATTCCATAATCGATTGCGAAAACGCATGCGGCTGGAGGCCTGTCCCACAGTCCAGTATTTGTTTCCAGCAAATAAACGATTGTTATATAAAGATTTGGAAACTGAATCCCCTTATAATACCTATCGCTATGAGGGATTTCCCCCAGGGCCCATCTGTTCTCCCGGCGGCGATTCTTTCGCAGCGGCATTGCATCCTGATTCCTCTGATTTTCTCTTTTTTGTCGCTACTCCTCAAGGAACTCATCTCTTTGCTAAAGATTTAAAACAACATGAAATCAATAGATATAAAACTAAACGCATGAAAAAAACTTTTTAATATTTTAAGGAGCCCCTATGAAATTATTGGATTTGTCTTTTCGCCATTCGGTGGCAATTTTTATATTCTTGCTTTTAGCTTTTTTTCTTTCGACAAACTATCTGATGATAAAACCCGATTCCTATCAACCCCTCCTTCA
Source organism: uncultured bacterium (assembly GCA_964632485.1). Lineage (GTDB taxonomy): Bacteria > JAGOEH01 > JAGOEH01 > JAGOEH01 > JAGOEH01 > CAZWDO01. Next base: position 20,493 of record CAZWDO010000012.1, read on the forward strand.
GCGGTTAGTTTTTTTGTTCAATGGGCTACTGCTTTTTTTTGTTCTCTGGTTTCATGAAGAAAAAGCGGATAAGCGCATTGAAAAAGGGTTTTTAGTGATTGCCGGAGTGTTATTTTTTGTGATTTATTTATTAAATTTTTCTCCATTTTTGGCGATTGGGATGGATTCCGGAACTTATCTAACCCTGGCGAAATCGATGGGTGATGGGCAGGGGTTTCAAATGATTAATGGTCCAACACCCCAACCCCATGTCCTGTACGGATTTGGCTACCCATTGATTTTGACGTTAGCATATTGGATTGGGGGATTGAATTTTCCTTTTTTAAATGCGTTGAATGGACTTTTTTTTGCTCTTTTCCTTTGGGGTCTTTATGAATATTTTAAAAACCGAAAACTGCCGATTAAATATGTGTGGCTAATTTTGTTGGTTACCGGCACGCATTCTATGATGCATTTTTATGGTTCGATAATAATGACTGAAGCCGTTTTTATGGCGTTATCTATTGGGATTTTTATTACTCTGGAGCGATATGAGCATTCACATGAAATGTTTAACCGCTGGTTCTGGGCTCTGCTTTTATTATTAGTCTATGCTTATATGGTAAAAGCCGTAGCTTTAGGCGCCCTGGCGGCAGTTTTCTTTCATCTCGTTCTCCGCAAACAATCGAAACGGGCTTGGATTCTGATTGGATTGTTTGTACTGCTCTCACTTCCCTGGGTCATTCGCTGTATGATGATTGATAATCCGGATTCACCGACCTATATGACCTATTTCAGCAAATTCTTTACTTCTACAGCAGATACAACTACCCTGAATGCCGGGGTAGAAATGACTGACTACTATCGCCAGTCTCTTTTAAATTTTAAATGGGATTATCTGCGTACCGCCAGTTTGATATTTTTCTATGGAGAACCCTTTCGTGGCTTTCCGTTCATCAATCTGATCATTCTGGTGTTGATTTTGTCGGTAGTTTTATATACGTTCAGGAATCGCGATTTTATGGGGTTTTATGTCATCATGCTTTCATTTGCGGGGATATTGCAATCCGGATTTCATCGTTATTATATTGTTCTTTTTCCTTTTTTTGTGTATATCATGCTGGATTGCGCGTTATGGATACGAAAAAGGGAGAAGAATTTTGCAGGGCCCCTGGCGCTGTATTTTTTCTTTGCCATTATGATCGTTTTTACGTTTAGTAATTTTTCCAGTTTAAGCATGCGCATCAATTTAATGCGAACTTATGGTTTGAATCCCCCGGAATTGCCATTTGCCCAACTGGGTGAGGATTGCCGGAATATTTTACCGTCAGGTAGTGTCATCGCTGCCCGAAAAGCGCCGGAATTTTTTTTATTAAGCGGGTATCATTGTGTTTATAATATCCCGCTGAATATCATGGCGCCATCACAGTATGATCCAAAATTTTACCTGGCGCTTTTTGAAAATTTTATAAAAAGCCCGGCTGAGTATCTGGTTGTTGATCAAATGCGCCGGGAATCGGTTGAATATTGGGGCAGTATAGTCAAAGCCAAACCTGAAATTTTCGTGCCAGTTAAAATGGCTGCTGATAAATTTACCGGTCTATATAAAGTCAATCGTGAGGGTATGAAGAATTTGGCTGTTGAAATTGCGCAACTATTGGAAGAAGAGAAAGCTAAAACTGGCGGAGAAAACTGACTATTAATAGTAGCTGGTTTTCTGTATTTTTGTTATGCACACGGTTAATTTTATTTGAGTATCGTCGGTAACCCTTTATTTTTATAGTTGAGGATGCGCTGAACTGATTCGTCGATGCAGCTTTGCGGAATTTGACCTTTTATAACCGCATTATGAATAATTTCCAGAGTTTTTTCGGCGATATTTTCATCATATTGTCCCACATTGGAATAAAGCAGGATATTCACCCCGGCATTGACTGCCTGGAGCACACTCTCTTTCGGTGTAAAATGATGACCGATCGCTCCCATGTTGAGGTCATCGGATACGATGAGTCCCTGGAAATTAAGTTCATGGCGGAGTAAGGATTGAAGAATGGGCGCAGATAAGGATGCCGGATAATGGCAATCGAAGCGTCTATGCATGATATGGGCTGGCAACACCCCGTCCAGCAGGTTTTCCGTGATCAATACCTTGTATGGTTCTAATTCATCGCTATCCCAGGTTTCGCTGATATCAACCTGATCTAAATGACTGTCGGTTGTGGAACTGCCGTGGCCGGGAAAATGCTTGCCTAAAGTGAGAACCCCAAATTGGCGCATACATTCCGCGATGATTCGGGCATGACGGATAACAACGGCGGCGTTAGCCGAAATTGCCCGTCCGCGGCCTCCAATGACGGGATTGTTCGGGTTCTTGTTTAAATCCAGAACAGGGCTGAAATTAAAATTAATGCCCAATTTTGCTAATAGCGCCGCCAACCGTGTACTCTGGTCACGTGTGTATTCCAAATTGTCCCGGGTACCAAATTCCTGCGGGGATGGAAAGCGCGGGAATCCATATTTTTCTTTCAAACGAATCACTTCCCCACCCTCGGCATCTATGGCAATAAAGAGCGGAATATCTGCCAGGGATTGTAAATCGTGAGTTAATTCGCATACCTGATCGATTGATGATATGTTACCCAGTGTTTCTCCCATTGGCGATTCGTTGTCCGTAAGCCAGACATTGCCCAACTTCAGCCGTTCAATCGCTCGGACAATCGGGGTTTTCCCGTTCAAATGGGTTCCGCGAAATCCGATCATTATCATCTGGGCAATTTTTTCTTCCAAGCGCATGGACCCTCCTTTTCTATTTCAACAGCGCCATTTTCCGGATTATACTATGTCCCTGTCGATCCCGTAAGCTGTAGAGAAATATACCGGCGGGATAGCCGTTCATATCTAATACTTTTTTCAAAATTGTATTGGGCTGTAACTCAAATTCTTCTCTCAAAATCTGATTTCCCAAAAGATCATAGATACAAAATATCATCGTTCCACCAATTTTTGAGCTCATTTCGATCAGAGTTGTCGGATTGAAGGGGTTGGGGTAGTTCTGGCTTAAATAAAGGGGATTCGAGAATGGCAGGTTGGATGATGCTTCTACTGAAACGATAATATTGCTAGCGGCTTCGGAACTGATATTTCCAGACAGATCAATCGATTTTAACAGGTATTGATATGTTTGATGCGGCTCAACGTCCTCGTCGATTAACCAGTTATTCAAATATTGATTGAAGTAAAGAGTTGTTTCGGGAACATCGGGTTGGATGCGCCAGATACTGTAATGTGAAAAATCGGTTTCTGAATTGTTCAACCACTGGATCAGAATAGCCGATAGAGAATCGACGTATCCGGCGGAGATCCCAGTAGGCGGGGCTGGCGGAGTCAGGTCCGGTTCGGTAAAGGTTTGTGTAAACAATGTGGTTTCTATAATAGCTTCTTCTGTTGTCAGCGAATAGATGTGAATACGGTAGTTCGTTCCCGAAGCGAGTTGATTCAATAGCAGATCATGATCTCGCGTTAGTTTTTGATCACTAATGATTATCGGGTCTTCCCAAGTTCCGTTATGATCAGCTTGATATTCCGCAAACGAAGAGGATAACTCATTGGTTTCCCAGGCGATTCTGATTAACTGGTTGTTGCGATAGGTAATAACCGGTAAAGAGGCAAATTGCAATGCGCTGGGTTCCCCGGCGGCGGCGCTGAGGGAATCAATGGAACCTTGATAGACTAAGTTGCTGAAATAATCTGCCGACTGGAGTTGATAAAAGAGTGTCACATCTTCCGGCAGGTTGTTCATAACAAGGATATGGTCTCTGATAAGATCGTAATTGGCAAAAATGAAGGGAGTATTGAATGGGTAACGGCTCTCGGTGAGAGAACGAGAATCGCAGCCGATATCCGTTTGCCAGGAGAATACTGCGTACTGCGCGGTATGGAAAGAGGTGACGGCGCTGGTGATTGTGGCATTAACGATGGAACCGCTTTTACGTGTACGAATTTGCAGGGGCAGTTCCGGGCGCTGTTCATTACCGCTCAGATCGCTGACTGACGTAAAAATCCGGTAAGATTGTAAGGGTTCCAATCCTCCGATAACCAGTGTTTGCTGCGCTCGATATTCGTCTTTATCGATCACTTTTAAAAGTTCGTTACTGGTATTGAACAATTCGATTCGATATCGCGCTGCTTCATCTGTTTTCCAATTGATGATGACCAAAGAATCGTAAACTGTAAGAGGGAGTGGTACTTGTGTAAAAGCAGGAGGTAGAGTGTCACTTTGGGTGTTGGTAGTGAAGCTGTTGTTGCCGCCGCCCGGGGGCTGCAAGCCGGCTTTGGCCAGCAATGAGGCTTCGCCTTTCCAACTGCCACTATTTCCGGCCGGATCGGAGAATTCAAGTTCGAATTGGTAGCGTGTTCCCGAGTGTAGCTGAGTAAGAATGAAAGAATGGATTTTCTGAAACGCAGTATGCTGCAAATATTCCGTGTTCATTGTCTGGGGTGTGGGCGTGAGGCTCAAAGTGGCTTGGCAGGCCTCGTCCACCCCAAAGAGGATTTCCGCCCGGTTGTCGCTCACGGTCGCATAGGGACCCCAAACGACAATGGGTGGAAGCGTATCCGCATTTGACAGGGTCCGGAATTCATACCGTACTGTTTCAAAATGATAACTGTTATCTGCTTGTTGCCAGTATCCTATGCGGAATTGATAAAGTCGATTCGCTATCAGGTTGGTTATTGTAAATAAATGGCTAGTATGCGCGCTATCTTCTTTTAGGGTAATACTGTCAGCGGGATTTAAGGTATTTAGGCGTATTGCTCCATGTAGATTATAGGGTGAGAAAAAACTGATAATGGCCTGGTTTTGGCCAATATACAGGATTTGGGGTTTTTCATATAATCGGTTAGAGTCAAGGGGTTCTTTTGAAAGAGTGGTAAAGGTGAACGCAGTTGAACTGTCAATAGGCGTTGAATTTAGATAAAAATGAATGCGGTATTCATACTCGGCATGGAGGGCTAATCCGTTCAATTCCGAGTAATGTTGCAGTGTGTTTCCCCCTGCTGGTAGAATATCCCAGGATGATGGATTTTGGAGGGTTCTTAAGGCTATCTGGCAGGAAATGGGCAGATCGGTTTGCCAGTCAATGCGGCATGATTGATCGGTCTGGGAAGAAATTACGGGGTATTGCGTGAAACTTGCCGGATAGACCAGGGAAAAGGGAGGTGAACGGAAGATTTTGTCGGGGTATTGGATTGAGGCTAATGTCAAATAGACCGTATCGCGCACTACGAGGGGCGTTGTCCAGTCGTAGTACCCAGTATCCTTGAGCGAGTCATCGATGAGTATATAAGACAAGCCTTTATCTAAGGAAACGCGTAAAACCAGATCCGAAGTTGGACCCTGGCTTTGCCAACGGATACGATGCATCTGACCCGCCAACCAGTCTGAACTGTCGCCGGGTTCTACAAACTCAAAAAGAAGAGTGTCGCCGATAGTGAACGCGCTGTCGCTATAATCAAAAACGTTCTCTTCATTTCCGGTTTCGGTTATTTTAATATAGGCTTGCTCATAGGCAATGTCCGGCGCGTTCCAGGAGTATTCTGAATTGTCGGCCGGCCATGCAAGTGTGATGGGTGTACACATGGCGTTACTGTCATTGGAATTACATAAATAAATATTGACTGAATCCATCAAGCCTGTATAGGCCCAACTGATAGTGGATGGTTGATTGCGGAAAAGCCATTCGCCGCCATTGGGCTCAAGTACTGTGAGCGTTTTAATTTCATGGATTGCAAACGGCGCGTTGCTTGTATCGAAGTAAACCAGTGTATCGGGCAGCATGGCGATTTTAATGAAGCAATTGTCGCTATTGACACCAGAAGGCGTCAGCCAGGAGATGGTATCGAGGCTGAGAGCTTGTAGTAATTTATTCCTTGATTGGATCGCTTGCCAGTTTGTGCCATTATCCAGGGAATAACGATAGATAAGATTGGCGCTATTAGCTTCATAGATCAGCGGACAAGTCGCGCCGGCGGCCAGAATTTCACCACCATTTGGCGCGATGATCTTCAGATAGGGCGAAACTGTCAGATTAACGGTTACAATAACCGAATCAACGGTTTGATTGTTTGCTCGGGCGCGGAATATAATACGTTTGACATGGTTGCCGGGTAAAAGATTCTTAGCGTCGTAAGTCAGAATTGTATTGTCCTGGCTGTTCATGCTTAAAATACCGGATATTTTATTTAACGTCAATCCCGTTTCAATTTCCGCATCCCAGTTCATGCCTGTGTTGCTGTGATTGAACACCGTTAGCACTGCCGCCGTCCGATCGGCAGAGAGGTCCGTTGAAGTGGGCGTAACTTCAATATCCCAGCGAAGAGGAATGGAAAGACTTACCTGGATTGAAGTTGTTTGCTGCGCCTGCAATGCGTTGGCGAAATTTTTAATCAGTCCATTCGGATTACTGGCTTCCTGATAATTGACGGTGGCTGTTCCCTGATGGGTCCCCCCGGGAAGACCGGTTGGATCGGCATTGATATTCAATTGCGTTTGGTAATCCGGGGAAACCGGGCCGGTTATAGGTGTTCCTGAGAAATCAAGCCAGGAATTGCTGGGGTCAGTAGTGAGGTTGAGTATTTCAAGAGGAACATTCCCCGTGTTGGTCATTGTGAACCATTGGTCAAGATTGTCTGGATCGGAAAGATTTACCTGATGATAAAACGGGGTAAATTCCGGATGGGAACTGACCTGCCACAAAATGTTCACATAAGTCGTTTGGCTTGCGCCGTTGATCCAAACAGTTCCTTCATAGGTTCCGGGAGTATAATTTTTTCGTTGAGGATCGGTCGAGACGGTAACATTTGCGGATTGGCCGGCTTGAAGTGTGGTTGAGACCGGACTGATATTTTGAATCCAGGTATCGGTGGATGAAAAGCTAAGCGTTACCGGATTGTCCCCTGTGTTAGTAATTGTAAAAATACCTGAGTTGTACGGCTCATTGACTAAAAGTGGGTTGGGATCAATGTTGATTCCGCTACTTGCCGGGGGTGTATAATTGATAATAAGCTGAGTATAATAGGCGGAGTTATTATTGGGTATATATACATAGGAATATGAGTTCATGGGATTGCCGTCACTGCAGTAGAGGACGTCATCCTGAGATCGGGTGATGAATTTATTGGTGACGCCGGGAGTGATGGCGTTAGGATTGATAGTTACCTGATGAGGTCCATTGGGGACATCGGGATGCTGTTCGGTGGAAAACGATTGTTGCCCGGCCAATAATCCTGATTGGGCGAAATCCTGAGGGTTTACTCCGCTGGTAGCTGAGACATTTTCATAAAAATTTAACGTCGTGTTAGCTGTTACGGAAGTTGACCAAAACCTTAAAAAAGCGGAAATAATGGTGGAGCCAAGAGGGATGCCGCTTAGATCGAATTGTATTATCCCGCGATAGATGGAGGGACCGGCAGTGGGGGAGCTAAAATAACCGCCGCCGATTTCACTCCCGGTCCATGTATCCGGACAGGGTATCTGGCAGGGGTTTTCAGGATTTGATCCGCGGGTTCCGGAATACGATGCGCTTAGGGTAGCGGTGAAGATATCATAGTTTCGAAGCCCTGACAGAGGCGCATCATTATCAGATGAGTTTTTCCCCGGGCCTCTATTAGCTGAATGCGAGAGAATAACAATAATATTCGAGGGTGCGTGTTCTCTTGCCGTTTTATAATCCTCTCCGTTAAATACTAATAATGTATCACCCGGCATCGCTACGTCCAGTGCGTTTGTTAAGTGTTCGAAATCGGCATTCCTGTCCTGTGAATCTAATCGGATCGTTTCCGCCCAAATTAAATTAAACATACTGTATAGTATGATTCCAAAGATCAAATAAAATTTTTTCATGATTGGCTCCTTTCCTTATCGGGTATCTATTCTTAAAGTAATCAAAAAAAAAGAATTGTCAATATTTTTTTACTTTCTATTTTTAGGTTATTGTTTATCGATTTATATTTTTCCGTATCTCGATAGCTGTTGGAAAGAGCGGCTTAAAAGATTCGCCGCCAAATATAGGTTATGAGGCTGGTATGGTAATAATTTAATTTTTTAGTGAATGTCTTGCTACTGGTATTCTGACGATGAACAGCCTGGATGTGGGGTAAAAAGAAAATTTGCCATCCCTGCCGTTTGAGTCGCAGGCATAATTCAACATCTTCAAAATACATGAAAAAAAAATTGGAAAAAAGTTGGGAAGAAAACAGTGTGGATCGTCGAATCATCATTGCAGCTCCGGAAACCCAGCCGGTTGGATGGATTGTACAGGGTAGCCAATTGTGCATATCGCGTTTTACTATCATCCACTTCAATTTGCGTAAAACTAAATAGGGCAGCGTCGGTAATGCTCCATAGGAAAAGCGCTGAGGCGTCTTTTGTGGGTCGAGTAGCGCCATCCCGCTGACTGCGCAGCGGCTATGCTTTCGCATGAAGTTCAATTGCCGTTGAATCGCCCTTTCCATGGGAAAACAATCACTATTGAGCAACAGTAGATACTCGCCATGGGCTTTTTTAAATCCCTGGTTGCAGGCTCTGGCGAAGCCTATATTTTTTTGATTGATAATCAGTTGGGTTTGGTTTTGTTTGATCCATGGCAATTCTTCGTTTAATTCACCTGATCCGTTATCCACTACGATCAATTCCCAGTTTATTCCTGCTAATTGATGCGCAAGCTGAGGGATCAATTGCTGAAGATTATCTAATTGATAATAGTTCACAATAATAATGCTAAGTTTTGGCATTTTGTATTAAGGGAGTGGATTTAAATCCGGCCGTGAATTATTCCATACAGCCCGGGAGTTTTGATATAGCGGTTTTTGGACGACATGAGTATATACCTCAATGGTTTGCTGAATCATTTGATGAACATGAAAATAGTTTTCACAGCGTATTCTGCCATTTTGGCCTAAATTTTTTCTGAGTTGGGGATGTTCCAAAAGATAATTGACGGTCTGGGCCAGCGCTGAAGAATCATTGGGAGGGATTACTAACCCCGTTGAATTGTGTTCATTGATCACACTGGTTCCTGTTCCGAGTTCGGTGCTGATAAGGGGTAAGCTGCAGGCCATGGCTTCGAGCAGAACCATTCCCCATGATTCCGCGCGGTTTATGGAGGGTAGGATAAAAATATCAGCAGCATGCAGGCAGGCTATTTTATCCATTTCCGACAATTCCCCCAGGAAATGGATACGACGATGAGCGGGACTGCTACGGGCAAGAGAGCGCCAGGTTGACAGTAAGGGCCCATCGCCTACCAGCAGCAGGTGCGAGGAGGAAATCTGGTCCATTGCCCGGATTAAAATGTCCACGCCCTTATAATGACGCATTTTTCCAATAAATAGCAATAAAGGCATATCTGCGTATTCATGACGATATTGGTGAGCGCGGGCAGTAATTGCTGGTGTGGCTTTATAGGCTTCCACAGGAATACTAATCGGGATGACAACACATTTATTGCTATAGGGCTGCAGTTGAAGAGATGTATCGATATAAGCTTGCGAGGAAACGATAATCTGATGGGCCTTTTTTAATATCTGCCGAAGAAAGGGACGGTAAAGGCGGCCGGAAATGCGTTGGCGGACAATATCCGCATGGTATGTAATTACAAGGGGTTTTTGGTAGGCTGAAATCAAATATGCCAGGTCTGCCGGAGGGTAGGGTATATTTAAATGGATGAGATCGCTTTCTCGCGCCAATTGTTCGAAAATCCTGAAAAATGGGAGGCTCAAGGGCGCAGAGGAGATATGTCCCCAATGACCCGCTTTATATATGCTTATATGGGGCTGCTGTTCTTCCCGTGTTGTATGCTTATCCCAGGTTGTCAAAATGTCAACATCAATACCCGTCTGAGTCAGTCCGGTCGTTAGCAGTGAAAGATAACGTTCCACGCCACCTATCACTGGGGGAAAATTTTTATATACCAGTAAAATCCGCATTTTTTCCTTTCAAAAAAACTTAACTAAAAATAAGTCAATGATCAAAAAAAAACAACTTATTTTTTAAAATGTCTCGAAATAGGAGTCAATTTACACTGTTTTTTTATCTCTGGATAAAATAACTCCATCCCGGATTAATCATGAGTAAACCAATTGATGAACTGAACGAGCGAAGCGATCATGATTTTTTCGGCTATGATCAATCTACCAGTGAGCGATATAATCTTAGAGTTTGCTCAGCGCAAACTTTCCAGGAGTAATGATGAGGTAATTTTGGGGTTTCCCCGGTTGAGAATTTATCGTCAGCAATATTGTCGAGTAAACGAGACAGTTCATCGCTTTTCCCAAGTGAGTAATAGAAGGGAAAATCTCCGACAGTTTCATGGAAAACCGGGATATTGGAACATATCAAGGGTAATCGGTGGTAAGCGGCTTCGATGGCGGGGAAGCCAAATCCTTCGTCAATACTGGGAAGGACAACTCCGTTGCAATGGCTATATAATTGGTTCAGTTCATCGGCGCTCAGTTTGTGGGTAATAAATTGGAATCGCTCGGCTGTCCACTGATTTTTCTTAATGGTTAATTTAGCTTTTTCCTGATCCCGAAGGGAGAGGCCCACCATAATCAATTTAAAATTTTGGTTTTGCATGGCTGCAAACGCCTGAAAAAGTTCAATGAGATTCTTATGGTTTCTCCATGATCCGACATATAAAAAAAAAGGGGTTTTCTCCTCCTTGAGAACGGGGGTTTCTTCCCATTCCCCCGGTCCGGGATAACAGTTGACAATATTTGCTTGGGGAAATTTTTGCGTCAACTGTCGGGCAACTTCGTTGGAAAGTGTTATCAAACAGTCGGAATCTCTAATAGCGCGGTTTAGTATATAGGGATATAGCCATCTGGTTTTGTACGAATAGTAATAGGGGAATTTTAGAGGAATCAGATCATAAATAGTTGTGATACTTGGGATTTTGGCCTGAATTGTCAGTGTTAGGTAAGGTGAATGATAGAGATTTATTTTGTGTGAATAGATGAGATGAGAGAGTTGATTGCGGCGGTGAAAAGAAAAAGGGCCAATATTTGTGATTTCTTTAGTGAGATGGGGGTGGCTTTTCTGGAAATGAGACGAATCGTTAAGAATTAACAGAAGTTCTTCGTTAGAATTAAGTTGAGATAACATTGCAGTTACTAGCTGTTTCGTATAAACGGCAATTCCTGAGAATCGGTTGCCCAACGTTCTTCCGTCAAACATGTAGCGTATCATGAGAACACACTTTCAAAATTCATCCAGCCATTGGCGGGCGATTTGCCGCAAGTAATAGCGAGTTTGAGGTAATTTGCCTTCATTGAGGTTAAACTTGGCCATATCGAAGAGCAATCGGGGATTTTTTCGATCTTGACTTAATTTTAACTTTGTATCCCGGACCATGGCCAGAAGATCATTATTATCATTTTCTTTAAATTCGATATCTTGCGTTACCGCTAAAACGGGAGGTCGAATCAGTTCATCGTATTTTTTCATCAAACCTTCAATTTCTTGCTGATAAAGAGTGTCATGTCGGATACGGTATAGAGTATCCAGCATAAATAAACGGATCCCTTGTTTCTTTTTTTGCAAAGGGATGAAATCGGGAATATGCGAAAGCGCATCATCCACGGCGAGTTGAGCGGAGAGCGTATCATTCAGAATCAAATATCGTTTGACCAGAGTTCGCCTTAGGATGGGAACTTGGGGTGAAAGCCGGCAACATTCCATGAGTAAAGATTGACTCTGGTTAGCCCAAGTTGTATACAAAGCGGATGAAGGAGCATATTCGCATTGTTTCCAGTAGAGGTCGGCCGCATAAATTCCCGCCATTCGAGAATAAGGGAATTTTTTTTTAAAATTTTGAGCCAATTGTTGAGCTTGCATCAGTTGGAATTTGGAATCCATCTGGGGATATGCGCTGATCCGCGTGTGGCATTCGCATAGAAAACGATCGGCTTTTTCTGCTAATGGCGGGATGTCGATTTTTTTAAAGCATTCGATCGCTTTGAAATAGTTTTGCTGGTAATAGAATCGTTCCCCCTGCCAAAACCTGATTTCCTGGCCGAAATGCATCAGCAGAGGATACCCGGCGCTATACATAATTGCAAGAAATATCCAGGAGCGCGGTAATGAACTTATTTGCAGGGAACAGTATCCCAAATATCCCATTAATCCGAAAAAAATAGCGGACATCCAATAGGGCGCATATTTGATCAGCTCGGGTGTCTCCGGATAAATGGCCATCATACGATATACCAACCATATTAAGAGTAACGGCCAAATCGATTTGAGAATTTTCCATTCGACTTGATCAGTAATGAGAATATTTTGAATCGCATAGAATCCTATCATGGCGCCGCTTAGCATTAAAACGGTTATCAGGATTATGGACCATTGGAGTGTATAATTCATATAAAAGGGTGGGATAAAAAAAAGAATGCCCAGAATAAGGGCTTTTAATGCTGATAATGGAATCAACCGATTTTGTCGGCAATTGTCGGTAGGTTGCAGGCACTCCTCAAATAGATTTTCCTTTTGATCTTGTAGTTTGAGCCAAAGCGCGAGGCATAAATAGAAATAAGCGTTGCTGGTAATCGATTCGAAGCTGAATTGCATATCGAAATAAAATGCCATCAATATTGCTATCAGGATATTGGACAGCAGGGAAGTGGGTTTAGAGGGCGCGAATACCGGTTGGAAAATGAGAGCGATGATAAAAGTTGCAAGAAAAAGCGCAGGAAGTAAAAGGAGAATGATAACGTTTTGAAAGAGCTCTAACCCAATAAACGCTGCCATCGCGTCTAAAAGAAGAATCAGAGTGAAGATGCGTATTTTTTTTCTATTTAAGCATATCTGTTTTTTTAGAGAATATATCAGAATCAAGGCCATTAATCCCAGATATAAAGCAAGTCCAGGCAATCCATATTGAAAAAAATTATCCAACAAAGGGTTGTGGAATCGATCGGGCATACGTAACGGTTTTTCCAGTAATTCGAGATTCGGTGGGTAGATCAGGGGGAAATAGTGTTGGATAGCATCGCCGCCGTACCCTAACCATAAACGGTAGGCAGTAAATGGGTCCTGATCTCCACTGGTTGTGGTAAAAGCGGGTCGGACATGTAACGCCTTACCGCCTGCTTTCCACAACTCCCAGCGCACTTCGACTGTGGCGCTGCGTTGGGTTATCGAGGAATATTTCGGTAAGAAAAAGAATAGACTGACTGCAGTAAAGAGTAAAAATCCTACGATAATCCAGCGATAACGATGGAAAAAAGCCTGTTTTTGAAGAAGTATCAGGAGAAGCAGGCCACAGGTAGTTCCCAGCCAGGGTCCCCTACTTTGGGTTAAAATCAGTGCTATCGCCTGAAGTAGCGCGGGAACGACTAGAATAATAGAAATTGAATGTGTTTGGCGGAAGCTGCGGATAATTCGATAGAATGTCAGGAAGAGGGGGAAAATTAGATATGATCCTAAAAAAATTGGATTTCCCAGAGTAGATGGAGGGCGATTGGCGATGGATGTCTGCCAAATCCGCAGATCAAAGCCTAAATACTGAAAAAAAGCATAAAAAGTTACCGGGATAGACCCCAGTATGATGATGTTAATAAGCTGTGATTGCCTTGCGGGATAGCTGGTTATCAATAATCCGCTGATGAAAAGCGTACTCCAGGCCCAAACGGTCAAAAAGCCCTCATAGCGGGCAGAATTACCCCAGAAGGATTCATTCGGAGAAAGGGAGAAAAAGTGTGAAAAAAAAATCCAGCCCGCGCTCAGCCCAACGATGAGTAGCGGGAATTTCATTTTCTGCCAATGATTACTGAGGAGTTCCCATGCGCAAAGAGGGTGAAAAATTGCCAAAAGCCATATCATGCCACAGAAAAAAATAAGGAAGTAGAATTTGGCAGGTTCAAAGATCATAGTCGTCTGGTGTTGAATAGTAAGCGGCAGTAAACCTGCTACGATCAGTATTATCTGCGATAGAGAATCTATAAAAGCAGCGGTGTGAGATGATTGGATATTGGCATGCGTGAACGTCATATCCGTTGTGTATTCTATTCTAAAGGGATGATTGGCTCAACTTCAACGCCATTTTTTGAATGAAATGCCCTGTCCGCCTAAATCGACGATTACAGCAATGATAATGAATACCAGCCAGCCTGGGGTGAGTGAATGATGATTGAATACCATGGCAAGCGTATAGACTAATGTTGTATAAGGCATTAACAAAAAACCGAGCAATGGCCAGATGAAACTGTTGAATGCGCGATAAAACCAATTAGTAAATAGAAAAAGCAGAATCATTATAATTCGCGGGCCGACAATAGTCGTTAACGCCAGAAAACAGCATCCCATAACAGGCTCCTTTCAAAAAATAACAAGCTACCTTTTTAACATAATATGATAAATCCTCAAAGTCAAGTTTTTTTCTATATCTCTTGATAAATTTATAAAGCCTGTTAAAAAGTCTTGACATTGTTTTAATGATATGTTATTATTTAAAGTCTGATCTTAAATCCATATCTCAGCCAAACCGATTTTTTGTGGCCATTGGTATCGGATTTCCCGCGCGACCCCCATGGATAATACATAGTTGGATCAGATTATGTTTTATTTTCTCCATTCTGCCTGATACTAAGTATGGCAATGGGATTTTGTGGGGAGAGCGTAAATCAATTGGAACTGAATGACATTCAGTTTTGAAGTTGAAACGAACCTATCAGGTAATCGAGGAGGAATCGATGATCCGTAAACATGAAAATCAAAAGCTTGCGCTAATTGCTTTAGGCGGTAATTCCATTTTGGCAAAAGGCGAATTTTGTGATATTAACCGGCAATTTGACAATACCCAACGTTCGATGGAGGCGGTGATTGAGTTGATTCACAAAGGGTATAATTTTGTGATCACCCATGGGAATGGCCCCCAGGTAGGCCAGATTATGCAAATGGTGGAACGGTCGAAAGATGAGATTGCAGAAACACCCTTGGGAGTGGCCGATGCCATGACTATTGGCTCAATGGGATATATGATTGAGCAGACGTTGCAAAACGTCATGTTAAAACAAAAAATTTGGCGTCATGTGATTACCGTTTTGACTCAGGTTGTAGTCGATTTGAATGATCCTGCGACTGAAGAGTGTACCAAGCCGATTGGCAAGTATTATTCAGAAGCGGATGCCCTTCAACTTGAAAAACAATATGGCTGGGTTATGAAACTGGATGAAGGGCGGGAGTATCGACGCTATGTGCCCTCTCCCTATCCGATCGATATCGTGGAAAAGGATGCGATTAATGATCTGCTGAAGAATGGTTATATCGTCGTTGCCGGTGGCGGCGGCGGCATTCCGGTCTATTTCACCGAGGAGAAAACACTTGAAGGACTTGATTGTGTGATCGAAAAAGATATGGTGACAATGAAGCTGGCGTTGGCGGTAAGAGCATCTTTACTGGTTATTATTACTGCTGTACCGAATGTGTTTTTGCATTTCGGTACGGATCAGCAGATTCCGTTATCGAAACTGACTCTTTCACAGGCTCGCTATTATTCGCAAAAAGGCGAATTCGCCAGTAGTTCAATGGCGCCTAAAATCCAGGCAGTGATTGAATTTGTTCAGGCTGATCCCATGAACAAGGCCATTATCACTGATATCGATCATTTGAAAGATGCGTTGGAAGGTAATGCCGGTACGACGATTACTGCTTATTAATTTCTTTTTGCCCAAGCTTTTAAGTATCATTGCGATGGGTGTGTAGATTACCTCTGACTGAAGAAATAAAAACTCCAGCGAGGCAGAGCAACATAAAAATAGTGGTTGATAGTTGTACGACTTGAATAAATGCCGGATAGGTTGAAAGAGTGATGGACGCCTGGCCCATGAAGATGCTCATAATGATCATTGTGACACCCATGCTGAATGTCTGGCCAATCATACGCATCGTGCTGACCATTCCCGAAGCCACACCGAAGGTCCGTCTATCAACCGAGCTCATGATTGCATTTGTGTTAGGTGAAGAAAAAAATCCGTAGCCAGTTCCCAAAATAGAGAGACTCATCAGGATATATTGGATAGACGTGTCTATATCGATAAATATCAGAAAACTCAGGCCCAGGGCTGTTAGCGCCATGCCTGTTGACGCAACATGCCGCGGTTCAAACTGGTCCGATATTTTTCCCGCCAGTGGTGACACAAGGGCTTGCATGCCGGGCTGGGCAATTAAAATCAATCCGGCCATTTGCGGACTAAGCCCTTTGATGTATTGCAGGTATAAACTCATCAGAAAAGTAACGCCAAATGTGGCGCCATAGTTGATTAACGCCGCTAGATTTGAAAAGGCGAATACTCGGTTGGTTAGAAATAGCGATAAATCGAGGATAGGATATTTCGTTCCGGTTTCGATCCGGTAGAAAAGTATAAATCCCAGGATTCCTGGAATGATGATTAATCCACCAGTCCATGAGGGTAATAATGTAAACCCCAGCATGATAGCCAATAACGACAGGCTGTAGATAATGGATCCTGTGATATCAAACTGCTGGTTGCGCGCTTCCCGCCACTCTTCATGTAGATAATGTGTAAGAAGGTAAAGAATAGTAATTCCTAAGGGGATGATACTTAAAAATACAAAGCGCCATCCGATGTAACGGGTAATGATTCCACCGATAAAAGGGCCCATCGACAGTCCGATATAGACTGAGGCAATGTTAATACCCAGTGCTTTTCCGCGTTGGCCGGGAGGGTAGACTGATGTGATAATCGCCATTGCTGTGCCGAACATCATTGCGCTGCCAATTCCTTGCAATGCCCGGACCATGATTAAAATCCAGATGTTCGGGGCCAGTCCTGAACCTAAAGACATAAGGGTGAAGATAATTACACCGAAGCTGAAGATACGTTTTCGTCCATAAATATCCGCTAGCTTTCCGATTGGAACGAGAAATATGGCTCCACTTAAAAGATAAATAGTTGAAATCCAGCTAAGTAAGACAACATTTAAAGAAAAATTACGACCGATCTCAGGCAAGGCAATGTTGACGCCGGAACCCATAAATGGGGTTAAAAAGGATGCCAAGGTTGTAATGATCAGGGTAATAGGACGAATATCGCGTAGTTTCATAGGGCTCCGTATCGGTTTGATTTTCAAACAATATAAATCGAATAGATTTAAAATGCAAGATTTTAATCAAAAATTTAAATATATCAGGGACTAAATTGCGACCCAATGTCTAAAATCCTGTCCACTGGGATTTTGAAAAATCAGTAAATCGAAGGACGGAACAACTGCAATTATATGATCAAAAATATCTGCTTGGATCTCTTCATACTCGACCCAGTTTGTGGTTGTCGTAAATACATAGATTTCAATTGGAATCCCTCCGGGCCCTGGCTGCAATTGACGAATCAAAAAGGTAAAATCCTTGCGAATATCTTGACGATGCATAAGATATGCTTTTATATAAGCGCGCAGTGTTCCTAAATTCGTCAGTCGTCGCCCGTTGATAAGCTGGCTTTCGTCAATCTGATTATGTTGATTGTGGGTTTTAATTTCCTTTATTTTCTGTTCGATATAATTATGGATCAATTGATATTTTTTGAATCGTTCCAACATTTCAAGATTGCAGAAATGAACGCTATTTTGATCAATATAGATGGAACGTTTGATTCGCCGGCCTCCGGAAAGCGTCATCCCCCGCCAATTTTTAAAGGAGTCTTCTATCAATTTATAGGTCGGTATAACACTGATCGTTTTATCCCAATTTTGGATTTTTATAGTGTGCAACGAAATATCGATAACATCGCCATCCGTACCAAATTTTGGCGCTTCGATCCAATCCCCGATTTTTATTAAATCGTAGGATGAAATTTGAATGCTGGCCACAAAGGACATGATAGTATCTTTAAAAATTAATAAAATTACAGCAGTTAAAGCGCCAATGCCCCCAAGTAAAGACCAGGGGGATTCGCCCAATAAAATGGCGATTATAATAATGCTGTTTATAACGTACACTAAGATCATGGCTATCTGAATATAGCTTTTGATGGGATGATGTTTATATTTTTCTGAACGCATTAACACGTCAGTCACACCTGAGAGAAAAGCTCCCAATAATAATGTCAAAACCAGGAGAAGTGATGCGTAAACCATGCGATCAATTACTTTTTGAAACTCGGGAATCGTAAATGATAAAAAACGCACGACCAGTATGGGGGCAAAGTAGTTGCATCGCCGCAGAAAACGTGAATTGAGTAAAAAATCATCCAACTGAGTCGATGTCTTTATAATAATCTTTTTGATCGTGCGAATGATAATCTTTTTAGCTACCCAATAGCTGATACTAGCCGCTATGCAAATCAATGTCAGTTTTAAAGCCTGCCATAGGAGTGGGTGACTTTTAGTATAAGTGACCAAATTCATTAAAGTATCCATGCTTTCTATCCTTTTTTATAGTAGTGGTTTTAATATTGATTTCTTGGCAAATCTACGTTAATACATTCGAGGGCTTATGATATTAGAATGTTTCAAATAGCTGGGCTGAACTTGCCGAATGCTGTTTTATAAGAGCGCGAGATGAGGCTCCCCTTGCATTGGGATGCGTATCCGACCACGTGGATATTTGTACCGCCGGTTTCGCAATATCATTTTAAAAATCGGATCATTACCTGAAAATTTCAACTTATATATACAAAAAATAGCTGTAATGTCAAGTGAAAAAAGTTATAGCTTAAAAAATGCGGTTACTGGGTATTATCGATATAAATTTCGTAGCATTTTTGAACGTTTTCAGAGAGTGTATTTGCTCTGATTCCAATTCTTAGCGTTGATTTTTGGGATATCAATACATCCCCGGGTAGTTTTGATTTTTTAGCATATTGTTTAAAATAATCGCAAATTTTCAAAAAGGAGGAGTCTTTTTTATAAACAAATTGGAACTGATGGCGTCTAAGTATTAAAAGATTTTTGAGGTAATTCAGAGGCTGAGTCCATTTTTTTTTTAAAACGGATACAGAGATTAACTATTTAAATCGTGGAATTGCTTAAAAATGATTTCAAACACTGTTTTATATCAAGGTTAAATTTAAGATGGGAATTTTTTTGAATCAATACTGTCCAATTTTGAGAGGAGAATTTTAATGAAGTTCTGTTTGAGTTTTGGAGTAATTTTGTGCCTGGGGTGGATGCCACTCATTGCCCAGGAGTTTCAAATTAGTGGGCGTTTAATTGATGTAGCTGATTCGACTCCCTTAATTGGAGCAAATATCATCCTTAAAAATGAGCAGGACACAACGCGCTATCGCGGAACAAGTTCAGATGAACTGGGTGAATTTAAATTTGAGCAACTTTCCTATGGTACTTATGGGATTCATGTGCAGTTTATGGGTTATAAATCTTTGCGAATGAAAGTAGTAACGGATCGCCAGGTTAAACGATTGGGAATGATAGTCATGGAAGTGGATACGCTGGGTGTCGGTATAGTGAAAGTTGATGGACAGATGATCCATGTCGAACAAAAAGGCGATACTACTCAATATAATGCAGAAGCGTATAAAACTAATCCGGATGCAACCGCCGCTGATCTGGTGGTCAAAATGCCGGGAGTTTCCATCGAAAATGGGAAGGTAAATGCCCAGGGCGAAGAGGTTAAACGCGTGACGGTTGATGGCAAACCATTTTTTGAGCAGGATCCTCAAATGGCATTGAAAGTATTCCCCGCCGAGGTTATTTCCCAAATTCAGGTTTTTGACAAATTGAGTGATCAGTCCCAGTTTACTGGTTACGATGATGGCCAGGGGGTAAAAGCCATGAATATCGTCACACGGCCGGGACGCAATATCGGGCAGTTCGGCAAAATTTATGGCGGATATGGGCAAAATGATTTTTATCAATTGGGCGGGAGTATCAATTTATTTCAAGGGAAACAGCGGATTTCATTGATTGGGATGTCGAATAATATTAATCAGCAAAATTTTGCCATTGATGATCTGCTGGGAGTCCTTGGCGGATCATCTTCGATAGGCAGGGGATTTCCCGGTTCGCGCGGGGGGCGCGGTTCTCGTCCGGGAGGGGGACATTCTTCTGTTGGTGAACCCTCGGATTTCATGGTCGGGCAACAAGCCGGAATATCCAAAACTCACGCAATCGGATTGAATTATACTAATTCATTTAAAGATAAATTGGAAATTGCCGGTAGCTATTTTTTTAATATATCTAATACGGATAATACCAGTTATCTTTGGCGCGAGTATTTCACTGGTGAAACCGATGCCCAGTATTATGAAGAAAATGGAGATACTCACTACGAAAATTATAATCATCGATTCAATATGAAACTGGAATGGAAAATTGATAGCAGCCAGTCCTTTATTCTTAGCCCCCAATTGAATTTGCAGGACAATACGAGTAAGAATCTATATTTTGGAACGAATTTTAGCCAATTCAACGAAACAATCAGTTCCTCAGATAACCGTTACAAATCCGACGGGTTAGCTTATAATTTGAGCGGATCGCTGCTTTATCGTCGGAAATTTAACAAACGCGGCAGAACGATCTCTCTGAATATCAAGAACCAATTGAATCGGCAGGATAATGATAATTATCTTAACTCGGCTAATCTTTATTTTATTGATAATCAATCTAATGTCTTACTCGATCAATTGGGAAATTCTCTTAAAAATGAACGGCAATATGACGCTGATCTTGTTTATACCGAACCTTTAGGAAAAACTGGGCAATTGCGAATCAATTATCGCCCTTCATTGCAAAATGGTGATATTGAAAAATTTACGTTTTATTATGATTCTGTGTATCATAATTATCAAATTATCGATACGATTTTAAGCAATACCTATGAATCGAATTTAGCCGCTCATTATGGAGGGATTAATATGCGGCAAAATATTGGCAATTTGAATATGTCGGTGGAGTTGGGATTTCAGCAAACTCAATTGAAGGGAGAAGAAACCTTTCCTGAAGTCTTGAAAATCCGGAAAGATTTTCAGGATTGGCTACCTGGGGCCATGCTCCAATACAAAGGCGCCGGCAATTTTCAAGCCCGTATGTTTTACCGTACTTCTACGTATTCGCCATCGGTGTCTCAATTGCAAAAGGTTATCGATAATTCTAATCCACTTCTGCTCACCAGCGGGAACCCAAATTTGAAGCAAGAATTCCGCCATTCGCTGATGACTCGGCTCTCTTTCAATACTTCAGATCGTACCCAATATCTTTATCTGTTTATTTATGCAGGAATGACGAAAAATTATATTGCCAATTCCTCATGGATGGCATCTCGTGATACAGTTTTGAATGATGGCACGATTTTATTCGCAGGGAGCCAGCTCAGTGAGCCTCTAAATCTGTCAGGATATCGCATGCTTCGCACATTTATCAGCTACGGACGTCCGCTGAATTTTCTTAAAACAACCCTGAATCTGACCCAGGGGCTTTCGTTGCAGCGCTCCCCGGGTTATACGAATAGTATAGAGAATAACACTGATACTTATACTTATACAATCGGAACCGGATTGAACAGTAACTTCAGCGAACGAATCGATTTTTCACTGAATTATAACGGAAATTTTAGTTGGGCGCGGAATGACCGTTTTTCCTCTAAAAATACTCATTATTACTCACATTCTTTGGGAATTAAAACTAATATTATCGTTGGTAATGGGTGGGTTTTTCGCACTGATTTGGCGCAATCTTACTATTCCGGTTTATCGGACGTGTATAATAAAGCGTATTATTTATTTAATTTGGGTTTCGGAAAGAAATTTTTCAAGAAGCAGAATCTGGAACTTTCTCTGATGGTGTTTGATCTGTTTGGTCAAAATAGCAGTATTTCCAGAATAACTGGCAGCAATTATTATGAAGATACGGAAAACAAAGTCATGGAGCGCTATGTAATGGTGATGCTGACCTGGCAATTGCGGAATTTTTATCGTTAAGTCATTGAAGAGCATGTGGTTGGACGAACTGTTCAGATAGAGGGATACTACAGGATTAGAAAATTTTTTTTGGGTTGATGGCTTTTAGCGGACGCTTTGTCCGATTGCATCCAGCGCGGCCATGATTTGTGGGATGAAATCGGGTGCGTTAGAATCGTATTGCCAATTAGGCATGACCAATTTGATCTGTTGGGCCGCCAGCTCGTAATTCTGGGTATAGAAATAGGCGGTAGCCAATGCCCAACGTATATCATCTACATCGATTTCATCATTATACTCAAAGGCAAAATCGTTCCAGTTGATTTGAGTGGGTTTGAATAGCTGAATAACTTTACTGAAACTGTCCGCAAACGTAAAGGCTAAGATTGCGCCCGCGTGAATTTCCCGTTTCAGTTCGATTGAGTCAATTGTCATTACAGTGACTAATTGCGCGCTGGAGATGGCCTTATCCAGGCTGTCTACGGCTAAATAACTCCAGATCAATCCATTATATGCTGGAAAGTATTGAGTATCGATTTGTTTGGCTTCATTGAATTTTTTAATGGCTCGGCTGTAGCTTTCCCGTTGATAATAACGCCATCCGGAACGTGTTGCGCTACGGGCCGTTGGATTAGCAGGTTTTGTCGGACTTTTAGCGCAATTGATCAGCCTGGTTCCGATTAAAGCCGAAATCAGTATCATCAGGAAAACTATTCTTTTCATCTTAAGGATCTCCCTATTTTATTTTAAATACAGAATTTTATTGAAAAGATGTTGTTGCCCGGCTATCAGAATATATACGCCACTGGGCAGCCAATGCTGCGGTTTCCAATGAATCGTATGAGCGCCAGCGTTAAAATAACCGCTATAAATTTCGCCGATGCGAATCCCGTTGATAGTGAACAGTTCAAAGCTAACCTGGTTTGCCCTGCTTAATTTTAGTTCAATCGTCAGGTGATCTGTAAAAGGATTGGGAAATGTGGATATTGAACAATCTTGATTGGATAAGATAGGAGTTTCGGATTGGGTTTCTTTTTTAAGCTGATATCGACCGTTTCCGCGCAACAGATATTGTTTGAGCCGTTGATGAGTACCCATCCATGTCGGTTTGATTGGCAGGAGTGTCTCGCTGTCGGGTAGAATTGTATAGGCGTCATCGATGGTTATCAGAAGTTCAGGAATTTCTGACTGTAATCCATGGAGTTCAATCCATAGCGGATCTTCCGTCATTTTATCATCATCGGCTAAACCGCAGGGACCTTGCAAATAACAGGGTGTAGCGTTGTTTTCCACTTGTTTGATAATGCTGTGCGCGAGAAGGGTCCTCGCTGAGTTCTTTTCAGCCATGATAATCAGGGTCTGTTCAAGAGTTCCCTGGTTTCCCACGCGATCAGCGCCTGTAGCTTTGACTTGAAGAGCTTGCGTTGAGATAGTGTCAAAATTTATGGAGGTGAAATATAGATAATAGTTCGCATCGGTTTGTTGGACATCGACTGGAGAACCGTTGATTAAAATAGTGGGATTCTGTTTGAGAGATTCTGTGCTTTGTGTAAAAAGCTTGACGTAATGAGGGAAATTAGCGTTTTGCGCTAAATAAAAATGAAACGATGGCGCATGGGTGTCGATATAAAAGAAAAAGCTTTGATTGCAGGATCGGGTAAGGCCTTCCTGATCACGCGCGATTACCCGCCAATAATAAATGGTATCGGTTATAAAATAGGCGCTGCTGATGGTGATCGTTGTATCGGTTGTCAATGTATCGAAACTTGCGTCAAAATAAGGGGTTAAACTGAATTGAAGAGTGTAGGAAACAGCATCGCCGGGATCAGGATCGCTGGTTTTTTTCCATCGAAAAGTAACGGATTGCTGTTTTAGTACAGAATCGGTGGCCGGAGCAACGAGATCGAAGCCCAGCGGCGATTGATTAACGGCATTGAGATAGAAAAAATTGGGCTGGAGAGCGTAAGCTATAGCATTTTGCTGGTCATGGACTTGTACGTCCCAGGCGTACAAATGGTTTTCAAGTAACGTGTTTTTGGTAAAGTTATAAAAAGTATCCTGTAATCCGCCTGCCGAATCCAGAATAATGCTATTTGTGGAATCCTTTAAATACCAGGTGTAAAGAAGTTGATCATCGGGGTCGCTATCGACGGCTTTATCCCAACTAAATGTCGGATGAGCATTTGTAACAGCGCTGTAAGTAACGGGAGTAAGAAGTTGAAATGTTTGGGGTGAGTTGTTCCCTAAATTTTTATAAAAGTACCAGCCGTTTTGGTTCGCTGTACGTTTTCCGCCGAAACTGTCATACGCTTCGACTGTCCAATAGTTTTTTTGATCTTCCTGCAGGTAGGCGAGTGACATAACGCTGAATGTGTCGGTAATCCCTTCCATCCAAGTGGACATCAACCCCGAAGAGCGACCCCAGAGAATGCGATATTTGATGGTATCGCCTGGGTCTTCATCTTGGGCGCGTTGCCAGGAGAAAAAGACCTCACCTTCCCTGTAAGACGTAGCCGAATCAGGACTCAGCAGATTGAATTCCCGGGGGGAGAGATTGAACTGGTCAAGGAAGAAATAGAGCGGATCGGGTGTTGCATCTGTATAAAGCCCATAACGATCATAGGCTGT
This sequence comes from uncultured bacterium, assembly GCA_964632485.1. Classification (GTDB taxonomy): domain Bacteria; phylum JAGOEH01; class JAGOEH01; order JAGOEH01; family JAGOEH01; genus CAZWDO01. The sequence goes on from CAZWDO010000012.1 coordinate 45,030, forward strand.
AACCGTCAGATAGTAAGTTTGATTGTCCCCAAGTGTCAAGATCGCCTGAGTGTCAGCGGTGATAATACTATCAACCTCTGTAAAAGGCCACGTCATATCCCAGCGGATACAATATCGAACCGTATCCAGAATATCTACATCAGTGGCATGATGATAGCGAATTGGGATTGAAGTCTGGTTAAAAAACTGGCCATCAGTGGGCGTAAGGATAGTAAATGAGGAGGGAGCCTGGTGATGATAATTTAGATAAAAACTATCGATATTGCTGCTGCTTTGCTGTAAGCTGCGATCAATTGCGCTTATTCGCCAATAGTAGGCTTTATCATCAGCTAACAAGGTGGTTATTTGGAAAAATGTATCCGAGGTGAGTTGATATTGATACCCCCCCTCCAAACTAATGGCATCGGAAATTGTCAATTGATAGATGATAGAATCCAATGGATCCGGGTCCCATGACCGATGCCAGCTAAAGGTGGGAAAACTATCTTCCACTAATGCTGCATAGCGCGGGGCAATGCTGGTGGGCGTGGTTGGCGCTGAGGCAATCTGGTCCAGATAAAAACTGCGCCATTGATCACAAAGCCGTGTCATCCCTTCTGGATCCTGCGCGGTTATCCGCCAAAAAAAAAGCTGATTTTCGTAAGCTGGCGGTGTATAACTGTAATACAGGAGATTGGTCGTATCTTTTTTCAGTAGATTGGTAAAGAACGAATCAATAGCGACTTCAAAAATGTATTGGATCAATTGGCCGTCGGGGTCCATTGAAGCTGACCAACTAAATAACTGTCCAGCGCTGCCCAGGGGTAACGTGATCCGATATCGATCGGTGGGGCTGTTGAGCTGAAATGCCGTAGGTTGATTGTCCATGCCGAAAGCGCGGACGCTTTGAGTGTTCCCGGATTCCGCCCAATTATGATATGCCTTTACCTGGTATTCGTACCACAGTGTGTCATTATAATGACTGACTTGTACACTATCAGTAATTGTTGTTGTTGTCGCCGAGACCTGTTTGATCAGATTAAATGCATCTGCTCCGGGGCTTTTGCGGTAGATGCGATAACCCTGAATAAAACCTGAGGGATTATTGCCATGCTGCCATTGCAAGCGCACGATACCGCCATTGTCGCGAGGAGCATCAAGTACAGTCAACTGGCTGGGCCCGGTTGGAGCAATTGGATAAATAAAGGGGGCTGAGGTTTCAAAATAATAGGTATGGCCGTTCCTTAAAGAATAGGAGGAAATGCGGGGGACTACTTCCCCGAATGATACTGTGTCCCGAGGGGTTGTCTTACCGGTTATCCGTATCTGTATCAAACAGAGTGTATCGGAACGGGGAGTTGTTGCGCTTAATGAACCTTCAGCATAGGCCAGCATACCCTCTTCCAGAATTTGATTACTCAAAATGACGCCATTGTTAAAGTAGTTCCATGGCAAAAAAGGCTGAATACCTGTTTCCGGGTATTGATCGATAATTTCTACTAATTGAGAATTGTACTCAAAGTAGCATCCAATCCCGTTTAGATTGCTACTATCCATATCGACTACAATCGCCAATGTGTAGAGCGAATCCTCATGAGCAGCCCAATTCTCCATGGGTGGCTGAATACTGATTTCGTTCGCCTGAAAACGGCTGAGCAGGAAGAGGATGAAGATAATCCATAGTCTTATATATCGCATGGGAACTCCTTATTTCATCAACATCATTTTACCCTTGAGCCGGGTCTTTCCCTGGCGGGCATCATAAAAATATATCCCGGTGGGATGGGAATCCCCCGTTGTCGGAGGCCAGGTAATCTGTATCTTGCCGGAGGGAAGTTCGGGCCATGAGTATTGCTGGACCACTTCGCCTGTCAGGTTGTAAATTGTCAGTTCCACCTTTTCCCTGTTCAATGCGTTGAGTTGTATCTGGCACTGGGAATTAAATGGATTGGGAAAGAGGGCCAGTGTTAGATCGCGAGTGTCCGTTGTTTCGCTTTCTTCGCTGTTCACCGCCCTTAAGGGGAGAGAGCAGAGCTGATATGCAGAATCCAAAATTTCAATGGATTGCAAATATTGGCTTTCTTCATTTGGTAAAGTGAGTAACCAATTTATTGTGTCCTGGCCAGCAGGATCAAGCCGGGCATATACGAACGATTTGTCGGAAGGGGTGATTTTTTCAAAATTGAGAGTCGAATTCTCGGGGAAGGGTGTTTGTAAAGCGGCTCCGGACCCCGGATAATCCGGGCTGAACCGATATTGGATAGCTTTAACCGACATTGCCTGAATTAACCAATACTGATAGTTTCCCTGTATCTGGGTTATCATTAATTGAGGATTTCCTGAAAGAGAAGTTTTAGCTACAGAAGTTTCACCCGTCAAACTGCCATGTTCGCCGAAGTTGGAAACCAAAATGGAAAAATCGGCAAGATTAATAGCGCCATCATTGTTGAAATCCACACTCCAGCGGGAGCCGCTGGTAATCTCTGATATCGGGACATTGGAGTTGAAATAATAACAGAGCGTCCCGAAATCAACCAGATTGACAATATTATCATTATTGGCATCCCCACCGCGTAATTCATAGAAAATACTACTTTCAATCAGCGTCGTTTTAACAATTCCCTGGGCAATCTTGGAGCCATCTATTGTCAGGGAGGTTTCTCCGGTCAGGAAGCGCGGCTCTTTCACTAAGATTATATAGGAACCGATAGGCAGGTGCGGAATTTTGATATAGCCTGGGGCATCGACAGAGCGTGATAAGGGTAAATGCAGGGGAGAATAGGTATTGGCAAGTGGAAGGCGTGTTGCCGCCGTTAACGCTCGAATGGTATAAACGCCGGCGAAGTTATGGCGTCCCTGAAGTGGGGAATGGACCATCGCCAGATAATTTTTAACACGCATGTAAAAGGGGATGCCCTGTGAGGGTGTTTCCCGTCGGCTTTGGTCAAGCGCTAAGCTAATACGCGCTTGGCGCTGATCCTGGTCAACTGTAAAGATCGTGTTGCCGGTCGTGTTTTTACGAGCGACTAAATAGAAAGTGGCAATCCAGCCCGAGCTGTCATTCACTTCGGGCAATTCCTCTAACGATTGCAACTTCGTCGTGTCGATGGCTTCACTGTAATCAAGTTGATATCCCTTGATATTATTTTTTTCGGAAATCGCGCCAGTGGTAGCATTGACATTATCGCCATGCAGATCGTTCTCCAGCACAATTCCCTGGGGAAAGAAATCAGCGGACACAAAAGGTTGCACTCCAGCCTGGTAAGGATCCATATCCAGGGGATAGAAAAACGTATCATTAATTGTCGTGTAAAATGAGGCGCCAGTAATGACGGCTGTTTCGCCGACCGGAGGTTTAAGCCAGACCTGTATAGCTAAGGTATCGAATACAGAAATCAGGCTGTCCGATGGAATCATGACGTAATGAGGAAGAACAAGGCTGTCTCGCGCCATAGCGGCTACCAGGTTGGAACTTAAACTGGTATCGCTGGTAAAATCGATTGATTTAATAGCGAAATAGTAAGTTGTATGAGGAGTCAATCCAGTAACGCTCCGGGTTTCGATTTCTCCTGCTTGGAGAGGTGTCCAGTTTTGAGCGTAGGTTAAGGCATTATCGAATTCATCGCCCGTGTAGAATGGATAAGTTTGATATTTTACACAATACTGCTTGACCGAATAGCGATAGGGGTTGTCTTCCGGCGCCGTCCAGGTTAATTGGACAGAGCCATGCAGCGTTCCAGGGCGGGCTTGCAAATCTGTTATGGCGTCCGGAGCAATATTATCCTCCAACATACGCATATAAACTGTATCCACATTCGAGATTTCACTGGAGTTGTTCGCTTCATCGAGTGTTTTGATAGCCAGGTAATAGACACGGCCACCTAGTAGTGAATCCACCAGATAAATAGTATCGGTTTCACCGGGATAACGTGGTAGAGAAGTATAGGGATAAGTAGCGGCCTGATTGAAATTAGCGTTGGTGATAGTGACGGTTGAGTATTTGATCCGGTATTGATAAGCTCTTCCGTTGGAATAGTCATCTCCTGGAACTGTAAACGTCATGATTGCGCGGTTGCGGCGCGGAATACCAGTAATGGGATTGATGGAACTATCTTGGCTAACCACCAGATCAGTAATCGCGTTAGGAGAAATGCCGTCTTTTTTAGGTTTGGTGCCTGCTGCAGCGCTGACCAGTGTCGATGTATCCCGCATACAAACGATTGAGGTGTCGTATTGTGTTCCGGTCGAATTCATTTCGCGCATCCATGCCCAAACTACGGTACGCATCCCGAAAAAAAAAGTCGTGGCTGAATCAAATGTAATTGGTTGTGTGGTGGGTACGATCAATGTTTGGGTAGTGTCCAGCCCTGCCGGCGTCAGGTTTTGGCTGATGGGGGTCGAGGACGACCAGTTAGCGGTAGTAATGGCTTGTGTATAATAACGAATCAAGTAAAATGTTTGCACGCTATCATATTGGGTGGTATCATCCCATAGTTTCCCGCCCTTCCAACTTAAACGTATCTGTCCCTGGTAAAGGGGAGTTCCGGCAATATCCAGTGTGTCGGCGGTAAAACTACTTACGGGTGTGATGTATGTCAAGGCGCTCAAAATCGGATCATAGGGTGAATTTTTATATTCAAGGCAGTATCCTGAAGAAAATCCACTCATTATGAATAAAACTAAGATGATCCACAATCTTTTTGGCATGAACCCTTCCTTTGTGTCTTCGGTAATTATAGCAGTTTCAGTGCCACTATTATATTAATCGGAAAAAAAACCGAGGTTCTTTAATGGTTTTTAAAGAAATTTCAGGTAAGCAGGTCTAATCAACTGAAAATGGGGGGTATCGAAACGGCAAGTATATTATGTTTAGGCATTGCGTCTTTCTGTATGGAACACACGCGGCGCACCTGCTTTATTTCCAATTGAATTTTGGAGCATATCCGGATTGAAAAACGTAATGAATTTCTTCATATTTATTCTGAAGCAAGAAGGTTGATGTGGAACAGAGAAAATAATCAGGGAGTAATATAGATGTTGTTAGTGAACAGCCAACCATGGGAATGGCGGTAAGCTTCCAGGCGATAATTGCCCGCTCGGGTGATGGGGATGGTAAAATTTTCCCCATTTTTGACCAGGATCGGTACGCCATTCAGGATTAATTTAATTTGGGCATCCCGGGGGAGCATTACTTTCAAGATGATTGATGAGTTATAAGGAATCGATTCTCCTGGAATGACAGTTTCACCCTGGGGATTTTCTGCCCAAAAAGGAAGTTGTTCGATTTTGCCCCATCGTTGGTTGTAAATATAGGTATGGCCTTCACGAATTGCGTTCAGGATTTGCCGGTTGACGTCTGAAAGTTCCTGACCTAAAGGTTCTCGTAGGATTACATTGGTGCGGATGCTTTGGAACTGTATCGCGTAAGGGAAGAACGTAAGGGTTAATGGTCCGATTTTATAAGGTGTGGCGTGTACATCGATTCCGCCGATGGCCGGTACTTTGCGTTGGCAATTCAATAAATCCCATTTTGCCAGCGTACGCTCACTTGGAGCGTAAATCCCTTTACGGGGCGAGATCACCATCCATAATTTATTGAGAGGTTTGAGGCGCTCAATCCATTCAGACATCTGGTTCCAGATTTCAATCCCATCGAAATCCTGGATTTGCCATTCCAGCCAGGGGTTAGCGGGAAAATCGCGCATGGCTTCGCCTCGGATTTCATCGGGATGAGCAATAAAACCAAATCCGCCCTGGTTTTTTACTGCTTTGACAAATTCAGCCGGGCCAAGACTGGGATCTATCGGAGTTGTAATATTAAATGCTAAGTAATGATTTAAATTTTCATTTACGGGATCATTCAATTCACAGCCAATCAGCGCCCAGGTATGGCCATATTTTTTTTCTTTACCATTGAGTTTGCTTTCAATGGTTAGATGGTCAGCAATGATGATATAATCCATTTTAAGTCGGCTGGCTATCTCGGCAATGGTTTCAATCGATGCGGAACCGTCTGAATACGTGGAGTGGATATGGATAGCGCCGGAGTAAATATAAAACGTAGATTTCATTTTAAATATAGAATTTTTTTAAATTGTTGCTGTTGATTGGTTTCAAAACAGTAAAAGTAAGTTCCGCTGGCAATCTCCCCTGATGGAATCCAACTCAGAGCGTGTGTTCCTGAAGGGTAGAGGGTTTGGTTGCAGAGCGTTGCGAGGCATTGCCCGCTAAGGTTGTAAACCCTCAGTGTCACCGTTTGGGGTTGAGGCAGTGTAAATTCAAATGTTTGTTGGCTATTGAAAGGGTTGGGATAGGGAGTATGCAGACGCGGATGTTTGTGGATAATTGCGCCTTTATGGGAAGCAATCTCAATTGTCTGACGAAATACAGAATGACCTTGAAAGTCAAAAATTTCTAAATCAGCCCGGGTTTTTTCAGTTGAATTTAATGCGGCGGGAAGTAGGTCCAGTTCGAGAAGAGTTCCCTCTTCGGTGATTTCTCCGTGAGATGGGCAAAGACGCGCCATTGCCACTCGGCAGGTCTGACCATTGAAGGCCGGCAGGATTAACGGGTCCGAATTATATGCGGTCAATAGGTTGCCGGCTTTTTGCGCGATAAGATTTTCTTCCCCTCCGAGGATTGTCAACTCGAGTTCACCCATCATAAATGGCGCCGAACCATCTCCCTTAACGGCCAGTCGATAAATCGATTGAGCGCTGTCATATACCAGATCAATATAAAAATTGCTGTCGGGGCTCATGCCATTTTTATGGAATGTCGTTTTGGATTCAATTCGATTTAAAGAGGGATAAAAATTGGCGGCATACCAACTGTACATCAGACTGAAGGCAATGATGTCGCTGGCATTATGGTTGCCGTCCGGTTTTGAATAGATATAGGGAGCGGTGCTGCCTTGATAATAGACAACAGGGGCGATATCAGCGATTGGGTCCTGAATTCCGCCGCTTCCATTCCATCCACGGGTGAAAAGCAGGACATCCCGGCCATTAAGCCGGCCGTCAGGATAGACTTTCAGGTGGGGAGCTGAGCCATGGTTATAGGCGCTATCGGTAGCGATATCGCCCACCATCGTACCGAGTATCCCCAGATGTACGAAACTTAAATCATCAATAGGCGATTGCTCTGTTTTTTGGTTGTTTGCAGTACTGAGTAAGGTATCAATCAGCATTCCGGTGATGAAAAACCGTTGATCATTTGAATTGGCATAATAATCAATTTGGTTGCTGTCTATGGCAATATTCATAGTCGCGATTACACCGCCACGGGGAATACCGGTTACAGAGTTAAGCAAGGCAAGGCTGATTTCAAACGTTCCGGTTTGGTTGATAGTGGCCAATGGTAAATAATTGAAGTAAACCTGTCCGCCATTATTAAATCGGTTGAATAGAGGCCCCTCGCTAATTGAGGTAACCCGGTAGCTGGTTATGTCAATAATACCTGTGACCGAGGCGCTCACGATATCATCGGCATAATCCAGCCGAATGGCTATTTCACGGTCCTGCGACTGGTTGTTGACGACAAGCCGGGTATCGCCATCCAGCGCATCAACCAGAGAGAATGTCGTATTGTAATCATCGGCCAGGTAGAGTTTATGCTGGCTGTATTGATAATTGGTCTGGCCATATTCGTCGGTAATCAGCGCAAAGATATAGCCGTTGGCAGGATAAGTTCCCAGATTGGCATTCATAGTCCAATCGTACCAGGATCGACTTTCGCTATAGGAAACAGAGGAGGCGATCAGAGTTTCATTGCCGGAAAGCAAGCCGTTGACATTGCTGTTATCGGGATCGAAGTAGAATGTTAATTTGCAGCGAGTCGGATTGTCATCCGTAATCGAGTAAAAAATCCGGAAAGTGGCATGGGGCGCTAAATACACATCGCTTGTATCCACTGGGGGCGCCGGGGATAAATAATTAATCAGTGGTATTTCATTGAGCACTCCCTGGAACTTGTGGATGCGGGAACCCATGAGGGAGGTATCGCTAACCCAGACATCAACTTTATCGGAACCGAATTCGCCCTGCAGTACTGTAACAGTGCGTGGGCGATAGAGGCACCCCAAGGCAATGGAGTCGGCTGTTCCTTGAGTACCAATAGTTTTAACCAGTTTCGGGGGATCGGTTATCAGAGGATTGAGAGCCGCTTCATCGCTATAGACCTTGATGATGCCACTCAAACTGTCGACAATATAGATGTAGACTTCCGAATAATCAGCGGAACTTGTGTTGTATTTTTGGTAGCGGATGACGTCCAAATCCAAAGGCCGGGTATCAGTAGCAAAAACAGATTCGTATTGCAGCCGATAGGTTAGCAGGCTTGATCCGGTTAGGTTGAATTTAATCACCCTTGCTGAATCGGCAACATAAATATCGATTTTTTCGGTAATGGTGTTTCGTCGGGCAGCGACAGCCCGTGGGCGTCTTAATACTGGCATCCCATGCTGGACTGCATACACACTGTCGTATTCCAACAGATCGACAGAAACATAGGATTTGATTTCCAGCGCCTGATCCGCATCGGGGATATACCCGTGGATACCATTACCGAATTTGACTTTCGCCTGGAAGCGGTCGAATACGTAAACTTTTGCCAGTTCGTCGCAACTGTTGATATCGGGAGTCTGAGTCCAAACTTCACCGTTTACTGTCACTTCTACCGAATCTATTTTGGCATAGGTTTCATAGGGTGATTCGTTGATATAGAAAATCTGGTTAGAAATATTGGCTGAAAGTGTACCGCTATAGGTTTGTGGGCCGGCGAAACTCAATTCCCCATATCCGCTGGGCGTTCCTGCCGAGCCATTGAAAACTAATAGGCGATTTTTTCCGGGACCCCGGTCGCAAATGGCGCCGATCACGTTTTGTTCGTTTTTGCTGCCAATAAGATAGATGTCCTCCACTGTATCGACGTAGCTCATATAGCGGTGGGAAGATATTGCCGGTGTTAATGAAGAAAGTCCAATATCATAATCGGCATTCCGCACTTTAATCATATCCGAATATAGGGTAAAGTTGGGTTGCCGGTTGTCGGCAATGTAGATATCGATTGAATCCTGATTCCATGGATCGGGTCCCGATGGAACAACGGACACGCTTTTTAGGTAGCTGAATGCGCCGTTGATGCTGGTTTTGGTGTTGAGGATACCTGCGCTGCTATCTTCGGGTATCAAATAACAACTAATGAGGATATTCATACTATTTAATAATTGCGCGGCCGCTCCGCCACCAAAATAAAAAATGCCGTTATCGCGGTCCAGTACATAATGGTGAGCATTTTGCGTTGATGACGTAAAGTTCGATACTTGCTGCCATATACTGTTGTCAACCGACACTATCGCCGAATTTTGCAAAATGTCCCAGTGAGTCAGATTTTTATCCATGAATACCAGTGAAATGCTGTCTATACCGCTGCTGTTGACCTGAATGTCCAGTGAGTCGGTAAACGTCGTATTCGCGTTATCATGCAAAGAAATCCACCCCGTGTAAAATAACGGGGTTTTGAAAATGCGGGTCTTGGCGCTGCCAGCATCATTGCAGACTATGACCGGTAAATCAAACCCCAATGTACCGCTGGTGGCATGGTCTGTGAATCCGTCCATTCCGGTGATGTTCTTGAACAGTTCAAGCTGGTTGCCAATTGAATAGTACTGGCCGATATAGTAGGTCTCTCCATTTAACCAGTAAACAGGCTGATAAGAAACAGCTTGCTTAGCTTGAATGGAAACGATTAACAGGATCGTAAAAAGAAGAACCAGGATTAATTTTTTAGGTTTCATGCTTCCCTCAACTTAGTATTTTTTGGAAAGATTGTCAAGGGATTTTTTATAAATTTGAATATTTTCCTTGACTTTCATCATATTTGATATTAATCTTAGGCTATGAAAATTTTGTATCGATATATTTTTCGCCAAATGCTGGCTCCTTATTTTTTTGCGGTTTTTGTGATTACCGGGATAATGTTGGCCAATGAAGTCATCGTATTGACCGATCTGATACTCAAGCGCGGTGTTCCTTCCGCGATGATTCTGCAACTGGCCATTCTCAGTTTATCCCATATTATTGCACTTTCCGTGCCAATGGCAGTACTATTATCCACAATTATGACGTATGGACGTCTAACCGATGATAATGAACTCATGGCCATGAAAGCCGGTGGAATCAGTCTTTATGTCCTGCTTATCCCCGCGCTGGTCTTTGGATTATTCAATGTTGCGTTGATGTTCTGGTTCCACAATTCCGTCCTTCCCAATTCAAATTATAAATTGAAGAATATGATGTATTCAGTCCGTAATACCCGACCTACTCTGGTTTTAGAAGACGGAATGTTTAACAAGCTGGGTGATGAACTTTCCATTTATATACGGGAACTGGATCATGAAAATAATTTAATGTACGATTTGATGATTTATGATTATCATGGAGTTAAAATTCCAACGTTGATCAAGGCTGAAAAAGGACATCTCCTCTACTTGAAGCAAACCAACCAGTTGATGATTGAATTAGAAGACGGTGAAATTCATCAGGTCGATGAAAAGAAAAACAATCAATATTCAAAGGTCCAGTTCAAGGAGTATACTTATCGGTTGAGCCTGCCCACTAACGATTTGGATTCGATCGATTTAGGAAGGGGGCAGCGGGAAATGAATATCGTTATGATGCAGGACCAGATCATCAAACTTGAAGAGCGGCGGGAACAATCACGTCAACGTATACGGGATCAGTTGCTATTGGATTGTCAAAATCTGGTGAACGGTAAAGGAAGTAATCCGCGCCGTACGTTTCAATACATGAAGAATGAAATCAATGTTATTCAGAGTTTGCTATTGGAAATTCATCAATATGAAGTAGAAGTTCATAAAAAATTGGCGATCCCCTTTGCCTGTCTGGTATTCATCCTGATTGGCGTTCCTTTAGGTGTGCGGGCAAAGCGGGGTGGAGTTGGACCGGCGATTACTATCAGTGTGATTTTTTTTATTTTTTATTATGGTTGTTTGATGATTGGCGAGGAGTTGGGGGACAACGGCACAGTCCCTGCCTGGGTGACGATGTGGTTTGCCAATGTGATTATCACTGTCTATAGTATCTTTTTGTTATATCGGACAGTACAGGAGACAACTTATATTCATTGGGACAAATTTAGATTCTGGCAAAAATGGGCATTTTTTAAACCGAAACTCAATCAATAAACCGGTCAGCATAGTGCCGGACATCATGCCCGGATAAAATATGGAATATGCGAATTTTTTCGATTTTTTGCCTGCTGAACGATTGGATGGGAATAAAGATCAAGTGTTTTCCGGCTTGTGAGGCCCAGTGTTTGAGATAGGTCGGCGGACTTTTCCCGGCAATCAGGGCAATATATTTTTGTGTGGAGTATAGAATGCCCGCTAACACGAGTCGTTCGATAGGATCCGTGTAGGCGTTGAACCATGGGTCCTGCCAAATATCCGGAATGGTACGGGGCGGATAAATCATCAACAGGCCTCCATAGTGGCAACGGGAAATACCCGGTCCTACCAGTTCGCTTTCTGGTTGGGTCGAATAAAAACACAAAGTCGATTCATGGGGATGTTCTGCATACCAGGTTAATCGATGCGGGTAGCGGGATATGTCCGCATCAAAGATGATAATTTTCGCCCCCAGTTTACCATGGCTCATCGGTATTTCCTTCACATACAGTTTGCGCTTGTGGTAATCGCGGATTGTTTCCCGAAAAGCCAGGCCGTCCTTGAAGCTGCTGGTGAACTCTTCAATACGTGGTTGCTGTATTTGGGCGATCTGGAATGCGTTTTGAAATATGTATTGACGAAAATTTTCAATAATAATATCTTCCGGCTGATAAGAAACTTGTTGGTTTCGGTTCCATAACCGCGACCATTCCTGGCGTTGTTTGCGGGTTGGAGGGAGGCGGAAACGAATCAATCGGGAGAAATGGCGCGGATAGGGCAAGGCATTGACAATGTTATTGTTGAGAATTGCGTTCCATTGGTCTTCATGATCCGGGTCTTCTTCGGTTTCTTCGGTTTGATTCCAAGGCGAACGGGAACTCCAACGCAAAAAGTGGAACGCTGTTTCCTCATCAATAATTGCCCGGACGCTTTTTACCAGGGTGAATAAATCGGGTCGGGTCAACATTCTTTGAAATGCCAGACGGTGAGAAAAATCAAGTATCAATCGGATTTGCTGCGCATTTAATGGATTTAAGCGCAGATAGCGGTTTAGAAAGCGGTTGAATGAAGTAAAAAGTAAAGGATATAATAGATCGTTGCGCCGCAGTGTCAGTCGATGTTTTTCATAGAGCGCTGCCATCATGGGGAACTCACCACTGCAATAATTATAGATAGACAGGGGAGGAGCCACTGTTTCGATTTGTGGCGGTTGAGGATGATCCTGCGGTTCCCCGCCAAAAGGCAAAACTTCCAGCAATGGTTTAAAATGCCGGGGTTCAACTAAGGTCAGTATTTTTTGATAGAATGGTTGGAGGGCATTGAGATGTCCCGCGCTGTACCAGAAATAGAGGTTGTCTTTCAGGTCGGGATGGGTCTTAGGTTGGAATAAATTATAATAGAGCGCATTGCCAACATGGGACAATAATAGGTCCGGGGTTTGCCCATTCCCCGGGAGTGGAGGGGGATACCCCCAGGGTGAGTAATAAAAAATCGGGATTTTTTGTATTTTTGCCAGGCGAATTGCTTCGATAACGGCTTCGATCGGTTCAACCAGCAGATATTGGTCATCTTTGAGCAAAAGGCTGGGTTTGGGCAATGCTGAAATTGCCGTTTCCAGTGTCTCTTTCCAGAATGAAGGCAAAGGAATCGCCAGCGCGTCGATTTTTTCTTTTAAAATCAGGTCTCTCACGCGCAAAGCAAATTGATAGTTCCCATGGAGGGGGAGATAAAAAAAAAGATTTTGCCAGGAATAACAATCTGATGCTGTCAGCTCGAGCGAATCATACCAGCTCATCGTCCCGATCCGGATCGTTGGCAAAGGGGTTATTGTTTAAAAAATCATCAAGGGCTTGAAATCCTTGGGAATAGTTTTTGAAATTATCTTGCCATTGTCCGAAATCAATTTTTTCATTGGGCAATTTTAATCGTCTTTTATTGGCGTAATCGTCTGGATTGAGGGCTTCATCTCCCAAAATTTTAGCAATAGCGCGGGTAAAAAGGTCCAATTCGGAGAGATGAGGACGTTGATTTTTCAAGCGCAAGGTGTAGCGCAGGAGATGGATTCCGTCGCGGGTTGAGAAATCCAGGTCCAGTTCGTGAGCATGTTGAAGATATTTAACGACGAGGTCTAATAAGGTTTCCTCGGCGAACTCCACATGGGTCTTGAGTATTTGCCGTTCTTCTTCTTCCGGAGGGAAATCAATAAAAATGCGGGGTTGCAGTCGGGATAAAATATATTCGGGAATTTCATAAGTTGATGCATCGTCATTCATTGTCACACAGCATCTGAAATCGGGATGGGCCTGGATTTTTAACCCGGTAAGCATGCTCTCGATCGAGCGCCGATGGTCCAATAGCGCAGCTAACGAGGCCCAGGCTTTTTCAGACATTCGATTGCCTTCATCTAAAATGGCCACACCACCGTTAATCATTGCGGACACGATCGGGCCGGCAAAATAGGATATTTGTTGGTTCTGGTTGATGAACGGCGTGATGAGAAGATCTTCCGGTCGGGTGTCCATGGTGCATTGATAGACATACGCAGGACGGCCGTATTGTCTCGCCGCCGCGATAGCCAATGTAGTCTTGCCTACTCCCGGTTTTCCCATGATACGCGGTGTTAATGGCAGGTCTTTTTTATGCAAAAGACTCCAGCATGCCATGATATCCTCTAAATACTCGTTCATGCCGATCCAGGGAGTGTCGGCATTTTCCGGATAAGCTAACTGTAGCGGGATGGTATCAATGATTATCTGATTCATGGTTATTGTTTCCTCGTCATGGCCGGCCTAATAGACGAAACATATTTTTCTTATAGGCTTCAACTCCAGGCTGATCAAATGGATTGATCCCCATAAGATACCCGTTCAACGCCGTTGTTTTTTGGAAAAAGAATACCATTTCTCCCAGTGTAAATTCATCCAATCGATCCAATTCGAGCCGGATAATAGGTACATCCCCACTTTCGTGGGCTTGGGCGGTTCCCTGATAAGCCAGATAATTGATTTGGTTGAGGTCTTTCCCCACCAAGTAATTGAGCTGGTCGAAATCTTGGGGAGAATCCGGTAAAACCAGTGGTTTTTTTTGATGGACGAAAAGGAAGGTTTCAAAGAGGATGCGCGGTCCCTCCTGTATCCATTGTCCCAGGGAATGCAGATCGGTGGAAAAGATAGTGGCTGCCGGGAAAAGTCCCTGAGCTGATTTTCCTTCGCTTTCGCCGAAGAGCTGTTTCCACCACTCGTTGAAATAGCGTAACCGGGGTTCAAATGTGGACATAATTTCGATTTCTTTGCCATTTTTATAATAGTGGTCACGGGCGCAGACATAGCTGTAGAGAGGATTTTCAGCTTCCTGCGTGGAGTGTTGACATTCCCGGGCGCCTTGTAGGAGAGCATCGATGGAAAACCCGGCAACCGCGATCGGAAGCAGGCCAACGGCAGTCAATACGGAAAATCTACCGCCTATATCGTCCGGTACGACTAATGTTCGATAGCCTTGCTGGTCAGCCAGTCCTTTAAGGATTCCCTTGTGGGCATCAGTCGTGGCAATGATCCGCCGGGCAGTTTCGCTGCGGTTATATTTTCTTTCAAGGAGTTGTTTAAGAACGCGAAAGGCAATAGCGGGCTCAATTGTGCCCCCGCTTTTTGAAACGATATTGATATAGAAATCACGGTCTTCCAAAAAGGCGCATAGTTCCTGTAAATAATGGCCGTCCAGCGAAAATCCTGCGAAAATGACTTTCGCCGGATCGAAGCTCGGTTGCAGAGCCTCTATAATAGCTTTGGCGCCCAGATAGGAACCCCCGATACCAATAACGACAAGGTAGGATTGGCGTTGGCGTATCTCTTCGGCAATTAACTGAATTTGACGATACTCCTCAGTTTGCGTATAGGTAAGGGGCCATTTATACCAACCGGCCCAACCGCTGCGATTGGTTTTCAGTTCTGTTGTTTCAATTTGAAGTATTCGTTCAATTGTCGGGGTAATGCCCGCATCCGGCAATTCCGTTTTAATTGAGATAGGCATGGTTTATTCCTGTTTTAAGATGTTTTGGTATAATTGAATATATTGGCTGACAGTATTTTCCCAAAGATAACGATGATTCATGGCATTTTTCTGCCATTGGGTCCATTTGATGGGTTCGGTGAAAAACCAATCGATGATTTTTTCAGTTTTGAAGATAAAATCCAGAGCATTCCCCGATTCAAAGACAAATCCGGTGCCGGAATCGGGTAATTCGAAGATATCCAGGATCGTATCAATTAATCCGCCGACCCGGCTGACGATGGGTAAGGTACCGTAGCGCATAGCATACAAATGAGAGAGCCCTCCGGGTTCGAGCCGGGATGGTTTGAGCAAAAGATCACTAGAGGCGAATAATCGGTGCATGAACGAGTTTGTTTGACTGGGAAAATACCTGGTCCGGGTTGGATTCTGACCGCAGCGCTGGTCAACCAGTTTCTCGAATTCATGATCACCGGCGCCGATAATGATCAGGTTAATGTTTTTTTGCAAAAACCAATCCATCATCTCCAATAGAAAATCTACACCCTTTTCGCGTGTCATTCGCATGACGACTGCGCATAAGAGGAATTCATCATGATCAAATCCAAGTTGATCCGAGATTTTTTTTCGATTGGCCCGTTTTGTTATTAGACTATCCTGAGTATAAGGATGAAGCAATTCCTGATCGGTGTGGCTGTTCCAGACGTTGCCATCAATGCCATTGATAATGGCGAATAGTTTATCCTCACGCGTTCGTAACACATCCTGGAGCCCGGCGCCATATTCCCGGGTTAAAATCTCCTGGCGATAATGGGGACTGGTTACCGAAATGGCGTCTGCGTAAAGAATCCCCCCTTTAAGAAAATTGATTTTACCGTAATATTCCAGTTTGTCCGGCGTGAAAAGGCTCCAGGGAAGATTGGTCAGGGGCATTTCAAACTGGGAATAGACACCCTGATAAAGTATGTTATTAACCGTTAGTAACGAACGGGCTGCCGGAAAATCATCCTGGTAGATTGTCTTCAGATAGACCGGGATGAGAGATGTTTGCCAATCAACACAATGGATGATATCCGGTTCGAACTTTAACTCTTTTAGCAGATGAAGAAATGCCTGATTGAAAAAAATAAAACGTTCCGCATTGTCTATATACTCGATGTTTCCATCACTATATAAATAATCGCGAAAATAATATTCATCATTCCCTATTAAATATACTTTTCGGTTTTTGATTTGAGTCTCAAAAATTTCACATTCCACCGGCTTATTCATGATCTGAACTTCGAAGGTGATGGCGCTCGGTTTGATATTGAAGCGCTCGGTTTGCTGTTTGATGGATTTATAGTAGGGCAAACACTGAATAATCGTTTGATTTTGATTGTCTAAAGCATTTAGATAGGCGTAGCTGAGTTCGCCCAATCCCCCGGTCTTGACAAACGGTTCAGATTCGGAAGAAATAAAGGCAATTTTCATAATTCCCTGCTTTTTGAAGGTGACCGGGTTATTTTTTTCCAAATTCAGGGTCGATTTTGATAAAAAATACTGGTATAAGGGCAAACAATACCGCCAAATTAACCCAGATAAAAAATGTTCGATATCCAACCGCTTGTTGGATTATGCCGCTGAACATCCCGGGGATCATCATACCCAAAGCCATAAAGCCAGTAGCTATCGCATAATGTGCTGTTTCAAATTTGCCTTTTGACGCATAGATCATGACCATCATATAGGCGGTGAATCCCAGGCCATAACCCAGTTGTTCAATGGCTACGCAGATAATCACAATTAGAAAGTTGTCAGGAACAGTGGCAGATAGATAAACGTACACCAGGTCGGGAAGATTGATTGCCAGCGCCATGGGCCACAACCATTTTTTTAATCCATGCCGGGCAACCAGTATCCCACCCAGTATCCCGCCGATGGTCAATGTTGCCAATCCCACCGTGCCGTAGGCCAAACCAACCTGTCCGGTTGAAAGACCTAAACCACCCTTATCCAGACCATCCATCAGGAATGGGGATGCCAGTTTTACTAATTGGGATTCCGCAAACCGATAGAGTAACAGAAATAAGAGCAGCGAAACAATATCTTTTTTATCAAAAAATGAAAAGAAAGTTTCTTTAAAAGCGCCAATAATTGAGGTTACGCTGCGGCCCTTCATCACGGCTTGATCCGTGACCGGATGGGGAAGAAACAGTTTATGGTAAAATGCAAAAAAGAGGAACATCGATGCCATCATGGCGAAAGTAAGCGACCATGAAAGTACGATATTCCCGGAAGTCGCTTTAAAAAAACTACGGGTTTGATACGATACTTTAGAGTCCAATTGAATCGCCGCCGATTGAGGAATATACCAGTTTTCCTGATTGAACACCAGCCGGCTGCCGCTTTTAAGCGTAAAATCTTTACTGCCTTCGCTGCGGTTGAGCATGACTACAATCTCTTTCCCCGCTTCCATCGGTCGGGAGAGACGAAAAAAGACTTCTTGGCTATCCATGCGCATCGAGGCAGATTGTACGGGGAAAATCAGAGTGTCCGGAAAGGCCAGAATACGTAAATCTTCATGCAGTGTGGTAGGCTGATTGAATTCCTGCGGCATGGATTGCGTATGGACAGCGCTGGTATCAGTCTGTGTGACGATCTCAACGGGCGGCAAGCCGGATTGACTTTGAATAAAGCCGGCAAACATCACCAATAATCCCTGACCCATCAACATGGCCAACCGATAAAAACTACTGCGTACACCGACGAACCAGGCTTGTTGGTGAGTGGAAAGACCCAATAAATAGAAACCATCGGCGGCAATATCATGGGTCGCCGACACAAAAGCGACTACCCAGAGAAGTATGAGCGAAAACCAGAAAAAAGACGAAAGTGGCAAGACTAAGGTCACACCGATAAACGCAAAACCAAGTAGTAGTTGGCATAGCCATATCCAGTGACGCTTGGTTGAAAACGCAACCACCAGGGGACTCCATAGCGGTTTGATAACCCAGGGCAGATAGAGCAGACTGGTCCAAAAAGCAATTTTGTCATTGGCAATTCCAAGATTTTTATACATGATCACCGATGCGGTCATCGCTATGATATAGGGGATACCTTCGGCAAAATAAAGTGAAGGAACCCAAAGCCAGGGAGTGCGGCTTTTCCCCTTGCTATCGATGATTCCCTTATGGATCGATTCTTGTTTCTCTATAGCTGTCTCCTGCATGTTCCGTATCTCCTTTCATTGATATTCGGCATTATCGTTTCTCTCACTCGCTTTTCCTGATACTCTAATCGATATTGATACAGGTATTTCGATAAGAATCTAATAAATAAACAGCCTCTAATTTATAATAAAAGAAATATTTTAAATTTGTCAATATAAATTTTAAACTTTTTTTGATGGAACGAGTCTAAAGATAAGAACCCGGGTAAAATGAACCAATAAATTCAAGCTAAGGAGAAAAAAATGAAACGCACTCTGATGACAGTATGCCTCGTTTTTGCATTGACAATGATGTTAAGCGCCCAACCGCTGCCTGGCCGCCCAGGTTGTGGCCCGGTATGTGGTAAAATGGAGATGCGGGATGGCGGTAAAGGCGGTGAAAAAATGATGGATGCCCGTATTCCCGGCGCTCAGTTTTTGTTGAAAAATGCTCAGAAAATCGGTTTGACGGAAGAGCAAGTGAATAAAATTGAAGGTATGGACTATGATCATAAGAAAATGATGATCAACACCAAGCGCGATGTGGAAATGGCCGAATTGGATCTTCACAGTAAAATGAAAGCTGACAATCTTGATAAGAATGCCATTTTGCAGGCTCACGATAATCTCCAGAAAATTCGTAACCTTATGATCCGTTCAGGCTTGGAACATCGCTTGAACTTATTGTCTTTGCTGACTGCCGAGCAGAAGAAACAACTTCCGTCCTGTGGTGAGGGAGCTTGTCCGGGCATGGGTAAAGAACGTGGCGCTGAAAAAAAAGGTTGCCATGGAATGGAAAAACCCGAGAATTAATAATGCTTAACTTTAAAAAGGCCCTTTGTTCTTTGTAATAAAGGGCTTTTTTAAACTATAAGGGATAACATGGAATTTGTTGAATATCTGCCTGAAGCTGATTTCCATTTTTTTTTACAGCATTCCCTATTAAAGGATTCGAACAATTATCGGGAAATTTGGGAATTGGTCCACATATTGTATGATCTATCTGCCTGGGGCGCTTACCAAAAAGCCCTTTTTTTGACCTTTCTTCTATATGTTCTGGGTGATGAAACCCGGATGATTACAATTTTGAGGCGGCTGGATGCGGTTCAGCATGAACGATTAGTTCCGATGGATATCGATACATTCCTTCAAGCGTTTGTTGGAATTGTACCTTCATCCGAGTTGATCGGACGGTTCCAATCAGATTTTGAAAAAACATGGAAACCCGCTTTGTCAGGCGTTGAAGGAAAGCTTAAAGCTAAAGCTGCCGCATTTGCCCGTGAGTTGCTGGATGATTTTCTGGTTTTTTTTGATGAAATGAAACATGAGTTTTTATTAGCGGAAAAAGAAATCCATAGCATTGAATTGACCGATGCTGAGCTGGAAAATAAAGCCCTGCGATGGGAATACAAGTTTTTGGGGCGGGATGAACGTAAAATTGAAGATCGGAGAAAAAAATTTTATTCAGGAAAAGAACCTTGGTTACCTATAGATTAACCCCTGAAGAGACGAATTATTACCGTTTCCTTTTTTTATTGGACAAGGAAAATTTTACTATATTGGATGTATTGGATGAGCTATCGGCTTTTCGCGACCGTTTTAAAAATGCCGGAGAAAAATTAGCTTTTGTGGAGTTTTTATCCAATATTTTCCATATTCGCTGGGAACATGATGTTTTTGCGCGTAATCATCAGCGTTTGATCGATATTCTTTTTGGAATTCAACATGCTATCGACCAGGGTGATGTGGAAGCTAAACAAGTCGTTGATGATTTGTACCAACGGTTTTATCAAATCGTACGTGAAAAAGGCGAACAGATTCGTCAGCGCGTCTTCGCCGCCACTAAAAAGTTGATGGCCGCGCATCGGGAACGGATTCCAAATAAAGACCGCATCCATCATGAAGTGGTCGATTGGTTGAAACTCAGCCAGGAGTATGTTGTCAATTCATTGGATAGTATCATACGCGATCGCTATCCGGAATGGATTGTGAGCCAACGTATCGGAATCTCGTTGGATAATCTGACCTATGAAGCCTTGAACTATGATCCGGAAAAGCGCGAAACTCTACTTTTTAAATAGAACATAAATCGTATCTTCGATATTTTTTACAATACCGATAACCCGGCATAAACCTATCGTTGTCGTATCGGTATTCGTTAATTCCGTTTCAGCCCGGCCATCGCGGGTATAGGCTTGACTTGTAATTTGACCCAGGCTTGAAGAGAAACTTACCAGGGTGCTATCCGCGATTAAATGTCCGCCAGAATCGACTTTAGCCCAAATCGTCGAGCTTTTTACAGTTGATATTTTGAGTGTGTCCGGATTGGCGGTCAACACGATTTGAATGGATACTGTGGGATCATCACCATTGTTGTCCGTGGGCGTCGTTGCTTTTTGACAAGCGATCCACCCGGTTAACATCCCCAGACATAGTATCAAGAATCTTTTATTTGTTTTCATGGCGTTCCTCCATAATGGGGTTGAATTTTTTGATAATACGCCATTTGCGTTAATTTATCATTTCCTGCATCTTATTCCCTTACTATTTCTTTTATCTTGGATATTCCACTGATTGTGGAAAATCTGAACATTACTGGGCATCGTGTGATTAAAACCAGCTAATTTACGGTTTAGAACCTCCCCGCCCCATTTCATGGCATGAAGCTCCTGGAGGTACTGGGATTTCACTATCGCGGCAGTTTTGTTGAAGCGATAGTGGTAATATACATGATTTCGATTTTTTTGTCAATATTAAAAAAGAGATTAAATTGCCTTGCGTAATGATCAAAAAAGTTTATATTGAAATTATGAATCATCGTGGAGAAATTTTAGTTGTAGCCACACTGGGCTATACCATTGAGGCCTTTTTGCTCCCTTATATCGAGTGGTTCCGGCAACAAGGTTATCATGTTGTTTGTTTATCTAATTGGGAATATGCATGGCAACGGTTGCCAATCGAGGTGGAGCGGATTCATTTTCCGTTTCAGCGACGACTGGGATTATTTCACTGGCCGTTTTGGATACGAAAACTTCGACGAATATTGCGTGAGCGGCAATGGAGTCTGGTTTATACTCACACTCCGATTGCTTCGGCATTGGTCCGCCTGGCCGCAAGGGGTTTGAACCCGTCGATTCCTGTTCTCTATGAAGCGCATGGATTTCATTTTCATCAGTATGGTCATTGGCTTGTCAATCGGATTTACTTTGCGGTAGAAGAAAGGTTGTCCGTTTATAGTAGCGGGATTATAACGCTTAACCATTTTGATTATCATCAGGCAAAAAAATTCCGTGGAACCGCGCCGGTATTTTATGTCCCGGGAGTCGGCGTAGATACGGTTTATTTTCAACCTGATGAGACGCTGGGCAGAGAAAAACGCCTCCAACTTTCCCTGGAGCCCACACGAAAAATTCTCGTGACCATCGCGGATCTGATTCCCCGCAAGCAGGTGTTGCCATTGGTATTGTTAGCCGCTCAATTGAGAGATATTTATTCGGATTTCAGTTGGTTTCTGATTGGCGAGGGTTCCCTGGCCGGTCAACTCCGGAAAGAAATTGAAAGACTTTCGCTTTCTGATCATTTCATTTTGGCAGGTTGGCAGGCAGATGTTCACTCCTGGTTAGCCATGGCTGATCTCTTCGTATTACTTTCCTGGCAGGAAGGCCTCCCCCGTTCAGTATTAGAAGCT
The DNA here is from genome assembly GCA_964632485.1 of uncultured bacterium. GTDB lineage: Bacteria > JAGOEH01 > JAGOEH01 > JAGOEH01 > JAGOEH01 > CAZWDO01. The sequence continues at coordinate 67,080 of CAZWDO010000012.1, forward strand.
GGCGCTTGCGCAGTACCGGTCCTCGTTTCCAATATTCGTGGCAATCGCGATCTGATTGATCAGGGCAAAAATGGATTTCTTATTCCCCCGAGCCTTCTTGAATTGAGTTTGGAGTATTTATGCTTTCCCTGGACAGAGACGAACCGACTCAAGGAATGCGGGATGAATTTGCGGAAAAAAATCGAATCCCGGTTCAGTTTACAAAAAGCCCTTGACGCGCACACGGTAATTTTTAATAATTATTTAGGAGAATGAACTTGACAACTTTGCGGTTTCTGTTTATATTAACCCCATAGATTAACGAAAGCGTCGCCGGAAGGGATGCCTAGCCCAGGTCGCTAAAATCCTCTTGATATTAAAGGAGCAAGCCATGGATATTTTAAAACGAACGGTTTTTTATGAGGAACATCAAAATGCGGGAGCCAAATTGGTTCCTTTTGCCGGCTATTTGATGCCGGTCCAGTATCCAACGGGTATTATCGCGGAACATAAGGCCGTCCGAACGACGGCGGGGATGTTTGATGTCAGCCACATGGGTGAATTCATTGTCAGAGGGCTCGATGCAGAATCTTTTATTAATAAAATTATTACCAATGATGTCAGTAAAATTGTTGACTACCAGGCCCTCTATAGCGCCCTTTGCTATGATACCGCCACTATCGTCGATGACCTGCTGGTTTATCGATTCCCGGACCGTTTTATGCTGGTCGTGAATGCCGCCAATATTCAGAAAGATTGGGACCATATTCAGGCTCAGATTGGGGACTTTCAAGTTGAGCTGGAAAATATCAGCGACCGAGTGTCTTTGATCGCGCTACAAGGACCGCGAGCGGAGGAGATAATGAGGTTCCTTACTGCTACGGCTTTGGAACCAATTGGATATTATCATTTTTGTGAATCCACTGTAGCTGGGATCAATGTGGCGCTCTCCCGTACCGGATATACTGGAGAGGATGGATTTGAAATATATGTTCAGGATGACGCTGGCGCTTTAACTGTTTGGCGCGAAATTATCCGAGTTGGCCACCCGCTGGGTCTCAAACTATGTGGGCTTGGAGCGCGGGATACGTTGCGTCTGGAAATGGGGTTTGCCCTCTATGGCAATGATATCGATGATTCGACGACTCCATTGGATGCGGGTTTGAATTGGATTGTCAAACTCAATAAATCAGTGAATTTCACGGGAAAAGATTCGATGCTGGAACAAAAAAAGAATGGTTTGAAAAGGAAATTAATCGCATTTAAATATCCAGATAAACTGATTCCCCGCCATGGATATTCAATTGTTGATTGCGACGACACCATCATCGGGCATGTGACCAGCGGCTGTTTTTCTCCAATGCTTGAGCAGTCGATTGGCATGGGCTATGTTGAACTACAAAACGGTAAAATCCCTGAATGTCTTTGGATCACTATCCGTGAAAAACGCATCCCCCTTGAAATTTGCAAACTTCCTTTTTTTACACAAGTGGGTCATAAATAATGTCCTGGCAAAACAAAAAGCACCATGTTTGGGGCATTGTATTCATTCTTTTTGGACTTTTGTTGTTGATCAGTCTGATCAGCTACATTCCGCAGGACTATAATTTGATCCAGGTTAAAGGTTTTTTCAGGGCGAAATGCCACAATTTCGGAGGAGCGCTGGGAGCCTGGCTTTCAACTACTCTTCTGCGAGGGTTTGGTTATCCTGCCTATATTCTCGTCTTAGGTTCCTTAGCTATTGGATTGGTTTACTTAATTCCTTCTCAAATTTGGAAGAAATGGCGAATTTTTATTCTGACTGGGATATTAGTGATGCTTTTTTCAATTTTACTCAATCTGGCGCAAACCCAGTTTGGAAGCAAGCTGCCTACAGACGCTACCTTCCGCTGGGGTGGGGCCCTGTTTGAATCCTTTACTAATGGAATGTCGAATTTTTTAGGAGCGGTTGGAAGCTATTTAATTATCTTGGCAACGATTATCGTATCGCTTTTGTTGTTGACTGATTTGCGGTTGATTGAGCTGTCCGGTTTAATTATTGTTTGGTTGATGGAAAAAATAAAAAAAGTGAGGGAGCGCCCTCCCATCACGCCGGAAAATAAAGATCGCGCTGATCGGGAGGAGAGCGCGGATCGTGGTGTTCAGCTTTTTCCTAAGGAAGAAAGCGAAAAAAAAAAACTGAAAGATTCTCCGCCTCCGCTGACTGAAAAAAAAACGGTCGTAAAGCAGCCAGTTAAACCCGATGAAAATAGATATAAAGATTCATCAGTTTCGAATTTCGGAGAAGAGGAGGCGGACTCCCCGGTTCCGATTCAGACCCAATCGGCATTCAGCGCGGAAGAATTGAAGGCGGCGCTGGTTGGTAATGACGAAGAGGATATGCCTCTAACGCTCAATGATAGGCAATCTTTTCCGTCGGAAACGAGTGTGAAAATTGAGCGCCCCGCTCTGGTTGATAAATCGGGTGAGCATATTTTATTGCATGACGATTCTGGCGAGAAATCAGTCTCTGTTGAAGCTGTATCGGAAATTTCATTAGCTTCTGCCAACGGCAAATCGTCTCAATTGTCCGGAGGTAAGGAATCTGGGAATCAAACCGCATCTTCGGCCAAAATCCTTGATGAACGTCCCTGCCAGATACCCTCAGCCGAAAATCTTTTGCCAAATCCACCAACAGATACGATTAAAAATATTCCCCGCATCGAAATCCAGGATACATCGTCCCGGTTAGAAAGTAAGCTGAAAGAGTTTGGCATTGTAGGCAAGGTTACCAGTATCAGCCCCGGTCCGGTCGTTACGATGTACGAATTGCGTTTGGCGGCTGGCGTTAAGGTTAACAAAATTTTAGGGTTGATTGACGATTTGTCGATGGCGTTGATGGGTCGGAGAGTGCGAATTGTCGCGCCGATCCCCGGACGTGATACGATTGGGGTTGAAGTTCCCAACCGTAATCCTGAAATTGTCTATTTCAAGGATATTCTGCGATGTTCTGATTATATGACTTCGGAAAAACCCCTTTTACTGGCATTGGGGAAAACAATCTCCGGAGAACCTTTTGTGACCAGTCTGACCAGTATGCCCCATCTACTGATTGCCGGCGCAACGGGCTCCGGTAAAAGTGTTTGTGTGAATAGTATTCTGGGATCGTTTTTATTTAAGTATTCACCCCAGCAATTGCGTATGATACTGATCGATCCGAAAATGATTGAGCTGAGTGTTTATAATGATATTCCCCATTTGCTGACGCCGGTGGTTACGGACCCCAAGAATGCGGTAGCGGCCTTAAAATGGGCTGTGATGGAGATGGAGAACCGGTACCGGATGTTGGCCAAATATAATGCCCGCAACATTATCGATTTTAATGTAAAAATTGAAAAGATGCGAAAAAATGAGGGGGAAGTCGGGCAGGAATTGGAAAAATTGAATTATATAGTTGTCGTAATTGATGAATTTGCGGATTTGATGATGACCGCTAGCGGGGACATCGAGGAATCGATTGCGCGTTTGGCGCAGATGGCTCGCGCGGTTGGAATGCATCTTATTTTGGCTACTCAGCGTCCCTCGGTAAATGTGATTACGGGTGTGATAAAAGCAAATTTCCCCACTCGTATCGCTTTTCAGGTTGCCCAACGTAATGATTCCCGTACTATTTTGGATATGAATGGCGCGGAGTCGCTTCTGGGTAAAGGCGATATGCTTTTTCTTCCTCCGGGGAAACCGTTGCCCTATCGAATTCATGGCGCTTATATCAGCACCGAGGAGACTGAGAAACTGGTCGCGCATTGGCAACAATATCCGGTTCATTATGAAAGCATATTTGATGAATTGGAAGAAGAGAACAGCGACAACGGTTTAATGGGTGGCGAACGAGATGCTTTGTTTTTTAAAGCGGCTCGGTTGGTCATCATGCACCAGCAGGGCTCCTCCTCTATGCTGCAAAGGCGCTTGAATATTGGTTTCCCACGCGCCAGCCGTATTATCGAGCAGTTGCAGCAATCGGGAATCGTGGGCCCGGACCGCGGATCAAAAGTGAGAGACGTTTTGGTAGATAGTAGCTATCTGGATATGATGGAACAATAAATTCTCCATTCCGTTCGGGAGTGGCTACGGAATGAAATCAAAAAAATCTGCCGAGAAATAAAAACTTTTTTTACTTGAAAGATGGTGGTTTTTTAATTATTATATAGTAAAGTAGTTGTGTTTATAACTTTGGATTATTCAGAGATTCATTAAAAAAGGAGTAGCTATGGCTGAATTGATTGCTGTAATCTTAGGTGGGGGAAAAGGTACGCGCCTTTTTCCCCTCACCCAAAGTCGCTCCAAACCCGCGGTTCCTTTAGGGGGGAAATACCGTTTGATAGATATTCCAATTTCAAACTGCATCAATTCGGGTATCAAAAAAATGTATGTGCTAACTCAATTCAATTCCGAATCCCTCAACCGGCATTTGTCGTTGGCTTATCAATTTGATTCCTTTTCTAGCGGGTTTGTCTCGCTGATTGCCGCTGAACAAAGCTATGAAAATACGGATTGGTTTCAGGGGACGGCCGATGCTGTTCGTAAATCTCTCAAACATATCAATACCTTTAAACCCCGCTATGTTTTAATTCTTTCTGGTGATCAGTTGTACGAAATGAACTTTATGGAGCTTTTTGAATATCATCAAAAACACGATGCCGATATCACGGTCTGCACACTACCGGTGGCAGCGGATCAAGCCCCTGAGTTCGGCATTATGCAGTTGGATAAAAACTACCATATCAGCCGTTTTCATGAAAAACCCGCTCCAGGCCAATTAGAGGACCTCGCGAGTTTCCCGAAAAGTTTTGAAAAACCCTTTCTGGCATCAATGGGTATTTATATGTTCAAATATGAAATACTGGAAAGAATATTGCTGGAAAACGATTACGCTGATTTTGGCAAGCATATTATTCCTTCTGCAATCGGAAAATACAATATGTGCGGTTATGTTTATCATGGTTACTGGAGTGATATTGGTACGATTAAAAGCTTTTATGAGGAAAATTTACACCTGACAGAGCTGGAAACCTATTTTTCTCTTTATAACACCAGCCATCCGCTTTATACTAATGTGCGGCATTTGCCGCCTGCGAAGATGCTGGACGCCAAGGTGTCAACGAGTATTGTTTGCGAAGGTTCTGTTATTAACCAGGCGAGTATTAAACATAGTATTATCGGTATCCGTACGATCGTCGATAAGAATACCGTGATAGAAGATTCCATTATCATGGGCGCTGATTACTATCCGAAGAATTTACCCAGTGTTTTTCAACCGGATGGGCCTCTGAATCATCCCAGAATTGGTGAAAATTGTATCATTAGAAATAGTATTATCGATAAAAATGTACAGATCGGAGATCATGTAACGATTCAGAATGTGAACAATGTGGAAGAATATGACGGCGAGTTTTATTTTATCAGGGATTATCTTGTTTGTATCCCTAAAGATGTTATCATTCCTTCCGGTACAGTTATTTAAGGGTATTATGAAATTAAGCGATTCGGTGCAATTCATCAGGGGGATCGGACCCCAGCGCGCAGAAAGTTTGGCCAGGATAGGAATCCATACGCTTGAGGATTTGCTATTTTATTTTCCGCGGCGGTATGTTGACCGCAGTCAGTTGATTCCATTGAGCCATTTACGAATTAATCAGGAAGCGACAGGGGTGGCTCGCGTCACTGAAAAAAAAATGATTGAATATGGAAAAAAACGACTGGTTGTAACTATTACGGATGGGACCGATCGGATTCAATGTATATTTTTTAACCGTCCTCAAATGTTTCAACGGATTTTTAGTGAGGGACAAACCGTTTTTTTTAGTGGGAAAGTCACTTTTTTTATGGGAAAACAAATTGTTCATCCTGAATATCAAATTGTGGATGAAGAAGCTGATTTGCAAAAATTAGCTCGCATTATCCCGCTTTATCCCTGGTCGAAGGAGTTGGAACAATCCCATATCAGTCATGGAGCCTGGCGGAAAATGATTTATCGATTACTCTTTGAAAGTGAACTTGACTTGAATGAAAAATTTCCCCCATGGATATGCCTCGAGTATGGACTGATGAATTTTTCAGATGCGTTGCGCCAAATGCATTTTCCTGAATCTGATCAAGAGTTGGAACGCGCGCATTACCGTTTTGTTTTTGAAGAAGGATTTTTTTTGTTGCTACTTCTGAATCTGCGTTATCAAAGCAACCGCAGGAGTCCCGGTATTCAATTTCAACCATCTCAGGGTATGTTGCGACATTTGGTCGATCAGCTTCCTTATCAGTTAACGCGCGCCCAAATACGAGTGATCAATGACATTTATCGGGATATGACCTCTCCCCATCAAATGAATCGGCTGTTACAAGGCGATGTAGGGTCGGGAAAAACGGTGGTTGCGCTGATCGCCATGCTGCTGGCGTATGAAAATGGGTGTCAGGCAATTCTGATGGCTCCAACGGAAATATTGGCGGAACAACATTTTTTGAATATTCGGCAATTTACGAATTGGTTTGGCATTGAACCTCTGCTCCTGGTCGGGTCACAAAAAAACAAAACTAAAATGCGCTTGCGCGAGGAAATTGCTCAAAAAGTCCCGGCGTTGATTATCGGAACCCATGCCCTGATCCAGAACAATGTTAATTTTGCCAGACCCGGCCTGATCGTGATCGATGAACAACACCGGTTCGGTGTTATGCAGCGGGGAGTTTTGACGACTCTTGAGAATAATCCGGATATATTGATTATGACAGCGACACCAATTCCCCGCACCCTGGCTATGACATTGTACGGCGATATGGATGTTTCTTTGATCGATGAAATGCCACCGGGAAGAAAACCGATTATCAACCGGGCTTATACTCAGAATCAAATTGAATTAGTATATCGCCAGGTTGAAATAAATATCAGTGAAGGCGGACAGATTTATTTTGTCTATCCCTTGATCGAAGAATCTGAAAAATTAGATTTGAAAGCGGCTCAAAGCGCTTTTGAAGAAATCCAGCGCCGGTTCCCCCAAGTGGCAACCGGATTATTGCATGGACGTATGAAAGCAGAGGAAAAGAGTCAGGTTATGGATCAGTTTAAACGGGGAGAAATTAAAATTCTGGTTTCAACAACAGTCATCGAGGTTGGAGTGGATGTGCCTCAGGCTAATCTGATGGTTATCGAACATGCCGAACGGTTTGGATTGGCGCAACTCCATCAGTTGCGTGGCCGGGTCGGACGTGGGCACGCTCAGTCCAGTTGCCTATTTGTTACGGCTGACCAATTGACAGAGGATGCCAAAAAACGAATATCCGTGATGACCACTTCTAACGATGGGTTCAAGATAGCGGAAGAAGATCTTGCCATGCGGGGGCCGGGCGAACTGATGGGTACGACGCAAGCCGGACTTCCTCCAATCCGTATGATGGAGATTTTTACACACCAGAAACTTTTAACTCAGCTTAAAGAACTGGTCCGCCGTATTGTCGAATCCGATCAGCATCTGATTCAACCTGCCCACCAATCACTTCGATCGGAGCTTTTTGCCCGTTATGGAGATAAACTGCATTATCTGGAAATCGCTTAACCCCGGGAGATACACTTATGATCCGAATTTTACTTGTTGACGATGAGCCAATGATTTTAGATGTCGGTTCACAGATGTTGGAAGTTTTAGGGTATCATGTGCAAGTGGAGAGTTCGGGGGGAAACTGTCTGAGCGCTTTGCTGAGGGAGCCCTATGATCTGTTGATTCTTGATTACAATCTCGATGATATGAATGCTCAACAAATTGTGGAGAAAATTATTGAATACCAATTGCCCGTATGTATTATTATCTCTTCCGGTACGCCAAATCAGAGCCTGGGAGATACGCAACTGGATAAACGGATCAGTGGGTTCCTTAATAAACCTTTTAAAATTGAAGAACTGGAACAAATTGTCTTACAGGTGGTAAAAAAACGATGATTGCTTCCTTGACTGGCAAACTGAAAATTAAAGATCCGACGCGGCTGGTAATCGATATCCAGGGTGTTGGCTATGCTTTGGCCGTCTCTTTGAATACCAGCCAAAAGCTATCGGTTACCGATAGTACTGTTTCTTTGTTTACCCATTTACAGATCAAGGATGATACTATCGTACTTTATGGCTTCATTGATGAAGAAGAACGAAGTGTATTTCTCAAGCTGATCTCAATTAGCGGTATCGGCCCGAAATCCGCTTTGGCCATTCTTTCCGGATTGACGGCTGGGCAATTTAAACAAGCAGTACATCAGGGGGATGCAAAACCCTTGAATGCCCTGCCCGGTATTGGTAAAAAAACCGCGGCGCGAATTTTGCTGGAATTGAAAGATACCTGGCCAATGACGGATGAATTGAACTCTTATGAACTGCAAAAAATCTCCTCGCCACTGGATGAACCGCAAGCAGATATGGTCCAACAGGCGATTTCAGCTCTGATCAGTTTAGGACTGACCAAAGTCCAAGCGGAAAAAAGAGTGGGTCAGGTTATGCGTAAACAATCGGTGGATAAGGTAGAAATCCTTATTATGAATGCCTTGCAGGAACAATGATATGAGCCGTCTAATCTATGACATTCCAGTTTCTGCCCCCAGCAAGCATTATTCTATATCAATCTATGACCACTTGGATGCGCCTCCGCCGTTTCTTTTTGAACCCTACAATCGTGTAGCGATTGTAACTAATACGACTTTATCGGGATTATGGGAAGCCTGGTTAAACCAATGGAACGAAAAAATGCCGGAAACAGTGGTGATTGTTTTGCCGGATGGCGAACGATATAAGGATATGACGACGCTAAATCAGGTCTATCAGGAATTATTAAAACATCAGCTGGGTCGGGATGGACTACTGGTTGCTTGGGGTGGGGGAGTGATTGGCGATTTGACCGGTTTCGCTGCCGCTACTTTTATGCGGGGTATTGATTATATTCAGGTTCCGACTACGTTGTTGGCGATGGTCGATAGCAGTGTGGGTGGAAAAACCGCGGTTAATCTTCAGGGCGCTAAAAATATGATGGGCGCTTTTTATCAACCCCAAGCGGTTTTCTGCGGGCTTGAATTTCTAAAATCTTTGCCAAAAAGAGAATTCAATGCCGGTATGATGGAAGTGATTAAATATGGATTGATTCTGGATGCCGATTTTTATCAATTGTTATGGAGCCAACGAACAGAAATCGCTACTTTGCAGCCTAAAATCCTGGCTACGGTCATTGCCCGTTGTTGCGCTCTAAAATCTCAAATTGTGATGACGGATGAAAAAGATCAGGGGTTACGGAATATCCTTAATTTGGGCCATACCATCGGCCATGCGCTCGAAAGTTACACAGATTATCAGTACTATTTGCATGGCGAAGCTGTGGCGCTGGGAACCATGGCAATTATGCGCTATTTGCGAGATTGTGGCGTCATTTTAGAAACGGAATTGAAACAATTTATTTCTTTGTTGGAATTTTTTGAGTTGCCCATTCAGATACCTGATTCGTTCGATCTTGATCAGATCACAGCATTTTTATTGAAAGATAAAAAGAATAAAGCGAGGGAGATTCGTTGGGTGATTTTGAAAAAAATTGGTTTGGCTTCCTGGGACCAATATGTTGATTTGCAACATATTGTAAAAATTTTACTGGGGATGCAGGGATGATGAATATTTTAGTGATCAATGGGCCCAATTTGAATCGTCTGGGGAAACGGGAGCCCGGGATTTATGGGCATACTACATTAGACGAATTAAATGCTCAGTTAATACAATTCGGCAGCGCGCGCGGGGTGGATTTGAATTTTTTCCAATCAAATCATGAAGGCGCATTAATTGATCAACTTCATGCTGCGGAAGGCTCTTGTCAAGCGATTATTCTGAACGCAGGGGCTTATACTCATACCAGTATCGCGCTGCGTGATGCCATAGCCTCAATATCAGTACCGGTTGTGGAAGTGCACCTCTCCAACACTTATGCCCGGGAACCTTTTCGCGCCCATTCGTGCATTGCTCCCGTTTGCCGCGGATCTATCCTGGGATTCGGTGTTCACAGCTATTTCCTGGCGATCGAAGCTATTTTACGCTTCTAACCGGTTTTTATCGGGAATATTTACCCTCACCATCATTACGGTATATATTGAAATTTATACCATATTCCGAATCATTTTATAGTAATTATAAGTGGGTTATGGGGTTTTATTGCATCTCAGTAGTAAATTCTATCTTTACCTGGCATCCCTCTTGTGATTGGAATGTAACTGTTCCATTTAATTGATTTACGAGTTGTTTAACTAAGTTTATTCCCCAGGATGAAAGATTTTCCGAATCAAAATCTTCAGGAAAGCCTACGCCATTATCACTCACTACTAAGTGAAAGATGTTAGTGGCTGCATGTTTAAACGAGATATGAATAATGCCGCCTTGTTTGTCGGGGAAGGCATATTTTAACGCGTTGGTAATCAGTTCATTTAATATTAATCCTAATGCCAGAGTCGTTTTTGTCTCGAATCTGATGGGATCCACCTGGGATTCAAATTGAAGAATCTGGTCCATGGGAGTTGTTTTTTTTAGGGTGGCGACAATGGAATCAAAATATGAATTCAGGGGAATTGACAGGTCGTTGGTTCCGCTTTGATGCAGAATTTCATACAGATTGGCGATGCTGCAAATCCGCTGTTGAGTTTTTTTAAAAATTTCTACATCCTGTCGATCTTTTAAGTTGCCTATTTCCAAAGAGATAAGCCCCGTCGCCATAGAGAGGCTGTTTTTTACCCGATGCAGAATTTCTTTCATTAAAAGTTCTTTTTCATTCAGAGCGCTTTTAAGTTGGTTTTCCATTTCAATTCGGGAGGTCAAATCGATCCCAATACCGATCTGCCGACCATCGTCTAATGCGATGTTGGTCCAGGATGTCTTCAGAAGTGTCCCAAAACGGGTGCAAAGAGAATAATCTTCCCATTCTCCGGAACATTTTTTCATAAAATCGATGGCCTGACGTTGGATCTGTGGATGGGGGAAACAAAGCGCCACTAAGTTCCCCCGGGATGCATCTTCTTGGGTCCAGCCGGTTGTAGCAATGAAGGTTTTATTCAGATATTGCATATTGATCTGTGGATCGTAGAGCGTTATCATCACGGGGATTGTATCAATGATAGTTTGAAACAGATTTCGCTCTTGTTTTAATTCATTTTCATGTAGTTTTCGTTCACGGATGTCGCGCGCAATCGATATAATTGAAGTATGATTTTCCAAAGAGAAAAGTTGCGAATGGATTTCCACCGGAATGGGGTCCCCGGTTTTGGCGCGATGGACTTGTTCAAATACAGCTTTACCTTGAGCGCGTAATTGGGAGAAAACCTGTTTTAAATCTACTTTTGAATCGGGATGGTCGATTTGAGCAGGCGAGAGAGCTAATAATTCGTCGTGGGTATAACCTAACCGTTTACAAGCCACCTGGTTAATTTCGATAAAGTGTCCCAGTGTGTCATCGTCATTAAGAGAGTGAACGAAAATAGCGTCGGCGATGCCATCATAGAGTAAATGGTAGAGACGTTCTCGCAGGAGGAGTGTATTGTGGAAATTAAAAAGCCAACATAATCCCAGTGTCCCCCCCAGGACGATAAAAAGGGCGATTGGGATAATGAGCCGGTAATCACGATCATATTGGTGATGCCAATGGGCTGGAGATGAATAGACCCGGCATTGAATTTTACGAGTAAAAAATTGCAGGGTGGTATCGGTGAAGGGAGCGCAGTACGCTGTATCCTCACGAGTATTAAAGAGGGCTTGCAAACGCGCGTTCCAATGCGCTAACTGTTGTGGTTTTTCAGTATCGGTCACGTCATATATGCGCACCGGTAATCCCACGAAGGGCTGACAATTGATCGTTTGATCTATAAGTGTCTGGATATTCAAATTGACAGTCAGAAAACCATAGGGTATCGGGCCAGTTGTAGTTATATCTGCTTGATAAATCGGCAGGATAATTTGGTAATCAGGCATCCGTTCAGATGGGTTTTGGGTTATACGAACCCGGACAGGAAGCCCGAATGTGTCCAAAGTGGTTTCTTCCAATATGGCGCGAACTAGGGTTTCGGCTTCCATTGTTGACGTGAAAGGAGACGGGAGGCGGCTTTTCGGCCAGGAATATAGCATGGGAAGCGCAAATTGTGGCTTTGCTCCCGGAAAGGTTCCGGGAACAGTGAAGAAGGAAAGCTCTGTCGGCTGGAAGTTTGCTGCGATTAGCCGCGATCTCCATGAGTCAGCGGTTTTTTCCGCTACCAGTGGATTCCAAAATAATTGAAAAGGGGGTGTGGGCTGAACGCGTAATGCCAGACAAAAATTTGTAAATTCTTTGGGATCCATCCATTGGGAACTGGCAAAAAATTGCCTGAAAAAAATTAAATTCTTATAATTTTTTTCTAAGGCATTCTGAATGGTAGTGATTCGAATGCGACTGTGGTAGTTAAAAGTTTCCTGATACCGCTTTTCGGCAATATTGGTCGCTGATTTCCAAATCAAAAGTGATAAGGTAAGCGAAATGATAAAATAGATGAAGATCGATCCGCGTTGACTATTTGATAATTTTTTTAATGATGACAAAGGTTGTTTGAGCATAAACGATCCCTTCACTATGAATTTTCAATCAGCTATATCTGAAAAGAAAAAAAATTCAGGCCAAAATGGATTCCCGACTGATTATTTTTCCGGCAGTACTTCCGTGCGGATTTCCCAATTATAATATAATCGGCATTTTTTGAATTGTCAATCAATAAAAATTAAAAATTTTGTCTTTTTTTACCCCGTATCCAGCATTGAATGAGCTGCAGGGAATCGTCGATGAGAATCAGATCGGCGTCGGCGCCGGTTTTTAATACGCCTTTGCGGTTCTCTATTCCCAGCAGAAGCGCCGGGTTATAGCTGGCAGTATTAATTGCATCGCGGATAGAGCATTGAGTTGATGAACGGAAACGTCGGACAATTTCAAGCAGTGAAAGGGAGCAACCGATGAGCGTACCGTCTTCGTAGCGCGCTGCGCCGTCGAGACTTATGAATTTGCGGCCGCCGTATTCGTATTCACCATCGGGCATTCCAATTGTCCGTACGCCGTCGGTAATGCAAATAATACGCTGGGGACCAATTAACTGGAATAACATGCGGATCGCTCCCGGATGGACATGGACACCATCCGCTATCAGTTGAACCGTTACCGAGTTGTGTCTGGCAATCGCCGCCAGGGGCCCGGGTTCGCGATGTGTAAACCCGCGCATGGCGTTGAAAATATGGGTGACATGATGGATCTCGCGCCCAATGTATTGTTGGGCATTTTCGAAACTGATGTCGGTATGGCCCAGGGAAGGAATGATTCTGAGTTGATTGAGTTGCGCGACGAGCTTGGGAACTCCCTCCAGTTCCGGCGCCAGTGTCATCATCCGCAGGTTGGGAGTTGTCAATTGATTGATTTCCTGCCAAAGGGTATTGCTGAAAGGGGCAATGGCGTGTTCACTGATCCCTCCTTTTTTGATTCTATTTATAAAAGGGCCTTCCAGATGCCATCCGAGACATTCCGCGGAAAGATCATCCCGGCTGCGAGTCAGACGGACGGGGTGCAGGTGGGTATTGTCTCGGTCCGGGAGGTAAACCGTGGTGGCTAAAAAAGATGTCGTGCCAATGGCTGACAGTTTTCTGCCCATAATTAAAATTGTATCTTCGTTTGTATCGAGTACATCGGCTCCTCCAGCGCCTTGGATATGAATGTCGATCAATCCGGGAGCAATGATGGCGCCCCGGGCATCGTATTCTTCAAATGGGGTCGGAGGATCTATTTGAGCCCCAATCGCTTCAATTTTACCCTCTTTGAGCCATAATTGGCAGTATTCATCAAGCTTGTCATAACATCGGCAATTTCTGATAATGATATTCATTTTAAAAACCTTGGAGTATAGTTTGTTAAAACCATCTATCGGCGTCGTCCACCAATACCCAGCACACCTAAGAATCCGCGCGCCAGTTCGCGTACAAGGGTTCGGCCGACCTGCTTGGCAATGGGGCTGTTCATAACCGTCTCTACGGCGCTTTTTTCCATGCGTTTGGTCGGGTGGCGCTGGGTAGATGAGGATTGTTGCCGCTGTTCTTTTTCAGTGGCCTTTGCAGCTTTTCCAAGTTTATCGGTAAGGATTTCGTAAGCGCTTTCACGGTCAATGGTTTCGTTATATTTTTTAACGAGAGAGGATCGGGCGCACAACTTCTCAATCTCTTCCTGAGACAAAACGTCCATGCGTGACTGCGGAGTTCGCAGTAAAGTAGCTGCCAGCGGGGTGGGCGCTCCTTTTTCATTAAGCGCTGTAACCACCGCTTCCCCGATACCCAGTGAAGTGAGTAGTTCCTCGGTCTGGTAATACTCGCTCAGAGGATAATTTTGAGCGGTCAGTTTAATCATTTTTCGGTCATTAGCGGTGAAAGCGCGCAGGGCATGTTGAATTTTCAGACCCAGTTGGCCTAATATAGAGGCTGGGATATCGGTTGGATTTTGGGTGCAGAAGAATATTCCCACTCCTTTTGAACGAATAAGTTTGATAATGGCTTCAATCTGTTCCAGGAGCGCCCGGGATGCTTCTTTGAAGATCAGGTGAGCTTCGTCTATCATGATAATTAATTTGGGTTGATCCAAATCGCCTTCCTCGGGAAATGTCTGATAAATTTCCGCCAACAAGCATAACATAAACGTAGAAAATAGTTTGGGTCGGTTCTGGATATCCACCACTCGGATAAGAGAGATATATCCCTGTCCGTTTTCATTGATACGGAGCAGGTCCTCCACTTCGAAGGAGCGTTCACCAAAAAAAAGGTCGGCGCCTTGCTGTTCGATTTCGATGATTTTACGAAGAATGGTACCGGTTGACGCGCTGGAAATTTTACCATATTCCTTTTCGATTTCGCTTTTGCCTTCATTAGTGATATATTGGAGAATTTTTTTCAGATCTTTCAGGTCCAGCAACGGATATTGCTGATCATCGCAATATTTGAATATTAATGACATAATTCCGGCCTGGGCGTCACTCAGTTCAAGGATTTTGGAAAGAAGTACCGGTCCGAATTCCGAAACCGTGGCGCGCAGACGCGCTCCATTTTCAAGTGATAATGAGAGCAATTCCACCGGGTAGGCTTTAGATTGCCAGGGGAATCCAATTTTGGCATGGCGTTCATCAATTTTGGGGTTCGATTGTCCTGCCTGAGCCATTCCGCTCAAATCCCCTTTGATATCCATCATGAGGACCGGAATGCTTTTATCTGAAAGCGCTTCGGCAAAACCTTGCAGGGTTTTGGTTTTTCCGGTTCCCGTCGCGCCGGCAATCAGGCCATGCCGGTTCAGGGTTTTAAGTGGAATCCGGATAAGTGTTCCGGGAATTGGTTCCATGTTATAGATCGCGGCGCCCAGCTCAATAAATTCACCCTTCGATTGATAGCCTTGATTAATTTCCTGCAGAAATGCATCCTTGGGTGGCATGAATCCCTCCTTTTGAATTATGGTGATTAGTTGGTGTTGAATATAGAAAAAAAACAGGAAATGTCAAGTTGTAATTCGTTTATGAATTTTCTTGACAGAACTCAGTACCCATAGTATATTTAATATATGCAAAAGGATTTGTCAAGGGGTTTAAGTATAATTTCAGACTTGTTTCACCGAAAGGAGAGTATCATGCGTCGAATGATTTTGATGGGCATTATCCTGGTTTTTTTGTCTTTGGGTTGCGCATCTTCCGGTAAAGTCGCTACGAAGGAACCTCCGGCTTTGAGAGCTGAAACCCGCCCTTCAAGGCCATTTCAGGAAGCGGTTTGGGTTGACGGGTATTGGCGCTGGAACGGATATGATTTTGTTTGGGTAGCCGGAAAATGGATGAAACCCAAAAAAGGCCATGCCTGGGCGCCGGGGCACTGGCAAAAAACACCCAAAGGATGGCAATGGAAATCCGGATACTGGAAAAAATAACCCTCATTTGAATGTAGAAAACCAATATGTTCTTTCGAATTCGTCAAATCTATGATGATATGCTTTTGGTTAATCGGTACGCATTGGAGCAGGTACAGCAGATTTTAAAGGATCAGTTTCCACTAATCAGCAAAGAGGAGATTGAAAATCTGCCGGCAAAACTGAAAAATCCGTTTCGGCTGGGTTTCCGACCAATTCTGTTTATTGCGGATAATCAACGCGGTAAGGTTCATGGGTTTGCGTTGATTTTACATGAACCGGATTTGCGTTTTTGTTACCTGGATTATATCTCCGCCGCCACTCAATCTACCGGACGGGGTATCGGTGGGGCGTTATATGAGCGGATACGCTTCGAGGCCCAGAAACTGGATACCTGGGGTATTTTTTTTGAATGCTTGCCGGACGACCCCCAGTTATGCCGCGACCTTTCAGTTTTAAAGCAGAATATTAGCCGATTGAAATTTTATGAGCAATACGGGGCTCGGCCGATTATCAATACTCGTTACGAAACGCCGGTAAAACCCGATGACGATAATCCCCCCTATCTGGTTTATGATCCTTTGGGCAAACCAGTAACGATTCCCCGGAAAAAAATTCGGGCGATTGTGGCCGCCATTCTGGAACGCAAATATCATGATCTTTGTTCGCCGGAATATAATAAAATGGTGATCGAATCTTTTCAGGATGATATTCCCATTCTGAGACCCTTTCAATACGCTAAGCAGGAAGTTCCGCTCTTTGTGCGCATTCCCGAAGATCAGCAGATTTTGCTGGTAGTTAGCGATCAACATGAAAACCATTATATCCGTGAACGGGGGTATGTGGAAGCTCCGGCTCGTATTCCAATCATTCTTGAGGAATTGGATAAGACGGGTTTATTTAAACGGGAAAAGATCCGGCACTATGGTGAACAGTGGTTGAAAAGTGTGCACCGTTCAGATTATGTTGATTATTTTAAACGTGTATGCCGCATATTGCCTGCCGATCGGCCGCTTTATCCTTATGTATTTCCCATTCGCAACCAGACAAAACCCCCCAAAGAGCTGCCGGTACGGGCCGGCTATTATTGTATTGATACTTTCACTCCATTGAATCGGAATGCGTTTTTAGCCGCACATCGGGCTGTGGATTGCGCCTTGGCCGCCGCTGAAAATTTGCTTGAAGGCGCCGCCGCCGCTTACGCGCTGGTTCGTCCGCCCGGACATCACGCCGAGCGCGCTGTGTTTGGCGGATTTTGTTATTTCAATTCTAATGCGATCGCCGCAAACTATTTGTCCCGTTTCGGCCCAGTGGCTATCCTGGATGTCGATTATCATCATGGCAACGGTCAACAGGATATTTTTTATCGCAGAAAAGATGTTTTGACAATTTCAATTCATGGTCATCCCAGATTCGCTTATCCCTATTTTAGCGGATTTACCGAGGAAAAAGGAGAAGATGCCGGTGTCGGATTTAATTTCAACTTCCCGTTAGCTGAGTCGGTAACCAACCGGGAGTATTTGCTGGTTCTGAAGAAAGCCCTGAAAATTATTGGCAAATTCCAGCCGAAATTTTTAATCATCGCATTAGGTTTCGATACAGCTAAACGAGATCCAACCGGTACCTGGAATTTGAAGGCCGATGATTTTTTTACGAATGGGTACGCGATCGGCGCTTTAAAACTGCCTACGTTATTTGTTCAGGAAGGCGGATACCGCCAACGAAATTTGGGTATCAATGCCCGTAATTTTTTCAGCGGATTCTGGAAAGGACGTTATCAGTAAAGTGTGTATTTCGTTCCCCGTTACTACACAAAATAAGTCGGGATATTTCTCATTTTAACCGATGGATGGCTTAAGCATACGGATGCGCTTGAATACCAAGACAATAACTCCGCCGGCCAGAGCCAGCAGCGCGATATCCCCCAGCGCCAATACGTAATTGCGTTTGGGGAGATAATCCTGATATAAAATAACAATTAGTGAAACAATGGTCGTAATCAACATAAATATCCCCGGAATAAGAGCAAAGAGATACTCTTTTTTACGAATCAACAACCAGACACTGATTGTCAGAAGAGTCACCGCCGCCAGGAGCTGATTAGCCGAACCGAAAAGCTGCCATAGCTGTTTGAATGCGTTAAAATAAGCCAGTAGAAACATGAGAATAACGCAAAAAAATGAATTGAATGAATAGGTTTTGAAAATGGCGGGCGTCTTCTTAAAAATAATATTCCACAATTCTTCGAAGAGATAACGGTTAAGCCTGACTGCCGTATCGAGAGTGGTGACAATAAAACCTTCCACTAGCAGAATGCCGAAAACGACTCCATACGTTAAGGGCAGGGTAAAAGATTGGTTTAATAGTCCACCCATACCCAGGGCAAAGGCCAGAATTGGATTGGATTTAATTCCTGCAGCCGTAGGGAATACGATTGACTGGAATTGCTCGAAAGAGATTCCCGTTCCAATGGCGATGAGGACTCCAAGCGCCAGGATGCCTTCCAAAAGCATTCCGCCAAATCCCACAATTTTAGCATCTGGTTTTTCTTTAGATATCTGTTTGGAAGTCGTACCGCCCGCTACCAGGGCATGGAACCCGCTGATCGCGCCACAGGCGACTGTGATAAAGAGTATCGGCCAAATATATCCCAAATGAAGATTGCCGGAAACAATATTAGTGGCCGGGATGTTCAGAGTTTCGCCCTTTAATCCCAGAATAATGGTTCCCCCTATCAATCCCGCCATCCCCCCATAAAGCAGGAAAGAGTTAGCGAAATCACGGGGTTGCAGAATGATCCAGACCGGTACCCCGGCGGCGATAAATGTGTAAACTGATAATATCACCATCCATGTAAAGGAGTCGATGGAAATTGGGAACAGGAGTCCGATTTTTATTGAAATGACGCAAATTAATATGGCCAAAAGCGACATGAGCCAGGAATTGAGTTTTCGTTTATAAAGTAACCAGCCTAAAAAAGGGGCGCAAAAGGTAATAAAAATGACTGAAGTCGATGCAATACCGCCTATAACGGCAAAGGTGACGCCATTTTCAACAACTGTATTTAATTCTTCTAATCCATCGGAAAAATATTCAGCCGGATATTTGGAAGATAGCGCGGTTGTTGTGAGTGTCAGAAATACTGAAGTTACTATTAATAGCATTATGACCGTGAAAGCGATGATTAGTAGAAAACCTTTTCGTCCCAGGGTATGTTTGGCTATTTCAGCTATTGATTTCCCTTTTTCGCGGAGTGAAGTCAGCAATACGCTAAAATCGTGCATCGCGCCAAAAAAAAGAGTACCGAATAAAATCCAAAGCCAAACCGGAAGATATCCGAATATCAGGGCGACTGTAGGGCCGATAATCGGACCGCCACCGGCAATGGATGCAAAATGATGTCCCAAAACAACTACTTTGCGGGTAGGAACATAGTCAACACCATCCTCTAATTCCACGGCGGGTGTCTGATGAGTTCCGTCCACATTGAATGTTTTTTCGATATACCGGGCATAATAACGATATCCCAAATAGTACAGAGCGATTGTCACGCCCAGCATGAACAATATATTCATCGTATTCCTCCTGTTATACGCATTAAATCCGTTCTATTTTTTCCACTCAACGCCTTTTCACAGTACTTCATGGCCAAAATTATACACAAGGAAATCGTTCGTGTCAAGACTTATTTGATATTTTATAGCCACTGATTGATTTTTTTTTACATTTAGCGCCTTCTGCTAATTTCCAGAATATATGCCGGGGAGATGGAAGATAATTCCTGATAAATGCTAATCCTGACATGCCGGAAATAGTAAGGAACATTTTCTTTTAATTTTCGTATGATTTTGTATAATGTGTATGATATTTAACTAAAGGAGAAAGCTATGCGATATTTGTTCAGTTTATTGATTGTTTTTTGGTTTGTGAGAATTGATGCAAACGCACTGGAACTTCCGGTCAGAGGAGCGGGAATCTGTTTTGGCAATGCCTCTATTTTTAAAGGATTCCGGTTTAACTGGTCGGATCGGGGTGTAAAAGAAGTATCCGGTTTCAACCTATCGTTGTGGCGCCCGGGCGCGAATGATGATGCGCGGCTGAATGGTTTTCTGATAGGACTCTGGGGTCCCTCAGGTGATCGGTTGCAGGGGATATCCTGTGGATTATATAAAATTCGGGCGAATGAATTGAAAGGAATGGCCCTGTCATTAGTTGGCATTGAGAATCATGGTTCATGCCATGGAATTGCGATAAGCGGCATTGGTATGGGAGGTCGCGGCGGAATGACGGGTATCGCAGTTGCGGGTATCGGCATGGGATTTAACAGCTACATTCGGGGGATCTCGCTGGCAGGAATTGGAATGGGGGCGCAAGGTGATATCTGTGGGATATCTATCGCGGGTATCGGTATGGGATGTCAGGGGAGTATTAAAGGCATTGCTTTGGGCGGAATCGGCTTAGGATGCCAGGGTGGGATCTCGGGATTAGTCTTGGGCGGGATTGGATTAGGTACCGAGGGAAAAATTCGTGGAATTGCGGGAGGCCTGCTGGGTCTCGGCGCGGAAAAAGGAATTCAGGGGTTGGCATTTGGAGGTTTGGGATTGGGGACGGGTGGTGATATTGATGGGATCGTGATGGGTGGTTTGGGTCTTGGAGGCGGTGGTATCTTGCGCGGAATAGCCATTGGCGGTTTGGGTATCGGGATGGGTATGGATTTGAATGGAATTGCCCTGGCGGGTTTAGGTGTCGGGGCTGGCCAGAATATCCGGGGACTGGTGATCGGCGGCTGCGGATTGGGGGCTGGGAATAGCCTGACCGGTATCGGATTAACAGCCGGATATGCAAAAATCCCATTAATAAAAGGATGGGTAACAGCCGGATATGTGCGCGGACAAAATTTGATTGGTATTTCGTTGGGGGGGTATAACCGGTTTCTCGGAACGCAAAAAGGATTGGCCATCGGCGTGATCAACTACGCGCAGGAACTCAAAGGCGCTCAAGTTGGATTGATCAATATCGCAAAGAACAATCCTTTATGGGCCCGTGTGTTGCCACTTCTCAATCTGCATTTGTAATGGACGCGACGCTACTTTGGCGAATATCTTTGCATTAAAAGTTGGCAGGTTTTTTCTATCGGTTTGGAATTTTCGCAGAAAAATGGTGCGCATGGGCGCTGATGCGTTTTTATTTTATACTTTTTTTTTCGTGAGAAGTTGATAGTGCGACATGGGTATCCAGAGCAAACGAATTTCCCAGTATAATTTCGCTTTCGGTATTCCATCGGGGTAAATATTAATTTTGAAATGGGAAATTCTTCTGTTAAATACCGGACGGTAAGCGGAACTAAAAAAATATTCGGCGGTTTTAAGATTTTCCGGCCATTCGAAACTATTTTCGCTTTGGCTGACCCCAATTAAATCCAGAATCGGTTTTTTAAAATCCAGCAGGCATAGCCCCATTTCGATCAATTGGTCCAACATGCCTTCGATTAAAATTTTCGATGGTTGGGATCGGTTCAGCTTATAAGCCCATTCCAGGCCAATCGGACCGGTAATACTATCAGAAAAATCCAGGGTCAGTCCCGAATAATCACAATATTTAGCTAACCGGGTAAAACATTCTTCTGCTTTTACGATAGAATGATGACAATTGGTTAACTGGCGCAACGGATTGAATGGGAATTGCGAGATTTTGACCAAACTCAGGCGAAGTCCGGCATAATAACGAGACGGCATGATGCCGATATTATATACTCTTAGTCCGGTCTTGTTTAAGAAATTTGGGAGTTGATGGTTAATTAATTGTTGCGCTGCGGTGTAATCAATATTTTTAAATTCAGTTAAGATAGAATTGATATGAAGCATAGTAAGGGATCGGTGATTCTCTTTTTTCTCCTGTTGCCAGGGAAAAGTAAAAAACAGAATTGGAAATGGCGGGACTGTAATCGGTTGCTCTGGAATATCATATTCAAGCCACATATCTGTAATTCCGGTGGAGAAAAAATGAGTGGGATCGTTGCGCTTTTGTAGAAATGATAATAGAATTTCCCTGCTTGCTTTTTCCTCCATCTGGCTTGATACTGAGAGGTGCCGGCTGATTGTATCCATCAAAGAAATAATGGAAGCGGATTGGGCGTTTACGGGGAATCCAAAATCGATGGAGTGGCGGTAGGGCATTAAAGGGATTTCAAATCCAAATACCTGAGTGACCCGGGAGGAAAATGCCGATGCGATAATCGATATGTTTTGTAGGTTAATATCACTACAATTAATGGCTTTTAGAAACGGAATGACGACGGGAAGATAGTTTTGCAGTGAAGATTTCATTATTATGGTTCGAAATAGTTGATTTTCATTGTCTTTCGTAAAAAAACCTTGTCTTCATCATTGAAACTGGCAAACAAGCGAATAGCGGTTTCGATTGTTTTTTTCTGAATTGTGCAATAAAAAGCCGATTGGGTGGGGATAGAATCGCTACCTTTCATGTTTTCATATAGGCAGCCTCCTCCGCAGAAATACCGCGCCCAACACGTACTGCAGGTTAGTATGGTATCTACCTGGCGGGAAAAATAAAAGTCACGGGCGGCCGGATCGAAATTTTCTATTATTCCCATTCCGTAATCTGGGTGGCCGATGAACCGATGGCATGGGTAAACATAGCCCTCCGTGTTGACAGAAAGGAGTCCTTTTCCCGCGCCGCAATAATAGTGACGTTTTTTCTTAGTTGCTAAAATGCTGAAAATTTTTTTAAAATCATTTTCGATTTGCCAATTACGGTTTTTAATGGATAAATATATTTTACTAAATTGTCTCTCTATATCATCCAGAAGGGCGGTTAGCATTTCGTCGCTATTCAAAATCGTATTTAGTTGGGCGTATTTTTCTGTATTTTCTGTATCTACTGTATGGACCGGTGATGCGCGACGAATCTGAAATCGGTTGCAGCCGATGGTATAATGTTCCCGGCGAATGGCATCAATATCCGCTGTATCAGTTGCCAGCGTAGTTGTGATTTTGAAATTAGCGCCATATAAATCACGTAGAATAGCAATTGCTTTTTCAAGGTCGGGATGACTCGACGACCCATTCTTGTACTTTCGTTGCTGTTGTTGGAGATATCCATCATAGCTTAGATTTAGTTGGATTTTATTGTTTTTAAGCCATTTTGCTATTGCGTGAGTTAATAGTGTCCCATTTGTGGTAACACCGAAAGATATTTTTTTCCCCCGATCTTTGGCTTTTTGTTGGCTATATTCAACGCACTTCTGAATGATAGGGAAATTCAGCAAGGGCTCGCCACCAAAGAAAGAGATGGCCAGAGCGTTTGTCGCTCCACTGTTGTCGATAAACCAGTCAATAATCTGATACGCTCGCTCCGTCGATAAATAACCCGCTTTTCCATATTCGCCTTCATCGCCATAACAATAGATACAGGCAAGGTTGCATGTTTGGCTGATATTGAGAATCAAATGAGCCGTCGGAAAAGGGATTTTTGGAAGCGATTGGCTGCGTTTTGAATCACTAATTAGTTCGAGACGTTCCAGCGCGTTGTATAAGGGACTATTCCTTGGAGGCAATTCGCCGCTATTTTTTAGTATATCCAACGCGGCGGCGAGTTGTTGATTGATAATAAAAATCGAAAGCCGCTCAATATTTAACAAATAGATTCCCTGATTATCATGAAAGTGATAAAATTCAGCCAATACGGTTTGCCTGCGTTTCGCTTTTTTTTTATATACCATAATGCGGTTTTCAAAGAGAATTTTTTCATAGCCGGCATCCTGTAATATTTGATGGTAAGTCAGGGGTTCAATCAACGGTATCGAATACTGGTTGGATACCCGGGTAATATATTCTTCGTAAAAAGGCCAATATCGTTCGAATTCCCGGGCTAAATCGTGGCGAAGGGCAGTTTCGCGTAATCCCCTTTGGACGGTTGAAAATGTGTTGGGCTGGATTTCATAGATAGTTAACAACCCCTTGTGAGTTAAATGGGGTTTCAATTTTTTGAACAAGGATTTGATTGTTGTATAATCTCTTGATATAAGGTACAAAACCCGGATCATTAGTATAAAATCATAGGTAGCAAGCCGGGGCAAAGCATCTTCAATAGTGCTGTGAAAAAATTCAGTTTGGATTGGAAGTCTTCTTTGCGCTGCCTCAATCCAGCTCTGCGCAGGCTCTACTATTGTTAGCGCAAGGTCGTGACGTCGGCGGCATAATTCCGCTGTCAGCGCTCCTGTTCCTCCTCCAATATCCAAGACACGGGCGTGAAAAGGAATTGTCCGACAAAGATATTCTAAAAAAGTTCGTTTTCTTTTTGAAAAAAAACAAGGCTGATTAAAAAAATCAAACGCTTCCTGATATTTGCGATAATCGCTAAAATCCATACTAATTTTAAATCTGACAATCTTCAAAAGTCACAATAGACATCACATCCACAGTCAAGATAACACCCGCTGCCTGAATTGCTTCCTCCACCCGAACCTCCTCCATCGTTACTGCCACCGCCATCGCTACCCCCATTTCCTCCATCAATAACGATACCGGCGGCATTGATCATGTCCAGTTGGTTGTCCGAAAGCTCTACATCGGGATACTGTTCCGCGTTTAGTGGCAAAACAAGAAAAAATTGCTCAGACGTTTCTTCCAGTACATTGATATCCAACTGATCTGGCAGTTTGACTTTTAATTCTTCTTCCAATACAATTTTGGGATTGCTTATCAATCTTCGCTTGAAATCGGGGTCATTTTGCGCTTTGTCAATAAGTTTATTTTCCAGGGAGTGTCGGTCAAATTTCATACTATTTTCTCCTTTAGTGGTGTATTTAATCAAGTGTTTGCAAATGATGGAGTTCATACCAAATGCGGGGGCGCGGTTCGTAGTTTCATCATTTTGCGCTTAAGATAATTATAATTAAAATCAGAAAAATGTCAATAAAAAAGATAGTACTCTATCAAATTAGTTTTTTTTCTTGACAAAGCATATAAAAAAAAGTAATTTAGAGTTTACAACTGCGTTGATTATGAACAGGAACTGAAAGGAATCATTATGAAAAGCTCTCCGCAACAGCTTTTCCGGCAACAAGCCCTGCAGAAAGCTTCTTCTCCGGAACGTATTGATGAGATCATGCGCATAGTAAAACCACCGGGATGGATTGCGCTGATTCTTTTGTCGGTGATTGTTTTCCTGATAATATATTGGAGTATTTGGGGTGAATTGTCGGTAGAAGTTTCCGGACAGGGGATATTAGTGAGCGATGCTGGAATTATGAATATCGCGGCACAGCATAGTGGCGCTATTTTAGACATATACCCGCACGTGGGAGATTCTATTGAAATTGGGCAGACTGTGATTTTAATCGGTTTGAACGATTCGGTTGAGGTTGAGGAATATACCCGTTTTCCCGGCAAAGTGATTGAAATAACAGCTTCCCCCGGGAAAACGGTGGTTCAGGGGGAACCCGTTTTACTCCTTGAGGGTTTGGGAACGGATCTCAGCGCTATTGTTTTTGTCTCCCCGGACGATGGGAAAAAGATCATAAAGGGCATGCCGGTTTTTATCTCACCCTCATCCATCTCTTCTGATAGGTATGGTTTTCTGATGGGTAATGTAACTGAAGTTCCAGATTATCCAGCGTCTGCGCAATATATAATGAATCTGCTCGAAAATCCGGTATTGGTTTCACTTTTTTCTGCGCAGGGTCCTATGATTGTTGCACGGGTTGAGCTTGTTGCCGATACGAGTTTTCACAGCGGATATCGGTGGTCCCATTCGCGAGGCCCTGAAACGCCAATCACAACCGGGACGCTTTGCAGAGCTAAGATTCGTGTTGACACACAAGCTCCTATTTCATTCATCATTCCTTCTTTATAAAAGGGTCGATAATGCCTTCGCTCGCAGCTCCCCCCCCACGCCGGAAAAAGAGGGTTCATACGCCCACTGTCTTGCAGATGGAAGCGGTGGAATGTGGCGCCGCTTCGCTGGCAATGGTTTTGCATTATTATGATTGCCATATTACACTGGAAGAATTACGAGTGGAATGTGGGGTGTCCCGCGATGGCAGCAAAGCGGCAAATATTCTTAAAGCCGCCCGGAAATATGGACTGATCGCCAAAGGGTACCGCAAAGAACTCCAAGCGCTTTATGAAGTAAACCTCCCGGTTATTATTTTCTGGCAGTTCAGACATTTTTTAGTCCTGGACGGTTTCGATGCGCGTTTTTTCTATCTGAATGATCCTGCCTCTGGAAAACGACGGGTGAGCCATGAGGAATTTGATCAGAATTTCACGGGAATTGTATTGACTTTTAGTCTGACTCCTGATTTTAAAAAAGTCAAAGCCGATTCCAATTTATGGATTAATTTGGCCCAACGCTTTGTTGGCGCTAAATCCCCCTTTTTATTCATCCTTTGCTGCGGTATTTTACTGGTCGTACCAGAGATGGCCATCCCTGTTTTTTCACGGATTTTTGTTGATTATTATCTGATTGCCGGAATAACCGGCTGGATCCGTCCATTACTCGGCGCTATGGTTTTGTTCGCTTTATTGAAAATGGTTTTATTATGGCTACGGGAAAAATATTTACTGCGGATTGAAACGGTTCTTTCAGTTAGTAATTCTGCAGTATTCCTACAGCATCTATTACGGCTGCCCATGGTGTTTTTTTTTCAGCGAATGAGCGGCGATCTTGCTAATCGGTTAGCGATGATCAACCAGGTCGCGATGCTCCTTTCGCGACGGCTAATGGGACTGGCATTGAGTTTTTTTGTAATTCTGGTTTATGGGGGAATTATGTTTTTTTATGACTGGGCGCTTGCGGTCATAAGTTTGATACTTGCTTCACTGAATTTTATTCTGTTATATTATTTTTCTCGTCGGGTTAAAGAAAGCAACATGGTTTTTTTGACTGAAATCAGCAAATTGAGCGGAATTACTATGAACGGAATTTACAATATTGAAACAATTAAAGCGACAGGCGCTGAAGCAGATTTTTTTGAAAAATGGTCGGGTTTCCTGACAAAAAGCAAGAATGCGTTCCAGCGAATGGGGCTGCAACTGCAAATATTGAGTGTATTACCGCAATTGCTGGGCGCGTTATCAATGGCAGTTGTATTGGGTCTTGGCAGTTTAGCTGTTATGAATGGACGGATGACCCTTGGGATGTTGGTCGCGTTTCTAAGTATGATGATCGGTATGATGGCGCCGATACAGGAATTTATTAATTTAACGGCTGAAATTCAATTTGTTAAGGGAAATGTAACTAAAATCAATGATATCCTGGATTATCCGCCACAAATCCAGGTGTTTTCCCCGACAATGGAGGATTCGTTTCGAGGATTAGATAGAGGGCGTTCCCGTCTGGTCGGGGAAGTCGAATTCCGTCATATATCATTTGGTTATAACCATTTGGAATCTCCGTTGATACGTGATTTTAATCTTCATCTGACTCCGGGCGCGCGGGTAGCTTTAGTAGGTGCATCCGGCTCGGGTAAGTCGACAATTTCTAAACTTTTGCTGGGACTTTTTAAACCGTGGGAAGGGGATATCCTTTTGGACGGCCAGCCAATCAATGAGTTTGGCGCCGAAGTATTGAGCCATTCATTGACAATGGTGGATCAGGATATTTTTCTGTTTGAGGGAACGATTCGTGAAAATCTGACCTTGTGGAATCCACTTGTGCCTGACCAGGATTTAGTGCGGGCAGCCCGGGATGCTGAAATTCATGATGTGATTTCAGCCCGGCGCGGAGGATATAACAGCCCGATTAATGAAGGGGGCGCAAATTTTAGCGGCGGTCAACGTCAACGCCTTGAGATCACCCGCGCCCTCGCCCTCAATCCTCGGATAGTAGTGTTGGATGAAGCCACCAGCGCGCTTGACCCATTAACTGAAAAAAAAATTGATGATAATATCCGCCGTCGGGGGTGCACTATGTTAATAATCGCCCATCGATTGACGACTATCCGGGATTGTGATGAGATTATTGTGCTCAGTGACGGCCTGATTGTCCAGCGTGGAACCC
The DNA here is from genome assembly GCA_964632485.1 of uncultured bacterium. Lineage (GTDB taxonomy): Bacteria > JAGOEH01 > JAGOEH01 > JAGOEH01 > JAGOEH01 > CAZWDO01. Next base: position 95,042 of record CAZWDO010000012.1, read on the forward strand.
ACAATGATCTGATCCGTATGGAGGGTCCCTATTCCCGATTGATTGCTATGGAGTAATTTAATGCCACCCAATTTGCAACTTTTTAAGTATCTGCTTACTCAATCCGAAATCGTCGGTTCCGATAATCGAAATCCGATCACGATTGATGACCCGGATAAAATTTTTTTAATTCAACAGGGCGCCGCTGATCTGTTTTGGGTTGATATGCCAACCGACGGAACACTTGCCGACCGTCATTTTTTATTTCGCTGCGATGAACAGGGATTAATTATGCCTCTCCTGGGTGGTGATGGTCTCGGTTCTCAATTTCAAGTGAAGGTCGTTGGTGTAGGTAATTGCCGGATAGCTATATTGAGCGCGGATTTATTCTTCGGCGCAATTATTGATGAGAGATGGAAAAAAGATGCCGCTGCATTGATCGATCCGTGGATTGTCGCGCTCAATAACGCCCTCTCTCGGACGATTATCCCCCGGCCTAAAGCGGTTAATATCCCGGAAGATACCGATCAATTTTTATTCGAGCCGCATATATTTTACTCTGCTCATCATGATATAGTCTGGTGTAGCCGTTTGCAAAACCAGGCGTTGGTTTTAGGCCTTGAATATTTGATAAGCGATCGGGAAATCCTTTTCCCCCTTACTCCCGCAAACTGGATCACTGTCCAGCAACCCACGGAATCTTCCCTGTTTAAAACGGAGAATATTCTTGCCGATAGCGGATTACGGTATAGCATTCATACCTGGCATCAACTTTTTATAAGCTGTTTTGCAATGAATCTGACAATAGACCTGGTCGATGAAATTAATTATCTCAAAAATACGGCCCATTTTCGTTCGCAGTTGATGAAGAAGTCTATGTCTGATTTGACGACAATTTTGGACATGCCTCATCCAGCTTCGGCGTTCCATGATAACGACTCTCTGAAATGGGCATTTAGCCGGGTTTGCCAGGCAGCTCATATCGATGTTATGATTCCTAAACATTTTGACTCTCAAAAATATGAAAATCCCCTGAAAGCATTGATAAATAGTCTTGATATCCGATATCGCAGAATTTACGCCGATCACGACTGGTGGCGATTTGATCATGGTCCGTTGCTGGCTTTTTTAAAAGAAGATTCGCGGCCTGTAGCCATTGTTCCTTCTTCTTTAGGCCAATATGAACTCTGTATCCAGGGCGAACTCCGGGCGTATCGGTTAACCCGGGTAACGGCTGAACTCCTTGCCCCTGCCATGTACCAGTTCTATCGCACCTTCTCGTTGCAAAAAATAGGGATTGTCGAACTTTTCAAATTCAGTATTCGCGGATTTGCCCATGATTTTCAACTGATTCTCGGATTAGGTACGTTGGGGGGATGGCTGAGTGTTTTAACTCCTTTTCTTTTTGGGATCGTTTATGATCATCTGATTCCTTCCGCCGAGCGCTCTCAACTTTTAATAGTAGTTTTAGCATTGATCCTCGGGGGAGTTTCCTCTGCGATTTTTCAGATTATCCGAAGTATGTTTATGATGAGGGTTGAATATGTTTCTGATATTTCGTTGCAAACTGCAATCATGGATCGGATTTTAAAATTACCGGCATATTTTTTCCGCGATTACAGCGCGGGAAATCTGGCTACTCGCGCCAACGCCATTAATACAATCCGTCAATTAGCCGCTGGAACAACGATAACAACTATCCTGAATTCACTTTTCGCCGGGTATTATTTTTTTCTGCTCTATTATTATTCTCCCGGATTGATCGGTTGGTCGGTTTTTTTGATTCTCACCGGAATGTTAATCCGGGCATTGTTTGGCTGGAGACAAATTAAATATATGCGCGCAACTCAGGAGTTGCTTCAGAAGCATCAGGGATTTATCTTTCAACTAATCAACGGAATCGCAAAGATTCGCGCTTCAAATGCCCATCAAAATGCTTTTTCCGTTTGGGCAGCGCTTTTCCACAGATTGCGGACGGAGGCCTGTCAGGCTGCCAAAATCCAAAATATAAGCGGAATATTCTTCGCCCTTTTTCCCTTGCTCACTTCGATTGTCCTGTTTTATCAAATCAGCCGCATTTATCATAGCAGCGAACTCTCGACCGGTATCATCCTGGCTTTTATCACCGGATTCAATATTTTGATTGCTTCATTTCTTCAAATTGTGGCGTCTTTTCAACAATTATTGCAGGCGATTCCTCTATATGAATCTGCCCGGCCAATATTGGAAACCCTGCCAGAGTCCACCGATGAAAAAATGATAATCGACCATTTAAACGGCGAAATTGAAATCTCTCATATTAATTTCAGATATCATCCGGACTTTCCGGTTGTCTTGGATGATATCAATCTGCATATTTTCCCGGGGGAATTTGTTGCGTTCGTGGGTTCTTCAGGTTCGGGTAAATCTACCTTGTTCCGTCTTCTACTGGGGTTTGAAAAACCGGTATCCGGTTCGATCTATTATGACGGTGTGGATATGGAAAAAATTGATACAACGTCATTACGACGTCAAATGGGAGTAGTTTTGCAAAGCAGTCGATTGTTAAGCGGTTCGATTCTGGATAATTTGATCGGGGCGGCTCCTGATTTGACTCTGGAAGATGCCTTGTTAGCTGTAAAAATGGCCGGGTTGGCCGAAGATATTGAAAAAATGCCGATGGGAATGCAAACACTGATCATGGAAGGTGGAGGCGCTTTTTCCGGGGGCCAGCGTCAACGTCTAATGATCGCCCGCGCGATTATCCAACGTCCCCGGATTATCCTGATGGACGAAGCAACCAGCGCTCTCGATAACCGGACCCAGGAGATCGTTAGCGAATCGTTGGCCGGATTGCATTGCACTCGCATTGTCATCGCCCATCGCCTGAGCAGCATTATCAAAGCAGATAAAATATTTGTCATGCAAAATGGTCGAATTATCGAAACCGGTAATTATGAGCAATTGATGCTCAATAAAGGCTCATTTTACAAATTAGCTATGCGGCAACAGGTATAGGGTCTAAATTTAAAATGATTGGAATCAGCCTTGCAAAAAAATGAAAATGATTGCAAGATAATGGTTTGTTTGATATTCGTACTCTTAATAACAGTTTAAGGAGGAATCCATGCGTATTGCGCAGGAAATGACGGAATTAATCGGGAATACACCGATGCTTAAGCTGAAGCGGTTTGCCGAATCGTTTCCCGCTCATCTATATCTTAAGCTTGAGATGTTCAATCCCCAATCCAGCGTCAAGGATCGGATTGCCTTTGCGATGATTGAGGATGCTGAACAAAAAGGATTACTTAAATCGGATAGCGTTATTATTGAGCCTACCAGTGGCAATACCGGGATTGGTTTAGCGTTTGTGGCCGCTGTTAAAGGATACCGAATAATATTGACAATGCCGGAATCGATGAGCATTGAACGGCGGAAATTATTGCGAATACTCGGAGCAGAGTTGATACTTACTCCCGCGGATAAAGGGATGACGGGCGCTATTAAAAAGGCAACTGAACTTGCGGCACAGATTCCAAATTCGTTCATTCCGCAGCAATTTGAGAACCCGGCTAATCCGGAAACTCATCGGCGGACTACTGCGGAAGAGATTTGGCGTGATATGGATGGCTGCATCGATATTTTTGTGGCGGGTGTTGGAACTGGCGGTACGATAACCGGTGTCGGTTCATTTCTGAAAGCCAGAAACCCTGATATTCAGATAGTGGCAGTTGAACCGTTCGGTTCAGCAGTTCTTTCCGGGGGGAAGGCGGGGCCCCATAAAATTCAAGGAATCGGCGCAGGGTTTGTGCCGGCAGTTTTTGATCGATCAATAATTGATGATATCATTCAGGTTCTTGATGACGATGCTGGACAAACGGCCCGAAGGGTAGCTCAAACGGACGGGTTGCTCATTGGCATTTCGGCCGGCGCCAATTTGTGGGCCGCATCGGAGTTAGCGAAACGTCCCGTAAATAAGGGGAAAAATATTGTAACAGTTATGTGTGATAGTGGAGAGCGTTATTTAAGCTCCTGGTTGTTTGAAAATCAATAATTCAAATTATATAATGTGGATCAGGCTTTAATAAAAATTATATTTTTTTGGCTACTCTATTCAAAGAAAGTAGGAAAAGAGATTAAATGTTGCGTAAAGAATATTCGCTAAGTGTTTATTCCTGATGTGATTAAATTCAGTAATTCACAATTTTCCATACCCCTTGTGAGAGATAGTTTAAACGGGGTAGCCCCATTTCTGCTAATCGTTTCAATGCAGTTGTAAAATAGCCGTCTATTCCTTCAGGTGAATGACAATCAGAATTTAATACCATGGGTATGTCAAGTTGCGCGCAACGTTCTATAATCCAGGGAGATGGATAGAGTTCAGGGTAGCGTTGACGGGCGATTCCTCCGGTGTTTATTTCCACAACGCAGGTGGATTTTCTTATCACTTGCAGACATTGTTCGACTTGCTCCTGATAGAAAGGATCTCTTTCATTGAAAAATGGGGACGATATATTGTTTTTTTTAATCAGATCAAGATGGCCAATAATTGTTGGCGGAGCTTCAATAACCATCGTTTTAATCCGTTGATAATACTCCTTGATAGCTGCATTAATATTCCCGCCGAACGATTCAGTAATTCCCTGTTGTAATTCCATAGGATCATTATCCACGCACCAGCGGTAACCACTCGAATATTCGCCCAGAAAATGGACTGAACCCAGTGTATAATCCAGGTCATATTGATCGAAATCATGGATAGATTGGAGGTCGGGAATAAAATCAATTTCCAGACCGATGAGGATTTCAATCTGATCTTGATATTTAATTTTAAGGTGTTTCAATACGCGCAGATATTCGTTGAAACGTTCCCGTGGCATCGTCCAGTTTGTGGGAAATGGCGCTGGCGCGTGGGATGTGAATCCGAGAACTAAAAAATTCCGTTTAATTGCCATCTGGACGTAATCTTCAGGGGAACCGTCGCCATCGCAAAAATGGCTGTGGGTATGATAGTTAGTCCATTTCATTTAAGTAGTTCATCCTTTTTGAAATCACGTTGCATAGAGAGATGGGCAAAAATTTCAGGATCGATCAGGGGTTGGCCAGTGAGTAGGAATTGCGAAAAATTTTGGGCCAGCCCAGGGCCGAGCATTAGTCCCTGTCCACAGGTTCCGCCTAACAGCCAGACGCTTTCGCAAGGGTGAGCGCGATCGGCGATTGGGATACCGTCGGGAGTATTCGGATAGGAACCGCGCCAGGTGCGGCGGATATAAATATCTTTAAGAATCGGCATGACGCGGATCATGCGGCGGGCGATAACAGGCATAAAATGCGAGGTTTCGCCCAAAGTATAAAGGGATTGTGACGGAGTATAGCAAAAAATGAAAGCGCCCACTCGGTTTTGGATAAAATAGAAGTTTTTGGATTCACCCTCCTCATCGGGGCTCATGTCCACGATCATCGTCTGCAACAGGGGTTGATAGGGTGCAGAGATACCCGCTTCATGGCTGTCGGGATAGACGGGAATGTCAAGTCCCAGACGTTGGCCCAGTGGCCGGATGGCGGAACCGTTGGCGAGAACTGTGTGCCCGGCTGACCATTTTTCTGTGCCGCATCGTATTTCAGTCAGACGCCGGCCCATTACCGTGAATTCTGTAATTTCATGGTTGAATAAAAAATCCACTCCATTGTTTCGCGCCCGGCTGTAGAAGGTGTAAGCAGATTTTAACGGCGAAATATTGATGTCATCAGGACAATACATTCCTCCCAGATAAAGGGAAGACTGGATTGTTGGGACAATTCTTTGAAGTTCATCCGATGTAAGTAGTTCTATATTGATACCGTTTTCACGGATAACCTGGCTGGAGCGTTTAAGAGCTTCCATTTCGCTTTGCTGACGGGCTATATAGAGATACCCGCCTTTTTGCAGTTCAAAATCTGCCAGCCCTTCTGTTTCCCATTCTTTATACAATTTGATAGATTGACGGCATAGTTTTACTTTGACGGTTTCGGAGTGGGATGCCCGTACTCCGCCAATGGCAGCCTTATTGTTGCCTTGTCCAGGCGCAGACAAACGCTCGAGGACCAGTACCCGTTGTTTTGCTTCACTCAGAAACCAGGCCAAAGGGAGTCCTAAACTTCCGGCGCCGATGATGATATAATCATAAGTCCTCATGAGAAACCTCTATTTCGTTCTGACTCGATCGGTATTGGGCAAACTCTTGTAAGGGTATTTCCATTAAAAATGGGCGGGGTTGATTGCGGACAATCGATTCAGGGACGATTTTTTTTTGCTGTAAGGTTTGTAGGATCACATCCTGGCACGATTTTCCCCCGCATCCACCCATGGTAACGCGCTGCATTGTTTTCATGAAATTAATATCTGTGATTCCTTCATCGATTATTTTTTCTACTTCTTCAAGGGTCACATGCTCGCAGCGGCAGATAAAGTGAGGTAACGGTTGATACGGATTATCGGAAATTTCAAGCCAATGAAGTTGAGGGTCGAAAAGCTGTATTCCTGCTGCGCGCAGAGCGATTGACTCCTCAGCTTTGATTTCCAGCAATTGGCGTTTCCGATCCGGGGGACGGTTAAAAATGCGTATTAAAATGCCATCGCCAATTATATTGCCCAGGTAGTCGGTTAATTTCAGTGTATCGCCTGTCTTAATAAAATCGCAGCTTAATTCATAAGGGATATAAACCAGGCAGCTCTTTTCGGTTTTCTTGAACAAAGTGATAGCCAGTCCGGGACAATTGACAACACAGCGGAAACATCCAATGCACGGGTGAGGATTCAGTTGAGGGGGAGCGGCAATGTCCGCTTCCGGGATAACGATGGATTTTTGCGGGCAAAGTGTGGAGCATGGATTGCAGGGAATGCTTTGGTAACAATGCAAAATGGGTTGAAACCCCGGTTCTGCGGAGATTGGGTAGTGGAGTTCGATGCAAGCGCCGGGGCGGCTTTTCAGCGCGTCCATTTTATCTTTCCATTGAGGGTTATCATAATCGCTGAGATTCAAGTCGCGGGCAATCTGAGCGGCGGCGATTTTCCCCCCGAAAAATGCGGCGCTGGCCTCGGCAATTTCCTGGGCATCTCCCGCTGAATAGCATGACAATCCATATTGGCGCGCTTTTTGAGCCAATTCATCGATGGGGTTGAGTCCCACCCCGATTAATACCGCATCGACAGCTAAAAGTTTTTCCGTGCCTGGGATCGGTTGGAATTGGGAGTCAACCTCTACAATTTCAGCAAATTCTACGCGCTCCTGGCCATAACACGCTTTGATGGAGTGATGGGTGAGCAGGGGGACACCCAGTCTTCGGATTTTATCTCGGTGGACCAGATAGCCGCTGATTTTGGATTGAGCTTCTATGACGGCAACAACTTCAATGCCGGCTTGCAGGGCATGATAGGCCGCTATAAGGCCGACGTTGCCTCCGCCGACAACTAACACCCGTTTCGCGGCTTTAATCAAATCACGGTTGACTAATGTCTGAAATGCTCCGGCACCATATATATTTGGCAGACAAGCGCCTGGAAAACTCAGCATTTTCTCGCGCGCTCCCGTCGCATTGAGCATTACACGCGGCTCAATCAACGTATAGCCTTGCGGAGAAATTGCGCCAGCTTTTTTATCCTCAAAAACGGCCGCTATAGTCGTTTGGGTTAATACGCGAATGTTTTGGTAGCGCGCAATTTCATTTCTGATTTTTTTGGCAATCTCTGTGCCACGCGTACCCGCATAACAATCTTCAATAGAACCAAAAAATTGATGGGTCTGCAATGTTAGTTTGCCTCCCGGTTCCGCCTTGTCATCGGCAATAATGATCGAGAGAGGAAAATCAGCCAGATATAATGCCGCCGATAACCCTGCTGGCCCTCCGCCCACAATGAGTACATCACAGCTTAGCTTTCGGGGTTCACCCAATAGAATATTGTTAACCGCTTTTGATTCGATCAAAGGTTTTCCAATCAACCGCGATAATCTCATTCCTGCCGTAATCGGTGTAATACAGCCCTTCACCGGCAATTGGTCCGCTATGATCAGGCATTGAGAGCATTGACCGTTTGCGCAAAATAATCCCTGGGGCAAATTGTCTTTGGGATGTCGATTTAAAATGTCGATTCCATTGGCCATTAAAGCTGATGTGATCATCGAATCCTTGCGCGCTTGCAACGGTTGGTCTTCAAAATAAAATGTAACCCAATCGGTTTGTGGGATATTTAAAATTGGGTGCTCTGATAAATAATTATTCATAGTTTATCCTCTTTTTTCGTTTATTATAGATTTTTTTTTGCGTTTTGCAAGTTTTTTTGCATAAATTCTTAGAAATAGAAAATTTTTGCTTGACTTTTACTCTTTTTAGTTTAAATTTTTAATAAGCTAATCAAACATCCGACCAGGAGACCCATTGCTGCGGAATCAAGATAAATCAAATGCCGAAATAAATTCCCTGATTGAAGAATTTGTTACATTGTTGAATCGGTTACCCCGAAATCAACAAAGTCTGATTCTTGACATGATTAATTTCCTCGACCTATTTATTCAACATTTTTCCAAAGAAGAGCTACAGATTTTATTGGCCTTTTTAAAAGAACGGGTAGTTACTAAGGTTAAATAGAGTTCTTAAACATTGAATTTATTTTCCACTTCCAGCATCAAATGTTGATTTATGTTTTTTCCGTTTATAAGGAGGATCAGTTGGGTTATCACTTTTCTTTGGTAGGAAGGCTTGATCAATGGATTTTTCGAGGTGGACCATTATTGTAGAATGATGTTTGTTACCATTTTTTTAATATGAATCCATTAGAGTGATTTTTATAGATAGTCCCGATAGTGATTGTACGAAATTATCAATCAACATCCATTTGAAGGTTTTTTTGTCCGCTTCATTAAGTTTTTCCAATACCAGCTCAACCAATCCATCGAATGAGGAAGCTTGGAAATTGATTTGAACCTGATTGGTATTCTCCTTGAGTTTATCAACTGTTTTATGCTGGGGAAATACTGTGGTTATTTGTTGAATTAAACGGCTTCGCAGATCGTTTAATGCGTCTGGACCGAGAGGGTTTTGCCCTATATATATTGCCATATAATAATAACCCTTGGAATCCGAATGAACGGCAATCCCGATTGTTGTCATTTGCGAATCGATCATGGACTGGTAATGGGCGGGACTCCGCAGTAGTCCGTTGAATGCTCGTTGAATAGAATTAGCCTGGGAAATGTTCTCTCTTAATGGTGGCATGATTTGGAATTGCTGCTGACGGCCCCCGGGATGTTCTTTATCGGGGGCAATATGGCTGCAAAATTCCTCTCGGGCCATTCTTTTGCTGTAATAATTGGCTAATCGGTTAAGTTTATCATCGTAACTTAATGGTGGATAATTTAAACGGGCTCGAATTTTATTGATTGTTTCAACTATTTTTGCGCGTGTCCGGAGTGAATCGCGAACTTCAGTTCCGGATTCAATGATTGGTAAATCTTCGCTAAGCAGCGGGAACAAAATTCCACAATAAAAAGGTAAATTGACCAAAGCCTCGCCTTCACTATCGTTGATTTCCAAACGGTAAACTCCTGTTTCTTTGAATTCGTAATCAAGGGAGGCGATTCCTGCTGGAACGAGTTTGATAACAGTTCCTCCCCAGGAAAATTTTTCTGCATTGTGATCAGTATTGAGTGGTATCTCTTCAACTGATCCCCTTGGGGTTGTGATAAAGCAAAGATTGCGAAAATGTTGCCCAATCTGGAAATGAAATTTTTTACGGCTGCCCGTAGGTATGTTTAAGGGGTTTTCATCCAACCACTTGACATTTTTTGATAGAGTTGTGGGTTCATAGGGTAATAATTCAATCATCTGATCATGGCGCATTTCCCATGAGCTGCAACAGGTGTACAAGCTTCCATCGAGCGAACGCGCCGTATTAATCCGCAAATGTGCGGTTCCGGGTTTCAATTGGCGCCAGAGTGTATCGTCAAATCGATAGGAACTGGGTGTATTGCTGATAATTTGGCGAACACTTTTACCATTTTGCTCTATTTCAATCTCAATCAACTCATTCTGATTCATCCAATTTAGATCGACACCTTCACGGGTGATTGATAAATTTTTGAATGTAAAGGACTGGACAGGCAATCGTTCCTTTTTCGCCGGAGTTGCTGCTGTTAGAATCAATGACCCACAGGGAGTCTGATCAATTCTGATTGTAAGATAGTAATAGCCCTCGAAAGGAAAGTCCAGCGGGAGTTCAAATCTACCGTCTTTAATCTGTATTTTCATGGCTTTTTCCCAGCGATTGTCAATAGTATATAAAAGGGCATAAACTATTTGGCCAGCGCTGTTTTTTAATAATTGGCTCTTAAAATAAAACCGTTCGCCAGGAGCGAAAACTTGAGGAAGCGGTTCATGCGAAATAAGGTTTAGCTCATTGAGTTTATTATCTCCATAAACAGATGCGCCAATAAGAACCCACAGACAAATTTGATAAAATTTTAAAGACATACTGCCACCTTTTTTAAAAATTTGATTTATAATCCATTCATAATATATGGCAGATTAAAAAAAAACCAAGGAATTTATTATTTAAAGTCAGTCCACAAATTCTTTTTAATATCATGCCGGACTTGATCCAATATCCGCAGAAAATGTTAAATCCATTGTTTAACAACAGATTATTGATCCAGAAGCGGGGCTTGCATAAACTTGTTAATCATAATTCGAAGTATACTGAAAATAGTGCCTTTTTTGGACAGCCATTTTTAATCATAAAATTGCATTTAATGGTCATGGTTGTTTATTCCAGATAAGTTGTTTTTATCATGTTTAGAACATTCGAGGCAAAAAATTCGTGATATTATGAATTAAAATTAAAGTTATTGACAATGAATAAAAAAAGTATATTATACTAATAAATGATTTGAAATCCATTCCTGCTATGTGGTTTTTTTTCTTTGTTAATAAAATTGTGGGATCCCTTCCGTTGGAGATTTTCCAGTTCTCCTGAAAGCGTAGAGAAAATAGAAAAAATGTTTGAAAGGATTGGAGTATGGTGTTATTGTAAAGCGAATCCGGTGGTAACTTATGAGAACTAAATCCATGATAGTATATACTGGAAGTAAACCGTTAAATAATTTGATGATTGAATTTACGGTTATATATCAAGTTTGGATATTATTAGTATTCCTCCTGGTGGCTCCGATTATGGGAGATGTACTTACTTCGGAAGAACGCGCCTGGTTGGCTTGCCGCGGCAATATCATTCGGTTGGCTCCTGACCCCTATTTCCCTCCCCTGGAGTTTTTTGATGACCAGGGTCAATATTGCGGACTTATTGCTGATTATTTTCAACTAATTGCTCAACGTTTGAATATCCATATTGAATATATTCGCTTGAACAGTTGGGATGATGTGATTCGTCAAGCGCGGGATAAAAAGATTGATGGGATTACTGCTGCTCAATTGACCCCGGACCGGCAATCATATTTACTTTATACGCATCCCCTGATGGATATTCCAAATGTGATCATTCTCCCCCAGGAAAATACAAAAAACTACCGATTGGAGGAGATGAAGGATTTGACTATTGTATTAACCCGTGGAAATGCGATTCATGAATATATCGATCAAAATTTTCCCTATTTAAAAGTTCATCCAGTTGAAAATGATTTAACCGCTTTGTTTGAAGTATCCTTTAAACGAGCGGACGCAACCGTAGTCAATCTGGCTATTGCCTCCTATTTAATTGAACGCTATGGTATCACCAATTTGCGGTTGGGAGGGGATTCAGGTCGCAAAAACATTTTGGCAATTGCGACACGTCGCGATTTGCCTATCCTTAACAAAATTATGGACAAGGGGTTGTATTTATTGCAAGCGGATGAGATGAAGAAAATTTATGATCGGTGGATTTCAATCCGCGCGGTTCCTTTTTATCGAAGTCGGATATTTTGGCAATATACAGGAATTATATCAGGTTTGATTTTTTTAGCATTGGGCGCTGTCGTTATGTGGAATCGGACACTCAGTCACAAAGTGAGAGAACAAACCGATGAATTGCGGCAGGAATTAAAAGAACGACACAAGGTTGAGCAAGCATTACGGGAGAGTGAATCCACTTTGTTGGCTTTACTGAATTCACCGGCTGACCTGTTGATCGTTTTTGATTTGACTGGGCATATTGTCAGAGTAAACCGGACATTACAAGTTGCCTTGGACCTAAATGGTGTGGAAACTTTATCGAAAAGCATTGATCAGGTTTTTTCGACCGCTCTGGTTACACAATTATATAAGAAAGCGGGGGAGATATATACTACCGTAAAACCTTCGCGTTTTGAACATACTTTTCATGCCCGGCAATTCGATTGGGTTGTTTATCCCATTACCGACTGGGAGAATCGAGTTGTTAAAATTGCGGTAGTAGCCAGGGATATTACTGAATTGAAACACTATGAACAGGAAATATTTAAGATACAGCGTCTGGAATCTCTTGGAGTACTGGCGGGGGGGATTGCGCATGACTTCAATAATTTTTTAACGGCTTTATTGGGAAATATCACCATGGCGCGAACATTGATGAAAGAAGAGTACTTAAAAGAAAAGATCAGTAATCTTCTATCGGATGCTGAAAAAGCGATTGATCGCGCTAAAGGTATGACTTATCAACTACTCACCTTTGCAAAAGGGGGTATTCCTGTTAAACAGGTTTTGCGCGTCAATGAGCTGCTGGATGATTCCATCCATTTTGTTTTATCCGGTTCCAATATTATCTGTGAAACTCATTATGATGAAAATCTTAGGCTGATTGAAGCTGATGGAACTCAGCTAGCGCAGGTATTTAATAATATAATTTTGAATGCGCGACAGGCCATGCCTGATGGGGGAAAATTAGACATCCGCGCCAAAAATATTTTTTTGGCAGAAAATAATCTCTGGGGTTTAATTCCCGGGGAGTATATCTTTCTCGAATTTATCGATCAGGGCTGTGGTATTGATCCTCACGTAATATCAAAAATTTTCGATCCCTTTTATACTACCAAAGATAAAGGCCATGGCTTAGGGTTATCGTCAGCGTACTCGATCATTGAAAAACACGGAGGGATTATCCAGGTGCAATCGGAATTGAACATCGGAACTTCACTGCATATCTTTCTATATGTGGAACCAAACCTCCAGCTTAAACCGGAAACGACCTTTCAATTTATTGCTGGCGGTGATGGTAAAATTTTGGTGATGGATGATGATGAATTGATTTTGGCTACTTTAAAAGAAATATTGGAACATTACAACTATCAAGTCAAGACAACACTCAATGGGGAACAAGTTTTGGAAGCCTTTTCGCAAGACGCTTATGATTTAGTAATTTTAGATCTGACAATTCCGGGAGGAATGGGGGGTAAAGAGGTTATGAAATATTTGTTGGAACTCAATCCAGAGGTTAATGCGATTGTTTCCAGCGGGTATTCGAATGATCCAATTATGGCGGAATATGATCTCTATGGGTTTAAGGGCTGTATCCCAAAACCTTATCGGGTTGATCAACTATTAGAGGTGATCGAACAGGCGCTGCATGGCTGACCGTTCAAGAGAACAGGTTCGCATCACCAGTCGATGAAACGATCAGGACGCTTGGCAATCCTTCGGTTAATTCGTTAAATAATTGATGAAATTTTTGGTGATTATCGCCCGTGAGTATCGAGCCTAATAATATCAATGACGACGCATGAGAATGTTTGCAGATGGTTGCCTGGATAGATTGTTGCAATTGGATGATTTGTATTTCGGCATTGATACGAGCGGCTTCCATCAGGTTGCTGAGCTCGAGATGAGCGGCTTCCTCATCAGAATCTTTGGGTATGGCGCGTAATAGGCGGATGGAACTATTGGTCCAATCCGGATGACAACTAATCAGATAAGCAAGAATGACTAACAATGAGCCATTCTTTTCCCCTCGCCACCATAAGTCGATGGTTTTGGGGCGGCTGGCTGCCGGCAATCCACGATTGATAAAAAAGAGCACGCTGTAATGGAGCGATAATCCTAAACGCGCTAATTGATAATAAGGTTCTAATAAATCGCTTGTTTCCTGCCAGGGCAGCAAAAGCAGATTGGGTTTGAGTGGATTGAGCGAAACACTTTGGATTACGGCTGTTTGAGTTTCGTGAATGTCATGGTAAACAACGGCCTCCGGGAATATGTCGAATTGATTTTTTTTTATGACTTCATCCATTCGCATCAGTTGGGTTGAGCGAACAGCGGCGATTGTTTGTCCTTTTGACGACGGGATGAATGCGATCCATTGAGCCAAACCGTGTTTGCCCGTAAGCAGGTCAGCTATCGTTAGCATAGAAACTTCGGCGTTGGCGCGATGATTGATGAGTAATAACGTTGGCCGCCAGTTTTTGGGATGGAGAGGCAAATGGCTGAGATTGTTCAGGTTTTTCCGGATGTTCTGATAGACAAAACCGCGTCTGGCATCACCGTAATTTACCTTTAATTCTTTACGACTCAAATATATAAAGAGTAGTGTTATAATAGCGACCGCAGCAACAGCGGCGCCAAAACTGATGAGAGTGGCGGTAAAAAAGCAGGCAACCGTGCCCAACAGCGCGGTACTCCAATGGAAAAATTTAAACCGCGGGCGAAAAGATGGATTGGAGCCAAAGGATTCAACAAATCCAGCCAGATTGACAATTCCATAAGCATAGAGGAAAAAAATTGTAACGATCGCAGCAACGGCATTCAATGCAGCCCCTCCCTCTCCCTGACCAGCAAAACCAATTACTCCCAACGAGATTAACAAAGTCATCAACATTGCATGCCGCGGTTCGTCTCCTTTCTGTGAACCTTGGGAGAAGGTTCCCAATAATTCGATAATGCGGTCGCGGGATAACGCCTGAAGGATTCTTGGCGCGCCCATCATTGAACCTAAAGCGCTGGATAGAGTCGCGGCAAAAACTCCCAATATCACGAAAAATTTTAAGTCAAAAAGCGCAAACTCCTGCAAAGTCTGAAAGGGAAAGGCGATAAGACGTGTATAAGTATCCACGCCTCCCATGATAAGTATTTGAAGAGAATAAATGATAAATCCGGTCGCAATGGCCAGCAGCGTGCCTCTGGGTAAGGATTGTACTGGGTTTTTCAGATCCCCTGACATGTTGACTCCGGCCATGATGCCGGTAACCGCCGGGAAATATATTGCAAATAATTTCCAGAAACTAAACCCGGGGAGATAATGGGGGGAACTGTTAATCCTGAATAATTCAGAATTGAAGCGCTGCGCCATACCGATCATAAACGTAGCGATCGACAATCCCAATACCAACATAATCAAATATTGAGTTCGGATCGCCCATGATGCGCCAATGTAAGTGATAAAGAAAAGTGTGAAACAAACTCCCAGATTGATAAAAAAATAGTAAGGTTGCCAAAGGGGAAACGTGATGACCAGCGCTTCAGTAAATCCTAATATATAGAACGGTACCGATAGCGCTTGAGCGGCATAAAGCGCTAATCCGATCGCCCCGCCGAATTTCGGTCCCAAAACGCGGGAAATGATGTAATAAGCGCCTCCCCCCTTGACCGTAATGTTTGTGGCAATAGCGGAAATTGAAAGTCCGGTAAAAAAAGTAATGCTGTTCGCTAGCAAAAGAATTAAAAAGGCATTATAAATCCCGGATTGTCCAATGACGTATCCGGCGCGCATAAACATGATAACACCCAGAATTGTCAAAACTGAAGGTGTGTAAACGCCTCCAAACGTACTGAATTTATTCTTTTGCGATGATTCTGATTTGGTTCCGCCAGGGTCATGGTGTATTGGGTTCTTTTATGAGGGTTTGGTTAAGTTTGGCTGCCGATTGTTTAAAAAACAGCCGGCAAAAATTTTTATAAATGATCGAACTCATTTCTTGAAGCGCTATTTCACGGGTTGCCGCAGCCTTTTGATAGATATGCTCAAGGTAATGGGGATAATTAATTTCTCCTTCAAAGCGGAATGGTTTGATATAGGGGGCATCAGTTTCCAGGAGTAGCCGTTCCATGGGTATTGCGCGAAGCTTGGCTTGCAATTGAAGGGCGCGGGGGGAGATGAAGGCGGCGCTGAAACTGAAATATGTATTATAGCTCAAAAATTCGTGAATTAATTCAATGGGGCCGGAAAAAGAGTGGAAGATAAAAGTCAGGGATTTTAAACGGGGGATGCGGCGAAGAAGCTGAGCAAATTCGTAATAGCTTTTCCTTAAATGCAGGATTAGTGGAATTTGAAATGATTCTGCCCATTCGCATTGACGCAGAAAAAGAAAGGTTTGTTCGCTTCGATTATGCTGGCCGTCATAAAAATCGAGTCCACATTCCCCAATCGCTACGGGGGTTGCCGTTTGAAGCATTGTTTCCATCTCCGGAATTAAAGTTTGCGCTTTCGCTGTATCGAACGGATGTATCCCAATAGAATATAAAATTCTCTGATATGTTTGATGTAGCTGTTTGTGAAACTGAACGGACATCGGATCCAAAGCTGAGGATATCCAATAACCGATTCCCCGTTCCGCCCCCAGAGCGACTAATTGATCCAGAGTTGAATGGTAACGTTCGTCATCCCAATGGCAATGGAGGTCAGTATAAATGTGCATACAATCCGCTCAGATGGTGGATTGATTGTAAATGGAAATCGGGTTCACCAGAAAAATCCGGACTTACCAGTACGGTTGTGAGACCGAGATTTTTAGCGGCGCTCAAATAGGGCCAAAGATCATCAAACATAATAAATTGATGGGGATGAGCCGAATTTTGGATCAAATGCATGATTTTTTGATAACTTTCTTCATGGTACTTATTGCGAAGTTCCATTGTCACTACATCAAAAACAGCGATGAAGAGATCATCCACACCCAAAGCCTGTAAAACCGTTTCTGCATAGGGCGTGTAGGAATTGGTGAGAATATACTTGGGCTGCTCAATCGCCAGCAAATGCTCTCTTAGCAAGGGATCACGGGCGGGTAGCGTATCGTCGGGAATATCATGGACGTATTGCAAAAAGTGAAGCGGATCAATTTGGTAATCTTTCATTAATCCTGCCATGGTTGTTCCATATTCAAGGCAATAATGCCGGCGGGTTTTTTTGGCAGATTCTTCAGTCAAGTCAAAGCATTCGACCATATAGTGGGTCATGCGACGGTCCACTTCCGTGAGCGGCCCTTTTTGCGGCAAATAAAGTGTATTGTCTAAATCAAACAAAAAATAATCGATCATAACCCTAATTTATATATAATTTTTTTAAAGTCAAGGGTTGTTTCACTTTTTGGGTAATTTTGAGTAAAAGGAATAAAGTTTTTTATAGATTGGGAAAAATTTTGGTCTTCCCGGATAAAGCCTGCGTAATGAACATCAAGATTTAAAAATTTAAGGGCATATTGAATTACGGCCTGGGCATAATTAATATCGCTTGAATGGCGCATCCGGTTGAGAATCAGGTGGATTTTAAACGCTGCTATTTGCTGTCTGATTTGTTGGAAATTTTGGGGTGAAAATTTTTCCAATGCCATAAAAAAGTCTTTTAAGTTGCGAATTTTAATATCTTTAGGATCAATCAGCCGTTGGAATAAAGCCTGCAATTCTTTTTCATGCCGAATTAATGGATGGAAAGAAAGCTCCCTGAAAACTGATTTTTTTATAAATGTGCTAACATTTTCAATGGCGGTCGGTTCAGGACTGATTATCATTATTCCTTCGCGGGCAAAACGGAAAAAATCAATGACATTATAGGTTGAGCCAGAACCTAAATCCAGAAAGATGTAATCAGCCTGAAGACGCTGTATATGATTGATCAGTTTTCGTTTTTGCGTATAGGGCAGGTTGGCCAGCTCGAGAATATCCTTGGCTCCTGAAATGAATTTCAAGTTGGGCTGACTGGTATCGATCAGGGTGTTCGATAAATTCTGAATGTCTCCATAGAGAAAATCATTCAGGGATACGGGTGGGTATTTTATACCCAGACATGTATGCAAATTTGCCGCCCCGAGGTCCACATCAATAACAATGACCCGTTTCCCCTGGCCAGCTAAAATGAATGAAAGGTTAGCTACCACTGAAGTCTTGCCCGTACCTCCTTTACTTCCGCCAAAAGCGATAAATCGGGAGGAATGTTTAGCCAGTTCCTGAAATGGATTCCCGAAATCAATTTCTGAATAATCCGATTCTTCTGGCTCTAACGCTGGAATTGTAATCCGCTTCAGTGGCATCTCCAACATGGCTTTCCGTAGCGATTCCGTGATTTCAAATTGCTCAAAACTGCCGGGATTATGCAGGACTTCCCGTTCCAGCAAAGCTTTTTCATGGAGAAAATTTTTTAATGCGTCAAGGATGGAGATGCAGCGTTGCCTTAATCCACCAAATTTTTTGTCCATTTCCATTTGAATTTCCGGCGCCAGGCTTAGTTTTGCATATTCCATTTGTTTGAGACTGAACTGAATCTGCGACAACCAGTAATGAAGTTGCTTGGATTCCTGTTCCGGGATGATGGGAGTTGATAACAACGGACGCAGGATTTGGTAAAGCTGTTCGTGGCTTTTCTCAAGCTGAGCCAAACTATTTTGAAAAGCTGAAGACAAAGTTGATTCATCCTGTATCGGCTCATTTAACTCATGCGTTAATGCGATTATTTCTAAAAAAAGTTCTTCTAAAAGTCGATGACGGGTTCGCAATAGTGCCTCCGTGTTTGTTTTTTTAAAAAGTATGCATTTTCTATGCCTTAGCTCATCTTTTAAAATCGGTTCTGAAAATCGTACAATTTAATATGACGCTGCTGGTTTTCCATGGATAACCTCCTTCCATTTTTTATTTAAAATTGTTTCCTACTTACCAACCTGCCTGTATTTCGATAAGCGCTAATTGAATTATAAAAAAATATAAAAAAAATGAAAATACTTTTTTTAGATTTTTTTGTTGACATGGATTCAATTTTGCAATATAATGTGGCAGGAGAATACCGATGAAGTCCAACCGAAAAAATAAAAATTATCACAACCGTATTGCCGTGAATTATGATAATATTTATGAACACAGTGTCTATTGGGAATATAACCGTCGGATCACCTGGGAACATCTCAAGCCTGTTTTAATTAATCTACCCAACCGTGATGTGCTGGATTTAGGTTGTGGCACTGGTTATTGGGGATTAAAGTTGATGAAAAGTGGGTTTGATGTTTTCTTTGCAGATTTGTCGCAGCAAATGGTCAATCAGGTCGTACAAAAATTGGAGGAGACCGGCGTGGAGTGGCAAAACAGGGTTGTATGCATGGATGCCATGCATACGGATACGGCTTTTCCGGATAAAAAATTTTCTTTGGTTATTGCTTATGGTGATATTCTATCTTTCAGTGAAAATCCGGAAAAAGTGATTCAAGCCGTGTATCATAGTCTCTCTGAAGGGGGCTATTTTTTAGCGAATTTTGATAATCGTCTGGCCAACATGGCTTTTTATGGGCGGACCCGGGATTGGAGCGGATTGCTGGATTTTATTGAAACCGGCAGATCCCGATGGTTAACCCGATTAAAGGAACAACAGTTTCCTTTGCGGGCGTTTTACTCTTCTGAAATGGAGCGGTTGCTAACGAAACGCGGGTTTCGAATATGTGATTTCTATAGCAAGCCCTTATTGCCGGTTCAAGATTTTATTGATGATATTGATGATAAAGAATTATTTAATAAATTAATTCCCTGGGAATTGCGTTTGTCGAAGGATAGTTCTTCCCTGGGATGCGGGAACCATATTGAGTTTATTGCTCAAAAAAAGCGAAAGGATTAGTACGATGCGTTCTGCTGGAGATAAAACTCGGAAAAGAATTTTGGATACTGCGCTTAAAATATTTGCCCATAAAGGATTTCTTGCCACGCGCGTGTCCGATATTTCCCGCGAAGCCCAGACGGCTCATGGTTTGCTATACTACTATTTTAAGGATAAAGAGGATATTCTTCAGGCTATTTTCGAAGAAAACTGGAAAGAATTGACACGGAATGTCCGCAGTGTAATACAACACCATCCTGACTGTATTAATAAAATTGAAGCCATTATTACCTATATTTTTCATTTGTTTCATAATCATCCGGATTTGTTTCGGGTCATTGTTATAAATTTGCGCTACACTCCCGAGTTGAGTCAGGATTTGCGCAAACAATTGTTGAACGAATTATTGACACCTCTTTATGAATTATTCCAGGAAGGGCAGAAACAGGGCGTTCTTTTAAATGAACTGGATCATGAAATAGCTGTTCAACTCCTTTTCGGCATGGTGGAAAACTCTATCCGCAGTATTCTGATTGGAGTGATCCATTACGACTTACGAATTGAAAACCTGTATTTGATTCGCGATAACATTTTGAAAATCTTTTTTGAGGGAACTCTTGTATCAAAAAAAAGTTTAACAAATTAAAAAATAGACTTGACTTCCCTGAAGAAAATCTGTTATTTATGATTAATTAGTTTCGTTCAATTTGTATCGTGAAAAGGAAGGTGTCAATGAGTGTTGATTTTAGCGGCAATGGACAAAATGTAGTAACGTATGAAGAGCCGAAGTGGTTGCGTCTCGGAGCGCCGTTTTTGGTTTTTTTGGTGGCTTTGGCCGGTTTTTTACAGACAGTGCAGCGTACCGTGTCGTTTTGGGATTGTGGGGAGTTTATCGCAACTTCAGTTATTTTGGGGATTCCGCATCCCCCGGGCGCGCCTACTTTCAATCTGCTGGGGCGTTTTTTTTCCCTGATTCCCATTGGGGATGAGATCGCCTGGCGAGTGAATTTGATATCGGTATTAACTTCCGCTTTTGCTATTCTTTTTCTTTTTTTAATTCTCAGAGAAATCTATCGTTATCTGTTTCCCAACGGTTTATTAAAAGATACCGTAATTTCTATTGTCAGCGCCGGCGCCGTGTCCCTGATGTGCGCTTTTAGCGATACCTTCTGGTTTAATGCCGTAGAAGCAGAAGTCTATGGCGTAGCAATGTTTTTCCTATTTTTAAGTTTGTATCTGGCAATGATCTGGTTCCGCCACCGGCAGGAAACAGGCGATGATCGCTATTTAATCTTTTTATTCTTTACGATGTTTCTCGGTATTGGTGGGCACATGTTCAGCCTTTTGTTCTTTCCTGCCATCTTCGTCTTAATGGTGTTAGTCGATAAAGAATCGATTTTGGATGCTCAGACCTGGTTGGGAATTCTCGGGATGTTAGTGGCGGTCTGGAGTATGAATAAAATTGCAGCCACCTATCAACATTCAGATTTTGCTGTTGCCCTGATTGGGCTTTTTTTGGCAGTTCCGTTGATGTTCGCCATGGAACGGCTTCAAAGTTTTAAAAATTGGCATTACTGGTTTGCATTTTTTCAACTGACATTAGTGATCTATGCCGTGGATATTTTTGTCTGGTTCAATGCGTTTTCTTTGGTCGCTTATGTGATTATTAGCTTAACCAGCTCAAACCAGGGCTTCAAAAATAAGCTTCGTTTTTTAATCGTTTCATTGTTAGTAGCGGCGATCGGTTATTCCACTTACCTATATATTCCCATTCGCTCCCAGCTCAATCCCACTATTGATGAAAATAATCCGGAAACAGTGGAGCAATTTAAACTTTATTTAGAGCGCAAGCAATATGGTGAACCGGATATCTGGAGCCGCATCACCAAACGGTACGGTTCCTGGTCCTGGCAGTTCGGGTATATGATCAACTACCTCAAGACGCAGTTCAACAACCAGCCGCATGTGCGTTATCTGTTCCCTGCCTGGGCGCTTCTTTTTCTGTTGGGTTGTTATTATCTCTGGCGCCATTCCAGGAATTACCACATTTCATTATTAATATCGCTGGTAGTTTTTATCGCTATTGTGGGATTGGTAATCTATATGAATTTTTCCGATGGATTGCACGGAAAGCAAACCGAAGTGCGGGACCGCGATTATTTTCACACCCCCAGTTTTCTGATATTCGGCATGATGATGGGTGTCGGCCTGGCGGGTGTTTTACACTATTTCTCCAAATTGCTCAAAAGCTCTGCCCTGGTCATGGCGTTGAGCGTTCCTATGCTGGCCCTGCCTTATATGACTTATTATCAGAATCTACCCACTCATAATCGTTCCAAGGATTGGATGCCCCACGATTATGCCTATAATATTCTGGTTTCCTGCCCGAAAAATGCGATTCTTTTCACCCAGGGTGATAACGATACTTTTCCGCTATGGTTTATGCAGGAAGTGAAAAAATTTCGCAAGGATGTCCGCATCGTCAATTTAAGCCTGCTGAACGCTGATTGGTATATCAAACAGTTAAAATATTTAGAACCCAAAGTTGGATTTGGGCTTACGGATGAAGAAATTGACAAACGTTTAGTCGGAGCTTTTTATCTGGAAAAAGATTATAATTTCCGTTATGGCAATATTACAACGACTCTTCCCAAGGATTCCTATATCCGGGTCCAGGATATTGGCGTCATGGAACTGATTAAGTCAAATTATGGGAAACGCCCCATTTGTTTTTCCATGACTGTCGGTGATGACGGTCGGATTGGTTTGGACCGATATTTTGTGAAGCAAGGAATGGTCTATGAAATTGTCGATACGGTGGAGGATGGCCCGGTCGTCAATACGGCGGTAATGGAAGATTTGTTGGTGAACAAATTCCGTTTTACTAATCTGGCTGACAGCTCCACCTGGCTGGGCAAAGACGGCAGCCGATATGTCTGGGGTTATGCTCAGGTTTTTAATGATTTGGCGAATGCCTACCTCGAAGAAGAGCAACAGGAGAAGGCGCGTCAAGTCTTGGAAAAAGCGATTGAGTATCTCCCGTATGTCGGCGGAAATTACCATAATCTGGCCAGTTATTACGAACGAATCGGAGATACTGACAAGGCCATTCAGTATTATAAATTAGGCGCCCAACGAGATCCGGAAATGCGTTGGTATATGAATTATTATATCTCCGAGATGTTTCGCGCTGAACAAGTGTATGATTCCGCTTTGTACTATATCCAAATGTCCATGGAAGAATCGGCGAATGAGCCTGCTTTACTGCGCAGCGCCATAATGTTGTGTCGTTCTGCCGGAAATCGCGCGGCGGCGGAGAAAATTCTCAATAGCTGGTTGATTCGTTTTCCTCAGGACCAGTTTGCCCACCAGCTTCGAGACCAATTAAATGACTTGATACCAAATCCAACAGAAGAAAACTAACCCCTTAACCTTTATAAGGAGGATGCGATGAGTCGTGCCCACAATTTTAACGCCGGACCGGCGGTACTTCCGGAGAGTGTCTTGCAGGAAGCAGCGAAAGCGGTACTGGAATTGGGCAATTTAGGCATGTCGATCTTGGAAATTTCTCACCGATCGAAAGATTTCGATGCTATTATTCAGACGGCGGAAGCCGATTTGAGAGAAATTCTGGGGCTTTCCGATGAATTTGCCGTCATGTTTCTACAGGGAGGCGCCAGCCACCAGTTTGCGATGATCCCTTATAATTTTCTCCTACCCGGAACCAGTGGAAATTATGTTGTAACTGGCGAATGGGCAAAAAAAGCCCTGAAAGAAGCTAAAGTTGTGGGGGAGACCTATGTTTCCGCTACTTCGGAAGAATCGCGTTTCGATCGCATCCCCTCTTCTCTCGATGTGGCTGAAAATGCGGCTTATCTTCATCTCACTTCTAATAATACTATTTGGGGAACTCAATTCAAAATGTTTCCCGACAAAAAAATACCTGTGATTGCTGATATGTCATCCGATTTTCTCAGTCGGCCCCTTAACATGAACCAGTTCAGCATGATTTATGGCGGCGCTCAAAAAAATGCAGGCCCTGCCGGTTTAACCATTGTCATTATTAAAAAGAGTATGCTGGAAAAACAAAACGGTAAATTACTGGCTTTTTGGAATTACAAAACCCATATTGATAAAGCATCACTCTATAATACTCCGTCTGTTTATGCTATTTATGTGACCGGATTGGTGTTCAAGTGGATCAAGCAGATGGGCGGATTAGCCGCAGTGGATACTATGAATCAGGAAAAAGCTAAATTGATTTATGATTTGTTTGATCAATATCCCGATTTTTATAAGGGTCATGCTCAAGCCGGTAGCCGTTCTCTGATGAATATCACATTCCGTTTGCCAAGTGAAGAGCTTGAAAAGAAATTCCTTGAGGAAGCCAAAAAAGAAAATATGGTCGGTCTAAAAGGCCATCGAGATGTGGGTGGTTTACGCGCGTCGATGTATAACGCCTTGCCGTTAACCAGCGCAAAAGCCCTCGCTCTGTTTATGGAATCGTTCGTTAAACGTTCATGATCGGCTCTCAATGAAGATTGATCTCCTAATTCGTATTTGGCTGTTGCAGCGTTTATGATCAGGGGATCAATCTTCTTGAGAATGAGGGGTGATATGTTTAAGCCAAACATTCATACTAAGGTACTATGAGTTGTTTGCTGTTTTTTTTTGGTGTGGATTCAGCCCTTTTTTTTGAATATTAA
Source organism: uncultured bacterium (assembly GCA_964632485.1). GTDB lineage: Bacteria > JAGOEH01 > JAGOEH01 > JAGOEH01 > JAGOEH01 > CAZWDO01. The sequence goes on from CAZWDO010000012.1 coordinate 119,489, forward strand.
ATTTTTTATCTATAAGCGTAAGTGTTATTTCCAGGAAAGGACATTCTTATGTTTGCTGCTGTTTTAGTTGCATTGTTTGTTTTACTTATGATTGGCATTGGAATTTGGGGAATGCGTAGGACACAAACATTGAATGATTTCTTTTTAGGAGGTCGTTCGATTGGCCCCTGGATTTCTGCAGTTGCTTATGGAACATCCTATTTCTCAGCGGTTTTATTTATTGGTTTCGCCGGAAAGCTGGGCTGGGGATTCGGTTTGAATGTATTGTGGATTGCTTTGGGCAATACGTTATTGGGCTCATTGGCTGCATGGCTGGTCTTGGGAAAACGAACACGACGCATGAGTCAAAATCTGGATGTTATGACCATGCCGGAATTCTTATATGAACGCTTTAATCATCGATATCTTAAAATATTCGCCGCTTTAATCATTTTTATTTTTTTATTGCCCTATTCCGCTTCGGTGTTTAAAGGTTTGGGACATTTATTCGAAATCACCTTTGGCTTATCTTACGATTACGCTTTATTAATCATGATTGCCATTACCGGTATCTACCTGATATTAGGTGGATATTATGCAATTACCCTGACTGATTTTGTACAGGGATTCATCATGGTCGCCGGATCGATCCTCATGGTGATAATTTTGAGCGGCAAGCATGGCGGAATCATAGAAGCCGTCAGCCAGATTTCTCAGCGGTTCAGCGAGCATCGAGGCGCCGCCGCTCCTCCCATCAATTACTGGCTGCTGGCATCGTTAGTGTTCATGACTTCGATGGGCACCTGGGGCTTGCCACAGATGGTGCAAAAGTTTTATGCCATTAAAGACGAAAACCAGATTACACGGGCGGCGATTGTAACGACAGTATTCGCGCTGATTGTTGTCTTTGCGGCCTATTTCACCGGGGCGATGACGCATCTGTTTTATACCCCGGAGCAGTTGCCTGCTGCGAATGGTAAAGTCCTCTTCGATAAGTTGATCCCCGATATGTTGACGGCCAACCTGCCCGAACCGCTGATGGGCGTAATTCTGCTTTTGATTCTCTCCGCTTCTATGTCAACGCTTTCATCCCTGGTTTTAGTTTCATCCTCGGCTGTCGCTATTGACCTTTATAAGGGCCATATCAATCCACAAACATCCAAGAAAAACTCATTGATCATGATGCGGTTATTAAGCGGAGTATTTATCGTACTTTCCTATTTTATCGCCCGCTATGAGTTTGGAATTATTGTTACCTTGATGTCGCTTTCCTGGGGAGCGGTCGCTGGTTCTTTTATGGCGCCGTTTCTTTATGGACTCTATTGGCGTAAAACAACCGCCGCTGGTGTTTACGCTGGAATGATCTCCGGCCTCTTAACCCAGATTGTTCTGTTTTTTGCCTGGGGCCCTGCTTTATCTCCCATGGCCGCATCGTTGGCCATGATTATTCCCTTCGGCGTCATTCCGCTAGTCAGTATGTTCACATCTCCTCCCAATAAAGAATTGCTCGATCGCGCTTTCCAACATTAAATGCCTGGCCGAAATCCATCCGGGTAACGGAAATGGACATAGAATCCATGCAACGCGCAATCTTAGTCGATCAGATGGTGGAGTGAGGATAGAAACGAAAAAGCCGGGCAGTATACGCATACCCGGCTTCTATATAATATTAAGAAAAGATTCTCATAAGATTGAGCTAATGTAAAGCAACACCCACCTTATTTTATATAATCCATTATTCCTGGAATAGTTTTTTCCCAATATTCTATTTCTCCAGGCACAATTTTAAAAAGAGTATTTACGTCAATTTTAATCTCTTTATTAATTGAATGATACCTGCATTTATCCCTTTTCAACAATTTTTGCTTTAATAATTCAGTTTCATATTTAACCTGCATATTTGTTACATTGATTTTAACATTAAATAATTCCGTATGAATTTGTAATTTTGTTATATCGAATCTATAACCACGTAATAGCGACTCATTATAAATTTGATTTAAGTACAGATTAATTGCAGCAATTGGATTTAAACATTCCTGAAATCTAATTAATTGTGGATGCTGTTTATATCCTTTTGTTTTTCCTTCTATAACTTTTTTTGCTAAGAGTCCCTCACGCCAGGCAGCCGTTAGCCCTTTCGCATCTAAATATCTTGGGTGAAGTGACCATAATCGCATAGAATCTCTTTAATTTTGAAAATAGGAAGCGCGAAGCGCGGGATCGCTCGACGAATCGGCTTCGATCATTTTATTCATTACAAAATGAAGATTATTTATGTTTTAATTCATAAAAAACACCACGCTCAAGCTGAACTATCTCAATTTTATTATTTGCTTCCAAAGTCCCTAAATATTTATTAATTTCATTAACATGAATACCTAAAAAATGATGTAAATCTTCAAGCGTACAAGGGCGGCGGGCTATGGTTTCCATAATGGCAGTTTCAATGTCGCCGCTATAGGAGTCAATAGATGTTCGTTCCTGAACTGATGCAATGATTTCAACATTTGTCAGGTTCCAGTAGTCAGCAATTTCCTGCAATACCTTTTTTGATAAGGGAACAATGCCCGCTACTGTTCCGGGACGATCAAGAGTGTTTAGCTGAACACAGTCGGGGTTGATTTTTAGGATGGCTTTCTTTAGCAAATCCAACGCCTCTTTTGAATCGTTATAATCCTTCAATAAGAATATTTCTAACCAAATTCTTCCTTTGTATTCTTTTCGTAAATCAATCAAACCCTGAATGTAAGTTTCTATTTTTATAGCTGAATGTGGACGGTCAATTTTTTCAAAGACCGATTGACTTGCCGCATCTAAGGAAGGTAAAATAACATCGGCTTGTAATACATCCGTTCTTAATTTTTTATCGGAAAATAAGGTTCCATTTGATAAGATTGCGGTTTTTACCGTAGGAAAATTTTTATTGATGAAATTCAGAACATCTCCTATTCGACTATTGAGCGTCGGTTCTCCCGAGCCTGAAAATGTAATGTAATCGATTTTTGGTCTATTGCTCATAAACTGCATTAATTCAGCAATAACCTGATCGTATTTGACATACTCCATCCGATCGGCAGTGAGTTTAGTGGTTTTACCGACTTCGCAGTAAACACAATTTAATGAGCAGACTTTTTTGGGAATCAAATCGATTCCTAACGACATCCCCAATCGGCGAGAAGGGACAGGTCCAAAAAGATGTTTAAACATATTTAGTTGTCCTCTCTTTAAAAATAATATATCCGTCATCTACGTCAATATGATCCGAGATGGTTGGGCATTTTGTTTTAAGCAGAAAAAACATGTCGGTTGCAATCAGATAAACCTTCAAAATTCCCCTCTCCTTTACTTATTACAAGACCGGAAGTGTTGAAAATTTCAAGAAATTCAGGAGCGCTCTGATTGAGAATAATGTCCGGAGACTTGCATCCTGAATCAATTAATTCGGCTACTTCATCTAACCCTGATTTAATAATTGTTAAAATTGGCGATCTCTTCTAGTTGTTACTATTTACAACATTTTGGGGATTAATAGGTAACATTCTGTAAACTTTTTTTAATTTTCATTCTGATTAATAATAATACATAAACTTATTTGTGTCAAGTATTTTTTTATTATTGAATTGCAAAATACGGATACCATTTTTTTCCAGAATGACATGGTTAATTCAATCTGCTCCTATGCTTGCCATTCTACTGTTTTTAAGAAAATTGCGACCCGTCGGTTCAGGGTGTCTATTTCCTCTGCTCTTCAGCCCGTCATGTATGATGGGTGTCTAGCCGTCCCTCCCATTGTTTATTAAGCGCAGCGATGCTGGACAACGGTTTATGTAAGGGGGACGTTTATGCGAAATATGCAGACGCATTAAATCAATCTCCTTATCCAGACCCAAGTCCGATAAAACTTGCGCTAATTGACCGTAAAACTCAAACTTCAGTTTTCGTTATATTGACCACATTCCATAAGTGAAATATCCAAAGGCGCGTATTTTTCACCCATTTCCTTAAAATGCGTATCATAAGCGCTATCCCTCGATGTTTTCAACGCCTTTTGGGAGTTGAAAACAAGAGAAGTTTCTATTTTTCATATTTATAATTGAACATAGATTTTCACGGACAGAAATACCCGTAGTAGAATTGTAATGCAAATTTGT
>CAZWDO010000013.1:0-437 GCA_964632485.1 uncultured bacterium
CGAACCCGCGGCGGTCAAATCCGGCGCCCGGCCGTAGCGCGGCGAGTCCCACACCCCCGGCGTCAGCCGCTGGGCGCGCGGCGCCTCGCCGCTCCACTCGCCCCACGCCGCCCCTGCCACCACCAGCGCCGCCGCCAGCGCCAGCTTCCGCCACCCCGCGCCCGCGCCGCCGCTCCCGCCGCTCCCGCCGCCCCTCACGCCGTAATCCATACCATCCTCCTTCGGTTTATGTTCTTGTTTTGAAAAATCCACCCGCGCAACCCGCAATCCACCCGCCGCGCCGCAACCCAGCCCCTGCTCAGCCCCGGCGCCGCAGGCGGCAAACCGCCCGCCACACTCACCACGCGCCTCAAGCGCTGCGCGGGCCGCCGCCCCAAGTCCACCCTTCGCCGCGTCGGCGGTGATGCCCGGCGTGCCGGAGGACCACTTGGAGGTCT
>CAZWDO010000013.1:447-74910 GCA_964632485.1 uncultured bacterium
CGCCGCGTCGGCGGTGACATTTGCCGCCGCGCTCACATGCGACGCGCAGTCCGCCGCCGCCAATATCCACCGCCCAGCGCCATCCAGCCAGGCCCGCATTTCGCGCGCCGCCGCTCTCCAGCCGCGCGTACGCTCGCCCGGCCTCGCCGCGCCCACTCCGACCGACTCTGTTTGCCAGGTATTCTGTTCTCTCATTCGACGCATAACGCCTCCATTTTTTGATATTTAAAAGTTAATGGTAAAGTCATAGGTAAGTTTAGCTTACTGGTGGAAGACCCATCGCACTGGTGGAAGACACCCTAACACTGCCCTCTCCCCCCAAAGGGGACGACGCTGAAGTTTGAAGGGGGCGAGGGGAATAATATATTGATTTTCATTATAAATAAGTAAAAAAATTCCCTAAAATGATGAATCCATTGAAAAAATTTATAAGATGTCGCCAAGTCCCCGTTAAACTCAGGAAGCCCCGGAAGCCCCGTTAATCCCATCTTTCCACCATAAACCCACCCAAAATTTCTTAGTTTTAATCATAAATTACCCTTTTTTACGCATTTTCTACATAGCGCCATACCAAAATATATAATAATATGGAAATTCTTATTTGTCAAGCAAAAACAAACTTTAATGCAAAATGATAAAATATTTTTTTCTTGACTTGTCGATTTTTTTATTAAATTGCTATAAATTGGTCGCGCATTTCCCATCGTATTCATAGATTATTCCAAGCTATTTGAGAACTCCAAAAATATATTATGGATCGGCTCTGAAAAAAAACGGCTTGTTATGGACCGGGACCAAAATGGGACTGAATAGAATGCTTCAGTGGCGTATGGCGATTCTGTAGGGAGTACTACCCCCTTCCCGCTTCCGCACATCAAGATCAGTAAAATAAGGACAAACGCATGCTTCATTATTTGATTTTATGGCCCGGGAATAAAGATAGTATTTGGGAAAAACTTGACAATTTGTTCCAAAATCATTATACTATAGGTTTGAGCAGATGCGCCAGAACAGAACTTTAACACCAAGAGGCCCCCATGAAACAAACCATAATGGAACACATTGATGACCCGGTATTCCTCGAACAGCTTTACCGCAAGGACAAACAGAATTTCGTCAGCGCTTTTTCAGAAATTCCGGATGACTTTGCCGCAGATTTAGTCAGATTCTGGAAACTCCGCCTGGCGCCAGAATGTGAAAGTGAAGTCAATCTCTTTTTAAACCGGGACCTGTGGGTTGTGATCGCTCTTTCCCTGTTCACGGGAATACTGGTCAAACTTCCCAATTTATTTTCAGGCATTCAGGCGGACACATTTTATGCCCGAAATCTGGCCATGATCGTTTTTAATGGAATTATTCTCTTTACCTTTTGGCAGTATCGGCTTTTCGAATGGAAAAAATTATTGGTTTATGGGCTGAGCGTCCTGATAGTAGCGCTATTTGTCAATCTGCTGCCTTTGGCTTCGGGCGATTCGATTATTCTCGCCCTGATGCATCTTCCCCTGCTTATGTGGGGATTGTGGGGTTTGGTTTTTATCCGGTTTGACCACCATGCCATGGATCAACGAATCGGATTTATCCGCTTCAACGGCGAATTACTGATTATGACCGGTCTGATCCTGATTGCAGGTGCCATACTGGCAGCGCTGACGTTGGGTTTATTCTCCGCCATTGACGTCAGTATTGAGGAGTTTTATCTGGAATATGTGGTGGTGTTTGGCAGTGTTGCCGCCCCGATTATCTCATTTTATCTGATCCAGTTATACCCGACAATCACCAGTCGAATCGCCCCGGTGATCGCCCGAATTTTCACGCCACTGGTGGTGATTACGCTGACGATCTACCTGATCTCTTTGATAGCCGCGCAAAGTAAAATATTGGAAGACCGGGGTCTATTGCTTCTTTTCAACATCATGCTGCTGGCCGTGATGGCCATCATCGTCTTTTCAATCTCGCAACTCGATAAAAGCAAAGACAGGAACGTCAATATACTGATTTTATTCCTGTTGGCCGGAATGGCGATTATCGTGAACGGTATTGCCCTGACCGCGATTATCACTCGGCTGACACATGGGTTCACACCCAACCGCACGGTCGTTTTAGGCTCGAACCTGCTGATTTTTATCAATTTGATCCTGATAGCCAGAAATTTGTTTCGCGCTTATTTCCATATAAATCAGCTTGATAGCGTGGAAAAAACGATCGCCCAATATCTACCGGTGTATTTGGCCTGGACCCTTTTTGTGATCTTCGCGCTTCCCTTTATTTTTGGAATGAAGTGACCTGAAGCGTTAAAGAGCATCCACTACGAACGAGATGGTTACGCCATTCGGATCACTGATTCTTAGAATCCTGGCGCCTCCCGGCAGCTCAATGGGCTGCACGGGCGCCATGCCATTGCTGGCAAGGTATAGTTTGGCATTAGCGATGCGAGTTCGCAGTTCAGTTACGGTTGGTGGCATTCCCATCAGCCAGTTCATGAATTGAGAACGGAATGTGTTCGTTTTTAACCGGGAATCGCCGCTATTTCTCCTTCAGCGGCCCGCGCCGGGTCAGCGCCCTCCAAATCAGCAGTGTCCATCCGACGATGAGCAGCAGCGCGACTCGCGATTCCAGCGCGATTTCACGGCTCAAAAGGCTTTCCAGTATCCCGGCGCTAAATGCCGCCGCAAAAAATCCTGCCAGGGGAGCGAGGATTATTCTCAATACCCGTTTAATTCTATGCGCGAGTCTATGAGGTTGCTCTCCGGCCTGACCGCGACTGATTGGTCTCTGAGGCGCATGTTGTGGAACTGGTTCGCATCGAGCAGGTTCCGGCCGCAAATAATCGGAAGGTGATGAATCTAAGGAAGGCGCAGGTTCTTCCCGCTTATGACGGGATTTGCGTTCACGCAGTGCCTGCCAAAGTTCCGCCGCGAAAACAATGATCAGCCCAATGGCTAAAAGGTTGAGAATATTCATCCGTTACAGCTCTATTTCCCTTTTGATCAAATTTTTTAAAAGTTTTTGCAGTATTAACATAAAAACTCCATTTCTTCTAAAAATTTGGTGAAGCAGACGGCAAATCCATACTAACGCTTGCCAGGCTCTACAGTAGCCACCTGAAAGTAGAACCCCCTAAACTGATGCTATGTATAGAATAATTAATTTCATGCTGACTGTCAAGAAATAAATTTTTATTGTAGGCGCAAAGCAGAAACTGACCTATAATTTCTCAATATTATTCGAAAATATTAAAAAAGGCCTTGACTTTTAATGTAACGTTTGTTACATTAATGGCATGAGCAGACCAATTGATCATCAAATCAAACAGACTATTTTGGATAACGTCTTATCGGCGCTATCCAGAAATGGGTTAAATAACTTGAGTTTAAGGGATGTGGCCCGTGAAGTGGGGATTAGCGCAAGAATGCTGATCTATCATTTCGGATCGTATGAAAATTTAATAAATTCAATATTTATTCAATTAAGCAAAAGACACAAGGATATCTTAAAAAAAATAATATCGGAAAATTCAGAGAAAACTCTGGAAGAGGTTTTTCAACTATTCATCACGACTCTATTTACCAGCGATTATCGAACCACCTTATTGCTCTTTTTGGAATTATATACCAAGGCGCTGCGGGATGTGAATGACTACGGCGCTTTTTTTGATGCGGTTTTGTATGAATGGATAGAGGAAGTGGAAGCGGTTATTTATGAGCTTCATCCGGATAGGTCTCGCATATATGCTCCGATTATCGTTGCGTTTTATCGGGGACTTATGCTTGATTGGCTGGTCAGCAATGACAGTAAACGAATCATCGAATGCAGTAATGCCTTTGCCGCATTAATTGCTACTAAATTGAAGTCTGGTGCATCGGATGTTATTGATGAATGAGATCGGTAATTTTCCCCGGTGCGTGTATTAAGGTTTATATTGAGAGGAGATTGATCGGCTTCATTGGTTGTTCTGGAATCGGTATGACGTTTGACGGCGATAATTGATCACGGTGATACGGTTATCGCAAGTACAACATAAACACTAAAGAGAAAAGGAGACATGAAATGACGCTGACCACAATTTTGCCAGTATTGGCAGGTATTCTCATTGCGATTTTTATGGTGTACACTGCTTATGGAGATGGCATAAATATGAAGAAGCGTTGGATATTCCCCGCTGTAGTATCGTTACTATTTTTAGTATTTTCTCTCATGGCTGTGATTTCTGGAGGCGCTTCCGGGTTCTGGGTAGAGCACACCCGTAATTTGTGGGGCAACCAGATTTGGTTCGACCTGCTATTAGCGGCGGGAATTGGCTGGTTTCTCATTGTGCCGCAGGCTAAGGCTCAAGGCATGCGTCTTCTTCCGTGGGGGATTTTGATTGTTTGCTCCGGTTGTATTGGATTCACCGCCATGCTTGCCCGCTTGCTTTACTTGCAAGAGCGCTCCGGGTGTTGCGCGCCAGACAAAAAATGATCAAAAAATGGGGAGGGTGCCTATTCCCCTCGCCCCCTTCAGGGGGAGAGGGCAGGGTGAGGGGGAAATAACAAATAAACTCAGACGTTAACCGTCTCGACCGTGACTTCGCAGCCGAAGAATTGCAGCAGATAGCCGCGTAGTTCCATGCCCGCATGGCGCGGCAAATGCGCCAAATCCCACTTTACCTGCGCGATGCCCTCCAGCCGCTGTGCTTCCATTTTGGCCGCGTCCTTCGCCGCTTCCAACGACAGGTATTTCAGTTCGATCGCCGCTTCTACCTTCACCTCCGGATTGCGCGCCTTGAGGTAGATATCCGCATAGCGCCGCTCAATCTCATATTCGCTATAGACCATATAGGCAGCGCTCAACATCAGGTAGGCCATCATCACCATCTTGATATGCTTCTCATTCAAGCGGATGCTGTCGCGATTGGAGTATTTCGACAAGGCTTCCGATATGATCCGCGCCAATGGCGCGATATCGCCTTCGAGGCCCAGACTTTTGATGGCCAACTGGATTTTATGCGCATCAATTGTAAATCCATTTTCGCGCATCAGGAGTTGCCGGAAAAAACTGTAGTAGAGTTCGCGAATCGCATAGTTCGGCGTTGTATAATACACCATGCCAAAATCCACGTGATCCGCGGTCACAAATCCCAGATAAAAGAGCAAGGATTTGTAGTCTTCCAGGGATCGTCCGATTTCCAGATTGAATTCCCGGGTCAGTTGGATCGGCAACGGCTCGCCGGAAAGGAGCTGTTCCAGTATCTCCCGCCGTTCGCCCGTCGGTTGGAGAATTTGTTCCAGTTTCTTGTGATCCGAGGCGATATTGCTATCCAATACTTCAGCGGGAGCTTTGGCGCCTTTGGCGTATTCCTTGAGATAATATAGCACCATATCACTGTTGTAAACCCGCGTTTGCGCATCGGGGGAAAACAGATAACCGTTGTAATAGTCGCGCAGCTCTTCGATCTCGATTGGATAGCTCAGGTCATCAATCAGGTATTGAACCTCTTCTTCAGTGAACCCTTGCATCTCGTTGAACAGGGCATCGGTCGTTAAATGCGAGGCAATATTGAAACCGCTGGTGAGGGAGTCGAGGGTGATCGGCGAGACGCCGGTAATGAAAATGCGCTCCACAAACAGGCTTGCCGCTTCCTTGATCACCTCGTAAAACTTGCGCACAAATCCGGTCTTGGTGACCACGTTCCGGAACAGCTCATAGTTGAAGCTGAACAGCTCGTTGGCAAAATGGTCGTACTCGTCAATCAGCAGATATATTTTTTTATCGTGAAGATAGCGTTGGCAATGATTGCAGAATTGGGTCAGAATCGATGACGGCTCATCCGTAGGCGTAAATTCGAGGTTAGGAAGCTGATAATCAGCAAGGAAATTATGAAGTGGTCCGGTGATTTTAATTCGGAAATCGTTCTTGAGCGTCGCCTCGTCGCTGGTTTGGATACCGCTGAAATTGAAGCGCAGGATGTAATAGCTGTTGCGCAATGGAGTGGGATGCTTGCCGATATAGAGATCGCCGAAAAGGCGATCGAAATCATCGGCGCGCCGCGTATCATAGTATGTGGCCAACGTATCGATCCATAGGGATTTGCCGAACTTGCGCGGTCTCAGGAATACCTGATACCAGCTTTCCTGGTTTTCCAGTTTTTCGATGTATTGAGTTTTATCGATATAATAACAGTTTTCAGCGCGAATTTGAGTGAAATTCTGCAAACCGTAGGGAATGCGTTTGGGCATCGTAAACCTCCCGGTGAAAGATTGAGGGTTTCAATTCCAATATAATACCGGTAACGATCGAAGTCAAGGAGAAAATACCATGGATAAGCGCCTGCCATTCCTCGCTCGATGCGCCACCCTTATTCCCCTCGCCCCCTTCAGGGGGAGAGGGCAGGGTGAGGGGGGAGAGAATTTCTCATTACTATAGAAAATTTAAAGATTTATATGTTCGTGTCCTAATCCAGAGAATTGAATCCGTCATTGGTAAAAAACATGATAGTTGCATGGTGAATAAATTTTTGGTAATTAATGTATTATAAATATGATGTCTTAAATTATTCGGGGCGACTGGATTCGAACCAGCGGCCTCCTGCTCCCAAGGCAGGCGCGCTAACCGGGCTGCGCTACGCCCCGCATATTTCTTGTTAAATATAGTGTTTTTTTAGCTTTTTGTCAACCCTTTTCTTTGGGTTGCTTTAAAAAGCCTTCAATAAACAGATTAATCTCGCCGTCCATTACGGCCTGTATATTCCCCGTCTCCACTCCCGTTCGGTGGTCTTTGGCCAGTGTATATGGCATAAACACATAAGAACGTATCTGATTTCCCCAGGATATCTCCTTTTTTTCTCCGGCAATTTCTTCCCGTTTTTTGCGGTCTGATTCTCGTTTGAGTTGGTAAAGCCGCGCCCGTAAAATCTTCATGGCGTATTCTTTGTTCTGATGCTGCGAGCGTTCTGATTGACATTGGGCGACGGTATTGGTCGGTATGTGGGTGATGCGAACCGCCGATTCGGTGCGGTTAACATGCTGTCCTCCGGCGCCGCTGGCCCGAAAGACATCAATCCGTAAATCCTTCTCTTCAATTTCCAATTCCACGTCTTCATCCATTTCAGGAATCACAGAAACCGAAGTGAACGAAGTATGGCGCCGTTTATTGGCATCAAATGGCGAAATGCGCACTAAACGATGCACCCCGCTTTCCCCCCTCAAATACCCATAAGCGTAAGCTCCTGTAATTTCAATTGTTACACTTTTTACTCCTGCTTCTTCCCCGGGTTGAAAATCGATAACCTTATATTTATAGTTTTCCTTCTCCATCCATCGGATATACATACGCATTAGCATCTGAGCCCAATCCTGCGATTCAGTGCCCCCGGAACCGGGATGTATCGAAAGAATGGCATCTTTGGGATCTACCGGGCTGCTCAATAGGCTGCGGATTTCCAGTTGATCAACTTCCTTGGTGAATTTAGTGAACTCTTGCTGAAATTCCGCTTCCATGCTCTCGTCCGGCTCTTCCTGAATCAGTTCATAGAGTTCCTGAAAATGTTGGAAATTAAGATTGGTCTGTTTGAAATCTTCATACACCGCTTTCAATCGTTTCAGTTCGGTGATGGTTTTATGAGATTCTTCCTTATTACTCCAAAAGTTGGCAACGCCGATTTTTTCTTCTAACGCGACGATGTCTGATTTCAATTGATCGATGTCAAAGATACCTCCGCAGGTCATCCATTTTTTTTGTATACTGCAATACGAGTTGTTCTAATTCATAGGTCATAAAATTCTACTCCCTGGCTAAAATACTTTCAATGATAAATAACAGCATGGCAATCCATAATAACATGTAACTCAATTCATTCCCTTGCCACAACTGGTCGAGCATGTTTTGCAGACGGCTCAACGATGTCAGCTCCATCAGTTCAATTCCGCAGGCCTTAGTGTCGATCATCAGTCCTGATTCGGATTCCAACCGATTCAGATTCGCTGAAATTAACTGGTCGTTGTGATCCGCCGAATAGAGGCGGTAATTTCCCGCTTTGCTCAGCGGCAAATTCCAATCCTGTATTTTCTCTTCGGTTCCGTTAAGATATCCGATTTTTGTGTTCTGATTGATTCCCTGTTTTTTAATCCACTGGGTCAATCGATCACCAGTAAAAAACTCATTCGATTCCGAACCTTTAGCGCCCTGCAGAATGGTCTGGGTGACAAGGGTTTGAATGAACGGTACGAAAATAGGTTGGAACATCAGATTCGTAGCGTTTTCTTCAAACGGAAAGGCGAATATGACCATGTTTCCTTCCCCCTGGAGTTGCGTAGAGACGGCCAGCGGGGTTTGGTTCTGGGTATAAAGAAAAAATCGAAATGGTTGTTGTTGTGAAATAAATAATTGGAAATAACGATAGAGCTTTGCGTTCTTCCAGTATAATGGATCATTGAGAGCCAGATTTTTCCCGACCACCAACTCCGATTTAAATGAAAAATATTCATTCGCTTCAGTGGTTGTCAGGGAATGAAACTGCAAGGGAAGTTGGAAAAAATCAAAATACGCGCGGTTGAGCGCGCTGATATCCGACTGAAGTCCGGGCAGAAAAAAAATGGCGCCGCCCTGATTGATGAATTGACGCAGGTTGCTCATTAAATAATAGGGAAAGGCGCTGAGTTGATTGAGAATGATTCCCTGATAGCGGTTGAAATTGAGATTCGGAAGGTTTTGCAGGTTGAATGTATCCACCCTAAAAACAGAAGCCGTATCGATGGGATTGATCGCCGCCAGTAAGGGAAAAGGATTGGCAGAAGTATCCGAAATGCAGAGCAGCCGGATAGTGTCGGGGATGATAAAATTGAAGTAATAGGCATTATCGTTGATAAAATCGTCATCCTGTAAAACTACTTGTCCGTGATGATTCCCGCCGTTTTTCAGGCTAAAATTGAAACTGGCCAGACTTTTCCCGTTTGATTCCAGGTTGATTAGTTTTTGTTCGATGCGTTGATTGTCTAAATACAAATCCAGTCCGGCATTGTCGGCTGATGAGGAAGAATGATTGCGAATTCTGACCATCAGCTCGATTTGGCTCCCGACAACCATCTGTGGGTTGCTAAAATAAACGGAATCAACGGATAGATTATAGGGTTCTTTTTCTCCGGGTTGGATCAACTGAAAGTTGATGTTGGAAAATTTTTGCTTGAATTGAAAAAATGCGGTTGAATCCCATCCCCGATTTTGACCGTCACTGATGATCAGCACGCCGGCCAGTGGATGAATCAGATCATCGCAGGTTCGATTCAACGCGCGGAAGATTTTTCCCCAATCATATTCTAATTCGCTGATTTCAATTTGTTCGACAATCCGCTGCGCATTCATGACCGTTCCGCTTTGCCGCCATTCTACTTCTCCGCTGAGGGGATCAATCCAGTAATAACGGAATTGGTTGCCTTCCCCGATTTTTTCGCAAATGGCTGAAGCGATTCGTTTACCCAGTTCCCAACGGCTGCCTTCGGGCGTAAGGGTATTCATTGAAGCGGAGTTGTCCATGAGCAAAATGTAGCTTTGAGCAGAATGACCAAGCTGGAATTGGTTGTTGCGCAATAAAGGCCGGCTGAATGCCAGAACCAGCATCAACACCAGTAAGGTTCGGATTAAGAGCAACAGCCATTTTTTAAGTTGAAGTTTTTTGGCTTTTTTGCGATGTAGTTCCGACAGGTAGCGAAGCGTGCTGAATTCAAGTCTTTTTTTCTTCTGGCGATTCAGAAGATGGATGATAATCGGCAGTAATCCGAGTGTCAGGCCAAATAGAAAGATGCTGTTTAAAAAACTCATAGTTTAACCCAGTCTCTTTCGTTTTTCGAGGTAGAACAGCAGGGTTTGGTCGTAGGGGACTTGGGTGTCAAATAGTTGATAATCGATCTGGTCATTGTGGCATTGAGTTTGGTAATACTCGGTCAATTCCTCTATTTTTTGGCAATAATCCTTTTTAATCAGCCAGGGTTGGGATACCAGTTTTTGTTCGGTTTCCAGGTCGATAAACTCAATATCCTGGCGAAAGTCCAGATCGCGTTCCCGCGGGTCCAGTATATGAAAAACAAGGACTTCATGTTGCCGGTATCGGAAATTGCGTAATGCCTGCATGACCTGGGCTGGTTCGTCGAACAGATCGGATATAAGAATAATCAGTCCCCGGCGCTTGATTTTTTCGGCCAGACGGCTCAAGACGGGATAAATCCCGGTAGAATGGGACGGTTCGCACTGTTCAAGCGACTGCAAAAGCGCGCGGAGTTGCGAAAATCGACTTTTGGGTGGGATATAGTGGGCCAGTTCTTCATGGAAAAGACCCAATCCTACGCCGTCCCGTTGCTTGATCATCAGCCAGGCCAATGCCGCTGCCAGGGTTTTGCCATATTCCAGCTTGTTGATCCCTCCCGATTGATACCGCATGGAATTGCTGCAATCCAGTAGTATATACGCTTTTAAATTTGTTTCTTCTTCATATTCCTTTATATAATATTTTCCGGTGCGGCCGTACACACGCCAATCGATATGGCGGATGGCATCGCCAGGGTTGTATGGGCGATGTTCGGCAAATTCAACACTAAATCCATGGTAGGGGCTATGATGAAGTCCGGTTAAAAAGCCTTCTACAACTAATCGGGCTTTTAAATCGATTGTTTTCAATCGGCTGACCACTTCCGGATCCAAATAAGGGCTCATCTTCTGCAAAATTGGTCTCCTTTTCTCTAACCGTCCACACTCCCTGCGCGTTTCGTGGGGAATTCGCCCGGGTTGATCCTCCGGGGATTTTTACACGAGCCCGAGCGGAGAATCAAACCCAAATCGACAAAATCCGCAAGATACTCCAACGGTTGTCAGGCGTTTTATGGCGTCGAAGCATCTACGAGTTGGGGTCTTTTATTTTCGTTTTATTGAGAGTGTGAACTGTTTACTTTCCGCCAACTTATAAAATAACCGATTTTTCTTGAAAATGCAATCGGATTTTTTCAAAAACAGCGCTTTTTTAAAATTTCACCTTGACTTATTGAGCTTTTTTTCTTAAAATAATGTATTAGTGAGCGCCCCGGTAACGCTGCCATTTTTCTGTTTCGGTAAAAACCTGAGTTTCCGGGCTGTATCAATTAAGCAATACATCAGCGGGACTACTGTAGAATGAATGTTAAAAAAAGGATTTCTATGACTAAATATTTGATGGTGGTAATTTTAATGGCTGGATTGGTTGGGTGCGCATCAACGCGTCAGGATTTAAAAAAAATCGATCAGTTACTGCTGACCCGTCAGCAGGCGTATGCATCCAATGATGTCGAAACGATGATGAGTACGTATCATCCTGACTATCGGCAGGGGGAAATGAATTTTTCCTTGAAAATGAGCTGGTTCAGCGAGTATTTTAAAGAGGGTCAGAGCTATAGTTTTTCATTTTCCAATATCCGCTTCGCCAAACGAAAAAACATATATTATGTGACGTATGATTACACATTGGAGAAGAATATGACTCAAGAGGGACGCGGTTTTTCCATGAAAAATACCGACCAGCGACTGACGTTGGTTCCCTTTGAAAATCGATTGGTGGAGTATGGAGACCATGATTAGAATCATTGGTTTGGGGTTTATTTTCATCCTTGGCTGGATACAGGTGGTTCTGGCCCAGAATGTTATCGATTTTAAACAGTTTCAATATGCAAAGACACTATTTCGGGATAAACTTTTTGATCAATCAGCCGTTGAATTCCAAGAATTTTACCAGAAAAACAATCATAATAGTTATGCAGACAGCGCGTTATTCATGGCTGCCCTGAGTTATGCCCATGATCAGCAATATTCCCAAGCGCTTTTATTTTTTAACAATTATTTAACATTTTACGGGCAATCCTACCTTGCGCCCCGCGCTTTACATGAGCTGGGAAGGGTCTATGCCTCCCAGGGCCAGTCGGACGTCGCGGTGGACCTTTGGATGAGTATTCCCAAAAAGTATCCGGTCAGCGAATGGGCGGAAACCGGAATGATGGCAGCGTTGCAAACCCGGGCTCAAGCTTTGAATATTGAGGAATCATTCGCCATTGCGCAAGCCTATCGGGCGCTCTATCCCCGTGGCACTTATCTGCGGCAAATGCAGTTCATCGTCGCCCGGCAACTGAGAATGAACCAACAATATTCTCAGGCTTTAACCGCTTTGCAGATTGTGCTGCAATCCAGTTCCACAGACAGCCTTTATCTGGGGGCTTTATGGGAAAAAGCCTATATTCTTAAACAGTTAGGCGAATTGAAAACAGCTCATGCGGATAGCCGTTTGTTGGTAGAACGCTCCAACTCTGATTTGCCAATTCATCGTTCCGCATTAGCGCTTAAAAGCGAACTGGAAATGGATCAGTATTTTTTTACCGAGGCGGCGTCCTCTCTTGGGAAATTGATCCGCTTGGACCCTTTCTCTCTGGAAACTGCGCGCGCTTTACATAAAATGGATCGCTACCAGCAGATCCAACTACTGGCGCCGGCCTGTTCCCCTTTGCCGCCCTTAAAGAATTTCAACGATTTAAATCTGTTTTATCTTGCCAAATCGTTGTTGCTTAATCAACGGCCCGATTCGGCGCTGAAAGCGCTTGAGCGGATAGAAGTGAAATCTTTGTTTGAAGAAGAAACCGCTCAGTATCCTTTTATAAAATACGAGGCCTATTTAGCGCTGCACCGGCAACTGGAGGCCGAGCAAGCCCTGTGGGAAGGTTTGAACGCTTCTCTGGGCGAAGCTGTTAAATCCCGATTGGCAGGTCAGGCACTGGAATTTCAGATCAGCCAGGCGCAACCCCTTCCTATTATAAAAAATACATTACGGTTTTTTGAATCTAATAAAATACCGTTGACGGCGCGCCATTACCTGGAGTGCGCCCGATATTGCGAAAAAATGAATGACTGGACGGGCGCGCTGACGTTGTGGCAGACAATCATTGAAAAGTATCCTTACGATCAGACTGTGCTGACCGCCCGCAGTGCCTTGGCTAAACTTCAATCACTCTATTTGCCCGAATTCATTCCGCCTGAATACTATATGTTGCAGACCCAGAGTCCTTCCTTCGCCAGAGGTTTGATTGCTTTTTATAACCGGGAATTTAAGATAGCGGCGCAAATCATACGGCCATTGATCAAGGAAAACCTGGACAATCGGTTCATTGCCGAGCTGATGGTTAAGACGTACACCTATGGCACGCTGAAGAAGAGTTGGACTCTTGAAGAGACGCGGGTCGCCATGGAAGAGTTGGCCGGTTTTTTCCCCGCATTCCGGGAGACAATCGATTATTATCGTTTACAAATCGAGCCGAAACAGGAAGATTTTGTAGAATTTTTAGGTCTTTATCCGTCAAGTTCATTTTTGCAGAATGTCCGTCTCCAACAGGCTAAGTATTTCTGCGAAAAAAATGAATATCGGGAAGCCTGGTCGGCCATCGCCCCATATTGCAAGACGGCGCCAAGCGGGAGCATATCAGCGCAGATTCTTTTATATGGCGCCTTATCGGCTACGCGCAGCGCGAACTATGTGGATGCCCGACGGCTTTGGGAGGGATATCTGCAGTCGCCGGATTCGGCCATTGAATATCCTTTTGCTCAGTATGAATATATCTCTTGCTTAATTGCCCTGGATGATCACTCCCGGGCGTATGCCGAAGCTCAGCGTTTTTTTCCGCGTTATGTGGATGCCGCCGGTATTTCCCAGCGATTAACAGCGCTGAAGATCGAACTGGCCCAAAGCGCTTTAAAAGAGCGCCACTATGATCAAGTTCGGCTGATCCTCGAAAATTTATCGCTCCATAATCAGTACCAATTATTGATGGGGCGCCTCTATTTGGAGCAGGATATGTATGCGCAATCGATCGAATGCCTGGCGAAAATCGGAGAAAATGATTCGCTTTATGCCCAGGCCCGCTTTTATCAAGGGTTAGCTTACAGCGCTTCCTTCCTGGAAAACCAGGCGATTGAAGCTTTTTCCGCTGCTGTGGGGGCTTCCGGTCACAATCCTCGAAGGGTCGATGCCCGTTTAAAATTGGCCGAACTCTATTTGAAAAATGATCTGGAGTTGCTGGCCTCGAACCAATTGGCCGCACTGGAACAGGATACCCTCTCCGCTGATAACCGCTTTGACGCGACGGTGTTAAAACTTAAGCTCGCTATTTTGAAAAATGAAGCCGCGAAAGTACAAAAAGAAGTGGCGCAATTGCGCAAGGATTACCCGCAGAAACAAACGGTTTATTACGAACTGATGAATGAAATCTGCGCCGCTTATATCAATAAAAAAAATTTAAGCAAAGCGGAGGATATTGTCAAGGACTTACTGGATGATGCGGCGGCTCCCCCCATGGAAAAAATTCGCGCCCAAAAAAATAAGGGAGTCATTCTTTTCAATCGTGATAAATTCACCGAATCTGTTTCCACTCTTTTAGCCGCTAAAAACCAGGCGCCTTCTTCCAATTTGTTGGCCGAAATTTGCTTTAGCCTTAGTACTGCCTATTACTATGGCGAACCCCGTAATGTGATGGGAACCATTGAAAATTACGAGCAAATCACGCGCTTGCAAAATGTGCATCCCACTATTTTAAGTGAAACCTGGTTTAACCTCGGAACAGTCTATGAAGAAAATAAACAGTTCGCGCAAGCAGTCGTTGCGTACCAAAATTTGATCCGCGACTTTCCCGATCATCCGCGCGCTGTCCGGGCGCGTTTCCGGATTGGTTACTGCTATTATAGTACCTTCCGTTATCCGGAAGCGATCTCGGTGTACCAGCAGATGATTCCGTCCGTTAAAGGGGAGGATGCGGCTGAGCTGCATTATTACCTCGGTGATTGCTATTATAAAAACGGGGAGTTCGTTTCAGCGATTCAACAATTTCTGATCGTTGCCTATGAATATAATGAGTTCCCTATGTTTGCCGTTACCGCTTTGTATATGACGGGAGAAATTTATCAACGTCATGGAGAGCGAGATAAAGCGATTATGATTTACGACAAAATTGTAAAAAAATTCGGCGCTGAAAGTCAATATGGGCAAATGGCTGCTCAGCGACTACTGGAAATGTCCCATGAATGAAAATTTTTATGTTCTGATCGTTGACGACGATAGCTCGATTACCGACCAGTTATCTGAATATCTGCATTTAAAATATAATCATTATCGGATCACAACGGCGGATAATGCGGAAAAAGCGCTCGAATATCTGGAAAATCATGTTTTTGACTTAATTGTCAGTGATATCAATCTCCCCGGTTTGAATGGAAATCAACTTGCTTCCAGGATTCGCGAAAAAAATCAGGAGAGCGCAATTATCCTCATCACGGGTTTTGCAACGATGCAATCGGTCGTTGAGGCTATCAATATCGGCGTTGATTCCTATATTATCAAGCCGTTTACTTTTTCAGATTTCGATCTTAAAATCAATGAAGTGATGCATAAACGTGAGATTGCCCGGTTGAATAACATTAATCAGGTATTGAAGGATGATCTGGAGTATAAAAACCAATTATCGCAACTGGTGATTTCACTCAGTAGCATCAATCGATTAAAGGATTTTGTCCAGCGCGCCTGCAATATATTGCGTGAAATGCTGCCTTTTTCAAATATTTTGGTTTGGTATCGCATTAATCGGCGGGAAGAAGCCTTTTATTTCACGTCATACTCTCATCGAGTCAATGATCCGTTTCTTGTGGAAACGTTCCGCCAGCTGGGACTTGATCTTGTGCCGGAGCAATGGGCAGATCAAATCGGCAAGCGCCTCGAAACCATTGCCATAACTTCTATAGCGACGTCTCAACAACTGAGACAACCGGTTACCAGCCAAAAATTGTATGATAAAAATGGTTGGTTTATATATTTAAGCTATCAGTTTTGCCAACTGAATGAGAACATCAACACAAAGAACACCATCAATTTGCAGCTCACTTTCGATATTATTCAATTACTGCTTCGTAATGTAATATTAATTGAGGAGCTGGATTATAATAGTTCGATTGACGGTTTAACGAAGGCCTATAACCATCGGTTTTTTTATGAGTTTCTGGATAAGTCGTTAATCCGGGCCCAGCGGGAAGACCACCCCCTCAGTGTGGTGATGTTGGATGTGGATAATTTTAAAATTGTCAATGATAAATTCGGGCATATTGTCGGCGATCAGGTATTAGTTGACCTGGTACAAATTATTTTAAAATCGATTCGGCAATCGGATATTCTGGCTCGTTATGGAGGGGATGAATTTGCCATAATTTTTCCGAATTGCGCGGTGGACCATACTCTGCAGATTTGCCACCGGATACTGGATACTATAAAATTGGCTCCGATTACAAAGCTGGTTGAAAACTTGTTTTCTATTAGTATCGGTATTGCCGAATACCAGCAAAGCAAGTCTGAATCCTCCCAGGAACTATTGATTAAAGCTGATTCTGCTCTCTATGAAGCCAAGCATTCCGGTAAAAGCAAAATTTTTTATTATGAATGAATTTGCGCAGAAACCCCACATCCTTTTAGTTGATGATGAACAGTCAATCCGGGAAATTTTTAGCGATTATCTGCATTTGAAAGGATACCAGATCACCCAGGCCCGTAACGGCAGGGAAGCTCTTGAACGCTTGCACCGAATGACGTTCGATTTGATCATTACCGACTTAAATATGCCGGAAATAAATGGGGTAGAACTTATTCAGAAGCTTCGTGAAAAAAATAACTCTATTCCCGTGATCATCATTACCGGATTCCCCTCGCTCGATACTGCTATTCGCGCTTTGAAAGGGGGCGCTACTGATTATTTGATCAAGCCGATCAACCTCGAAGAAATCTCTTTAAAAATTAAACGAGTTCTTGAAGAAAATCTTATTCGTAAAGAATCGTTTTTACTAAAACAATTAACACGATTTCTGGATTTTACTTATCGGTTGAGCATGCAATCCAATCTTCATTTGATTTTGCAGGAAGTCACTCATTTTTTAAAGGAAACAGTTAATTTTGACGGTATTTATCTGTTCACCGATTTTAAAAATGAAAGTGGTCTGGTTTTTCAGCATACACAACATCTCAATCTTCCGTTACCTCAGAATGAATTCGACCGTTGCATCCATTTGATGAGCAGTTCACTACAGGTTTTAGTGACCTCTTCATCCATAAATTCGGAAATGTCGGATAAATTTTCTTTTACATCGACCTTCCATCTAGGGCTTATCCCCCTGATCGCTTTTAATCGGCTCTTTGGGGGAATTATCATCAGCAAGGTGAATATCCCGTACACAGACTATTATCAACAGATTATGCGCATGTTGGCCAATCATATGCAGACAATTTTGGAAAACTATGTGTTGAACCAGGATATCCGCATCAATTATGTGGCGACTATCCAGGCATTAACGGAAGCGGTCGATAAAAAAGATCCCTACACGCATTATCATTCTCAAAATGTGATGAAATTGTCATTGTCTTTAGGAAAAGCCTTCGCGTTATCGGACGAAGAACTTGAAATACTCACTTATGCAGCGTTATTGCATGATATAGGTAAAATCGGGATTGCTGATTCGATCTTGAATAAAATTGGGAAGCTGACTGATGAAGAATACCAAATTATAAAAATTCACCCGGTGATTGGGGCGGATATCGTGAAAAAAGTTCCGTCGCATCGTAAACTGGTCCCTCATATTCTAAGCCATCACGAACGGATTGATGGTAAAGGATACCCTCATGGGTTAAAAAATGGTGAAATTACTCTGTTGGCTAAAATTATCGCCGTCGCGGATACCTTCGAGGCTATGTTTTCCAGTCGTGTGTATCGTAACGCCCTCCCGTTGGATTATATCCGCGAAGAATTGATCCATGTGGCGGGAAAACAACTGGATGAAATGGTCGTTCAAAAAATGATCCATATTATTGATAACAATCAACTTCCAGTATTACAATGAAAAAAATCAGTGCCCTCCTTATCATCTTTCTAATGGGAATTCTCCCGTTGCGGGCAGATGTGAAAAACCATCATTCTCCCCGCAAGGCATTTTTACTTTCAACCTTTATACCGGGGGGAGGGCAAATTTATAACCAAAAAAAATGGAAGAGTCTGGTTATCTCGACCGTTGAAACAACCTGTTTTTCACTGGTCGTATATAATTCCTTGAAATATCGGCACCTCGGCCAGGATAAATATTTGGAACGCCGCAGCTCATTTCTATTATGTGGGATCGCTACCGGTCTCTATTCCATGGTCGATGCCTATATTGACGCTCATTTTTTCGATTTTGAAAACCAATATACACGACTTCAGATCGAGCAAGGGGAGATTAAATTTTCCTTTTGCTTCGCTCTCCCTTAGAATCCGATTTTTGGATCTTTCTTAAATAGTTTTATCTCGCCGAATTGGTCTTCATATTGTTTAATATTGTCGCCTAAGATATTGTAAAAATTTTTAGTATTCTGAGGGTTCAATATGACCCGGGCGTAAACCTTCCCTTTGGGGAGGCCAGGCATAATTCGAATGAAATCCAGCAGAAATTCTGAATTGTTATGTCCGACCGCAACCATATTGGCATAGATGCCTTCTGCTTCCTTTTCCTGAATTTCAATATTTATTTGCTGGGGTTGGGGGGTGTGAGTGGTTTCCATTGAGACTCCTTGGCATCGGGTGAAAATTTTGGGTTTATTGTGATTGGATTTTATGGGTCTTGATGCGATACGGCGATTTTTGAATATGGTCTTTTATCATGAACATCCCACCAATCCAAAGCGCGATGAGGAAACAGAGGGCATATAGGGTGGGGTAGGTAATAGAAATGGTAAAGATAGCATTATAAAAAAAATGGATCAGCATGGCGCATAAAAATCCGACGACCAACCAGAGAATCTCCCGCGACTTCCTTGTCTGGAAGTGGGCCATTCCCAAAAAATAACCCGCGTAAACCATTGTCAGCACGTGGGTGGGTAAGGCCAACAAGGTGCGGGAAAACATGATATCGACTCCTTCGCTCATAAAATAGATGACATTTTCTAAAAATGCCAATCCCAGCGCGCCAGATACGCTATAAATAATACCATCATAGGGTTCTTCAAATATGTCAGAATGATAGACCCAGATAAAAACTGGCAGCAGTTTGATGAGTTCTTCGGTAAACGAAACACTGAAGAAGAGAAACCCTAACCGATGGTGAAGCGATTCCGCATAGAGATGCAGAACCGTATAGCGGGAAATCTGTGTCTCCAGCAACATAGCCACAAATCCCAATAAAAAAGCGGTCCAGAAAATGGTATACATCCGGTCGATTGGAATGCGTTTATAAACATGGCGTTGGTAAAAATACCAGAGCAAGAATAAAACGGGACTGCTGGAGAGTATCAAAATATCGAAAATCATTCGTTTTTGCTTTGGATATGGGATAAATATTGGCGGGCGTCATTTAAAAATTCCTGCGGCGCTGCGGGCTGCGGATCATCGAGATAGAGCTGAAAATATTCACCGGCCCTGCTGAACATTTTGCGATTCAGATAAGTGTAGCCGATAAAAAAGTTGATTGCGTGATTGGACGACTGCATTTTTTTCAGGGTAAACAGGTCTTCCAAAATATAATAATAGGTGTTTTCACCCAGTTGGTCCCGATTCAATCGTTGATAACTTTCGTAGGCATCCCAATAATTTTCCATGGCGAGATAGGAGATGGCGATATTGAAATGGGGAACCCAGTTGGTAGTATCGAGCTCTCTGGCTTTTTTGTTGTATTCCAGGCATTTTTCGAATTCCTGCTTTAAAAAATGATTCCACCCCAAATTGATATAAAAACCGGAATTGTCGGGAATCAATTTCATCGATTGAGTAAAATAAAATTCGGCCTGGTCCAGTCGTAATTGTTCATGCTCCACATATCCCAGGTTCTGATAGAATAGAGCTTTCAGTTGAGTGTCTCGCGCGAGTTCAAGCCCCTGGTTGAGTACCTGGATAGAAGTTTTATAGTCTTTATAGCGATAAGCGCTGATGCCAACTAATAAGAAATAAACGGCATCGTCCTCTGAGCGGTTAAACTCGGAACTGCTTTGATATTGGTTCAACCAATCGTCAAATTGGCGTTGGTTTTTTTGTTTCGCGTTTTTCATGATATTCTCTAAACTGTCCTGAAAGTTTTCTAAATTGACATTGGGGTTCCAGGGGAGTTTGCCGCCAATCTTTCTCAGAAATCGTCCGATCTGTTTCTGCTGGTCCTCACTATAATTTGGCTGCCACCAATAGCGCTTGCCGGATTTTTCCCCTTTAAGCTCCGGACGTTTGCGATAATCGTTGGTGAAATAACCCAGCGCTTTTTTCCAAAAAGGAATTTGAGTTGGTTCCTGCATGAATTTTCCATCTCCCATCATCTCCTGGTGGAAAATGAATTTCCGGGCCCAAAGCTGATCATCCCAGAATATCCGAATAATCGCGCTGTAGTAAACAAGGCAAACGACGAAGATGATGAGTAAAATCTTAATGCGGCTCATAAATCTTTCTTACTGCGGCAACAAAGCATTGACAATGCTGTTTCCGCGCGTGAAATAATATGAAATTGGAGCATCATGCTCTACCGGAGTCCAACCGACATCATACTTTTTTTCCTGCAGCCAGTTTTTAAACTTGATAAAAGTCTCAAAACTATCTTGCCGTACAAAACAAAAAATGTAAAACTGGTCAGAACTATAATGCTCCAGAAAAAAGTTTGTACGCGAAGCTGTACCAAACGCTTCGGATAGTGTCTCTCCTTGTAATTTAAGGGGACGCAGGGTAATCGAGTATTCCGGTTCATCGGAAAAAAGCTCGAATTCGACAATATATCCATCCATCTCCAATGTTTGTCGGACGCTTTCCGGGTCTTTATTTTGTAAAAGGGCTTTAAAAATTTCCTGTTCGTCAACCGGGAATATCCGGTTGCCGTCGCAGATGACAATCAGCGATTTTTTATCGCTGTAAAACCGCCAGGGAATTTTAACAACCTGATAGCGCTGGTGTTTCGAGCTCTGGATTTGGTTGAACAACTGGTTGTTTTTTATGGATATCAATGCAATGACAACGGTGAATATAATCAAAATTCCAACATTGTTGGAAACTATATCGGTCAAACTATCAAAGTTAAAGGCAATGGTTCGTTTATCGGTATTAGTTCGCATGGGATTGCCTGGACTTCAGATCAGCGATTTTCCAATTTGGCAGCATGGGTTCAACACCAAAATTTAAAGCGGAATATTGTTGAAGGATTTGCCGCGCTTTCTGATACGTTTCGATACCGCCCGCATAGACGGCAAAAATAATATACTCCTGATGATCCTGATAGTTTCTATGGTTTTCTATGTTTGTTTCCTGCAGTTTATATAAATAGGATAAAAATACAAAATACCCCCACTCCTCTGAAAATGGAATTTCAAGATTGTCATCTATCAGGGTGAGGCCCTCATTCCTGCATAAAATATAATGAGGATAAAGGCTTGCCGGCTTACCGATCAACTGAAATTCCACTAACACGGTATCACTGGCTGAATCCGCTGGATTCGTCATGGAATTCGCTTCGATCATTGTTTTTTCGGGCGCAGAAAAAAGGAGCGAGAGTCCGATAAATGCCAATATTCCCATGGTAGCTAACAAGATCGTCAAAAAAGGAAATAAACTGACGGTTGAACGAACTCTGCGTTTTTTAATTGAAAACTCCTCTGTTTTTTGGGGCTTTATCACCCTGCAGCGGCTGCTCCCCATTCATATAGATACCTGCGGCTGCATTCGAATCACTTGCCCTAACAGGTTAAAAACGGCTACTTTTGAAGGGTTAAGATAATAAAAAAAATGTAAAAAGTCAAGAGCGGAAAAAAACACTTGCAAAAACATTGATTTGACCCTATTATTCAAATTAGAAGCTGGATTTTACCGATCCACGCTTCCGGCATGATTTCGGAATCGCAATTGTGATTTTCTGCAGATGGGAGTTGTGTCCCCCTGGGGGTGTTGAATTTGTGAACAGGCTCTGTTAAGTGTCAGTATATGGTATGATTAATCTCAAAGGAGTGTTTTATGTTAAATTTTTCAAGCGATGAGCTTCTAAAAATTCGTATGGATGTCATCGAGCGTTTTGTTCGTTATGTGAAGGTTCATACGACCTCAAGCGAAACGAGTGAGAGTTTTCCCTCAACCGCTACCCAGTTTGATTTGGCCAATCTGGTTGCTGAAGAGCTTCGACAGATTGGTCTGACTGAGATTGAAGTTGATAAGAATTGTTATGTATATGGGGTATTACCCGCGACGGTTGCGGTGAGTGGAATCCCGCTCAGTTTTTGCGCGCATTTGGACACTTCCCCCTCGGTTTCAGGAGAGAATGTGCTGCCTGTGTTTCACGAAAAGTATAATGGCGCCAATTTAACGTTTCCCCGCAATCCCGAATTGCTATTAACGCCTGAAGAATGTCCTGAATTGAAACACTTTATCGGTGATACAATTATTACTTCTGCCGGAGACACCTTGCTGGGCGCCGATGACAAGGCGGGTATTGCTGAAATTATTGCCGGATTGGATTATTTAGTGGCGCATCCTGAGATCGCGCATCCGGAAATCCGAATTTGCATCACACCCGATGAAGAACTTGGCCAAGGAACTCGCTACATCCACATGGAAAAATTGGGGAAAGTCTGCTACACTTTTGATGGCGGCTTGATGGGTGAACTGGAAAGCGAGTGTTTCGATGCCTGGTACGCTTCTGTCAAATTCAAAGGCCATAATGTGCATCCTGGTGAAGCTAAAAACAAGATGATCAATGCGGGAGCGATTGCCGGCCGATTTCTTTCCATGCTGCCCGAATGGGAAACCCCGGAGCATACCGAGCTGAAGGAAGGATATATCCACCTGACCCATATTGAAGGTGATGAAAGCTCAGCGGAACTTCAATTCATTATCCGCGATTTTGTCAATGAAAAAAATCGTAAGCGGATTGAAATGCTTGAACAGTTGAAGACATTTCTACTGGCAAAATATCCGGGCCTGCAGATCGATATCCAAACCCGGGAACAGTATCGAAATATGTTGGAAGTTTTAAAAAATTATCCATTGGTAACCGAAGTCGCGCAGTTTGCGATCGAAGGCTCGGATATTCCGGTCATACATAAAGCCATCCGCGGGGGAACCGATGGCGCGCGTCTTTCCTTTATGGGGATTCCGACTCCGAATATTTTTACCGGTGGGCTGCTTTTTCATTCGAATAAAGAGTGGATTCCCGTCAGCGCCATGGTGAAAGCCGTCGAAGTAATGGTGCGCATCTCAAATGAGTGGGCTAATCGCTCTCTTTAATCTTGATTTTGCTTTTCAGTAAATCAGGAAGGCCTTATTTTCTAACCGAAATATTTCAATGTCAGCGCAGTGATGTCGTCGGATTGTTCCACTCCGGCGGCATGTTCCTTGACCGTTCGTACGATCCGTTCGGTTATGGTTTTCGGCAGTTCCATTCCCAATTTTCCCAATTCAATGGCTAATCGTTGTTCGGTATATTGATCATCAGTTGCATTCATTGCTTCAGTCACCCCGTCAGTGTACAGGAACAGAGTATCATTGGGTTTAAGTTGAGTAGTATGGCTTTGGAAGACAAAATCTTCAAATACTCCCAAGGCAATACCCCCTTTGATTGAAAGCGGCGTAACTTGTCCGTCCGGTGTAATGATAAAGGGCGGGTTATGGCCGGCATTCGTATAAATCAGTTCTCCGCTGACGGTATCGAGAATGCCGTAGAAAAGGGTCACAAACATGGTATTGACGTTTTCCTGCGACAGGAGGGTATTCGTTCGGATGACACACTCATTGGTTGAAAACTGATTGACGGCGTTCGCGCGCATCAGGGTACGGCAGATCGCCATAAAAATCGCGGCAGGAATCCCTTTTCCGGAAACATCGGCGATGACCACTCCGATATGAGTGGGATCGACTAAAAAAAAGTCGTAAAAATCACCGCCCACCGATTTCGCGGCATCCATAATCGCATAGATATCAAAATCGCTGCGATCCGGGAAGGGCGGAAATATTTTTGGCAATATAGATTGCTGCAATTCTCTTGCGACCGAAAGATCCTGCTGGATGGCAACTAAATGGTCATGTTCGTCCAACATGGAGCGCTGTTGCGCGACATGCTCAATCGTTTTATTGAGGGTGAGTTCTAAATCTTCAAAGCTAATGGGTTTGGTTACAAAATCAAACGCGCCGCGATTCATTGCTGCCCGTAAATTGTCCATGTCGCCATAGGCTGAAACCATCAACACTTTTAAATCGGTGCGGTCAAGTTTTTTGATTTTTTCAAGCATGGTCAAGCCATCCATTTCCGGCATATTGATATCGGAGAGCACGACCCCAATTTCCGCAACTTCGCTCAACATATTCAACGCTTCCTGAGCGCTGTGAGCGAATACGAAATCAAAAATCCCTTTGCGAATCTGACGTCTGAAATTCATCCGAATTAACGCTTCCATATCCTGTTCATCATCAACCGATAGAATGCGGATGCTCATCTATAGTCTCCTTTTTGCTTATTATTTAAATCTCTTCCGGGATGGTCAGAATAAATTCAGTCCATTCACCTTCCGCGGATGATACTTCCATCTTTCCTTTATGGAGTTGGGTAACAATATCATAACTCATGGAAAGCCCCAATCCGGTACCTTTGCCTGTTGGTTTAGTGGTATAGAATGGTTGAAAAATCTTTTCCCGTACAGATGGAGGCATGCCGGTTCCATTGTCACGAATCCGAATTTCCACAAAGTGTTCAATTTTATGCGTTGATAGTGTTATTTCCGGGCTAAACTCATTGCCGCTATCGGTGAGGTTTTGTTTTTTTTCATTGATGGCATAGCAGGCATTATTGACGATATTTAGGATTACGCGACTGAAATCCTGGGGTACGATACGAATTTTCCCGACATTGGGGTCGAGATCGAATTTAAGGGACACGGTAAAATCCTTGTTATTTGCCCGTGTGCCATGGTAAGCCAGCGTGGCGTATTCCGAGACCATATTGTTGATTTCATACATCTGAAATTCAGAGGTTTTTCCCCGGGCATGCATCAACATTCCTTTGACGATTCCCTCGGCGCGCTTGCCATGGTCTTTGATTCGGGTTAGATTGTCTTTGATCATTTCCGCAAGGTCAAGTATTTCATCATAATCATCTTCCTGAAGCAATGTTTTAAATTTCTCAACATATTCCAATAGCTCGTTGGCCAGGTCAATACTTGGGCCAGAGAAATTGTTGACAAAATTGAGCGGATTTTGGATTTCATGCGCGATCCCGGCGGTCAACTGCCCCAATGATGCCAGTTTTTCCGATTGCACCAGTTGCTGCTGAGTTGCCTTCAAATTGTTAAATGTGGCCTGTAAATCTTCCAATATTTTTGTCTTAATGAAGGCGGCGATAATATGTTCCTTCAGATTTTTTAACAAACTCAGGTCACGAAGGCTAAAAGCGTCCTTGCGGCTTAAGTTTTCCAGGATTAAAAACCCTTCCACTTTTTTTTCGATTTTTGCTACAATCACGACAATGGACGATGAATTTTCATAGCCATCGACCAATGGTTCGGAAGTGGCGGTTGAAAAGTCCCTGTTGATAAAAATATCTTCATACACTTCTTCGCAGTTTTTTAAATAGCGCGCTTCAGTTTCCTCTAATGTCAATTGGATATCTTCAATCTGGTTCATGTCATAAAGCAGGCTTGATTTATAGCGATAATAATCGCTACCCTTATCAATGACAAGCGCCGTGGCATTATCGACGGCTTTTACGACCTTCATTTTCTCTAAAATTGTGTTCAGCAGATTTGTAAAATTAATCTCGGCATTGATTGATTTGACAATGAGATTAATCTTTTCGAGTTCACTGTTCTTGGATGCCAGTTCACTTGATTGTTTTTCCAGTTCCTCTTTTTGTTGGACAACTTCTGCCGTTCGATCATGAATAATATTTTCCAGTTCCTTTTTTTCTTTCATCAGTTTGATGGAGCGCAAACGGATCAATCCGGCAATAGTCAATCCGGCAAGGATTATGTATAGAAAATAGGCCCACCAGGTTCGGTACCAGGGAGGAGTGATGGTGAACTCGAATTTAACGCTTTCAAATTCAGTTTGATAAATATTTTTAGATTTAACGCGAAATCCATATTTCCCCGGGGGAAGGTTGGTATACTCCTTGGCGGATGTATTGGTCCAGTTGGACCATACTTTATCAAACCCTTCGAGGTAGTATTGAAAAAGTAATTCGCCTTTGACGTCATAACTGGTGGCGCTGTATTCAAAGAGAATCGTATTGTCGGAATAGGAGAGAGTTAATGGTTGGTTCTCGTCCGGGGTTTGATTTCCCTCAAACAGTGAAGAATCGTGGCGGATCATCACCCTACGGATCAGAACGTAAAACGGTTTGCTATAGGGGAATTCGATGGTGGGATTATAAACAAGAATGCCATCGGGGCCCCCGAACCACACTTGGCCACGGAGGTGGCGCCAAATCGACCAGACGACGAATTCTCGGTGCGGCAAAAAAGGAGTTTGAAATTTTTCATATTCGCCGTCTTTTTGTTTTTTGTACATCGTTATATTGGTTTCATCGCCCAGAGTTGTCCAGATGTTCCCCTGTGGGTCTTCGACCATTCGGTAAAGCCATAATTCATGATTCAGTGAATCAAGTTCCAGAAAATCATCCTTAATAAAATGATTCTCTTTTTCGTTCCAGTGGAAAATTCCGGTCTTAGCAGTTATCCATATTCCGCTGGCTAATGAATGAATGTGATTGCCGATCAGGTCGGGGAGTCCGTTCGATGTATCGATGCGGGTCATTTTCATTGACGGGTCTTTGAGGTTAACACGATAGAGTCCATGAGACGGCGAGATCAACCATAATCGGCCGCTTTTATCCTCGATTTGCTCTCTGAATTCAATATCTGCCGGTCCGATTCGTTTCGGATTTATTAATGTTGCACCCTCGAATTGCCAACGGTAAAACCCGTCTAATTGGCTGATATAGAGATAATTGGGCGTTAGTGGCGAATAATGCAGGTTAAGACTGAAGGATTTTGTCATCGGTGTCACTTTTTGATTTTCAATGAGGAAAACTCCCTGGCTGGTTGCCGCCCAAAGTTTTTGATTGATGTTCAACAATACCCAGCAGGTCGTTTTAATATCCTGCAATTCTTTAAATATAGCTTGTTCCGGGTCATAATAGCTGACGCCCTTATAAGTCGCGCAATAAATGGTCTGGTTATAGCCAATGATTTGTTGAACTCCGCCGTTGATTCCTCCGCGATCATTAAAATACATAAAAGGGGAAGGGTATTCCATCAAGGCTAAACCATTGTTAAGAGCCAGCCATATTTCATTGTTTTTGCCCGCAAAAATATAATTGACATTATCATCGGCTAATCCTACGGATTTGTTGACGGTTTGTAAAATATGGCCGTCCGGCGCCAGAAAGATCACTCCGTTCCGAATGGTGCCGATGGCAATATCTCCATTTTCCAATCGCGTTCCACAGAGAAGGATGTTATCCTTAATTATAGCGGAAGATTCAATTTGCCAAGGGGTAATCGATTGTCCCTGCAATGTAAAAAAACCCTGGTTACTAGTTCCGATCAATATTTTTTTATCGTTAATCGCGGTCATGAATGCGACGGGAACTGTTTCGGAAAATCGGTCGCCGCCGGGTACCGGGATAATTCCAGCGCGGGTGAATTCCACCAATCCCCTGGTTTTTAGCAATAAAAAGAGGCGATGATTAGCCGTAAAGCCTTTGATCAGGGGATCCGACAAGGAATAGATTGAGAGTGTGTCGTGATGATAGGTAAATATTTTCTTATCGGACAAAAAGAATACGTTTTCATTGATGATTTCAATAGAAACGATATCAGAAAAAACCTGGTTGGAATCGGTCAGATCAGCGGAAAGGTTGAAAAAATCCAAATTGCCAAGTGGATCGGATTTGAGGTAACCAAATTCTCCCCGGGCGCCGGCATAGATTCTTCCGGTTGAATCTGCGCACAATGAAGATATTTTAGTGATATTGGAACTGGGGATAATGCGCCAGGAAATTCCGTCATACTGGAGGATTCCGGCGAAATTGGCGACATATAGCATTCCTTGTTTATCAATGGCGATATCGAAGTTCTGACCATGGGCGCGGTACTCGCGGGTGCTGAAATTCAAAATATAGGGCGCCCCCGTTTGAGCATTCAGAAAAGCGTTTTCAAGAGATAAAAAAATCAGAATCGCTAACACTATTTTCTTGCCGGTATTAACTATCATATAAAACTCCTATCTATCTTCATCATTCAATATTTTCTCGGTTATTGAAACATGATCGGCCATGAGGAAATAGAAATATTGGATGGGTAAGGCAATCATGCGGCTATCGGAGAGGGCTTTGAAATCTCCTTCTAAAAATTTAGCTTGTGAAAAGAAAACTTCTCCTAAACAGCTATAGGGCTGGAATTTTTGGATAGATTTTCCTTGCAGGTAAAGTTCCAACTCTCCTTCGATTAGGATAAAAAAAGTGGTATGCCACTTTTTTTTATATTCGTAAAAAAACCCTTTTTGCAGTAAAACCATCTGTCCATCCCAGCCGAGCTGGATGAGATCGGGTACCGGAACATTTTTAAAGATGGGAAGTTGGGACAAGTGAACTATTCGATCAAACGCCGGCATATAATCGCGGCTGGGTGTTTGCAAGTGTTCTAAAAGCATTTTAAATTTATCGGATATTGCTTTGGGAAATCGATTAAGCTGGTTCCCCGCGCGGTCAGGATCGATTGTAGCCAGAGAAATGAAAGCGCATTCAGATAGAAATTCATCGGAATGGTAGACCATAGCGGCTAAGCCCCCCAGAGCCTTTCGATCGTTAACTTTTCCTAAAATATTTAATGCCAATGCTTTAGTCCAATAATTAATTTCGGTAAAATCCTTGGCAACGATATCCAGCAGCCGCTCTACCAGGTTTTTTTTGGGCTGAGGAAAATTTGCATGATATTTATTCAATCGCTCCTTTAAAGTCAAATCATCAAATATAGGTATCACTAAGTCTTTAATCTCCTGGCTTATAATCATATCGCAGATTTCAAGGGCATAGCCACGCGAATCGCTGGAGCCCTGCTCGACGTTTTCACGGATAATACTGATCGTTTGGGAATCATACAATAAAGATAAAATTGAAAAAATTTGTTCCCGCTTATTATCCAATTCATATCCCAGAGCCGCTATTAGAGTTTTTGCTCCGGAAAAGTTCTGGATATCCAGTAAACTGGCGATAATCCAGACCATAACGGCAATCGAATCTTCCAGGCTCTGCTTGATCAGCGATTGCTCAAGGGGAGTGGCTTTGTAATTCAGGTTTTTTAACGAATGGATTGCCTGGGCTCGGATTGTTTTATCCGGGTAAGCGAGCTTGTCGCGAATATAATGGATGCTTTGATCGCCGCCAATTCGTTCCCATAGTCTGATGACCCGAATCTGAAATGATTTGTTCTTGGAAAATTTATTAAAGTAATGATCCAATTCGGGAATAATTGGGTCTTTGATGATCCGGATGACAGAAGCCGCTTCGTTGCTATAATCAGGGATTGCCAGATTTTCAATGACCAGAGGCCATAGTTCCACCCGTTTTATTCGGCTAGCTCCAATCAATGCCGCTTCCCGTACATCGCTATCGCTGTCTAATAAGAGATTGATAAAAGGGCGAAACGCGTTATACCGCCCGGAATACCCCAACAAAATTGCGGCTCGCTTGCGTTCCTCGGCATCGGTGGATTCTGACATGATGATCAGGTCTTCTAACGGGATTTGAGATAATTCTCTCAGATAATCGATGATTTCGTTGATTTGTGGGGATTCTTCGTGAATTTTAATCTCCTTGCTCTCGATCATCGGTAGCAATATGACCAGATTTTTTTTCTGGATCCATTCCAATATTTCTGGAAAGTGGGTCAATCCTTTTTCTTTAAGATAAAAGATCAATAAACTGTCGGAATAAGTTGGTGTAACTTGTTCAATGATTTTTAATAGAATAGATATTCGTTCTGGTTGAATATGAGTGATCCGTTCTCGTAATAGAGCGACGTTGTTTTTTATCAGGCTGGCAGGTCTGATTTCCTCCTGTTCCAGTTTCAGGACTTCACGAAGTTTATTTCGATACTCGCGATACATCCGCCCGGAAATATAGAACCAGAATAAAGCGATCATTAAAAAAATGGCGTTTATATGGAGCAATGATAAAAAGGGGAGTGAACTGAAGGTTAGTAATAACAGCCCGGCTAAAATATTGCCGGAGGATTTTGCGGCGCCTTCGGTTTTACTTTGCAAGAGCATCCGTTGATCAACGGGTACCGGTTGATAAAGAATTTGAAATGCCGGTTCGTAAATAGCGCTGCGAATAGAACGCATGGATAATTTTTCCAGAGCGATAAACGAAAAAACCATTCCTAAAGGGCCGTAGATCAAGCCGACCAGCCCAGCCAGCGCGGCGCTTCCGGCCAGAGTTGCGGGTAATAATGTCAATCCCAGGCGAATGCCATATTTGGTCAAAAGCTTTCCGGAGAGGAGGGTTTTAATAATAAATTCAATAATTGCCATAAAACCAAGAAAAAAACCGAGGAAACTGGTGACCATTTCGGCGTTTTTAAATTCCAGTTTGGTTTGACCCAGAAAAAGATAATCGGAAAAACTGATTCCCAGCATAGGCAAAATGGCTAATAAGAAAATCATCAGGTAATAGCGGTCATGAAAAAAGCCCTGAAATCGTCCCTGTTTTTGAGTCTGGTTTTTATCGTTTAAATTCCCAACCTCGCTGTTTAATGTTTCATGAAAATTGTTGATAATAATAATCAGGGTAATCAGGCAACCCAACAGTCCAAAAATGGCGAACCAAAGCAAATTTTTAGTAGCTATAAACGATAATAATAGGGGGATTGAGAAAAATCCGATAATATTCGATACCACTTCGCCTGAACTGACCAATCCAAATAACCGTTTAGCCTGCCGCAGATTAAACAATTTCCCTGCTAATCCCCAAAATCCGATGGCTGTCAGGAAAAGCAGAATTTTGATCCAAAGATAGAGGGAGAAAATGATCCATTTTTCCTGAAAAACGAAATAGACAAGTGATAAAAGGCTGATTGAGAGCAGAAGAAAACTCGAATTGATGAGCAAAAGGCGGGAAAACGAGAGAATCCGCTGCAATGATGAATAACCCCAGGCGATCAAGTAGCCAATAATACCGCTGGCGATGAGCGCATAGGGGAGCATCCGGGTTGGGAAAACAATAATGAAGAGAGCGGTGGCTGCTGTATAATAAAAAGCCCCGGCCAAACCCATAAAGAATGAAAAGATGAGCATTAAAATGATTGGCCGGACCTCAGTATCGCTGATATTAAGAAAATTCCGGATGAAGGCATTCAATTGCATGAAATTAAACCTGTTCCACTGCCAACCATCTGTTGGCCATCGTAAAATAATAATCTTCGGGGTCTTCTGGGGTTGAGCGCAAAATGCCAACCAGCGCAAATTCATCATTGCTTAGATTTATCTCTAAAATATCCGTTCTTGATACGGGGATCAATTCAAAATCCAGACCTCGAGTATGGGTTTGTATAAAATGGGCGGTTTTTTCCTTGTCCACCCGGTTCTCAAGGAGTCCGCTTGGAGTGAGGGGCAAACAAGCGGTAAAATTGGGTACCAGTCCATCGATATTGGCATAGAAATGATCACAAATCCAGCCGATGCGGTTTAATTGGATATAGAGTTGTTTGATGTTTTGGCAGTCGATCAGCGCGCGTTTAACCCGAGAGCCGCGTTTCATGGCTAAAAGGCAGCCGTATTGGCTTAGCAATATTCCGATATTGTTGCCGCTCAAGCCTGGATGCACTAAAAGCCTGACAGAATAGGAGGTGCGGTCCGGAGTGTCATAGCCGATCTCAAACAGGCATGCCTTGATCTGGTTTTGCGCGTCGCAAATTAAAATTCCATTGCCAAATTTTGTCATGCGAAAGATGTCATAAACAGTTACCCAGGAGGATTTCGCCAGAGGATAGTGCTCATGAATAAATTGCTGGATCATTTTAATATCTTCCACGAACGCCTTTCGAATCACTAACTGAAACTTTTCCAGAGTTCGGTCAATATAATCGATATAGGATTGAATAAACAGATCGCGCGGCTGCTTAAGCCATTCCTGTTCCATTGTTGTTAACGCTACCGTTATGGCTTTGGGCTTAATATAATTGACTACCATTATCCCATTCACACTTTCTAAGTTTTTAATTAAATTGATACATGAGTCGTATAATAAAATTACGGTCCTTTTGAGGGGTTCGATAGGCGTAGGAATTGCCGTCGGCTGAGCGAATCCCCGGGTCAGAATATTCTTTATTGGTGAGGTTGTTGCCGATGAATTGCAAAGTGAATCCCGGGAAAATATTATCGTAGGCGATAGTACCGTTCAGTAAAAATACACCCGGGAAATTGCCGGGATTGGCGCTGACGGAGGTTTCCGGGCCTACGGGCCGATCGGAATAATAATTCATTCTGAGATGGGTGAGAAGATGTTCCCAAAAAGTATATTGGACACCGCAATTGATCCGGTGGCTGGAAATATCGCCGATGCGTTGGTATTCTCCGGTTAAATTGCCGTTTTTGTCGAGGATGTTGTTTTGGGGATTTGAATAGTTATAATTAGCGTAAAATTGCAGCTTGTCAAATTTCAAAGTCATTGCCGATTCAAGCCCCGAAATTTTCAGCGCTCCAATAGCGCGATTCTGGCCGGTTGTCCCGCCCTGGTAAGAAACGATGGCCGTTCCGACCACTCCTTCAGGATTTGCATAAGAATACCCGATGCGGCATATCAGTCGGTTACTGATCTGATAGGCGATGGAGGCTTCGTAGTTATTGACTTTTTCCGGTGGCAACGTTGGGTTGCTTAGCCGACGCTGGGGAGTAATGGCATATTTAGTCCAGTTGGAGGCATTTTGGAAAGCGCGGGCATAGATCATTTTAATGATGAAACGGTTCGGGGTGAAGACCATCGCAAAGCGGGGATTTAACTGGGTGCCGTAGCCCCCGGAGACGCGGATACGGTTATAATCGTAACGGGCGCCAAGGGTAATTTTCCACCAGGGGAAGAGCCGGTAAGTGCCCTGTCCATATCCACCGATATCGTAAATCGTAAAATCGTTCGCGCCGGGAATCGTATCTCCCGAACTGCTTCCCTGTTCGATAACGCTCAACGTATCGGAATATATTTTGCGGTAATCGCCCTGGATGGAACTGTTACGGACTTCCAGCCCGGCGATCACGTCCAGCTTGGGAATGGGGTTGAAAGTGATTTTAAATTCGTTGCGGAACTGCCGGGATATCTGGTACGAATAGTAGGTATCCCATGACCCGGGGATATCTTTAATCAGGCTATCCAGGTTCAACCCTTTATTGGAATAGTTTTTAAGCACGACAGACCCTGTTTTTTCGCCAAGTTGGATGACGCGGTACTGAGCGAAATTATTCACTGAGAGGTTTTCGCTGATGACTTTATCATATTTAGCGTAAAAAAAATCTTGAATAGGGATCCATAAAGCGGCATTATCCGCCGCTGCCCGGCGGTTGTCAGGGAAATAATTGGTTGAACCGTTTTCTTCCCACCAGCTTTCGTAACCGATCACCAGATCGCTCAGGCGAAGTTTTCCATAATAATATAGCGCATCCAGGCGGTTAGAATAGCGAATCGGCGCTCCGTTCAATTCGCCCTCAAACGCTTGTTTGTCGTAGGTTCGCGCGATCTCGACTCCGGTTTGGGTCAGACTGATACCCACCGTATCGCCCTGAGTGTTTCGTTCAATGGTATAGTACGGGTGGTTATCCACTAAATGATGAGTCCGCGCATAGGTATTCGCCTGGCTGGTTACATTCAGAAGCGCTGCATAATCTATTGAATTGTAGTCGTCCGGATCATAATTGAATTCTTCATATTTGGAGAGGTCCATTAAATCGGAATAGAATTTCCGCACAGTTCCGGTAAAGGCCAGGCTTTTGTATTTAGCTGCAATGGTTATGTCGCTGTAGCGCGTGTCGTAACTTCCATAGCCAAAATTGGCATTTACCCCGACACTGTGATTTCGCGCGATTTCTTCCGGTTCCTTGGTGATGACATTGACTACACCAACCAGGGCATTCGGACCGTACATTGTGGACGCCGGTCCGTAAACCACTTCAACTCGTTTGACATTTGATATGGGGAACTGTGGCGACCAGAAAATGCCATTGCTCCAAAAATCATTTTCCTCAACTCCATCCATCAGAAACAGAGTGCGTTCGGTGTTGTTGGAGCGATATCCTCGCTGATAAATATTTGAATAGGTGACCCCATAGGTTCGTGAGACATCAAAACCGGGCAAATCGCTGAACAATGCTTCCAGATCAATATATCCACGGGCTTTGATATCCTCTTCGTTGATGATGGTGACGGTTGCCGGGGCCTCGTAGATATTTTCCGCCTTTTTAGACACTGACGTGATCATGGTTGCGCTGCCGCTTTGTTTGAGTTTATCGATCAGTTGAATATAGCGCGGCGGATCGAATACGTTTGGCTCATAATTCGGATTGAGCAACAGGAGGCGGACGGCATATTGCTGAGCGGTAACCACCGAATCCAGCGCCTGATAGGTCAGAATCAACAACCGATATCCCTGCTCCCGTTGTTTGTCCTGGAATCCAGTTTCCACACAGGGTTCCAGTAACTGGATGACCATTTCAAAATTGCCGGTCTGGTATTCCTTTAAGGCTTCTGTTAACTGTAGTTCTGAGCATTCCTGGGCATAAACGTTACCAGCGAAGAATAAAAAGATTATCATTGCAACAACAAGGGGGAAAATAACGGCAATAAAACGGTTATGGTAACTGGGGCAGTGTTTTTTCATAGGGAACATCCTTACTAATGTACTTATTCCACTCTTCATTGGTTAAATTGCGGGAAACTTTTTGCTGAATGAGGGGAACGATTTCTGCGCTGGCGGCCGGCCAACGCCGTATGGTCCGATCAGCGGATACTGATAGAAAATAGCGTTGATCCGGTGTGAATTCGGTATCATAAACCCATCCATCATGCTCTTTGATCTGAATGGGAGGTTCTTCCGGATTTTTATAGTTCCAAATTCGCAGGGATTGATCGTTTGATGCGGACAACAGGATATCCTTGTTGGATGAAAAGCGTAAGGCATTGACCGTAGAGAGGTGTCCCATCAGTGGGATAGCTTTGGTATTGCTACTCTGCCGGTCGAAGAGATAAATAGCGCCCCGGTTGTCGCTAACGGCCAGATAGCGATTGTCGGACGAAATATCGATGGCCATGATCGGTTTTTTTTGGGTATCTTGCCAAAAAACAGTTGCCTGGCGGGTATCGGAAATCAGTTTAAATAGGTTTCCATCGGCGCTACCGGCCAGAAAGGCATTCTCATCGCGTAACTCTGTCAATGAATAAATTCGTTGTGATTGTTGCAGAAGGATCTGTTTCGTTGATTGCTTTGTCGGATTATTCCATAAAAGGACGAGTCCGTCATTTCCCGCGCTGAGGATCGAGCCTTTACGAGTAAATAGTATTTTATTAATAACCGATTGGTGTCCATTGAGTTGGATTGGGACTTCATTGGGAGCTTGCAGGTTCCAGATATAAATTGTCCCGGAAGCTGATCCTGCGGCTAACCACTCTCCCTTCATATCAATATCCAGGCTACGAATTCCATCGGACGAATTTGACGCTTTTTTTAAAATTCGGTCCTTTTGACCGGGATTTGACAGGCTCCATTGGCGGATAGACCCGTCATCACTGCCGGTAAAGAACCAGTTTCCATTGGAGTGGATCGCCAGTGAACGAATGGCGTCCGTGTGTCCATAATAGACAGGGCGGTTTGGTTCCACAGCGGTTAAGGCCAGATAAATATCGGGTTGGTAGGGGGGGCCGGCATTGTTCAGATTAAACTGATAAGCTTGCAGTACCATCAAAGCCGCAATATCCCATTGATTGGTGGTTTGCATAACTTTGAGTGATTGGATGGCAATGGTGCGGGCAACGGCTAAAAAGCGTAAACGCTGAGCTTTTTGTTCTGATTGCTCGGCTTTTACACGTTCTTTGTCGGCGATTTGCCGCTGAGAAACAGCATCTTTGCGTTGATTTTCCGCTTCATCGCGGGCAGAAATTGCTTGCTTTTGCGATACCTCGGCCCGCTGCTTTTGAACCAGCGCTTCCTGACGCTGTGTTAAGGCGTATTGGCGCTGCTCTTCGGTAATAATTCGCTGTTGCTCGGCGATTTGCTGCTGTTGTTCCGATATCTTTTTCTGAAGAATCGCTTCTTTGCGCTGTTCAGCCGCTTTACGACTTTCTGTGGACGCGATTTTCTCTTTTTCTAAGGCAATTTTTTCACTGCTTTCCGCTTTGTAGCGCAAATTGACGGAGATAATCAGAAATAGTAGTGAGATGATCGACGCAACTCCTAAAATTATGGCGAAACGGCGCGCCCATTGAAGTTGCCTTCTCTGTTGCTCCTCTTTGCGGGCAATTTGCAGTTCATATTCTTTTTTGCTATATTCCAGAAAATCGATAGCCCGTTCAAAAGCCGGATCATAACGCCGCGCCCATTCTTCATTTGGATGATAATCCTGAAACCAGCGTAAACCCAGTTCCAGCTCAGGATTGACCCAAAGACCCGCTTTGCCCTGCTGATAGAGTTCGGCTGAACGTGAGAGCCGTACATAGAGTTGCGCGGATTGGGCTTCTTCTTCCACCCATTGTTTCAGACGAGTCCAAATCCGCATCAGACTTTCGTGCGAAATGTCGATCATCGTTTGCTCGCTCAAGGGAATTTTGTTGGGTGGCATGAGAAAGGCTCGACCTACTTCCCGAAACATATCGATAACGGTGATAATATCTTCTAATTGTCCGTTGGCCAGCGAGGTGATTTCCTTCAAACGGGTCGGGCGGCGGATTGGTTTTTTATCATCTCCCATTTCAGTCAGCGCTTTGAACATTTTTTCCGCATAAAATTTATGTTGGGGATTCGGCAAAGCCAAATATACTTCTTCTGCATGAAGCGATAGCGCCTCTTTAACCGTCCCGACCGCTTCGTAGTGGACAATATCTACCGATTGATTTTCGGAGTGATTGATTTTCCAATAATCCCAGGTCCTCATCAACGCGTGCTGAAGTACCGGAAGTTGATCCGGATCATTTGATACATCCAGTAATAACCGTTGGACCAACTGTTCCGTAATTTCGCCTTCGCAAACCTTGATCGGACCCGTAATGGCTTTTCGCATTTCCTGCGACGTCATCCGGGGTACCAGGTAGTTGCCGTTGTTGATCATTTCGGGCAAACCCGGGAAATCGGTGCATTGATCTAAAAAATCGGAACGCATTGTCAGCACGATAAAAATAGGAATCTCTTTTTGGCGCGCGGCATTTAAAAACAGAGTGACGAACTGGTCCAGTATCTCTTTAGTATATTCGGGATTTTCAACCTGCTTGAAACGGAATATTTCCTCAAATTGGTCAATAATCACCAGTCGGGGACGCGGGATATCCGCATTCTGCTCCTTAATCAGGTCGATTAAACCATTTTCACCCAATCGGAGCCTTTCATTGTAAGCCGCTACCGTAATGGGATCATACCCCCCCATCCGTTGCATATAGACGGCATCGGAAAAACTGAGCAAATTGAACATGTTGGTCAATTCCTCGCGTAAAGCCGTTTCCTCAGATTTTATAGAGTTGGATATCATCTGCGTACTGCGGAATAAGGCTTCGCTAAGATTCCGATAGGGATCATCGCCGGGACGGAAAAGTGTTAATTGCCAGTTGCCGGGATAGCTCTCCATCTTGCCATTGAATAAAGAAGGCACCAGACCGGCACGGACCAAAGAGGATTTTCCGCTTCCGGAAGCCCCTACAACCGCTATAAAGTGAGACTCATTGAGTTTTTCCACTAATTCCTGAATCTGTTTTTCCCGGCCAAAGAATAAATAGTCTTCCCCGGCCTCATAACTCCTGATTCCAGGGAAAGGGTTCAGATTATGAATGATGTTTTCCATAAGCGTGAATCATTCCTTTACAGCCTGAGTGTTGAAGGCCAATACCGGGTAAAAATCCCGATTCTCTATTTGATTATAACGCATCCGCATCCTTTTGTCAAGAAAAAAAAATTAATACCGAAAAAGTAGCCCGAACATTAGCCAATTGACTTGTTCCGCCGAAACAGAATAATAGTTTCCGGGCCGAAAGGCCTCAATTTGCCAAATTCCTTTCACTGATTGAATTAAAGTGTACTCCATTTTCAATATGAAAAGAGTACCTCGGAATTTGCCATTCCCGCCCAATTCCGTCATTTTATATTGGGGGTTAATGGCGGTGGTTTTTTTATAGCCAACCACCTGGTTTAAATGAATCGGCCATTTTTCAAAAGTCCACATAGGGGTCCAGCTCAGAGTCAACTCGCAATTTCTGGAAAAATTTAAACGAAGTGAGGAACGGATCATATAGATATTGCTCCACCATGCCGGTCGGGTTTCATGCCATAAACTATAGATCAGAAGCTCGCTCCAATTATGGGGCCAGCGGCCGAACAACGGGTCCCATCCCTCATTGCGTAGGGTCGTTGGTTTGTCGCCTGTGAGAGCGACGCCTTCTACCGATAGTTCCGGTTTCCAGAGCCATGAAGGCGGCAGATAAAATCCCAGGTTCAACGATCCTGCCATCGCCATAGTTTTGCGATTGATGCCCTGGTCGTCGAACCATCCCCACTGAAGCGCGGCTTCGCCGTCCAATGACCAACGGCGGGGCACCGCTTCATAGGTAAAACTAGTCCCCATGGTTTGTAACCCATGTTCGAGATAGATAGTTCGAATCGTGTCCGGTAGAATCACTCCATTCGTGTCGGCGTAAGTTGTCAGGCGTTGGCTGCTTTTTTTATTCCCTTGTCGGTATAACCAATATACACTCCAATCGCCATAGAGAAATTTCATGTTTGAAAAAATTCCCAGGGAATGGTATGCTTGTTCGCTTAAGGTCTTTCGGATTTCTCCTAATAATAATGTATGATAATCGTCCGGCGGCAAGTAAGAATAGAAAAAAGTAAGCTGATGGCGGGAGGCTAACCACCAGTCAAAACGAAGCATATCAAACCAGATGGCGCGCGAGGCATCCATCGGGGTTCCTTCCATGATCAAAAAGCCATTGCCCATACTCATGTTTTGTCGCCCCACCGAGAGTTTCCAAAGTCGGGATTGGCCGCCTTGTAGTGATACGTATCCCTGGTCAAGAAAAATTTCGTCCCAATCGGTTAGCTTGGTGATCGGTGAATAATAATCTCTGATTTCATTGGTGATTTTAAAATGCAGGGTGAAATTAGAAACAGGAGACCAATCAAACCCGAGGCTGGTTCGATATTTCATATAAGTATTGGCGGTTTTTGCCGTATCGAATGTGATTAAATCGTCATAAGCAATCAAGCGAATCCGTTCCATTAGATTGAACTTGAAACGGGGTTGTCGGATGGTCTGAGGTATCGGTTCGCGGGGAGCCTGAATCAGGATCAGGCGGTATTCACCCGGTTGGGCGATCAGATCACCCCATAATTCATCAATGCTGTCTAAAATGATTTTAAACCCAATCCGTCCCTC
This sequence comes from uncultured bacterium, assembly GCA_964632485.1. Taxonomy (GTDB): domain Bacteria; phylum JAGOEH01; class JAGOEH01; order JAGOEH01; family JAGOEH01; genus CAZWDO01. Next base: position 40,101 of record CAZWDO010000013.1, read on the forward strand.
TTCCAGCAGTGTGATTTCACTCGTTTCACGCTCTAAAGCCTGGTGAAAGATTCGCACAATATCGGTAGGCGAAACCGAGCGGTCCTGTTTGCCGTTGCTCAGGTTGAAACGGTAAATCAGATCCCAGTATTCTCCGCGCATGGGTTGGTAATACTTGTTTAAGCCTTCACTAATCAGAAAAACGTATTGACTGTTGGGTATGCGCTGGCTGCGGTGGGCATCGCATAGCGCTCCGGGGATCGGACGTATCCGCGGGTGCTCAATGCGGGTTTGCGCATAAATCGAAACCCAGAGTAGCAGTAGAATGGATAAGGATTGAACGCGTTTCATCGCTGATTCCCGACGATCAATAATTTCATGGAGGTTAACCCTTGCGTTCTTCCAGAAATTTTTTCATTGTCAGTTCATTGCGGTCATCAATACGCTGGTAGTTGACTTCATCCATGATCTGTTTGATCATATAGATACCGAGACCGCCGATTTGGCGTTCTTCCAGCGGCGCGTCAATATCCGGATCCTCTTTTCCAACGGGTTGTATGAAATGCCCTGGTCGATAATTTTAATAAAGAGCCCTGCCGGGTCATGAAGTTTGTCGCAAACCACTTCGATTTTCCCTTCCTGATCCTCTTGATTCTCTCCGTAAGCATAGTTAATGACGTTCATTAAAGCCTCTTCGCAGGCTAAATGGATACGATTGATAGATTGACTGTGGAACCCGCTATTTTCTGCTTCCTTGCGAATAAAATAGATCATAGTATCCAGATTATCTGCGATAGCGGAAACGATTAACTGATCGGACATAGAATATTCCTTTCCTTAAATGCCTCCGCTCGGCTAGGCTTTTAATGCTTCTACCGCGGCTGTAACAGAAGGGTATTCCTGAAAAATATTATTGAATCCGGTCATCTCGATGACGCTTCGGATCTCTTCCGATAAACCGGTTAAAACGACTTTGCCCTTTTTGGGCGCTAAAGTTTTCGCAACCAGCAACAGCACACGTAGTCCGGCGCTGGAGACATAACTGCAACGGCTTAAATCCAATACAAATTTTAGTCCCTGGGCAATCGTCGGAAGAATTTTCTGTTGCGCCTGGGAAGCCGTATTCCCATCAAGTTTGCCGCCGATGCTAATCACCGTAACAGGATCGAATTTTTCAATTTTGATTTCCATATCACCTTCCTTTTTAACGGACAATTAAGTCATTTTACATCTGTCTTACATGAATGCTCGTAAATTCCAATATACAATAAAAAAAGTATCTGTCAAGTTTTTAAAAAAAAAATTATCGACCCATCAAAAATAAGGTCGCCCAATAGCAGGAATCTCTAAATTTCGATTCTTCCGCGAATTGGATAACTTTGAGCTTGGCTTTGCGCAGGGCTTGCCTGATATCAACCCATTGGGACCCTTACTGATAAAAATAGGAACTTAGGCGAAACGTAGCCTCAGTGTCCACATTCAGCAGACTGGCGATCATGTTTTTGCTGCCGGTCAGGAAAAAAGCGGTATAGATAGAGATTTTCCTGTTTCAAAAAGTTAAAATTTCCGCCGAGCGCGAATAATGCAATTTTAAGAGCGATTATTTTTGGGAGCTGACTTTGAATTCCTTTTCGGCGAGCAGGAGGTTGATACTGTGGTGCGGATTGAATCGAATGCGATGTTCCCCGTCACTGAGATAGCTGGCGTAAATGACGCCGGCGATAGCCCCGGCCCGCAAGGGCAATTCAATTTGATCGACCTGTTGGCCGGGAACCCATTCCCAGCTCCAATACTCAAAGGCATTGTCCTGATATAAATCGTTCCATAATTGCTGCCTCTTTTGAAACCACTGCTGGGCAGGCAACTCCAACAGTTTTTTTAAAAATGTTTTATCATAAACATAGATCACATCGACGGCAAATGCATGATTCAGATTGGCGTCTTCGGTGATGAACACATGAATATCCATTTTGTCACCAAAAAGTGAGCGGGTTCGAACCCACATGGAACAGGAAATCAGTAAGAGAAGCGGGATAAATAAATAGAATCTTTTTTTCATAAATTTTCCTTTCCTATCGATACGAAATCGGTTTTGCCTGTCGTAAAAGGGCAAAGACAATGCTATTCATATAATAATTATCCGCTTCCAGTTGATGCAGGCGGCGAATAATCTCCTCGGGATCAAAATAACTTTCCCTGATTTCCTGACGCACGGAAATCAGCCGTTGGGTTAACCCTTCCTTGGGATGCTTCAGTTTCAATAGACCGGCAATTTCAGTATTCATTAAATAGATAATTAGCCAATTTATCTGGGTAGGAGTATGCATCCAGCTTATAGATAAAAATTTTTGCGCCAGCTCCAAAACTGTTTTTTTATATTCCTGCAGGGCAATTGTAGTCCATTGCCTCAGCGCTTCTATCGTATCGACCCGGCGCAGATTGATTAATTCCAATAAAAATTGGTCCAGTTGTTTTTTTTTGTTGCTGGCATCTGGTAGATCAGCGCGCCAAAGCCATTCCTGAATGCGGTTTTCCAACATTGAAACTGAGGTGATCATATAAGCGTATTCGTTCATGATATCTTTTTTGATTTTTTGAATCAGTTCCAGAATCGCTCTTTTTACTTCAGCTTTACGGATGATTTTGGCCTCAGTAACCTGGGATTCAATGGCGTCAATTATTTTTAGAAAATCATCCCGGCTATAGGGTTGCTTGGTGATGATACGGAGTTCAAGCGGAGTTTTCCATACAGTTTTTCCAGCGCGCAACATGGGGATTTCTTCCAGCATGGGAATTAATTCGCGGTAAGGGTCCCGGTTGAGGAGTCGCAATATCGCATCACTATCTTCTAAATGTTCGAGGATTTCCTGAAAAAAGGGATGGTTTTGAATGTACAGGATAAGTTCGGGGGTCATTCCCGTTGTTTCAATGCCGGATTCCATTTGATTGACAATTTGCCGGATCGCTGTTTTAAAAGCGGGAAAATCGGGGATTCGAACGACGATCAGGTTTTTTAAATTGCTGATAAGCTGGTCGATTTCCCATTGGATAAATGGCGAATAGCCAATATCCTCGTACAATTTCAGGATATCGGCATGGGTTGCTATCAGTTTTCTGAGTTCCCGTTCGGGATTGATCGTCGGCATCACCGCAGAAAGAGTTCGGACCGCTGGTGATTTCTGCTTATGATATCGGCGAAATAGTACCGCTCCACCGATTATTATTGCGGATACCAGCAAAATGACTGCAAACAGCATGTTCATGTGATACGATCGTTTCAAAGGTAAATGTATTTAATAATTGCCGGCATTTTTTCTGTTGCCTGGAATTTTTTTGAGGCGTCGATGGCTTGCTGGCGGGTCTTATATTTACCGATCATGACGCCATACCAAAGTTGCTGTTGCTGGTCGTGGAACACATAAATCGTCGCTGAAATCCTGGCAGCTTTAATTTCATTGACCAGAGTTTTCGCTTTTTCCCGGGTATTAAACGCGCCGACTTGAACAATATACCAGGCGTCTGCTTTGGGGGTTGGCTTAGCTGAGGGAACGGGTTGGACGACTTTTTTTTCAGGAGCAGATTCTCTTTTAGCTTCCTTACTCTCAATACTCTCAATCGGTGGTTCAGATTCGGGGGTGGGCGCTGGCGCTGTTTGAGTTGTTGAAGTATCAGGATGCAATCGCGTCATGTAGTACTCGGTTGAATCGATAATCATGGAATCCAGCCAGGCCGTTATCGAATCGGGAGAGGGGGTTGTACGAATGTGGGAACTTCTAAGCAGTGAATCCGAGAACTGTGGTACGCTTGTTGTATACTGTGTATCAATTACTTCTGGTACGTTTTCTTCAGGTAAAGCAAGTGTGTTGGTGGTTTTGCCGAGATTTAAATTGAACCCCAATAAAAAACCTAAAATAAAAAAAGAAAAACACAAAAAAACAATCAAAAATAAAAAGCCATAAAAAGCCGGCCGGGTTAATATGAAATCTTGAATAATTGACACTCCTTCCCAGGAAAACTGAATTTTACATTTCTAAATAAAAATATATATAGTTGGGTATTAAAAAGCAAGATTTTTTTTTAAAAAAAAAAAAAAATTTTTTTTTCCTTGACTTGTTTAATAATACCGATATATTATCAATTACAGAACGAGGAGAAAATATGAGTGATGTTAATCAAATTCCTATGGCAATCAACTGGCATGAGGGGATGATGCTTTTGCCGCACCATTTCCAACAAAACAATATCCGGACAGAAAATCTGGTTCATTATCAAGCTCAGGCGCTTCATCCATTTCCCTGGGGGGTTTTACTTTTTGAGTACGATCGATCGGCGTTGATCAATGGTGTCGTACGAATTTTGGAACTGGAAGCGATTATGCCGGATGGTCTGGAGATTTCGTATGACTATAAAGAGGATGAGCGTGAATTGAAGCTGGATTTGAATACGCTAACGGATCAGTTTGATAGCAATGAAATCACGGTTCACCTTGCGATTGCAGCGTTTCATAGCGCCCAGGTATCGATTGACGGTGAGCTGACCCGTTTTTATTCCATTGAGGGGCAATCGGTAACGGATGATAATACCGGCGATAATGAAGTGCGCATTCCCCGTTTGAAGCCGCAATTGATTTTGATGGTTAGTGATAATCCGCCTAAAAAATATGTGAGTCTGCCCTTGATCCGCCTGCGTTTGGATGATGAAGCTTTTATCAATGATAATTATATTCCACCCTTATTGAGAGTTAAAATGAGTTCCCCTCTGGGTGAAATCGTTAATTCACTGGTTCAGAAACTTAGAGAAAAGGCAATGTATATTGCAGAAAAAGTCCGCAACTCGTCCGCAATTTCTGATTTAACGCAAATCCTTGATATGAAATTGACGATTCTCGCGCTGACTGCTGAGATTCCATATATTGAATCCATACTTTCGTCTAACCGCGTTCATCCCTTTGAACTCTATCAAAGTCTTTGCAGTGTTCTGGGAAAACTCGCAATCATCAGTCCCGGATTGATACCGCCTATTCTACCGCCATATCAACATCTGAATATTAAAAAGCAATTTGACCAGCTCCGCGATTATATTAACCATTATATCGAAGAAGGAATCAGCGAGGCATACTCCCATACTAATTTTAAATTTGACAACGGACTCTTTTTTCATATTTTCTTTGCGGAATGGTTTGGCAAAACTCTGATTTTGGGAATTAAACGTAAAAAGGAACAAACCGAGCAGGAAGTTGCCGCCTGGTTGGAACAGAGTTTGATCGGTTCGGAATCCATAATTAAATCGTTGAGGGAGAAACGGATATTGGGTGTTGAGCGGAAACGGGTAACCCCTACGGACGAATTGATTGGGGCGCGTAATATGATCTATTTTATCATTAAGCCTAAAACTGAATATGTAATTCCCGGAGAACACATTCAAGTAGTGAATATCAGCGATAAAACCAGCGCTGCACCGGCTGAAATTGTTCTTTTTATTAAAAACAAATGAAGACAATAAGTAACGAATTCCAATTTAACGACACCTTTTTAATCGAAAAGTTTTATGAGTTTTATGATCGGGTCATGACGCTCAAGCAAAGAATTATCAATGGTGAATGGATGGTCCATTATGAGACGACTAATGGCGCGTCTCAGGAAAAAGATGTGATGAGCCTTCGTATGGAATTGGTAACTTTGTTGGAGAAACAGAAAATTCAGGCGCAGCAAATCAGCCATGACTATTGGATTGCCTTGTTTGAAGAGGCGCTTTATATCATGGTTGGTTTGGGCGATGAAATTTTTCTTAATATTGATTGGTTCGGTAAGGATACCTGGAATAGCCATCTGCTGGAATCCCATTTCTTCCAATCCCATATTTCCGGCGATCAGTTTTTTGTGAAGCTCGAAAGTTTTCTGGACAATTCCGATCCTATTCGCATTGAATTGGCGCGAATTTATCTATTGGCAATTTCGCTGGGATTTGAGGGGAAATATAAGGGCAGCCCGCCACAAGATCAGTTTTTAAACTATAAACAACGACTCTTTACATTATTATATAACAAAGAACCGGCCCTGAATACTCGTCATCCTCAGGTTTTTCCGGAAGCTTACATGCATACATTTGAAGAAACCAAAATTAAAAAAATTCAAACTAATATTCGCCAATGGTTGATCTATTCTGGAATTGCCATCCTTGTCATGACGATTGTGACCGGTTTGATTTGGTTCCAGCTTCAATTGCCATTGATTCGTCTCCTGGAAACACTTAAATAAGCGGCGGTTATTATTATGATGCAGTACAAATTTATTTTAGCCATACTCCCATATACGCTGGCTTTTGTGATCATTGCCATCATCGTGTTGCTGATTTATATGGTACGATTGATCCGGCAGATGATGAAGAAAAAAGAACCTGAACGCGCTCCCAAAAAAGACGCTAAAGAAGCCAAGCCAGGTAAGGCTGAAGTAGCGGAAGAGAAATCTCAACCGCAGGCGCCCACTCCGAATTATGCTGATTCAATTCGAAATTCTTTTCAGGATGTGGAGGGGATTTTAAAGCAGAACGTCACCAGTGGTCGACAAAAATCCTACCAAATCCCTTGTTTCATGATGATGGGCAATGATGCCGTTGGCAAATCCACATTGTTGCAGAATTTAAATATTCCTCAGGAATACAGGCGACCCTCAGGGATTTCTCTGTTAGCTCCCTATAGTTTGAATTGGTGGTTTTTCAATCGCGGAATTGTTATTGATCTGGCGGGTGAATATTTAAACCCGGACGCGCCGGCAAAGGATAAGAACTGGTCGCAGGTGTTGAAGCAATTAGTAAGATACCGCCCACAGAGGCCTTTGGATGGCGTAATTTTGACAATTAGCGCTGAATTGCTGCTTGCTACGCGCTCGATGAATGACGCTGATAAGGAAAAATTATTCCAGGCTTCGGAAAAGGTTTACCAGCGTCTTTGGGATATCCAGAAGCAAAGTGGGATGTTTTTCCCTGTTTATATAGTAGTGACCAAAGCCGACCAAATTCCCGGGTTTGGTTCCCTGGTAAAAAATTTACCCGAAAATATGCGTGATTCCATCTTCGGCTGGTCAAATCCCTATACCGCAGAGGTCACCTACACTCCCGAATGGATCGACGACGCGTACCGTTCAATGCTTAAAAATTTACAGCAGATCCAGATGGAGATTTTCGCCCATCAACCGAAAATTATCGGGGAAGATGAGTTATTTACGTTTCCTTTTGATTTTCGCTCCCTGAAACCCGCATTGACTCATTATCTCAATACGGTTTTTCGGCAAAGTATCTACCATGAATCTTTTTTTCTCAGGGGCATCTATTTTGTGGGAAGCGAGGATAGCCATGAGCCCCATTGCCCCATTTTCTCCAAAGACCTGTTCGAACAGCGGATTTTTAAGGAATTCGCGTTGGCGGAACCGACTCGTACCCGTATCGCCGTTGTCAAAAAAAATGTGATGTTTCTTAAAACCGCTATGGTCGCTTTACTTCTACTCTGGATCGTTGGTTTCAGCATCTCCGGGTGCCGTTTTCATTCAAAAGCCCAACGTTTTATGCCCGCGATCGGTCAATTAATCAAGAGTATCAATCTCTATCGTTTCGCTTTGCCCGTTCTTCGTGAAACGCGGGATAATCAACCGTTTCAAACCTTGATTCACAATATTGATCAGGTCGTCAGCTTTAAACCCGATAATTTCCATTCGGTTTTTGTGCCAACGTCCTGGATATATTCCCCGGAATACCGCTTGTACAACACAATCACCTTGGCGTATAACGATATCCTTTATAAGTCGTTTTTTTATCAGCTCCACTATTTAACATTAAGCACTATCCGGAAAAATTACGCCTTCAACATGGATACTTTATCGGCGCCGATCAAATACCATGAAGAGATTTCCATCTATAATTATGTCAATAACATACGTAAACTTGAGCAAGCGATCCTGATATTCAATTCCGCCGAATTACGGGATAAAATTACTAATTTTGATACACTGATGCAATCCATTTTTCTTATCAAGCTGCCTGTGCAGATATTAGAGGATGATATTTATTATCCCTATGCGATGAGTAAACTGACCGTGCAAACGTTTCCTTTGAATGATTATCGGGATGAGGCGACTAAAAAATTGTATCTGCTCTTTAGTTTGCTGAAATATCGGATGAGTGATGCGAATATTCTGGTCAGGACGATTGATCGTCTGAATGGTGTTATTGAAAACGTTATTTCCCAGCCCCGTATCGGCATGTTTAAAGAACTGAGAGAATTAATTGATCATATCCAAAATTCACCGGAGAATATATGGCTATTCAGAACACGCCGAAGTGGTGGATCCGAATTTCAGGATATGTTGGCCAATATCCGGGAAAGCCAGTTTTTCGGGGAGGAGATGTCTCAAACGATCTCCCGGCTGGGAGACGATCTTTTCAGAAAGCTTCAATATACGTTTGAAAACATTGAGCTTAAGATGATTGGCAGGGTATTTGTAAAAAATGAGAATGATGAATACTATTCGCTTTCATCCAAATTGATAGATTTTAAACAGGCGCTGGATCATTTTATGATGATGGATTTTATTGATCCGGTTTTGAATGGTTCTTTACCCGCAATCATTGGTGATGGCATGAAAGTCCAATGGAATCTGGCCCGGTTGCAGGAAACGCGGCAAATTATGAGCAAGTATCAGTTTTTTGCGGATTCTCAATTAACAATGTTCCCTCAAGCCGTGCAGGGAGTGGCTCTGCGTATTGCTAAAGACCAGTTATCGAATCGCTTGTTTAATACCCTGTTGCAGTCGTATGATTTAGTCCCCCAAAAGCGTAAGTTTGGGGCGACGAGGATGGAATCTGACCTCGAAGATGAAATCGATAATTTGCAGCGTTCGGTTGAAAGCCTGCTTTCTCTCTTAAGCTTCTTCAATCAGAACGAATATTTGGTGAATTATGATCAACTCGCATATTTCCTGGCTCGCCAATTAGGTGATCTGCTACAGGAAATTGATATGATGCTGGAACAGGAAACTCTGTACGCCTACAATCATGAAGGACTGCAAAAATGGGATGGGCGCGCCTCTTTGACCAAAGCGCTTTATGGGTATTCCACTCCCACCGAGAAAAAGGATTTTGTTACCTGGCAACGGGAGCGTTTGAGCGTTTTGGCTCAGAAATATGCGATGCCGTTATTGTCACTCATCGAAAACAGCGGAGTGAAAAACCGGCTCTCTTACAGCGCTTTGCTGGATAAATGGCAAAATATTCTTTGGGAACTTGAGAAATACTCCACAAAAAAGCCCGATGCCGGTTTGGCCATATTGGAAGATTTTATTGTCAATGGCCTGGATAGAATCAATCTGATGAATTTCCGTGAGGAGATTCCTCCGGATATTCTTCACCGGGAGGGCGATAACTATTTTATTCAAAAACGTAATGAGATATTGATCCAGGTTTATGCCCGTTGCGTCTTGCTTTCTGAGAGAGAACAGACGGAGCAATATACCCAACTTGCCGTTTATTTTAATGAAAATCTGGCCGGACGTTTCCCTTTTGCGTCGTTCTATGATCAGAAACAGCCCAATGAGGCCGATCCGGCTTATATACACGAATTTTTCACATTGTACGATCGGTTTGGCCCTTCTTGTATCGAATCCTTTAAAAAAATGGGAAACAAGCAAAAACAGACTCAGGACGCGCTTCATTTCCTTGAAGCAATGGAAAAAAACCGTGAATTTTTTACATCGGAAGTCGAAAATCCCTTGGGACAAAGGGGTTTGACACTCTCACTCGAGGTGGAATTCAGGGTGAATCAGGAAAAAGAGACTAATGCCAATCAAATTATCGATTGGAGTATGAAATCTGGAAGTCAATCTATTAATTTCTTATCTGAAGACAAAAGAGTTGTCTGGAACCTCGGAGACCCGATTACGGTTAGTTTCCGCTGGGCTAAGAATTCACCTCTTGTTCCCGCCCAGGATGAAACCGACTATACGGAATCTGTACAGGGAGAGATGATTTCGTTTGTTTTTCATAATACCTGGTCGGTCTTTCAGCTTTTACACAAACAAATAGCCCAGGGGAGCGATTTATCCGGATTTTTTGATCGGGATCCGCACACGCTGAAATTTATTATGTATAGTGTAAAAAAAGAAACCCAGGTTTTAGGTGATGAAATAACTGCCGAAGAATTATTCCAAACAGTGGTTTTTATCCGATTGCGTCTTTATTCCGCGGTTTCCAAGAAGCGGATAATTTTGTCTGAACTGCCAAAAATTGCGCCCTATTTGAACGGTAAACCTTAATTACAGGGAGACCCGCCTGTAATAGATTGAGGATGTGAATATGAGTGAGAAAATGACCACTTTTTCATTGGACTTGGAAAAGATATTATTGCCGATATCTTCGCAACAACCTGCTGGTGATTATTTAAAATATGAGGGCACGTATGATTTGATAGAAAATGCCCGCCGAGAGGAAGATGCTGATTTACCCATGGGAATTTGGGCATCCCCGGTAAAAAAAGCCGATTGGGAACAGGTTCGCGATCTGTGTATCGAATCCCTCGAGACCCGTACCAAGGATATTCAAATCGCGTGTTGGTTGTTTGAGGCATTGCTGAAGCTTTATGGGTATCATGGAATATTGGAAGGCTTGCATTTATTGAAGGCCCTGAGTGAGACGTTTTGGGAAACAATGTATCCTCCGCTGGAAGAGGATAGTTTTGAATATCGGATATCACCGTTGATATGGCTTAATGATAAAATGACCTTAAAAATAAAGATGATCCCCTTGACCAGACCTGAAACCGATAAAGATTATACATATTGTTGGGCGGATTGGGAAAGCGCTTTGTACTATGAGCGATTGAATTTGCAGCGGAAAAAACCCGGTACGGAACCCAAAAATATGATCTCACGGGCGCGTTTTTTAACCGGGGTGACGTTGACCGGTATTCAATATTATCAGGAATTGGCGGCAATCATTGACCAAATACTGGATGAATTTCGGCAATTGGAGTATCAATTGCAGGACAAAATTGGCAATGGCGCCCCGTCATTTCATACCTTTAAATCCATTTTGAATGATATACGTAAGTTTGTCCGGCAAACCCTGGACGAGCGCCGGGAAGAAATTTCTGAAAACGACGAACCGTCAAGCGAGATGTCAATGGAATCAGATCAAAATGAAATGGTTAGCAGCGGTAAAGAAACTCCTCGTACCTTCCGCACGATTCGCAGTCGCGCTGATGCGTATCTGGCGCTTTCAGAAGCTGCCGAGTTTTTGCTTCGTACCGAACCGCATAGTCCGGTACCTTATTTAATTAAGCGTGCAATTGTGTGGGGAAGTATGCCTTTGTCCGATGTTTTGCATGAATTGGTCGAGACTGAACCTAAGTTGAAGGAAATCTATAAGTTGTTAGGAATTAACGAAAGTCGCTAGATTTTTCGCTAAGGCTGTCCACGCCTCACATTTTTTTAAGGTGAACGTTTAACGAAAGGAGTGCGTCTTATGCAAGAAAGCTTGCAGCACAAATTGGACCGTGTACGTCCCCCACGCGTCCAGATCACCTATGATGTTGAGATCGGTAATGCGATCGAAATGAAAGAATTGCCTTTCATCGTTGGAGTGATGGCTGATCTTTCGGGTAACCCGTTAGAAGCCTTACCAAAAGTTAAGGATCGGAAGTATGTTTTTATCGATCGTGACAATTTTAACGATGTGTTAGCTTCTACCGCTCCCAGGCTGACTTTCCGGGTAGATAACAAACTGGCCGATGACAACACCAAATTGAATGTGGAATTAAAATTTAACCATTTAGATGATTTCAGCCCCATCAATGTGGTTAAACAGGTCAGTCCGCTATCAAAATTGTATGATGCCCGTCGGCGTTTGCGCGATTTATTGACCAAATTGGATGGCAATGATGAATTGGATTCATTGCTCCAGGGCATTGTTGCCGATACGGAAAAACTCAACCAAATCAAAACTGACTTGGGAGGTAATTAATTATGGCAGAAGATATGCCCATCACAGCAGGTGAAAGCGCTGAAAACCTGAGTCTTCTTGAACAAATCGTTAAAGACGGAAAGATGGCGAAGGATACCATTCAGGTACCTTATGCTAAGGATTTGATTGGCGAATTTGTAAATCAAATCATTGAAAACTCCATGACCGTCAGTAATGATACGGTCGCTATGATTAATCAACGCATCGCTCAAATCGATGAATTGATCAGCGACCAGTTGAATGAGATCATGCATGAACCCCAATTTCAAAAGATGGAATCGACTTGGCGGGGCCTTAATTATCTGGTCATGAATTCCGAAACCGGAACTAAATTAAAAATTCGGTTGATGAACATTACGAAAAAAGAATTACTGGATGATCTGGAAAAGGCGACTGAATTCGATCAAAGCGCGTTTTTTAAGAAAGTTTATGAGGAAGAATACGGTACATTTGGTGGTAATCCGTATAGTGTTCTCCTCGGCGATTACGAATTTAGCCGTCATCCGCAGGATATGGCTCTGCTGGAAAAAATTTCCAATGTAGCCGCAGCGGCCCATGCGCCTTTTATCTCGGCTGCTAATGCGAAACTTTTTGATTTGGAGGGGTTTACTGATCTGAGTACCCCCCGCGATCTGAGCAAAATTTTTGAAAGCGCTGAATTGATCAAATGGAAATCGTTCCGCGAGAGCGAAGATTCGCGTTATGTGGCTTTAGTCTTGCCGCATATCCTGCTTCGTCTGCCCTATGGCCCGGACACGAAACCGGTTGAAGAATTCAATTTTGTTGAAGACGTCAATGGCAAGGTCCATGAGAAATACTTATGGGGCAATGCAGCCTGGGCGCTGGGACAACGCATCACCGATGCCTTTTCCAAGTATGGCTGGACAGCGGCGATTCGCGGTGTCGAAGGCGGCGGTCTGGTACAGGGGCTGCCTACCCATACGTTCAAGACAGATGAAGGTGATATCGCCCTGAAATGCCCGACCGAAATCGCGATTACTGATCGTCGGGAAAAGGAACTCAGCGATCTCGGTTTTATCGCTCTTTGCCATTGCAAAGGGACCGATTATGCCGCGTTCTTTGGGGGACAGACCACCCAAAAAGCCAAAGTCTATGATAAGGCGGAAGCCAATGCCAATGCGAAGCTTTCCGCTCGTTTGCCCTATATTCTGGCAGCATCCCGTTTTGCGCATTATTTGAAAGTGATCGTGCGTGAAAAAATCGGTAGTTTCCAAACTGCCGATAATGTGCGTAACTATTTGAATCAGTGGATTTCCAACTATGTTATTGCCAAGGATGATGCCGATCAGGTTCTCAAAGCCAAATACCCGCTGCGGGAAGCCCGGATTGACGTTTTCGATGTTGCCGGCAGCCCTGGCGCATATCGCGCAGTCGTTTTCCTTCGTCCCCATTTCCAGTTGGAAGAACTTACTACGTCTATTCGTCTGGTTGCGCAATTGCCGCCACCTCCGGCCTAAGCACTCTTTCGCCTGCGGTTAGTTTAAGAACAACACGATACCCATCCGGCCCGGATTCAATGTACCCGGGCCGGCATTATAATCTTTTGAATTTTAAGGAGTTTTATTATGGCCAGCAATATGTTTATCAAGTTTGTCGGCGCTGCTGCCACAATTGAAGGCGATTCAATGGATGCCACTCATGCCAAGGAAATCGAAGTCCTGGGATGGTCCCATGGATTCAGTCAACCGACTTCTCCTACTCGTTTGGGAGCTGGCGCCGGTACCACCGAACGCGCCAATCACCAGGACTTTTCTTTCAGTAAATACATGGATACTGCTACGGTGAGTCTTTATAAAACGCTATGGTTGGGCGACATGGTTGCTACGGTAACCATGAGCTGTTACCGCGCTGATCAATCGGCTGTAAAATACCTGGAGGTTATCATGGAAAAGGTGATTATCTCAAGCATCAGCATCTCGGGAGGTCCCGGGGATATTCCGGTGGAGAGTGTTAGCCTTAATTATGGAAAGGTGACCTATAAATATCTGCCGCAAACTATGGCGGACAATACACCGGCGTCGGCTTCGGAAAGCTATCACGATCTGGTTACTAATACCGTTGGTTAATTAACCCCGGCCAATGAAAGACACAATCCGCGCCAGCTTTATTGATCGTATTATTGATGAAGCTCCCTTAATTCCTGAAGAACAAGTATCCAGGCGCACTCTGACTTATAACCAGTTTATCTATACGTTACGCCGGGATTTGGAATGGCTGTTGAATACCCGCAATTCCGTCCCGGCTGAACGTTATTTGGAAACTGACATCAGCGTGCTGGAGTTTGGGCTTCCCGATATCACGCGCTTGAGCCCGCAAAATCCCAGCGACCGTTCCCACATCGCATTATTTATTAAAAAAGCGTTGAACTATTATGAACATCGGTTGCAGGAAGTGGAAGTGATCCCTTTTGTCCCCCCGAATTATGTTCAGTCGATCATTTATGAAATTAAAGGACGATTGGTCTACGATGATATTAATGAACCGATCTCGTTTCGCACCATCCTCGATCATGAAGCCGGAGAATTTAGAATTATATGAAAATTAATGACTACCAGGATCCCTTGATTTTCTATTTTAATCAGGAATTGAATTATCTACGAAAAACAGGGATCGACTTTGCAAAGAAATATCCGAAAATAGCGTCCCGGCTTCAAATCTATCCCGGGATGAGCTCAGACCCGCATATTGAACGCATGATCGAATCTTTCGCTTTTCTAACGGCCCGGGTGCAATATAATATTGATAGTGAATTCAGTCAGATACCTACGGCATTCCTGGAGATTTTGTATCCTAATTTGATGAATATCATCCCTGCTATGTCAATTGCCGCTTTTGAGATTGACCCGAAGCAGGGTAAACTGACCGATGGATTTCCGATCAACCGTAATTCAACTCTTTTTGCTTCTTCTAAAAATGGCAAGACCTGCAATTTCTGTACTTGTTACCCACTCACTTTATGGCCCGTTACCGTGGAGGAAGCCCAATTTGAATCGAACTATACCTATGATTTTTTAGATCAATACCAGAATGTAGCCGCCGTGATGCGCTTGCGTCTGAAAACTCTGAGTGATCCGCTGCATGAATTGCAATGCAATTCCCTGCGCTTTTATCTACAGGGTTCCCCCATGATCACTACAGCCCTCTATGAGCTTCTTTTTACCAATGTCCAGCAAATATTAATTTTGCCTGAATCCTCTAAAAAGCCGATTCAACTGCCGCTGGATTCTATCAAAGGAGTCGGGTTTTCCCAAGATGAAGCCATGATTCCCCAACCAGAATATGCCTATTCTGCGTATCGTATCATCCAGGAATATTTTACCTTCCCTTATAAATTTTTCTTTTTTGATTTGGATAATATTTCTTTTCAGGATAGTTTTGAATTTTGTGACGTTCTCTTTTTACTGAAAGAGACGCCATCGAAATTTTTATCGATTAATTCAGAAAATTTTATGCTGAATTGCGCTCCAATCATCAATCTTTTTAAAAAAACTACCGATCCTTTGATTCTGACTCATAAACAAAGCGAATATGATCTGATCCCCGACATTTATAATCTGGATACAGTTGAAATTTATTCCGTGCAACGCGTTTCTTCCATTGCGGAGACTGAGAATTCCACCAAGGTTTACCAACCCTATTTCTCCTTTTCGCATGAAATGGAGGAATTAGGCCAGGAAGCCTTCTGGTACACTCACAAGACCATTTCCAACCGGCCGTCGGCGCCGGGCACTCTGACCCGGATTTCATTTGTCGATGCGGCATTTGATCCCAATATTCCGGAGAGTGAAACGATCTATGCCAATACAATTTGTACCAATCGGATGCTGGCCGATGAGATTCCCTCCGGCACTTTGTTGAATATCGAGTACTCTGCGCCGGTTCAGAAGATTTATTGTTTAATAAAACCCTCATTACCTTTATATCCCCAGATGAATCGATCGAATATGTGGAAATTGATTTCTCAATTGTCGCTGAGCTATCTTTCCTTATCCGGAGATAAATCCAGCTTGAATGCCTTGAGAGAGATTTTGCGGCTCTATGCGATTGTCAACTCCTCTTCCGTTAACCAGCAAATTACTGGCATTGTTGATATGGATACTCGAAAAATTATCCGCCGGGTCGGCCGTGATGCCTGGCGGGGTTTTTGCCGGGGGACGGAGATAACTATGACCTTTGATGAAGAGAATTTTATCGGTAGCAGTTCATTTTTGTTTGCCCAGGTCCTTAACCATTTTTTGGGTCTCTATACATCTTTGAATTCATTTACGGAACTAGTCATAAAAAGTAAACAGCGGGAAGGAATCTGGAAAAAATGGAAGCCACGCGGCGGCGAAAAAGAGATTCTGTAATAAATCAACTGATAAAAAATCCATTTGAATTTGGTTTTTATCAATTAATGAATGTGTTGACCTTACTATTTCCCAATTATTTCGGCGAAAATTTGGAGATCGGTGATCGCATTAATTTTAGCGCGAACGTGCGGCTGGACTTCCCCGCCAGTGACGTTGAGGCGCTTGAACTCCCCCAGGAGGATCGGGACTTACTGATTGTTAAAACCAATTTTCTGAATATGGCCGGTATCAATGGCCCTTTGCCCCATCCCTATACCGATCTTATCATGCAGCGTTCCCGGCGCAAAGATACGGCTTTTAAGGATTTTCTCGATATTTTTAATCATCGCTGCATACAACTTATGTACGATCTGCAACGTAAATATAAGGTCATTTTTGGGTATCGATTATCTCATCAAAATGTGTTTTCTCAATATTTCAGATCTTTTTGCGGACTTGGCACTTCATATTTGTCTGACCGGTTGAAGGTCAATGATCGCTCGCTATATTATTATACATCAATTTTTATCCACCAGAAACGTTCGGCGTTGGGATTGCAAATTTTGCTTGCTCATTTTTTTAATGTTTCTGTCCGCATTCATCAATTTATGGGAAGTTGGTTTTCACTTGATCCCGATCAGTTTACGCTGATCGGTACCCAGGGCCAAAATCATCGGTTGGGCGATGCTACGATTCTTGGAACAAAAGTTTGGTTGCAGGATAAAAAATTCCGGATTACGTTGGGTCCTTTAGCGCTGGAAAAATTTGAGGAGTTTCTTCCCCCCTGGGGTGGGTATAAAAAATTGTGCGATTTGGTTCGCTTTTATTGTAATGATGACTTTGAGTTTGATATTGAATTAATATTGAACAAAGAACAGATTCCCGATTATGTTTTGGGCTATTTTAGCCTGACTTTTTTGGGGTGGACTTCCATGATTGGAGGAAAAAAGGATCATATCCACTGTATTCTTCAATCGGATATTACGTTTAATTAGAAGAAGGTAATATGAATATTGATCTTAAGACCCTGATTGAAAAGCTCAACGGGCTTTGCAGGAAGACATTGGAAGAAACTGCTGCTCAGGCGATGGGATTGACCCACTTTTCCATTGAAATTGAGCACTATCTGCGGAAACTGCTGGAAAATTCACAGTCCGATTTTTTTCAATTGCTGCGCTATTATGATGTTTCACAAGACAAAGTTTTGAATGAACTGACGCTGGTGATTGAGGGGTTTAAACGGGGAAATACCCGCAATCCGACATTTTCCCCCCAATTGGTCCAGCTTTTCCAGGAAGCGTATATGATTTCCACTCTGTTGCTGGGCAACCAGAAGATTCGGTCCGGCGCTTTGCTTTTAGCCTTGTTGGATGTTGATTTGTTGCGGGGGATCGTGGTTGAATCAGCGCCGTCGCTGCTTCGCATCAATAAAGAGACCTTGCGCAATGATTTGAAGGAATTGTTAAGGACAATGGAAGAAGGCAAGGAGATTGGTGGAACTGGTAGCGGGAAAAAAGCGGACGGATCGCAAAATATGCCGTCATTGGACCAGTTCACAATCGATTTGACGGCGCGAGCCCGGGCGGGAGAGATTGATCCGATCCGCGGTAGGGATATGGAAATCCGGCAAATCATGGATATTTTATTGCGCCGTCGTCAGAACAATCCCATTCTAACGGGTGAGGCGGGGGTTGGAAAAACCGCAGTAGTGGAAGGCTTTGCCCAACGGGTTGTCGATGGAGATGTCCCGACAGCCTTAAAAAATGTCAGTGTACGGATTTTGGATTTGGGATTATTGCAAGCCGGCGCCGGGATCAAAGGCGAATTTGAAAACCGGTTGAAAATGGTGATTAATGAAGTTAAAAGTTCCCCACAGCCGATTATTATGTTTATTGATGAAGCGCACATGATTATTGGCGCTGGAGGTCCTTCCGGCCAGGCTGATGCTGCCAATCTGCTGAAACCGGCATTAGCGCGGGGAGAACTCCGCACGATCGCCGCCACTACCTGGAGCGAATATAAAAAATATTTTGAAAAAGACCCGGCCCTCAGTCGCCGTTTTCAAGTCGTTAAAATTGAAGAACCGTCAGAGAATGCCGCGATTGATATGGTGCGGGGACTCACGGGGAAGCTGGAGGCGCATCACAAGATTGTCATTCTGGATGAAGCCGTAATTGACTCAGTCCGTCTTTCTCATCGCTATATCACCGGACGGCATCTGCCTGACAAAGCGATTGGCGCGCTCGATACCGCCTGCGCACGGGTGGCTGGCGCGCAAAATACCCGGCCGGCAGAACTGGAAAACCTGCAACGCCGTTTGGAACAGAACCAGATTGAGTATGCAATTTTAAGCCGTGAACATAAAATTGGAATGTCCCGCCAACGCCGCATAGATACTCTCCTGGCGGAACAGCCCATTCTGGAGGAACAGATTGCCCAATTCGATGCTCGCTGGCAAAAAGAAGCGGCCCTGGTAAAAGAGTTGCAAAAGTGCCAAGAACAGTTTATCACCGATAGCGCGGAACCTGAATTGCGCGATCATTATCAGTTCATACAGGAACAACTCTTACGTTTACAGGATAAAAATCCCCTGGTACCCGTTTTCGTGGATGGCCAAACCATCGCCCGGGTGATTTCTGATTGGACGGGTATCCCCCTGGGTAAAATGGTTGCCGATGAATTGCGCAATGTAATTAACCTGGAACGGCAGCTACAAAAACGCATTATTGGTCAATCTACAGCCATTGCTTCCATCTATCGCCGCATCCAAACCTCGCGAGCGGACCTGGTGGATCCAAACAAACCCATCGGGGTTTTTCTACTGGTCGGCCCCAGCGGCGTAGGTAAAACCGAATCCGCTATTGCGCTGGCAGATATCCTTTACGGTACCAGCCATAACCTTATCACTATCAATATGTCGGAATATAAAGAAGCATATACGATTTCAGGACTTAAAGGATCGCCCCCCGGATATGTCGGCTATGGCCAGGGAGGAGTGCTCACTGAACCGGTTCGACATAATCCGTATTCCATTGTGCTGCTTGATGAGGTCGAAAAAGCTCATCCCGATGTATTGGAACTTTTTTACCAGGTTTTTGATAAAGGAATTCTGGAAGATGCCGAAGGAATTCCAGTAAATTTTAAGAATTGTATCATTATAATGACCTCAAATCTATGCTCGCAATTGCTTTCCGATCATTCGCTCGATCTGGAGAGCGAACAGAACCGTGAAACCGTTATGCGGCAGGTTTATCATGAACTGCGTCGCTTTTTCAAACCCGCTTTTCTGGGCCGCTTGTCGATTGTTCCTTATCTGGCCTTAAATGAACAGGAAATCCGGCAAATCGCCCAATTGAAAATGCAGCAAGTCGTCGATCGACTTAAAGCCAACCATAAAGCCCTTTTGAAGGTTCAGGAAGAAGTCTATGACCTTATCATTCAGCGCTGCACGGAAGTCGATAGCGGAGCCCGCAACATCGATCATATTTTAAACAATTCGCTATTGCCGGAACTTTCCGCCACTATCTTGGATCAAATAATCCAGGAGCGGACGTTCAATTCAGCAATCATCAGTGTCGGTGAAAATCAACAGTTTGTCATTACTTTTCAATCATGAGAGTGTAAGATGAGTTTATCGCAAACCAACATGTATTTAACCGTTGCTTCGCCTTTCGGCAGTGATGTTCTATTGCTTAAGAGTTTGGAGGGTGAAGAGAAAATATCAACCCCTTTTCATTACCGGCTTTCCTTCCTGGCGGAATCCGAGAGTTTGAGTTTTACAACTATTGTGGGAGTTGGTGTTACAATCACTATTTTAATCGAAGACCCGTTTAGTGATAAAAAAAAGTATATTCATGGGATAGTAACTTCATTTCGGCAAGGGGGGACGGATGCCCGGTTGACCCAGTATTATGCCGAGATACGCCCCGGATTTTGGTTGTTGAGCCAAAACCGGGATAGTCGTATCTATCAGAACAAAAGTGTTCCTGATATCATTGCCGCAGTTTTCGGAGATAAAGGTTACACGGATTATAAATTATCGCTTTCCGGTACATATAATCCCCGTGAATATTGCGTTCAATATGAAGAAAGTGATTTCAACTTTGTGAGCCGATTAATGGAAGATGAAGGAATTTTCTATTTTTTTGAGCATATTGACGGTAAACATACCATGGTGATTGCCGACGCCACAAGCGCGCACGTTGCCCTGTCCAATACGAGTGAGATTAGTTATAACCCGCATTACGGACAGTGGGATCAGAATATTATTTATGACTGCTGGATTGAACAGAAATTGACATCCACCGGTTCGATTTTAAAGGATTATTTTTTCGAGACGCCCAGTACAGATTTAACGGCGCAACAGAATCAGACGGAAACTAAAAAGAATATTTATGAGTTTCATAACAATTATACAGTAAAAGCTCAGGGCGATGCCAAAGGTAAACTTCGGGTGGACGAGTACAAATGGCCGGCCAAGCAACTGCATGGCCAGGGCAGTTGTCGGGATATGGTTACGGGATATAAATTTACGCTCGCGGATCACCCGCGAAGCGACGCTAATGCGGACTATGTGATTGAATCGTTGCGCATAGACGCAACTCAGGATCGGTTTTACTGCACATTTTCATCCTTTCTGTCCACGGCGACCTATCGTCCGCCGCGCGTAACCCCCCGGCCTCGTATTCTCAGCGCCCAGACGGCGTTAGTTACCGGGAAGTCCGGCGAGGAAATCTGGACCGATTCCTATGGACGCGTCAAGGTTTATTTCTATTGGGACCGGTATGGGACCCAAGATGAAAACTCATCCTGCTGGATTCGTGTCAACCAGGGCTGGTCTGGAAAAAAATGGGGGGCTATCTTTATTCCCCGCATGGGTATGGAAGTGATCGTTTCTTTTATTAACGGCGATCCCGATAAACCCCTGGTTACCGGCGCCGTTTATAATGCGGAACAAACCGTTCCCTATACATTGCCGACGGATCAGACGAAAAGCACCATTAAGACCAATTCCAGCAAACAAGCTACTGGATATAACGAATTGCGCTTTGAAGACAAAAAAGCGGAAGAAGAAATCTACGTCCACGCCCAGAAAGATATGAATACAGTAGTCGAAAATGATCAAACAAATAAAATCCTGCATGATCAGACTGATACGATTACTAATCATCGGACTACAACCGTCTCAGAGGGCAATGAAACCCTTACTGTGAGTAAAGGGAATCGCTCGCTGGATGTTGCTACGGGGAATGAAACCCATCATGTTAAAGGAACGCGTGATCTGACAGTGGAAGGGAATGAAACCCATACCAATAAAATCGATTTCACACAAACTGTCACTGGCAATTATAAATTAACCATCGATGGCACATTAACGGTAGAAGTGAAAGGCGCTATTTCCATCAAGTCCACCACCGATAGTATTACTATTGACGCCAGTCAGAACCTGAATACCAAGTCGGGACAGAATACAAAAAATGAGGCCGGAATGAATTTCGATAATAAGGCCGGGATGAACCTGACGAATGACGCTGGAATGAAAATGGTAAACAAAGCGGCTTTGCAAATGGAAAATAAATCATTGGCAATTACAAGCTCCGCTGACGGGATGCATGAAGTCAAAGCCGGTGGAATTTTAACCCTCAAAGGCACTTTAATCAAGGTCAATTAAGGAATCAATTATGGATAGCCCCGAACCCGTCGAAACTGGTGAAGCTCTGGAAGAAAAACGCATTCTGGATGATGATGGGCATCTCCTTAAGCATTTTTTTCTGTTGAATGAACAGATCCATGGCCGTTGTATGCAATACTATCCTCAGGGTAACCTTGAACTAGAATCAAATTTTGAACAAGGTAAGCTTCATGGGGAAATGCGGCAATACTCCCCAGAGAACAAATTGGTATTAGTCGCTCATTATATTCAGGGGGTTTTGGAAGGCGAGATGATTGTCTATGGTGAAAATGGAAAGTTTTCTCAAAAATCGCAATTTACGCAGGGAAAGCTCAATGGGGAAACTATGATGTATAACCTTGATGGTCAGATGATCCAACGAATTTTTTATGTGGATGGTAATGTTGAGGGCAGAATGAAAAGCTATAAAAATAATCAGCTTCAGTTGGAAATTGATTATGTGAAAAATGTCCAGGACGGGGAGATGCTAAGCTATAGCGACAATGGCAATCTCAGCGCTCGGTACCTTTATCGCAAAGGGAAAATGAACGGTCCGGCATCTTTGTATGATAGCGAGGAACGCCTCGTCCGGGAAATGAATTATGTGAATAATAATCTCGAAGGCGATGTCCGCGATTATTATGAGAACGGTGAACTTCGACAGCTTTCTTTTTATCGCGAAAATCTATTGGAGGGAGAAATGTTGCTTTATGATGAAGAAGGCTATTTGCGTAAGCGCATTTATTATAAAAAAGGAAAACAGCAGGGAGAGCCTATTGAATATGATCAGGAAGGGAATGCGCTGAATCAGCCGGAAGATACTCCGAAGAGAAAGAAATGGTTGGGGATTTTCTGAATCGGAGCTTGCCGGTGGAGGTTGAAAAAATCGATTAGCCGTCATGGGTTGCATTTCGCTGATTAGTTCAGGTTTGCGCGATGTTCCTTGAATGTGACTGCGATCGGATACTGTTTTTGATTGTCAATGGGATAGTTGACACCGATTCAATTGGAATGGGGTATTAAAATTGTTGATATTACTCCCCGCGGCTGACGGTTTTCTACACTAAGCGTTCCCTCAAATTTTGAGATTAAAATGCGGGTGATGGGCAATCCTAAACCCATGTGGCTCAAATTCGGTTTTGTGGTAAAAAATGGATCGAATATTTTTTCCGGATCACCAGCTAACCCGCAACCATTGTCTTCGATTGTGATTCTGAATGTTGAATTCTCCTTGGCGCATCTGATCTGGATGGTTTTAAGATCAGGGGGCTCACTATCGAAGGATTCGATAGCATTCATGATTAAATTTAAAATTATCTGAATAAAATTTATTTTTGAACCTTTTAATTGGAATTGATATGGTTGGTTGACTGATAATTCGATTTGGCGTTCCTTAATCTGGATGTCGATTATTTTAAGGGCTTCCGCAATCGCTTCTGTTAGCGGAAATAGCTCTTTTTCCGTATTCATCGCGGTTTGAAATCGGCGCATTTCGCCGATAATTTGCTGGATTCGCTGGACGGAGATGGTAATATCCGTCAGATAATCACGGACAAAACCGGGTAATCTCCCTCCTTTAAAGTCTTCCCAGTATAAAAGACTCTCACTCAGAACACGGATCGCGTTTAGTGGTTGATTGATTTCGTGGGTGATTCCGGCAGCCATGGTGCCGACGGTGGCCAAACGGGTCGCCTTCTCGATTAATTCCAGATTGGCCTGGTTTTTGCGTTCAAGTTTAATTTTTTGCTGGTAGTTTTGCTCGCGTTCATAAGCGCTCAGAACAAGGGCAGCGATGAGCTCGGCTACATTGAGATCGCTTTTTTGCCATGCGTAGGGAGTGTGTTTAAAAAAGAACATTAATCCTACAATTTGATGCTGCCGTTTAAACGGGATGATAATTCCAGATTGAGCAGAAAATGAAGCGAATTGTTCCCCGGCAATTTGTTTGAATTCGTCGGCGCTTTTAAAACTAATGGATTTTGTTTGAATAAAAAGAGGGCATTGGGCGAATTGGGAAAAAAAACATTGATTGCGAGTAAAAATACCATTTTTTTGCCAATAATAGACTTCTTTAGTTTGCGGATTCTGATAATGAAAACAGATTTGGATTTCATCCAATAATGAAAAGGTTCCGCATTTCTCTAAAATTTGACGAATATCGGCATCGAATTGGTTAATCTGGTTAACCTCCTGAGCGATATTTGTTAAAAATTCTTGTTGCATGAGCGCTTGTTTAATATGGGTGATATCGATTCCCGAACCGATAATTTTACACATCTTGCCATTTTCATCGAAAATGGGTGTTAATGTATTATAAAACCAGCGTTTCCCCTTATTTTTTGTGGGTATAAACTCTTCAAAGCTTATATTGTTTTTAGTTGCAAAGACTTTCTTGCATAGGTTGCGATAGAATGTAGCGGCCTCTTCAGGATAGAGTTCCTCAAATTCGATGCCTTTTTCACTGCATAGGTTATAGCCGGTATTTTCCTGATCAGCCTTATTATTGTGAATCCAGCGTAGATTTCCATCATTGTCGATATCAGTGACCCAAATCGGAAAGTTGACGCCGTCATAGATCGCTTCGAGAAATTGTTTAGCCGATTTTAGATTTTCTTCCATTTTTATAGCCGGGGAGATATCCCTTCCGACGGATTGGATGTATTTTATTTCCCCGGATGCTTCGAATACAGCGTGATCAATCCATTGTTGGTAACTGAAATTTCCATCACCGGTTATCACTGGATGGATATAATTTGCCTTGGGATTTTGGGGGGTGAGTGTATTGATATAGGTTCGGATTTCTGCATGAATATTTTCGGGAATCAGATTAAATATAGTCATTTTTGTTATTTCCTGGATCGAACGGTGGAAAAAATTACAGTAACTGGAATTGGCATAAAGTATTTGCCCATCTTTTTTCATGACGCAAACTAAATCTGATTGTATTTCCAAAAACTCTTTATATTCGCCAGGGCCAAATTTGATAAAAGGAGGCTTGTCTATTTTTGATTTATTTTTGTTCATCATTAAATCAACTTGTAGCGTTTTAAACGAGTGTATAGTTGCGTTCGGGTCAATCCCAGGAACCGAGCGGTTTCGCTGACATTCTTTTTGTTCTGGCGCCACACGTTAGTGATAATTTTCTTATTCCATTCATCCAGCGAAAACGGTTTTGAAAATGCGGGAACCGTTGATTCCATTTCTTCAATTATCGTATCCTTTTGTCCCTCGGTTTGATGATTGGTTTTAAGAAATCTCAGGTGTCTGGTTTTGATACTGCGTTCATCAAAGAGCAAAACCACTCGTTCAATGCAGTTTTGCAGTTCCCTGATATTTCCTGGCCAGGGATAGGATTCAAGTAATTCGAGCGCATCCTTTTCAATATATTGGAATTGGCGTTTTTTTTCGCGGGAGAATTGTTCCAGAAAAAGTTGCGAGAGGGGCCCAATTTCTTCTTTTCGGTCCCGTAGCGAGGATACATAAATTCGGCCGGTATTCAACCGGTAGAATAGGTCGGCCCGGAAAAGTCCGAGTTTAACTTTATTGGGTAAATCCACATTAGTGGCGCAGATAATTCGCACATCGACGGAAAGAGTTTTTGTACCTCCTACCCGATAAAATTCTCGCTGTTCCAAAAATCGCAGGAGCTTAGGCTGAACATCCAAGGGAAGTTCACCTATTTCATCCAGAAAAAGAGTCCCTCCGTCAGCAAGTTTGATTTTTCCAATTCCACCCCCACGGGCGGATCCGGTAAAAGAGCCAGGCTCATAGCCAAATAGTTCGCTTTCAAACAAGGTTGGCGGCAACGCGGCGCAATTTATACTGATAAACGGATGGGTTTCCTGACCTTTCAGACTGTAATGAACCAAACGCGCAATAATCTCTTTCCCAGTGCCAGTTTCACCTTCTATCAATACCGGAACCGACCGGTCTTTATGTAATTTCTCCGTTAATTCAACTAACAATCGCATGGAGTTAGAAAATATACCGATACGGCCAATGCCAGTTGCATTATCCTGCACAGATTTATAATACCGGGATCGTTCTTCGGCTGTTTCATTATGTTCCTTTAGTTTTTGAATGCTTTCCCTGAGATGAGTGTTTTCTTTGATCAGACGGTTTTTATCTTCCAGTCGTTTCAATACGATCGCAAGCTCCTGGATATTCAATGGTTTAAGTAAATAATCCACTGCGCCTAACCGCAACGCCTGAATGGAAGTCTCCATATCTCCATATCCTGTCATAAGGATGACTTCGATCGATGTGTTTCGTGATTTGATTTCTTTCAGCAAACTGATCCCATCCATTTGGGGCATTTTAATATCGGTCAGAACGACCGGATGGTAATCTCTATCCAATAAATCCAGAGCTTCAAAGCCGTTACAACAAACCGAAACCGTATATTCCAATTGATTCTGCAGAAACGCGTTGATGGCCTTGCGGCTAATTTCATCATCTTCCACTAATAAAACTTTCCAGATGTTTGCCTCAGGCAATCATTCACTCCTTTCCGCTTAAAGACTACCGGGACTGCGCCCATTCATTTTTTGGAAGCTCATTTTACTTGAAATATAGTTTATTTAAATTAAAATGTCAACATAATAAAAAATTATCACTTGCAGCCATAATTCGCTGTCGCTAAATTATAAAATAAAATGAGGTCGAATAGATGGGGGGACATCTATTCGACCTCTTAGCAATGTGGCCCGATAGAAGACATTACCCACTAGTTTTTGATTTTGTGGGGTGTTGTTTTGTTCTGTAGTATTAATTGCAGTATCTATGCCAATAATTATTCTATCTTTAACCTGTTATCATTCAATTTGTTATTATGAATAATGCAGTTTTGAAAGATGTTTGATTTTGGACAGTTGGGTAAAATGCGATGTGTAAAATCAATCATGTGTCTGATTCTGCGCACAAAAAAATTAAAGCGGGGTGGGAGGAATTGTGAAGGAATTTGTGAATTTAGGGAATTTTTCAAGAATGCAAGCGCTGATATCATCTTCCAATTCATTAAAATGAGCAGCTATATCCATTAATTTTTGGATCAACTCTGGTGTAGGGAGCGAACGGTATAAGGCAATCTGGTTGTTCAGATAACTGATTCCGGTATAAGTTGCGTTGGGTTGTTTAATTTCATACAATCCATCGGTAAAAAGGATCAAGCGGTCATCATCCTGTAATTGGAGTTCCTGTTTAAATCTTTTCGGATTGGGGATAAAGGGGGAGATGAAATGGCTATTGGCTTGATATTTTTCGATGGAGTGATCATTAAAAACAATAAAAGGAGGGTGCCCGGCATTGCTATAAGTTATTTGGCCATTACCCAGATTGAGACGTAAAATTTGAAGTGTGAGAAAATAATCAGACGACAAATATTTACAAATTTCAATCTGAATTTCGGTTAGCAATCGATCCACCTCAATTGGATAGGTAACGAGAGAGTGGATAATAGTATTTAGGATAAATACGAAGAAAGAAGCGACGATCCCATGTCCGGAAACGTCCCCAATGAAAATATAAAGATATTCATCGATATGAATTGTGTTCAGATAATCTCCGGCCATTTGTTCTGAGGGAGAATAAAAATTTGTTAATTGATAGTCGCCGGCTCGTACTTGGTTAGGAGCGATAATCAATTTTTGCAATTCAGCGGCCAATTCGAGTTCACTTTTCAAACGGGTATTAAAACGCTCAATTTTATATCTGGCTTCCTCATTTTCTTTTAGGGAGGTCAGGAGTTGGATATTGGATTTTTTAAGTTCCTGTGTGCGCTCTTCGACCAATCGTTCCAAATGCTGACGATAAAGGTTTAATTCGTTTAGATTTTTTTCGATTTGCAACAGGTCCCGGAAATTCCGTAAAGCGGAAATTACGGCAGTGAATAATTTTTTTGCCGTTAATTCAGTCTTGGTTTTATAATCATTGATATCATAATCAATGATTATCTTGTTTTCGGGCGCTTGGCCAGGTTGCCCGGTGCGTAGTATAATGCGAATGAGCTGATTTTTAATTCGATCCCGGATATAGCGGATGAGTTTCAAGCCTGAATTGTCTTCCTCCATCACAACGTCCAGCAAAATGACACTGATATCGCTGGTATTGGTTAAAATATTTTCTGCTTCAATGGCGGAATAAGCGGGTAACAATTCCAGTTTTTTTCCTTCAAACTCGATATTTTTCAAAGCCAGGCAAGTCACTTTGAAAACTTCGGGATCGTCATCGACGACGAGTATTTTCCATTTTTCATGATGGGTATAACTTTGGGTGTCCCCTGTTGCAGGTTCATGAAAAAAGAGTAAATCATCGGAAAAAGTTGAAGGAAGTGGATTAATCATAGGCATCTATTTCATGTCATAACTGTTGCTGATATATTGTTTAAATGAATTTTCAACAATGTAGCGGATACTGAACGGTGGTTTTATTTTTTCGTTGGGAATTGTTTGCCTGACGCGATATACAATATCACCGGAGGTTGTTTTAACCAGATGGATCGCATCTGAGGGTACGATAATCGTATCGCCGGTCATCTGTTCCGGCTTTAAGAAGGCGATTTTCACTATGATATGATTTAATGGCAGATAGTCCACAAAATCGAATACAAATTGGATATTTTTTCCATTTTGTTCGATTCGGTTGTTTTTCAGTTCCGGTTTGTTTTCTAATGAAAGTCGTTGGATTTCCGTATTTTTTTTTAAGTATTCCTGGTGGTTAACATCCAGTTCAATGGCGCGGGGGATGCGATACCCCTGGAGATTATTATTTTTGAAACAGGGTAGGAGGTTCATGTTTTGGCTTTCGATGGGTACAACCAGATCACCATCACCCACGAGTTCCGATTTGAGAAAGTTTTCAAGAGTCGTTGCCAATGTGCTGGGTAGCCCTAAGTTAAAATTGCCTTGAAAGAGCCGGCCAGCTTCGCGCTTAAGTTTGGCAATATCCTGTGACAATGATACTTTGCTGATAATACTGATGTATTCGACGTTTTCCGGATGTTTACTCTCATTCAAAGTTGCCAGCCATTGATTGCCATCTTCCGGTTCCCGTAAGTCGCGAAGCGCTGGCGCATCCAGGGGCATATCGGCCTGGTTTTCGAGTTGTGAAAAAAAAGGAGAAAAAACGAGTTGGAGGGCTTTGTTTTTTTTAGAAATTGAATTTTTCCAATTCCAGACAACAGCCAGCGGAGAGCCCTGATGGGGCGAGCCGATGGTGACCAATCGTTTAACGCTATGATTGGCGGCATACGCAACGACGTACGCTCGTCCCGCCAATCCTCCCATGCTGTACCCAATCAGTATGACATCCTTTGCCGAGGTGGCTTTGCGGACGCTTTGAATGGCTCGGGCTAATTCTTCAATCCATGCGCTTACAGAATCGGTGGGATTATTGAATGCGATGGTAAAAAAATCGCGCGTTGTTGAAATCGGATGACCTTCTTCCACGCTGATCACTCCATCATGAATAATCCCGCCAAACCCCAGTTTCAGTGAATCCTGATAATATTGGATTGCCTTTGCATCTTCCCAAACTGTCGCTTTTTGACCTAGTCCATGCAATAAGAGTATGGGAAAAGGAATTTGAAGCGCATTCACAATCGAGTCTTTTTCCGCGGGGTGATAATAGCTAATGGGTGGTTTTTTCCCCGCGCACGCTAATAAACTAATCATTAAACACAACCCGGCTATCCTACGCGTCATCTATTCACTCCTTTTTGGGATCATTTCTGTTTGATGGTTGTTATGTAAACTTTTTTGATACTGATTGGGTGTCATCGTTCAGAACTCAAAAATTGAACCGAATCAATCTGCTGAATTGCTTTTGGCAGTAAACATGGCTTTCAATTATTCCTGTATCGATGTTATGATAATTTCCTGGCCTCGGGTACTAAGAGCGTAAATTTTGTGATTCCGATTTTGGGGTTTTAATCTGGCAGAGTGATAACAGATAGCCGGTCGGGCAGAGATATGAGCACCAGAATTTTGGAACAAAAAGTGAAGCGATCAGTGATGCTATAGCGAGAATCCAGACGAAAACGGCAACGGAGCGCAAAGCGAAAAAAGAAAAAGGTTCAAGATAAGCCAGATCAAAATAGATTTGCATCAGCAGTAATCCAACGATTATGATTGAAAAAATAACGCGAAGCCATCGCAAGCGCCTGAACCAAACTGGCGCATTTTTCATGCGTATTTTTTTCCCGGCTTTGGCGACCAGTTCCTGCAGGGCTCCAAAAGGACACAGGTAAAGGCAGTAATAAGGGCGATTGAATATAAGCGGCAATAACAGCGCCAACCCGAAAATCAGCATATACAGATGGTGGGGCCCCCAGTGCATTCCGTTAATTGTCCATCCCCAAAATAGGGAAAGCGATAAAAAGACAGTACTATAGAATCCGAGAATGCCCACTGTTGCCAATAATAACCAATCGCGTTTCAGTTTCCACTTTCGGCTTCCAAAATAGTAACACAGGCTGAAAACGACCAGCAATAGCGTTGGGACGTCACGCCAGGGTGAAGGTTCACCCGTTTGCGGATCAATGGCTGTTTTTACTGCGCATAAGAGTGAAACGCGCTGTCTGAATGTTTGGAGGATAGCTGAGCTGGACATTGTTGCGCCGGATACTGTTTCGATGGGTTTCTCCAGAGCTTCGGCCCAGGTCAGGCCATTCCATTGCGACCAATACTCTAATTTTTCCAATCGTTTTATGAAACCGGCTGTTTCACTGTTCGGCAACAGAGCGATACCGGTAATGCGATGTTCTTCGTTAAATCCGATAATAAAGGGTACCGGTCCTGCGTAGCCAATGATGGAGTCCGATACCGGACGGGTACAAACGAAATTGCCGATTTCCCGGTTTTGCTCATCGTACACAATTCCACATCGATCAGGTCCATGGGCGATTTTAAAATCAGCCGCTTGAGGAAAAATCATGCGGATTTGTTCCATGGTTACGGGTACGCCCTCCTGGGAGATCAATTCAGCTCCGCTATTAGAAGTGCTGCAGGATTCAATCCAACGTTGATAGCGAGCATGAATCAGCCAGACGATGATAATGGCGCCAATAACAATTCCGCCTTTTTTTAAAAAAAACTTTACTTTTTCCATCGGATTTCTCCTCTTTGTTGGGCTGCGATTTGAAAAACTATCATAATGATTAATACATTAAAATATAGAATTTGTCAAGGAATTTCCATATCGCATAGAATTTTTTTTATAATTTGTATATCAATAGGTTAATTTTGAAATCCGAGTATGTAATTAGCAAATTTTTTCAGCGCCATTCAAGGTATAAAAATTAAATATACCAAGTCAGAATCTTATATTGACGTCGAATCCCAGGAAGAAAACTGTTTTGATATTATTTGCAAATGCGAACTGCCGTGTTATTCGGTATAGGTTTCTTTTTTGTCGTTCATAAGTTGGGAGTAAATATTTAAATTACGCAGATTCAGAAAGACGTTTATAGTTTCCGTGACCTGATACGCGACGTTTCCATGAATTCCGGTATAGTCCGGAATTCATGGAGAACACTTATGCGTATTCTATCAGTCGCAATCTCAGAAATTGACGTCGAATCCCAGGTAGAATACGGTTTTAATATTATCGGAAAAAGCAAATTGCCGGGTCAGTTCAGTATAGGATTCTTTTTTATCGTTAACCAGTTGGGTGTAGATGTTTAAATTACGCATATTCAAGAACACGCTCATGGTTTCCGTAACTTTATACGCGACTTTCCCGTTAAGAATCAAAGTATTGTAGATTTTACAGTTTTTATTGTACTGATATCTCATAACGCTTTGGGACATAAAATAGGGGTTGAGGTTGATATTCAGTCGGCTGTAGGGGACGAAGTTCAAGTAAAATCCGCCGTACCAGTTGGGAGTATAGGCGCCTTCCTCGGTGACAGCGCTATCAATCGGATTCGACAGGTTTTCCAAAACATCGTCCAGTTCAGAATGCTGCCAGGTGATATAGGGGCGTAATTGAAAATTTTCATGGAGTATATAATTTAGCGCCAGAGTGACTCCCATTTGCTTGGGTTTAACGGTTAGATTCTGAGCGCTGAAATATACTTTATATTTCGGGGCATAAACTGTGGAATCAGTGACCGTGGCCGATGAATAGTCTTGGGCTTTAGCATAGAATAATTCGATATCGGCGTGGAGGTTTTTTCGCAATTTGCCGCGATAACCCACTTCAAACATATCCATGGTCATCAGTTTCAGGTCCTGGTTGGGCGAATAATGCATCTCTATGCCCGGCGTTACGTAATGGAAATTGACGTAATTATCGAGCATATTGGCGCCTTTGTTGGCGCGTGAAACCACAAAGCGGGCCAGATGGTTTTCATTGAATTTCCAGGTGCTGGCGAATTGGTAGGAGAGATACATTTTGTCGGAAGGGTGATTGTATTGATCGCCGCGTAACGCAACCACGACCCGCAACGGATCGAGCGGTTTGTAATCGGCGCGAAGGGAGTAGCCGGTAGTAGTCAGGTCGTATTCGCCGTTGAGTAAGGCAAGTCCCGAGCTGGAATTCTTACGCCCGATGGAGTCGTCGATACTGAACTGGCGATAGGAGACGCCTGGCCGGACGGAGAGCTTATTCTCCAGCAACTGCCAGTCGTATTCCAGGTTTAGGGCTAAGTCGCTGAAATCGTATTCCCAGCCCGTCACGCCGAGGGTATTCTGGTAGCCTTTGAGATAACTGGCCTGCAGGCTGGCGCCGTACGCTGCGGATTTGAAATCGAGGTATTCGGTTTCCGAGACTTCGGTGGTAAAGGGTGTATTAATCACATCCACATAGATTTTTTGAACCTTGGAACGTTGCAGTCCCATGGCAAGTTCAAAATTGATCTTTTCCGAAACTTGGTAGGTATTGAAGAGGTTGATGCCGTATTTATCCAGGGCCAGGCTGCGATCGGGATAGCGAAGCGAGCCGGAGCCGCGGAATGCGCCAGCGCCCTGGGTTTGGGGCGAGTAGCAGGAATCGGGATTATCCCAGTATTTCCCCTTGACGTAATCCCAGTAAGTCGTCTGGTAGCGGTTGCGTTTTTGCATGTTGCCGGAGATGTTGAGGCTGTATTTGCCTTTGGTGAATCCGGTATTCAGGCTGAAGATATCGGATTGGTAGCTGCCGCGCTGGAAATTGATGATACCGGATTCATTTTTGTCTTCTCCTCCGTTTTTACCGGCGCGTCTGGTAATAATGTTAATGACGCCGGCGACGGCATTGGGTCCGTAAAGGGCGGAAGAGGGGCCGCGAACGACTTCAATGCGATCAATGTCGGCGATTTCGACGGGTAATGATTCCCAATAGGTGCCGCCCTGGAAATCGCGGAACACAATGCGGTTATCGATCATGACCAGGGTAATCTGATTCTGCGTGTAGGGCAAGGCTGAATAGGGAATATAGTCAAAACCGCGCAAATGGGGGTCATAAACGCCGTTGGTCTGTTCTCGAACAATCAGACCCGGAATCAGGCGCAAGGCTTCGGCAATCGTCGTAACTCCGGCGTTTTTCAGTTCCTGGGCGCTGATCACCGATGCGGATAAGGGCGCATCAAAACTACTTTCGGCCTTTTTGGACGCGGAAACAATTTCCATGTTCATCAAATCTTCCAGCGACATCTCAGCTAACTGGTCAATATTCAATTCCTGCGCAGAGAGAGAAATCCACCAGCAAAACACGATGCTGATCAACAAAATTACTTTTTTCATAACGGCTCCTTAATAAAGGGTTGATAATTTTTCATCCGACACGCTGCGGCGTTCCTTAATTCCTGCATTCATTTGCGCGTTTCTCATCAAAATACACACCATGTCGGGTTGCTCAGCCCCTTCATCCCAATCCAATTCCACTTGCAGTTGATGATCGGCTAGAGTCCGGAATCCATTAAAGATGTATGCCACATTAAATTGATTAAAGTATAAAACCCGCATTTTTTTTGCAAAAAAAGGGACCGCGAGTTTTATCAATAAACTCTCATAGTTATAATATACTTAAAAAAAAAAAATTGTCAATATTAAATTTTTTATTGTTAAAAGCAAATAAATAATTATTGTGTCATCGCTTATCGGGAAGTAGGGTAGATATATGGTTTTTGAATAGAAAAAGAGGGAACAGCCAGGCTGTTCCCTCTGGATGGAAATTAGCAAATAGTTAGTTTTTGATTTTGAATTCGTGCTTAAAGTAACGGAAAATGGTGCGAATTGGAATAAAGGGAGATTGTCCCAGGGCGCAAAGACAGGTTTTATTCATAATGGAAGCTGTTTTTTCAATCAGCTTCAGATCCTCCTCATTGCCTTCGCCAGCGATCATTTTTTCTAATAAACGCACAAGAGTGTCCGTACCGTTACGGCAGGGAGAGCATTTCCCACAGGATTCATGACGAAAGAATTTGAGCATGGAAAGTAGCATTTCGGGCATTCCGATCTGGTCATCCATGATCAGCAGCGCGCCGGAACCCAGCGCGGTTTCTTTTTCTGCTAAGGAATCATAGTCCATGGGGGTTTCCCACAATGCGCGGGGGATAATCCCGCCGGCGGTGCCACCGGTTTGCGCGGCTTTAAATTGGCGGCCGACTTTCATCCCGCCGCCATAGGTTTCGATGATTTCCCTGAGAGAGATACCCATCGGCACTTCGATCAATCCGGTATTATTGACGCTGCCTAAGAGTGTAAATACTTTCGTTCCTGGATTGCGTGGAGTACCGATTTTTTTAAATGCGTCGGCGCCTTTGCGCATGATCCAGGGGATATTGGCTAAGGTTTCCACATTGTTTACCAATGTGGGTTGCCCT
>CAZWDO010000013.1:74920-121187 GCA_964632485.1 uncultured bacterium
TTTAAAGCCATAGGTATTGGGGTAAGGGGGTTTGACGCGGGGATTGCCGCGTTTGCCTTCCATCGATTCCAATAGCGCTGTTTCCTCACCGCAGACATAGGCGCCAGCGCCGGTACGCACTTCAATATCGAAACTGAAATCGGTACCCAGAATGCCATTACCCAGGAATCCGACCATCCGGGCTTTGTGGAGGGCCTGTTCCAGTTTTTCGATGGATAAGGCGTATTCACCGCGGATATAGACATAGCCTTTACTTGCGCCGATCGCATAGGCGGCAATCGCCATTCCTTCGATCACGGCATGCGGGCTGCCTTCCATGATCAGGCGGTCCTTGAAGGTTCCCGGTTCGCCTTCATCGGCGTTACAGACTACGTATTTAGGTATTGCGCCGACTTTAGCGGTGAATTCCCATTTCAAGCCTGTAGGAAATCCGGCGCCTCCGCGTCCGCGCAGGCCCGATTCTTTAATGGTGGCGATCACTTCGCCCGGTTTCATCTCGGTTACGGCTTTGACCAACCCTTCGTATCCATCGTAGGCGATATATTCCTCGATATCATCGGGGCTGATCACTCCACACCGATGTAAAACAATGCGTTGCTGTTGCGCGAGTGTGGATTTTGAAAGCGAATAGGCCACGGATTTAGGAGTGTCTGCTATAGGCGTCAGGAGGTACTCGTTAACAGTGCGTCCTTTATAGAAGTGTTCTTCCACGATGCGTCGGGCCTTTTCTACACTCAAATGACCATAGAAAATATTATCGGGCAGGACATGGATTACCACTCCTTTATTTGCAAATCCCATGTTGCCGGTTTCAATGACCCGAATCTCATTCTTAAGGCCTTTTTCGGCAATCGCCAGTTCCAATGCGTCTTTTACTTCTCTCGCCCCCTGCAACAGGTCGGTCACATCGGAAGATACAAGTATGTGCATGCGATATAAAGTCATCCTTTTTCCTCCCCGGTTAGGCCAGATTGGCCAGGATTTCTTTGATTTTTGAGGGCGTCAAATTACCGTGCATATCGTCGTTAATCATCATCGCCGGAGCAACGGCGCATATTCCCAGACAACTGCTGAGTTCCAGGGTGAATTTGCCGTCTTGGGTCGTTTCACCGACATTGATTTTCAGATAATTCTTCAGGAAATCGAGAATCGAATCACTACCCATTAAATGACACGGTGGAGAATCGCATAGCCGTATGATGTGCTTGCCGCGCGGTTGGGTAGAAAACAGACTGTAAAAGGTGACGACCCCGTACAGTTTTGAAAGCGGCATATCCAGTTTTCGGCTCAAATAATCCAACACTCCGGTCGGCAATGAATAGTTAAACAGTTTTTCAACTTCTTTAAGAAGCATGAGCAACATTCCGTCAGCAACATCGAACTGACTTATCAGTGTATCCAATTGCGCTTGGATTTCAGGTTTTAAACTTTCAGTCATTGATCTCTCCTTCCCCTACTTTTCGCGAGGTACGATAACAGGCCGCGGTTTGTAATGGGTATGGAGCAGGTGGTGTGATTTTTCGCCCAACGGTTTTTTCAGGAACAGTTCATAAATCTTGGTAATCGATGGATTTTCATGGGATTTACGAATGGTCTGTCTGTCATCGTCGCTGTAAATTGCTTCAGTCCGTTTTTTACGGGTTTCTTCGTTAGTGGGTATCGGTTGTCCACCACCCCCGATACAGCCTCCGGGACAGGTCATGACTTCGATAAAAGCATAGGGACTTTGGCCTTTTCGTATTTGGTCGAGCAATTGACGAGCATTTGAGAGTCCATGGGCAATCGCAATTTTAACCGGGGTGCCATCAAGGTCCACCGTGGCTTCACGAATACCTTTCAAGCCGCGAACCGCATCGAATTCGATTTTGGGTAAGGGTTTTTTCAAGTAAACTTCATAAACAGTACGCAATGCCGCTTCCATAACACCGCCTGTGGCGCCGAAGATTACGGCGGCTCCGGTAGATTCACCCAGCGGATCGTCATATTTCTCTTCGGTTAACAAAGAAAACTCAATACCGGCCATACGGATCCAGCGGCCCATTTCGCGAACGGTCAAAACATAATCCACATCCTGGTACCCGGAAGCGCGCATTTCGGGACGTTGGCATTCGTATTTTTTGGCGGTACAGGGCATCAGCGATACTGAAACAATTTTAGCGGGATCAATCCCCATCTTTTCAGCCCAGTAGGTCTTGATTAATGGTCCCATCATCTGTTGAGGCGATTTACAGGTGGAAATATGTTCCAATAGATCAGGGTAAAAGGTTTCACAAAACCGAACCCATCCCGGAGAACAGGATGTAATCATCGGTAGCGTACCGCTGTTTGTAAGCCGGTGCAACAGTTCATTTCCTTCTTCGATGATCGTGAGATCAGCGGTAAAATCGGTATCGAAAACATACTTGAAACCCAATCGACGGAGGGCGGCAACCATTTTCCCGGTTACGATTGAACCATTGGGCATGCCTACTTCCTCACCCAGCGCTACGCGGGTGGCAGGAGCGGTTTGAATGACGACCACTTTTTGTGGGTCATTCATAGCATTAATGACGTCGTCAACATTTTCTTTTTCATAGAGCGCGCCAACCGGGCAAGCCAGTATGCACTGGCCGCAGTTAATGCAGTAGGAATCGGATAGTTTGGGGAATCCGGCGGCGGAAATATGGGATTCATAGCCGCGGTTTGCGAAATCAATGGCATTTACCGTTTGCACCACAGAGCAGGTCTGGACGCAACGGCCGCAAAGAATACAGCGGTCATAATCGCGGCATACCGCAGGACCGGCATCATCCACGCCTTTTTCCCGTTGATTAACCATCGCATTGCCATACGGATTGGCGCGGATTGAGTACTGTTCTGCCAGAGTTTGCAATTCGCAGTTTCCGTTGCGGGTACAGGTGTTGCAATCATGAACGCCGCTGGAAAGCAGAAGTTCCAGTACTGTGCGGCGGGCTTCCACCACATTCTGGTTGTGGGTATAGATTACCATGCCATCGCGTTCGATCGGCAGAGCGCAAGAGGCCTGTAGTCCGCGCATCCCTTCTACTTCAACCATACAGACGCGGCAGGCGCCGGGATAATAATTCAAAGCGGGATACATACACAAAGTCGGAATCTTGATTCCCAGTTCTCGGACCGCGTCGATGACCCGGGTTCCGGGTTCCACTTCGCATTTGATACCATCTATTGTTACGTTGACTTTACTCATCGGTTATAAACTCCTCCCTGTCAGGTTAGGCTTGACGATCACAACGCAGGCAGCGTTTGGCCTCTTCCATGGCCAATTCAACGGCATATCCCAGTTCCACTTCCGGGAATTTTACACTGAAACGCTGATTCGAGGGCAAGCTCGGCATGATTCGTTGCGGTTGCTCAATTATCTCTTCATCTTCCGGCGGTATTGGAATTTCAATATCTGTTTCTGGGAGAGGTTGATATTGAAACTTAACCGTTTCGTTGTTCAGATATTTCTGAATGTGATTGGCGGCTTTATGGCCAGCCTGCATGGCTTCGATAACGGTTTTAGGACCGCTAACTGCATCTCCGCCGGCAAAAATGCCTGCTTCACCCGTATAAAGCGTATCGGAATCAACTTCCAGCGTATTCCAGCGTGAAACTTTTATGGCTGGATGAGCGGATAGGAAATCAATATTTACGGATTGGCTGACAGCCGGGATAACCATATCCACTTCCATCATAAACTCACTTCCGTCAAGAGGTACCGGTTTGCGGCGCCCACTGCGGTCGAACTCACTTAATTCCATCTTGATGCATTCTAATGCTTCGACGTTCTTTTTGCCCAGAATTTTGATGGGAGCGGCCATGAAAATGAACTCAATCCCTTCGTGTTCCGCTTCCATAATTTCCTCAGAATCAGCGGGCATGTGTTCTTTTTGACGGCGATAGACAATAGTTACTTTTTCCGCGCCCAATCGTAAGAGGGTTCGGGCCGAATCGATCGCGGCATTGCCGCCGCCGATTACAGCGATTTTCTTTCCGATTGGCACATTCTTACCCAGATTAATGTCCCGCAGGAAATCGGTTCCGTGCATCACGCCGGCCAATTCCTCCCCGGGGATTGCCAATTTAAGACTCTCTTGAGCGCCGACAGCGATGAAAAGTGCTTGATAATCCTGGAGGATGCTCTCAAAACTGATATCTTTGCCCACTTGGGTGTTGCATTTAATGTCCACTCCCATGTGTTTGATATAGCGGACTTCATAATCCAGAATTTCTGCCGGCAACCGATAGTTGGGGATTCCCCAGGCTAGCATTCCGCCGGCTTTGGGCATACTTTCGAAAATGGTGACCTGGAATCCTGCCAGGGCCAGATCGTAAGCGGCGGTTAAACCGGCCGGACCGCCACCAATAATAGCCACTTTTTCCTGGCGTGGATTTTTTGCTATGGGCACTTGAATATGGGGTTGATTTTGGATTTCCCAATCTGATGCAAAGCGTTTGAGCCATTTGATGGCGATGGGGTCATCGGTCTGGCCGCGACGGCATTTGCTTTGGCATGGATGATGGCATACACGGCCGCAAATTCCAGGTAACGGATTGCGTTCGCGAATTAATTGCAACGCATCCTTAAATCGCCCTTCACCGATCAACGCCACGTAACCCGGTACATTGAGTCCCACCGGACACGTATTTTGGCAGGGAGAGGTAAAGAGTGAGGAACAGACACTGGCCGAGCAGTGTTTATGTTTAATATGCTCTTCATATTCATGACGAAAATAACGCAACGTACTCAACACCGGATTCGCGGCCGTCTGTCCGAGTCCGCAGAGAGCGGTTTTAGTGATCTGTTCGCCCAGTGTGATCAGCAGATCGATATCAGACATCTCGCCTTCGCCGCGGGTGATTTTATTGAGAATCTGCAACATTTTTCTGGTGCCCACGCGGCATGGAGTACATTTGCCACACGATTCTTCGACGATAAAATCCATGAAAAATCGCGCCAGATCGACCATGCAGGTGTCTTCGTCCATTACGATCAGACCTCCGGAACCCACGATGGATCCGAGTTTTTTTAAAGATTCATAATCGACGGAAGTATTAAGATAGGGTACCGGGATACAGCCACCGGAAGGACCGCCGGCCTGGACAGCTTTGAATTCTTTGCCTTTGGGAATTCCGCCGCCGATATCATAAATGATTTCGCCTAAGGGAATGCCCATGGGAACTTCGATCAAGCCGGTGTTGTTAATGGCGCCGGCGAGGGCGAAGACTTTTGTGCCTTTGCTTCCCTCTGTTCCCCATTGGGCGAACCATTCTCCGCCATTGAGGATGATTGGTGGGATATTGGCATAGGTCTCTACGTTATTTAGCAATGATGGACAATCGAAAAGGCCCTTGATGGCAGGATATGGCGGACGGGGACGGGGCATCCCGCGTTTTCCTTCTACAGAATTGATCAGAGCGGTTTCCTCGCCGCAGACAAATGCGCCAGCGCCGACCCTGATATCGATATCGAACGAAAAATCCGTGCTCAAAATCTGATTGCCCAGCAGTCCATATTCCCGCGCTTGCAGGATCGCTTTGGAGGTTCGTTCGATGGCTAAGGGGTATTCGGCGCGGCAGTAAATAAAACCCTGGTTGGCGCCAATGGTGTATCCTGCAATCGCCATCGCTTCCAGTACGGAATGGGGGTCGCCTTCCAGAACGGAACGATCCATAAATGCTCCTGGATCGCCTTCATCGGCGTTACAAAGGACATACTTCTGTTCTCCCGGCGATTGACGAGCTAAATCCCACTTGATTCCGGTCGGGAATCCGCCACCGCCGCGGCCACGTAATCCGGAAGTTTTGATCGTTTGGACAACTTCTTCGGGCTTCATTTCCGTCAACACTTTAGCGAGGGCCTGATACCCTTCGCGGGCAATATATTCATCAATTTTTTCGGGATCGATAATCCCGGAATTGCGCAATACTACTTTTATCTGACGTTTGAAAAAGGGAATATCCGCATAATTGGCAATTTCCTGCTGACTCTGTTTTTCCTTGTAGAGCAGACGGGTGACCGGGCGGCCTTTCAGAAAGTGTTCTTCAACGATGAGGGGCACATCTTCCGGATTGACTTTTTGATAAAAAACACCTTCGGGATAAATCAGGACGACGGGGCCAATGTCGCAGGCTCCCACGCAACCGGTTTGGATCAATTTGATCTCATCCGTCAGTTTGTTCCGGAGAATCTCTTCCTCCAGCGCCTGAAAAACGGACATACTTCCGGAAGAAAGGCAGGCGCCGCCGGCACAAACCAGAACTTGCATACGATACATCTTCATTTAGCGTTGCCTCCTTATCATTTTAGCAGGTAGGATTCGACGGGTTGTCCGTTGATCACATGATCGTTGATGATCCGGCGGATTTTATCAGACGATACAAATTCATATTTAACGCTTTGATTGTCGGTTTCTATAGTAACAATCGGTTCTCGATCGCACAAACCGATGCAACTGCTTTGTGAAACGGCAATATCTTTCAATCCCCGTTTGGAAATCTCATCCATTACAGCATTCAAAACGTCTCGGGCACCGGCGGCTATTCCACAGGTTCCCATGTGAACAATGATTTTTTTAGTGAATTGGGTGCTCCGCTCCTGGGAAATTCCTTCATTTGTTTCCTTTATCTTGCGGAGGTCGCTTAGGGTAAGTTTTGCCATATTTGTTCCTCCATCAATCGTATTTTGCCAGGATTTCGTTGATTTTCGTGACTTTCATGCGTTGAAACACTTCCTCGTCCACCACCATAACTGGCGCTAAGCCGCAGGCGCCGACACAACGGTTAATTTCCAGTGTAAATCGCAGGTCTTTCGTGGTTTGATTGATGGATATACCCAATTCCTTGTTGATGTGCTCGAGTATCCTTTTCCCACCACGGACGTAGCAAGCCGTACCCAGGCAAACCCGGATCGTATGGCGTCCTCGGGGTACCATCGTAAAAAAGGAATAAAAGGTTACGACTCCGTAAATTTCACTCAAGGGAATTACCATTTTGTCTGAAATATATTTCTGGACAAGTAACGGCAGATACCCAAAAATCCCCTGGGCCTGGTGAAGCACCATGATCAGGCTTCCTGGCACTTCCCGATAATGCTCGATAACCTGGTCCAGCAGACGATATTTTTCCTCTTCTGGAAGTTGATCGGGATGGATGTCCTTAAGGTTTAACAATACAGCCTCCTTCGCTTTGAATTAATAAATCGCGCAAAAACTGTTTCCACCCAATATATAAAGTAAATGACCTTTTGTCAAGCCTGAAAAATTTATTATTGAAAAGATTGGGAACTTTTTTACTAAAACTGATTTTAATAAGCGACTTTAAGTTTTAGTGTTCTTATTGATCTTTAATCCAAAAATAACTTTAAATAAGGAGTTGCGCATGATCAATATCCGTCAATTAACTCGCTATTATGGCCATTTTCTGGCCGTCGACAATATCAGTTTTGATGTTAATAAGGGAGAAATTCTGGGTTTTTTAGGCCCGAATGGCGCCGGTAAAACCACGACGATGAAGATGATTACGGGCTTTTTAATGCCAAGCGCCGGGACCATTACCATCGATGAGCTTGATGTCGTGCAGAACCCTATGAAGATTAAACAAAAGATCGGTTATCTGCCCGAACATAACGCCCTTTACTTGGATATGAACATTATTGAATATTTGACGTTTATCATGGAAGCGAGAGGGATTGACAAAAACCTCTACCGATCGCGTTTACAATACGTTATTGACGTATGTGGATTGAGCCGGGAGCTGACAAAGAATATCGGCCAACTCTCAAAAGGGTATCGTCAACGCGTCGGTTTGGCTCAAGCCTTGATCCATGATCCTGAAATTCTAATTCTGGATGAGCCAACGGTTGGCCTGGACCCCAACCAAATTGTTGAAATCCGCAACCTTATTAAAAAAATTGGTGAGCAAAAAACGATTATCTTGTCAACCCACATTCTACCGGAAGTTGAAGTAACTTGTAATCGTGTGATTATTATTAATAAAGGCAGTATTGCCGCGATGGGTAGTCTGGATGAATTGCACAAATCCTTTGCCGGCAATGATAAACTAAAAGTTGTCGTTGAAGGCGACCATCAGGATAAAGCCTCTATCTTCACTTCCCTGAACGCAGTTTTGACTCATACAGTAGCCTTCAATGGGGAAGAAACGACGTTTGAGCTCGGCGTTGAAAAAGACCAAGATATCCGGAGTGATATTAGAAACCTTCTCAGCGCAAATAAAATTCCCCTATTGGAATTGAAACGGGAACCAGCCAGTCTTGAAACAGTTTTCCACTCATTGACAATTGACCAACCGGAATTACCATCCACGCAAACCAACGCCTAATCGTTCAGGAGTTCAATTATGAATATCAAAACTATCAAAGCTATTTACTTTAAAGAGTTGAAAAGCTTCTTCTATTCGCCCCTGGCCTATATTGTTATTACGCTTTTTTTGATTATTTTGGGATGGTTTTTTACCGCCACTTTGTTCATTAATAACGGTGAAGCCTCAATGCGTTCAGCCTTTAGTTATATTCCGATTCTTTTTCTGGTTTTCGTTCCGGCGATTACCATGCGTACGATTGCCGAAGAGAAGAAGAGCGGAACATTTGAGCTACTAGTAACCATGCCAATATTCGATAGCGAAATCATTATTGCCAAATATTTAGCGTCGTTGTCGTTGATTATGGCCGCAGTATTTGGAACCCTTGTCTATCTAATCACCCTGACTTCCATGGGGAATCTGGATGGCGGGGAAGTATTTGGCGGCTATTTGGGCTTGTTCTTGATGGGTGGCGCTTATGTTTCTCTGGGGATACTAGCGTCATCTTTGACCGAAAATCAGATCATCGCTTTTATCCTGGCTTTCGTGTTCGCCTTTTTCTTTTTTATTATTAACAAGATACTGATGTTCATGCCTGCTTTTTTAACCTCATTTCTCGAATATATTAGCATCGACTATCATTTTGAAAATATTGCCCGCGGAGTGATCGATACCCGGGATGTTATTTATTATCTTTCATTAAGTTTTCTGTGTCTTTTCCTGGCCACTAAAAGCCTGGAATCCCGTCAAACCGCTTAAGTTCGAAGGAGCCGTCCATATGAATCAGAACCAACCACAAAACACCAAGAGAAGCTCGTTTAAAACATTCTTGATTTCACTTCTCGTCGTCCATATAATTCAGAAAGTCGTTAATTGGATTCAGAAACAACCGCACAATTCTCCCTCTGCGCCGGCCGTCAATCGAGCATCGATTGGTCGCCATTTGGTGTCTTCCCACGCCGTCAATATCTATTTGACCTTTATATTCGTGGCGCTTCTCAATGTCGCTTCGCTGTATATATTTACACGCTTCGATTTTACGGAAAACAGTATCTATTCGATCTCCAAACCGACCAAGGATTTGATAGGAAATCTCGACGATCGTTTAACGGTTAAAGCGTATTTCTCCAAGGATTTACCGGCACCGTACAACAATGTTTCCCAATTTGTGCGGGATTTGCTACAGGAATACAAAGCCTATGGCAAGGGGAATGTGTATTATGAATTTATCAATCCCGGCGATGATCAGAAACTGGAAGAAGAGGCCATGAGCTTTCGTGTCCCGCCGTTGCAAGTCAATGCGCTCGAAAAAGATAAAATTGAATTAAAAAAAGTGTATATGGGACTGGTTTTTCTTTACCAGAACAATCAGGAAGTATTGCCGGTTATCAGTAAGACGACAGGGTTAGAATATGATATTACCAGCGCTATCAAGCGCTTGATGTCAACAGAAAAACCCGCCATCGGAATTCTTCAGGGCCATGGCGAACCGTCCCTTTCCGAGAACCTGCAGACCCTGAA
Source organism: uncultured bacterium (assembly GCA_964632485.1). GTDB lineage: Bacteria > JAGOEH01 > JAGOEH01 > JAGOEH01 > JAGOEH01 > CAZWDO01. The sequence continues at coordinate 84,764 of CAZWDO010000013.1, forward strand.
AGCCGCTTTGGATAAACAATATGACGTTCAGCCTGTCCAACTATCTGCGGTGAATTCGATTCCTCAAAATTTAAAGCTAGCTCTTTTAATTGCCCCACAGGATACTTTCAATATCGAAGACCTTTATAAAATCGATCAGTTTATTATGAACGGCGGGAAAATGGGATTTTTCTTTAATGAACACGACGTTCAATTGGATAAAGGAAGCGCCCAACCGCTTACGACGAATTTAAGCCCGTTATTGCAGCAATATGGGATTAAAATTAATAATGATATTGTTATGGATATGAATTGCGCGCCCATCAGTGTTTCCCAGCAACAAGGATTTTTCCAGATTGTCAATCAGGTGGCTTATCCCTTTTTCCCTATTTTTGACCGATTAAACCGCGAACATATTATAGTAAAAGACCTGGAGAGGTTGGTCCATTTTTTCCCTTCTTCCTTGGATACGTCATTGGCCGGGAAAATGAGAATACAGGTGACCGCCTTAGCCACGACTTCTGAAAAATCAACGGCACAAACAGGACGGTTTGATGTTAATCCCATGCAACAATACGATCCCCAGGATTTTAATGATACCAGCGGCCAGGGATATGTAGTTTCGGCCGTTTATACCGGAATGTTTCAATCTTATTTCACCTCGGACCAGCAGTTGATTCCGGTGAGCGTTGATAGAAACTTGTTTAAACAGAAAAGTGAAGAGAACCGCATTGTCGTGATTGCCGAAGGTAATTTTATTAAAGACGAGTATTTGCAATCGGTCAGAGAAAACACATCGCTGGCTTTAAATACGGCCGACTGGCTTGCTCAAGATGAAGATCTGATCCTTATACGATCGCGCGAAGTTACAGCGCGTCCCTTAAAAGCTCCGGAAAATGCCGCGATTCGTAATTTGATCCGCTGGCTAAATATTTTATTGCCGCCGATCATTATCATCGCTATCGGATTAATTATGACCGCTCTTCGTAAAAACCGTCTCAATCGTTTAATTGTTGATCTGAAGTAGTCCGGGAGGAGTTTTCGTATGCGTAAATCTAATTGGTATCTCCTGATTTTTATTGTAGTTTTATCCATTATCGTCTATTTTAACAACCGGGAAGAAAAATTCACGGAAAAGGATTCGCTTAAAACCAGCTTTATCGGACTGGATAGTCTTAAAATTGATCGCCTGGAGTTGAAGAGTACCGATGACAAACAGGTTGTGCTGGTCAAAGACGCTGGCAAATGGTTCATTAGCGAACCCATACGCTATCCGGCTAACCAGTCGATCGTGGAAGATATGTTGCGCAAAATCAGTAATTTTGAGATTGAAAATATTATCAGCAAAAATCCGTCAACGGATACGACGTTCGGGGTGGATTCCGTTAGCGGTTTCAGTGTTTCAATTTTTGAAAACGGCAAATCAGCCAACCGGGTCATTATCGGTAAAGTTTCCGAAAGCTGGTCGCATACCTATGTTAAGGAAAGTGGCCGGGAAGAAACCTTCCTTCTCCGGGGGAATGTCGGTTATATTTTTAAACGTTCGCTGAGAGATTGGCGTGATAAATCCATTTTAAAAATCGATAAGGAGATGGTAAAAACAATTCATATCCAGTATCGTGACAGTATTAATCTGGAATTCAAGAAGAATGATACTCTGTGGATGGTTCAAACTGCTCAACAGCGCGCGCGTGCAAAAAATGCGGATATGGCACAATTATTAAGCTCTCTCAATAATTTTATGGCTGCAGATTTCGTTGATGATACGACTATCGCCGGTTTGTCCGCCGCCCCGATGAAGTTGGACGTTGAAATGATGAATGGTGATAAATACAGTTTAAATGGTATCCCCACAGATTCGATAGCTAATCGGTTTTATGTTCAAACCAGCGGTAATAGCCAGATTTTTTCTGTTTATCGCGCGTCAATGAGTACGTTTTTTAAGGGATTTGAGGGATATCAGCAAATTCCGGCGGAAAATTCCGATTCCACCAGCCTTGCGCCGATGCCGTAATTCGAAGGTCAATTCGTTATTTTGCTACGGATGCCATCCCTTAATGTCAAGGACTTCCGGCAACACCATCGCATCGCAGAAATTTACTTTTTCCCCACCTGATCGCTCAGGTGAGGAAAAAGTGTGTGTTATTCTTCTCCCTTAAAAAGTCCGGTTGTTTTCGATGCCGGATAAATACCCGGACAGGAGTTTAGTATATGATGAAATTTTTTTTTTATCTTAGCTTGATTGTAATTATCAATTCAGGAGTTGTTACAGTGGCTGAAACAAAAATTACCAATTCTAAGGGAGAATGTCACTTTTTTAAAGATACTCTGTTAAAAGAGATTGGTTTGGATTATCTGTTGTATTTGCCGGAGAATTTTAATGCGCAGAGCAATGAGCGCTATCCGTTGATTCTATTTTTACATGGTTCGGGCGAACGCGGAAATGATTTGGAGCTGGTTAAAATTCATGGAATTCCAAAAAATCTGGAATCGGGATTTTATCATGATTTTCCATTTGTGGTAGTTTGTCCGCAATGTCCATCAGCTTCCTGGTGGAACCGCGAGAGCGATGCTTTGAATGGATTGTTGGATCAAATTATTGCAGAGTTGCCGATCGATACTCAGCGCATATATCTTACCGGAATGAGCATGGGCGGTTTTGGCGCTTGGGACTTGGCGCTGAAATATCCGCATCGGTTTGCCGCGATCGCGCCGGTTTGCGGGGGTGGTTTTTCGTTTCTAGCCGATCGGATCAAACATTTGCCGGTGTGGGTTTTCCATGGCGCCAAAGACATGGTGGTTCCTCTTTTTTATTCCGAAAGCATGGTCAACGCTTTGAAAAAACAGGGGGCTGACGTCGAATTTACAGTTTATCCTGAGGCTACTCATGATGCATGGAGCGAAACATATCGTAATCCGGCTTTATTTGAATGGTTTTTAAATCATCGTCGTCCCTAAGGAAAATATGATAAACAGAAAATCCTGGGTTTTTACTTTTTGGTTGAGCATCATCATTTTGATTTCGCCCACTTCAGCCCGCGATTACCATCCCTTTGACTTGTGGAGGGCCAAGGATCAATTTTCTGTTAAAGGATTTACCTTTAATGCGGCTTATACTCTGGATTTGTATCATGTTGCGCGCAATGTGGATGATAAAACTGGAACGGAAGAATATGGCGCTCCGGAATCCAAAAAATCCAATGTCGCTCTTGGCGACTTTGATCTAATCCTGGGAATCGATGCAGAAAAAGCTTTTTCTCTTAAGGGTCTTGATGCCTTGTTTTATATTTTGGGCAACCATGGCGGGAGTCCTTCGGAAATCGCAGAAGATGCCCAAACCATCAGCAATATCGATGCGCCGAATACCTGGAAACTATATGAAGCCTGGGTTCAGTATCGGTTTTTGAATGGACAATTGGCCTTTTTATTTGGTCTTTTCGATTTGAACTCTGAATTTGACGTCATTGAAACTGCGGGACTTTTTATCAATTCCTCTCACGGTATTGGACCCGATTTTTCTCAAAGTGGCCAGAATGGCCCATCAATTTTTCCCTCAACCTCATTAGCTTTACGCGGCAGCTATTCATTTAATGATCACATTTACCTGCAAACCGCTTTTTTTGATGGAGTTCCCGGTGATGCTGATAATCCTGAAGGAACCCATATCAATATAAGCTCCACTGAAGGTTTTCTCTTATGCGCTGAAACCGGATTTCAGCGCCCATCTTCTGATAGTGATCCATATATGAAATTCGCTTTGGGTGGTTGGATGTATAGCGCTCGGTTCCCTGAAATCCTTGATGGACACGAATCCAGTTCCAATATTGGGGGATATGTTTTTGGTGAAGCCCAGATTGTCAGGGAGGATCACGACCAGGGAATCGCTGTTTTTTCCAGAATAGGTTTTGCTAATCCTAAGTACAACCAATTTGGTTTTTATGCCGGTGGCGGTCTCGTTTTTACCGGTCTGATTCCCGGACGCGATGCCGATCAGTGCGGATTGGCGTTGGCCCGCGTAGAAAACGTTACCGATTTCCTGCAGCTTACTGATGGATTATTTACAAAATATGAGTTGAATTTGGAAGCGACATATCGATTTCAGCCGGCTCATTGGTGCGCATTTCAGGGAGATATCCAGTGGATCGTGAATCCTGGAATGCAGCGTTTTATTAAATCTTGCTATGCCATAGGATTACGTTCCGAAATTATTTTTTAATCCATTTAATCCGGTTGTTCAATCAAAATAATGGTGGAACAGTTCCATTTCAGGAGTGAGATCAATGCCTGCAGGTGTTTTAGCTTCCTTAAATGTTGCATTGCACTGATGGATTAATTGCGGGCAATCGCGGTAAATCCGCCGCGGGGATATATAATCAATCAACGTTTCATCTTCATCAAGGAAAGATCGGTACACGAATACCGGCTTGAAATAATTGAGCGCTTCAACCAGGATCGTTGAATATACGGTAATGACTAAATCCGCTTCCTTTAACCAATGGGCAGCGCAATGTTGGGCGATACTGATTCCCGGGAAGCGGTTTCGATAAATAGTGGATTTTTCCTGAGGATGTATATGGAGGTGATAGTGTAATGAATTTCCATAATGTTGCATGAACTGCCGGATAATTTTATGCCATTCCTGCAAGGCAGGTTGCCCGAATATTTCATCAATGGGGTTTGAAAAAAATACGACAACCGGAGGTTGCTGCCGAAGTTGATAATTGGTAGGGGGGGATTTAGCAGATACCTGTTTTTTTGGATAGAATCCGCTTTGAAACTTTTTGTCATAACTGTACTTTTTCATTAAGCGCATCTCAAAATTTGTCCAAAGCAGATACTGGTCGCAATACGAGCGATAGGGCAAGGGAGACTGGATTTGGCCATGCTGGAAATGTTCGATAAAAAATCGGTGATGGCGGTTCCAACTGTTCAGCGCGCTGACGTAATCGCTGTTGCCGTTATTGAACAACAAGTTGTCTGGAAGTAAGGGTTCCAATTGATGGGTAATGAGATCGACAAACTCCCATACCAATGGCAATTTGAAAAAAAAATAGAGATGAAGCGCGAGGTAGGAGCGGGAATATGTTTCCGATGAGCATCGCTTCAATTGGTGACGCCAGAGACGGGCGCAGTGACGCAATGTTTGCCCGGAGCGCCGCCAGTTGTTCCATTGATAGTATTCAAACACGGGGATTCCCTTGCCTGAACGGTTAATCCACCATAATGGACGAGAGAGAGGAGTCAGCAAAACGGGCGCATCAGTCGGCCGGGGGGGGAAAGCATAGCTCCGGGGCGCGGCAAACCAGGAGCGTCCTTTCCTGCAAAGTTCCTCTCGGCGGGGAGTTCGTTGGCTGATGAGCGTTGGCAAGTGGTAGAGAATTAAATATATACTAGCTGCTGCGAGCGTCAACCAACTGTGCGCCAATCGCCATTTATAAAGCCATTTGTCATATTTTGATGGCAGGGTGATGATATTGGGAATTGTATTGATTAAATTTTTTTGGATCAAACCTTGGCGCGCCCAGGGGAGGTTTCTGAGATCAAGCTGGAAAATCGGAGTCTGTTGATGAAGTGTTTCGATATGTAGAATCAGACGGATGGGAATTTCCCAAACCAGTTTGGAAATACCAAAATGAGTCGCCTGAAGAAAATCATATCCTAAAATCCGGTTCAGAGCCTTTATTGGCAAATCCTGGGCCAGTTGCTCGCGGAACCGGGTTTCAAGCGCTATATAGCGGGCCGGATATTGACTGATGGGGTGAGCGCTCCAACTGCGCGTCTCTCCATCCAGCCGAAAGAGTGGAAAATCTAAAATTTCAACGAAGTGTTCCATTGGCTTATTATAGATGAAAAAGAAAAAAATTACAAGAAAAATAATTACTTGCTGAAACTCTTTTTTTTTATTAATATCTTACAGGGAGGAACTTCATGAAAAGAAAAATTGTGGCTATCGTCCAGGCACGTATGAGTTCACAGCGCTTGCCAGGCAAGGTATTGCTTCCTTTAGCCGGTGATTGCGCTCTGGGCGCTCTGTTCAAACGCCTGAGTTTTTCTGAAAGCATCAGCGAAGTTGTCTTAGCGACCTCAGGCGATTCTACCGACGACGAACTGGAGTATTGGGCGCTTCAGCGCAATATCCGCTGTTTCCGGGGACCCCTGGAAGATGTATTGGAACGTTTCCGCCTTATCGCCCATGAGATGTGTCCCGATTTACTTCTTCGGATTACCGGGGATTGTCCATTGATTGATGCGGCTCTCATTGATCGTGTGATTACCGGCCATATCCGGCTATCTCCAGAGTTAACCGCTACTAACAATGAGAACGGTTTTCCCCGTGGTTTGGATGTGGAAGTTTTCGAGCCCGAGTTATTGGAAAAAATATCAGCCGAGCATCCCTCCCGCGAGGATCGCGAACATGTAACATTACATGCTTATCATTATTACCAGGGTTATAAAATATCGATCTATCAGCCTCATCCGACGTGCCGCGCGTTTCATTCCTTGCGTTTATGTCTGGATACTCCAGAGGATTATCGGCGAATCGAAGCGATCTTTGAGCATTTTTTACCCCGTATAGATTTTTCATTGATCGATATTTTGAAATATGCTGAATCAAACTCAATTTTGTTGGAGAATCAGGCCCGGCAGAAGGTCACCCTCGATTTTGACGCTATTGGAAGCTATTACCCTGAATTGGAGATAGACGATTCGATGAAATATTAAAAAAGGAGCAGTTATGTTCAGTAAGAAAACCTACAAAAATCGGCGACGTGAGCTGATGAAACTGATGAAACACGGAATAGTGGTTTTTCCGGGACATTTGGAAAGTCCCAGGAATTATCGCGCGAATCCCTATTCTTTCCGTCAAAACAGCAATTTTTTATATTTTTGGGGACATTCCCTGCCGGGATTGGTGGGATTGATTGATTTGGATGACGAAAATGAGATTCTTTTTGGGGATGATTTCACGATTGACGATATTATTTGGATGGGTGATCAGCCTAAAATTCAGGAATTAGCGGAGTTTATTGGAATAAAAAAGACCGGAAGCCTGAATGAATTCAGCGAAATCATACAAAAAGCAATCGCTGAGGGGCGTCGCGTCCATTTCCTTCCTCCCTGCCGCGTGGAACAGACTTTGAGCCTGAGCCGCTGGTTAGGTATTTCCCCCAACTCTGTCGGCCATTATGTGTCCCGCGAATTGATTGAATCCGTAATTGCGCTGCGTGAAATCAAAAATAATGAAGAAATAACCGAAATTGAGACCGCGCTCGATTATTCCTGGGCGATGTATGATCTGGTACTAAAAAACTTAAAACCCGGCATATCGGAGCAGGATTTGGTTGGAATTATGGAAGGGTATCTTCTCAACCGGGGAAGTCAGACATCATTTCCCACAATTTTGACCGTACATGGAGAAACTCTGCATAATCACGACCACTCCCATTTGTTAAAAGCGGGGCAGATGGTATTGATCGATTCAGGAGCCGAATCCCCTCGGTTTTATGCTTCGGATATTACTCGCACATTTCCGGTGGATGGACAGTTTTCCCAACAGCAGAAAGAAATTTATCAAATTGTATTGGATGCGCAGTCAGAGTCGATTCGCCAGGCTAAACCGGGAATAATGTATCGGGATGTGCATTTGGCGGCGGCAAGGGTGATGGTGGAAGGATTGAAAAATCTGGGTTTGATGCGGGGCGATAGCGAGGAAGCTGTACAAGCCGGCGCTCATGCGCTGTTTTTTCCTCACGGATTAGGCCACATGTTGGGTCTGGATGTCCATGATATGGAAGACTTGGGCGAGGATTATGTGGGCTATACTAAAAAAGTGACCCGCAGCGATCAATTCGGCCTGGCGTACTTGCGGATGGCCCGCAAACTGAAAGAAGGGTTTGTAGTGACCTGTGAGCCCGGCATCTACTTTATTCCCAAGTTGATCGATCTGTGGATGAGCGAGAAGAAATATGAGGATTATATTAATTACGAAGCGTTGGCCCCTTATTGCGATTTTGGTGGTATCCGTATCGAAGATGACCTGTTGATGACGGCAAAGGGTAATCGGGTGCTGGGCAAACCCATTCCCAAAGATTTCGGCCTCAACTGATACAGATAAAAACAGGCAACTATCGTTGAGTAACGTCATGCGCCCGATTCAGGCGCATGACGAAAGTATAGCAGGCTGGATGTCAGGCTTTGATTTGCAGCGCGCGATAGTACTCTTTTTCATATTCTTTCGCGCTGTCTTCCCAACTGAACCGTTTTTTCATTGCGTTTTTAACGAGCTGCTTGAAATGGTGAGGACGGTCGTACCAGGTACTGACTGCCCAACCGATAGTGAAGTAGATAGCCTGAGCGCTGGTTTCCCAGAATTTGAAACCTGTACCTTCACCGGTATTTTCATTGTATTGTTCCACGGTATCGTCCAGTCCGCCAGTGGCGCGGACAATGGGCAATGTTCCGTAGCGCAGGGAATAAATCTGGTTAAGGCCGCAGGGTTCATAGCGTGAGGGCATGATAAAAAAATCGCTTCCGGCCTCGATCAGATGCGCCAACTCATTGGAATAACCGATATAGCTGCCGATCCGTCCTGGATAGCGCATGGGTAATTCACCAAAATAGGATTCCAGTCCTTTATGTCCCGAACCGAGAATTGCGAACTGAACCTGCATATTGAGGATTACATTTTCAACCGTGGCGGCTAAAATATCCAGTCCCTTTTGATCGGCAAACCGGCTGACGACGCCGATAATCGGCATTTGCGGAGCAAGTTCCAGATTCATGCGTTGCTGGAGCGCTGCCTTGCATTTTTCTTTGCCTTTGAGATTGCGAATGGAAAAAGTTTGAGGTATGAATGGGTCGGTTTCCGGGTTCCATTCATCATAATCCACACCATTGAGGATGCCCCGATACCGATCGCCCTTATTGTTGAGATAGGGCGCCAGACCGTATCCGCCATCCGGAGTCAGAGTTTCTCGGGCGTATCCGGGACTTACGGTATTGACTAATTCCGCAAACTGTATCCCGCCTTTAAGGAAATTGATGGCGCCATTATCCTCAAATTTATCCGAAATAAAATTGGCCCATTGCAGACCCAGGTAATTGTAGTGGGATGCCGGATATTTTCCCTGATAGCCAATATTGTGAATAGTCAGCACCGAAGCGGCGCCGCCCAATATCGGGTCGTTCCAGTGCCAGATTTTGAGATAGGCGGGGGCGAGCGCTGTTTGCCAGTCGTGAGTATGGACAATATCGGGTTTGTATTCTAAACTTTTGCACAATTGCAGCGCGGCTCGCGTTAGAAAAGCGAAGCGACGGGGATTATCAGTATAATCATTAAATTCTTTGTCGTGGTAGAGCCCTTCGCGATCAAAATAAAGATTGTGCTCAACAAAATAAACCGGGATATCGTCATCCATCATGCATGTATGGATTGCGCACCATTCTTCCTGGGTACCCATCCAGATGCCAACCGGCGCCAGAGCGAGCTCAATGTTGAATTTTGACTGGGAAATAAAGGTGTAGCGCGGCATCACTACGCGGACATCATGCCCCAGGGCTTTTAAATATTTTGGCAATGCGCCGACTACATCCGCTAAACCGCCGGTTTTGGCAAAAGGTACACATTCCGGACTAATCATAAGAATGTTCAATTTTTGTTTTTTAGCCATTCAGTACTCCTTTAGCAGGGTTTGATTTTTTACTTTATTTTAGTCCATTGGACTGTTTTTGAATGGAACTGATCATTTAAACAGATGAAATAGGTTCCGGATGGGAGATGTTGGGTATCGATGAAAAGGGTTTGTATTCCTGGTTTCAGCAGGGGAGTGAGATTTTTAACCAAACGTCCCTCAATATCATAGATTTTTAACCCGGCATTTAGCGACTGGTTGAGTAAATAGGGAATAATCAGCGCGCGGGTTCCGGGATTAGGGTAGGGGGAGAATAGCCGCAAAGAGGGCGTCGATTGAACACTGGGTTCAGTAATTTCAACGGCCAGGGGTTCCAGTAACGGCAAAATCAGATAACTGGCAGAGTTTCCGCCAGTCATGATTTCGACATTAGCAATGCGCGTCGGTTGAATAGTGTCAAAAACGGCGTCTCCATTCTGCCGATTGACTTGAAAGCGGGGAGAGTTGCTGCCGCTGATATCCAGTTGCAGACGATGTCCTGGGGCAAACACATAGGCAGTAGGCCAAAGATCAATGATCAGGGTATATACGGAATCCGGTTGCAGTAGCTGTTCGCTTTCAAAACTGAGATGATACCGAGCTTTGGCAATACCATCCAGAATATTATAGACTCGTCCGTCAGGCCAGACATCGTTGAGCTTGACACATAAGTCAATATCCGGCGCATCAGTTTGAAAACGGACAACGGTTTTTACCGAACCCGCAATTTTGATATGTCGGGTTAAAGTATCGGTGCTAAATCGCAGGATATCTGTCCGCGCCAAAAGATCACTTTGATTAACGGGCCCGGCGGAAATATTTAAATTATTACCGCCTTTGGTAGGTATAGGGTCGGTTGGATCACTTATCCAGCTCACTGACGCAGGGTTTAAATTGGCCCTTTGATTCAGGCTGCTATCCGGATTGAGATAGAGAATAAGTGAGTCGTCTTGATTGGGTGGCCAGCTTTCGGCGCTTAGCCATTGGTTACCGACCTGGTTTGAATTGGAAGGCGCTTCCATCAGGAAATAGTTGACGGGGGCATATGGGTTCATAACGGAATTATCGTTTTTCAAGGTGGCTGAAATAAAGTCGATGAGCATGCTAAGAGCATTGAAATCGGCGATGTTGGGGAAATTGAGATCACCAATGCGAGTGGATTGCAGGGTCTCGTGATGGGTCCAGGGTCCCATCAGCAGATATTGGTGGTCGCGGCTAGAGGCCCCGGCCTGTTGCTTCATGAGCTGAAATGAACGGATGGTTCCCAGACTGAAGCAGTCATACCAGCCGCCAATATGGAGAATCGGTAAATCCAATAGAGGAATGCGGGTTTCAAAGTTATTTTCCAGCCATAATTGGTCATAAAGAGGGTGGCCGGTGACGACCGGCATCATGTGGAAGGCATTGGTGCTTTCCAGCCATCCCTGGGTTAGTTCTTCGCGGAAAGCCCCTTGCTGATAGGCTGCCTGGGCGTACAGATTGGAAGTGGCTACTAATGCGATGACTGATTTCAGATGGGGCGGTAAGGCGCCGGCTCCATGATAGGCATTGATCCCATGGGCGGAGGCGCCTAGAAGCGTGACCTTCCCATTACACCAGGATTGGGCGGCGGTCCATTCCACTGCGTCATATCCATCCTGACGGTCTCCCCAGCCGTTATCCAAGAAAACCGAATCAATTCCTTGCGAATCGCCGCGTCCTCGCGTATCTTGAACTACCATCACAATTTGTAGCAGCGTAGGTAAAATAGTGGTTATATCGACTCCGGCAAAAGTAAAGCCCTCTCGACCATAGGGTGTGCGGATCAGAACCGCGGGCCATGAATAGCCAAAAAGCGGTTTGTAAATTTCTGTTGCCAATTGGATGCTGTCACGCATGGGACAATACTCGGTAGAGCGTTGATAGAGTCTTTGTTCCGCGATGATATCTCCGCTCAATAGGATCAGTATCAGCAGAATGGTTGTTTTTTTTGTCATGTAAATCTCCTTGTTTTTATCAGATGGATCTGTTTCCCGTTTTTCTATATTTTGGGCGCAATTTTGCGATTTCCAAGCAGCATTCAACTATTAGTTTTGATTAGGCGTTATTGATTTGTTACTTCGGCGCGGGAGCTCATGTGGAGCTTCTTCAGGTGAAAAAATCCAACTGCCGGCTGATTCATTCGATTCTTAGTAAGTGGCATAAGTTTTAAGGCCATACCCAATGGATTTGAAATTTCACTGCTGCAAACGCATACCGGTGGATTAAAATGATCAGTAGAATCTGAGCATGGTTCCAGTTTTTTATTGAATCGCAGGATAATGACGCGCGAATTAATAAAATGAAATCGTTATTCGGTAAAAAATGTTATCCGTGTCAACCACTTTGACGGATCAGGCTCCTGGGCTGGGTCAGTGATATATTCTTCAATGACCGGCATTTTTTGCTTGAGTCCACTTTTAGCAAAAAAATAATCAGCCGCATAATAAACGCCCATGGATTGGTCGTAAGGACCCAGGTAGTCGACCTGCCATGCTTTTGTGGCAGAAATATGAAAAGTGTCCAGGCCAGTGGGTGATACCTGAATAGCAATCGGGACGGCTGCTGCCAATTCCGTGATCATAGTCTCTTCGTCGAAGGTAAAGTATAATCCACAGGGCGTACCTGTCGGGCGAATTCTCTGCTTACCTAATCCTTCATAAATCGCTCCGTATGAATTTTGGAAAAACGAGGAAAGACCGTTCATGGATAACGTGTCTCTGATAATAGCATAATTGATCTCAGGGAATTCAATCTGTTTTAATTCATAGTTTTTCGCCAGTTTCCAGGTTTCTTCGGCGATTGTTTTAAGTTTGCTCAACCCTTTTTCGAAATCAGGCGCAATCATCGACTCCATATTGGAAAATAATAATATTAAATTAAATGGGATATTAATATTGCCTTTAACGCCCCAGGTCACTTCGCTGACGCCGCTGCTGTCGGCAACCAGTGTATATCCGGTTGCTTTGGAGGGTCTGGGCATTTCGAAAATCAGATCATATTCCACTTGCTCATTGGGGACAATTTTAGTGATAATCATCTTGCCTTTTCCGGTAAGTTGGGGATCGCCCTGCCAGCTATACTCGGACCCGACTTGTCCATCAATTTCACTGTAATCGGTCTTCATCATCGAATCTTTTTCTGCCCAAGGCGAGCATTGATGATTTTTTTTCAGGTATTGGACATAAGTAAAAATAAATTCGCGGGGAGCGTCAATTTGAACAGTACGATGAACGTCATAGGATTTAGGACTGATCAATGCGACGATAAAAACAAGCGCAACCAGTACTAACAACACTGCCAGGATAATTTTAACGATTTTCATCATTCCTCCCTGAAGATATTAGGGTGTTTCGGTTTAAACTCAGTTGAACGATTTGTTTCAATTCAGAATACAAATACAGAGGCTCTTTTAAGGGGTGGTTACCGAAACGAGCGTTTCTGCCGGAGTTTCTACCGTATTCCAAAAGAACCTCACTTTTTTTATTTTCGCATCCTGTTGTTGAACAGATGGCTGTTATAGCAATTATCCTTCAGTTTTTCCAGGGAATTCGCTATTCTCATTCACGAAAAAATTCACAGGATCGATATTAAAAATATAAGGTAAAGTTTATATTTAAGCAAGTTTTTTTTTGTTAAATTTAATTTTTTGTTGCTCTGAACTCGTTTTTTTATTATGTTAATAAGGGATTAAATCCTGTTGGCGGTTTTCAGTCCCGAATCTGCTAACGAATTTGAACAGGTGGAGTAGAAGTCAAAAGCGAGCGTAGAAAAGCAATCGGTTCCCTGTTGGAACTGCAGAGCGGATTTATGGTATGTAGATATGGTTTTTATGATAACTTTCGAGTCGATAATTTAACAAGTGATCAGAGGAAAGGATAAAGTTTTGGAAAAAGCAAAGCAACCGGAATTGTTGATTGGGGGACAGGCAGTGATTGAGGGGGTGATGATGCGCGGGCCGGAATACCTGGCAACGGCTATCCGTCGGAAAGACGGCGCGATCGAAATCAAGCGCGAGTATTTTTTAAGTATTACCAAACGCATCAAATGGTTGGGCGCGCCTTTTATCAGAGGGGCTGTCTCGCTTTTTGAAGTGATGCGGATTGGCTATGGAACGTTAAATTTTTCCGCTCAGCGCGCCATGTTGGATGAGGATGAGGGCAAAGAACGGGCGCCCTGGGTGAACAAGCTTGAGGAATGGGCGATGTTTGCGATCGCCTTGGTGGCAGCATTCGCGTTATTTGTGTATGGGCCTTATCGACTGGCCGATTGGTTGGACCTGGGCCGGGAAAATTTTTATTTCAATTTGCTGGCCGGATTTCTTCGGATTGTGGTTTTTGTGCTTTACGTTTGGTTGATCCATTTCATGAAAGATGTCCAACGCTTGTTTGCGTATCATGGCGCAGAGCATAAAACAGTTCATGCCTATGAGCAAAAGAAAGAATTAGTTCCGTTAGAAGTCCAAAAATTTTCAACCTTGCATCAGCGTTGTGGAACAAGTTTTATGTTTTTTGTGCTATTAATTGCCATTTTGTTTTTTTCATTGATCGATATGGTAGTGATGGTGTATTGGGGGAAACCGGTTTTAGGAGTACGGATTTTTTATCATCTTTTATTATTGCCGGTAATTGGCGGTATTTCTTATGAGCTGTTGCGTTTTTCTGGAAAAAAAACGGATCATCCGTTGGTGCAGTTGCTCATTTTCCCAGGAATGGCCTTGCAGCGGATTACCACGCAACCCCCGGACGATAGCCAGGTGGAAATTGCGATTGTAGCGTTGAGAGCAGCCATTGGGGACGAATTGACTGATTATCCCGGTGTTCGGTGGCTGAACAACTAAAGATGAGCAATTGGTTTTGCTATTTGTCGGCTAAACTCAGACGGGAGAATAACGGTGAATATTGTGGTTGTTGACGACACCCCGCAGGTACTCAATAGTTCGGCGCGTTACATTCGCCGTTTAGGCCATCAGGTTTTTACCTGTTCCAAAGCGTCGGCGGTTTTTGAATTGTTGGACCAGCAAGCCATCCATTTAATTTTATCAGACGTTTGCATGCCTGAAATGGATGGATACGCCCTTCTTGAAGAAATTAAAAAAAATGAACGGTATCGTACCGTTATTGTCGTTCTTATGACAGGTTATGGCGATGTCCAGGGAGCCGTACGCGCGATGCGCAATGGCGCATATGAGTATTTGCTCAAACCGGTTGATGTGAATGAGTTGAAGATTTTAATCGAGCGCGTTGCGGAATATATCACGCTAAAAGAAGAAAACCAGCAGCTATCGCGTCATTTTGATGAAAAAGTCAGAGAATCGACGGCGGAACTCCAATCGCGATTGAATGATCTGCAACAGGCCCTGGCTGAAAAAGTAGGGCTGGCCGATATTGGCATTTATTCACCCGCCATGCGGCAGGTCTTTGTCATTGCGGAGAAATTTCATCGCGATCCCTCAATCCCTGTTTTGATTGAAGGGGAAACCGGAACCGGCAAGGAAGTGATCGCGCGTTTTATCCATTATGGCTATGATATGACCCCTACTTCGTTCATTGATATCAACTGCGCGTCGATCAGTCCGTCTCTGTTTGAAAGCGAACTTTTTGGTTATGAAGGCGGTTCGTTTACCGGGGCAAAGAGCAAAGGAGAAAAGGGTAAAATCGAAATGGCTCGCAATGGTACTCTTTTTCTGGATGAAATCAGCGAACTGCCACTGCCAATGCAGGCGAAGCTCTTGCGTGTGATACAGGAACGGGAATATTATCCGGTCGGCGGGACCAAAAAACTATCAACCAATGCGCGTTTTATCAGCGCTACTAATCGCAATATCTGGACATATTCTGAAAGCGGAGAATTCAGAAAAGACCTTTATTTCCGGTTACAAGTCGGTCATTTAGTCATTCCTCCCCTCCGGGAACGACGGGAAGAGATCATTCCTTTAGCTAATCTTTTTTTAAAACAATTTCAAAAGCTGCGAAAAACCAGTTTTACTAAAATTTCCAATGCAGCAGCCGTGTTGCTTCAAACCCATGATTGGAGCGGGAATGTCCGTGAATTGAAAAACGCCATTGAAAAGATTACCGTGTTTTTTGAGGATGAAGCCATCGAACCGCGTCATTGCGAGTTTGTACTGCATAAACAGAGGGACGATACTTATTCTGAAAATTCTACTTTTACCCCGCTGAACCCTCAGTCCCTTCCTGATAATCAGTTCGATTTGAAAGATTGGGACCAGCGTATTGTGCAACTGGCTCTGCAAAAAAATGGATTTAATAAGAGCCGCACTGCCCAATATTTAGGATTAACCCGTAATGAATTATATACGTACCTCAGTCGAATTGATAAAGACCGATAATGGTTTCTTCCTAAAGCTCCCGATAAATCTGACTGATGGGCCAACGCGGCTGAAAATGCGTGAATGAAACCCGGGAAATAAGAAACCCCGTTTTCTTAATCAATAAGAATAAATGTCAGAGATTTTGAAATGGTTTGCTCGCTGAGATGATCAGTTACCGTAACCGCGAGTTTGCATTCCCCGGAAGGAATCTTTTTTAGATCGAGTTGGAAAAGCTCCCGATTGTCACTTCCTTTTCCCTGGTATTCCAGCGCGACTTCGATGGATCCGGGTTTTCCGCCGAAAAGCGGTGATACTAAATAGTTGTAGAGTTTTTTCAGAGCATTGGTGCGGGGTTTTGTCGATATAATTTTATATGAGACCAAATATGTGTTGTAGTTGTTGATTTCGCGGAGTCGGCCGATTTCTAATAGTACGTAGTTTTGATTTGATTTTTTAATCACTTCGAACGGGTAGGGGGAGAGATTCTCTGCAATGCGTGAAGTATCGTTTTCCGGGAAGATACTAATCATTAGATCGCTGAGTGAAGGACTCTGGCTGAAGGCATCAATATGAATTGGCCGGCGGGTAACTCCGCGATGTCCCGAATGATGGTCCACCAGGTTGACGATCAGTTCATAGTTGCCGGGTTCGACTTCGATGTTCAATTTGAATACCGAATAATAGCTGACGTCTCGCTTATTTTTAAAGTAAAATAATTGGGTGCGGTCAATGCGCTGGATTGTTTGATCTTTTTTATTTTCCAGAAGAACGGTAATATTTATCTGAATTTGTCCAAAATAGGGATCGGAGGGAATAATGGTCAAATGCTCCGTCGGTACCCCAAAGTGTAGTTGAATGGATGTTTTGGCAGAATCTCCCCGGTACTGGTAGGTTTTTATATGATATGAAAATATTTCATCGCGGCTACCCATAAGCGAAACGTCCTGTTGGATCGCATTGGCTGTTTGAGTTTTATCGTATTGAAACTGGTTGTCAACTTGTTCGACATCAAACATCAAATTATTGTTGGAACGGCTTTGCATGATGCTGCTCAACTGGTTTGTTGCCTTTTCGTAGGAATATGATAAATGGCTGCGTTCCCGGTACAGCTCATAAAGCAAAGAGTAGTTATCATTATAGCGTCGCAACGCTTCCTTGAGTGAGGGAACTAGTAAGTAAATGTTTTCGGTGCGAACAAAGTCAAAAACAACTTCCTGCTTGTAGATCAGGTAAATCCAACTTTCATTCGGCAGCACATCGCTATTCATGATACTTGATCGGTACGAGCGGTCCGGGGGTCCATAAAGCAGATATATCCGGCCCCGATCATCGTATCGTGTGGGAGAATGCTCGGTACTGTAGGTTTCGCGGACATAGAATGAACGTTTGAGATGTTCAAATAAGCGTTCATTTTCGAGTGTCCGGAAATCGCCGTCATTTTTTTGCCAGAAATTTTTTATGAAATTTTTTTTAGCTTCGATGGATAGGTCGCGCAGAGAATCCAATTCAGGGATGAGTGTCAATGGCCATAAATAATCGATTATTTCCTCCAATAAAGGTCCATCATCAATTTTTTCCAAGGCATCAGTGTAATACTGGGTGCATTTTGTAATATTATTCATTAATAGATAGTTCAACGCCATGTAATAATAGATCCGGCCCCGATCATCGGTTTTCAATCCCATATAATCAACCAGAAGCTTTAATGATGCCGAGGGCTGTTTCATCCGGTGAAGATAGATTGCCTTTAAAAGGAGTACGTCCTCGAAACTGTGATCAATTGAAATAGCCTGGTCGATAAACGGTAAGCCATCACTTAAAGCGGCATCCCCTGCCTTGAATAGATAGGCGCGGGCGATCAGATAATAACCCCACACGCTATCCGTTTTCAAATCGATTATCGTTTGAAACTCATCGCGCGCTTTGGAAAAATAATCTATTTTCAAAAGTCTTTTAAGTTGTTCAAATGGGATTAGCTTGGCTTTAGGCCTTCGTAAATAAATCTCACCCAGATAATAGTGGCTTTGTAATTCAGTTGTGTGATTTTTTTTTGAAATTTTAAACAGTTTCTCTGCGGCGCGATCTTGTTCAAGAAGGAAGAGTTTTTGCCCGATGGCAAATATCAATACGGGGTCGCTTTCACTTTCTTTGCTGATCGAATCGCTGATAGCATCTGCGTCGGCTTGCAGTAGTGAATCCGGCCAGGGAAGTGGATTGGCCGCGCTTACGGAAATCAGGAATAAAAAAAATAGAAGTATTATATAATTCATAAATCTGTTGAAGGGGGTGAAGGGGTTTCAATTTCAGTGATTTTGTTACTCATTAGAATGTCGATAAATTGAAGCGAGGGTACGTTTTTACAAATAATTTTAATGATGGCGGTAATGGGAATTCCAATGAACATGCCTTGAATGCCCCACAACCATCCCCAGAAAATTAAAGAAATCAATACAGTCACCGGGCTCATGTCCAGGCTTTCACCCGTTAGATAAGGGTCGAGAATGTTTCCCATGATCATTTGTAGAAACGTCAAGGTCATGAGTATCCAGAAGGGTATCATTAAATCGCCGAATTGAACTAGTGTCTGGATCGCCGGCAACAGAGTCGCGATAATCGAACCGATGTTGGGGATGAAATTGAGGATAAATGTCAGCACTCCCCATATAATGGCAAAATCGACCCCATAAATGACCAAAATGATATAGGCGCCCAGACCGGTAAAAAAACTAATCAGGCTTTTTGTGAGCAGATAGGAGAAAACCTGTTGTTTAATGCCGCGGATGACGTTGTTCCAACTATAAGTAAAATGATAGGCAATATTAATCTTTTTAGTAAAACTCCCCTCACTCATTTGAAGGAAAATAAAGATAATCAGGATCAGAAAGAAGCGGGAGCCAAATCCAATAATGGAATTAAACAACATGGTGATCATTTGAGATAGCGAATTAGTTTCATCGAATTTAGAGAGAAATGAGTGCTTTACTATATTGGAAAAAAAAGGGAATTGATTGAGAAGTTGTTTGTAGGTCAAACTGATTTTTGATCCGTATTCGGGAAGTTGGTTCATAAAAGCGCCGAAGCTGGTATAAATGATAATCCCAACGGTTTGCAGTATGACGAATAGCAGAATGAATGTCAGCGCAGTGGCCAGAAAATTGGGTACCTTTTTCCGTTTGAGAAAAACGATAATCGGGCTGAAGAGGATATGTAGAAATCCTGCTACGATAATGGGTACCATTACGTCTTTCATAGGTCGGAGAATGAAGCCCACCAAAAGAACGCTGAAAATTGCCAAAAGAAACAGGTTGATTTCCGAGAGGCGGGAGACACGGTTGATGATATTTTTTTGGTTTTGGTTAAAGGTCATGGTAAAAAAAAGGGCAGGTATAATCACCTGCCCTTGGAAAGTTTGGTTAGTTCTTTAAAAATTCTAAAAGATTAAATTTATAGACGAGACCGGATATAACGATGGCAACCATACTCATTAGTTTGATCAGGATATTGAGGGACGGACCACTGGTATCTTTGAAGGGATCTCCGACCGTATCGCCGACAACGGCGGCTTTATGGCGTTCAGTGCCTTTTCCGCCAAAATGGCCTTCCTCAAAATATTTTTTGGCGTTATCCCAGGCTCCACCGGAATTCGCCATGAAAATGGCCATGTTGAAACCGGAAACGAGCGTGCCGGCCAGAAGTCCCATGGTACCTGTCACACCCAATAGCAAACCAATGACCACTGGTGTAAAAATGGCGACCAGGGTAGGTAAAACCATTTCCTTTTGAGCGGCTTTAGTGGCAATGGAAACGCAAGCAGCGTAATCAGCGCGGCCAGTGCCTTCTTTTAATCCGGGGATTTCCCTGAATTGGCGGCGAACTTCTTCGATCATGCCGTAAGCGGCGCGGGAAACCGCGCTGATAGTTCTGGCACAGAACCAATAAGGCATGGTGGCTCCTATCAAAATCCCAATGAATACAATCGGATTCAATAACTGAACGTCGAAATATTCCATGAAATTCCGAAGCGTCAGCGCTGTTGTGGCAACCATTTGACCGCCGATGGGCAAACCTTCCACGCCAAGGCGGATCATTGCCATGCGGATTTCCTCGATATAGGCGGCAAATAGAACTAAAGCGGTCAACGCCGCTGAACCAATGGCAAAACCCTTGCCAATCGCGGCCGTGGTATTTCCCAATTGATCAAGCGCATCGGTCCGTTTGCGCACATCCTTGCCCAAACCGGACATCTCGGCGTTTCCACCGGCATTGTCGGCGATCGGTCCATAGGCATCGGTCGCAAGGGTGATTCCCAGGGTCGAAAGCATAGCTACCGCTGATAAGCCAATCCCATAAAGGCCCATACTGGTGTTTGCCAGGCCACCCGATGCATAAAATGAAATAATTGTCGAGAACGCGATGCAAAGTACCGGCCAAAGAGTTGAATTCATTCCCAGACTGATACCGGCTAATATGGTAGTAGGCATAGACGTAGTCTGTTCAATTATTTCCAGGGTCGGTTTATAATTATTGGATGTGAAATACTCGGTTAGTTTCCCGATCGCCACTCCCGCCAGCACTCCTGAAGTTACCGCCAGGATTAAACCAATTTGTTCCGGCAGCAGAAAAAAGACCAGTGCCGCAGAAATCAGAATCGTGGCGTATGCCGCTGTGTTGACACCCCGTCCCAGGGCTTTGAGCAACTCAATCTGGTTGGCGTTTTCTTTGGAACGGACCAGAAAAACACCAAAAATGGAAAGAACGATACCGATTGCGGCAATAAACATGGGTAAAAAAATCGCTTTTAACTGCATATCGACCGAAACGGTTTGATAAACACCGGCGCCCAGCGCTGCGGTTGCCAGAATGGAACCCACATAGGATTCATAGAGATCAGCGCCCATACCGGCCACGTCGCCCACATTATCGCCCACATTATCGGCGATGACGGCCGGGTTGCGGGGATCATCCTCGGGAATGCCCATCTCAGATTTGCCCACCAAATCGGCTCCCACATCGGCGGATTTGGTGTATATCCCCCCGCCTACGCGCGCGAAAAGGGCTTGAGACGAGGCGCCCATGCCGAATGATAGCATGGTAGCCATGATTTCAAATAATTCGTAATGAAGCCCATAATAAAGGATGCTGAACCATAAACTGATATCGAGTAAACCCAGGCCTACAACGGTCAATCCCATGACAGCGCCGGCGCGAAAAGCTACCACAAGTCCTTTGTTGAGGCTTTCACTGGCAGCTTGGGCCGTACGTGAACTGGCTTTGGTGGCCATATTCATGCCAATGAGTCCGGCTAACCCGCTAAAAAAACCGCCGGTAAGAAAGGCAATAGGAACCCATTTTGATTGAACACCGAAGCCAAACGCTAAAATTGCGAAAAATATCGCTGCCGCGATAAAAAAATAACCGACAACTTTATACTGTTGGCGCAAATAGGCGAAGGCGCCCTCACGCACATAGCCGGCTATCTCTTTCATCCTGGGTGTGCCTTCATTAAAACCTAATACAAAGCGGTAGAAATAATACGCAAATACTAAGGCCAATAATGAGGCCAGAGGTACTAAAATGAACAAGACGTTAAGATTCACGATGCCTCCCTGGTTAGAGTATGAAGTTTAAGAAACCGGTTTGTTCCGCTTTAAATCCATAAATTTCCGCATCTCATTGTCAACCAATATAAGCAAAAAAAAAATGATAGTCAACAAAAAAATTATTTTTCTCTTGCCTTTTGCATTAACTTTTCATAATTATTAACATGATGAAAATGCGCATTAGATTGGAAGACTACCAAGCCCGCCCTCTATTCCGTTTGTTGACCTTCCCGGTTTATCTGGTTATTGCTGCGATAGCTCTGATCCGTTCATTGTTCATGCGGGTTTATCCGGGTGTTTATAGGCGGGATCTCTATATCATTGGAATCGGGAACCTGGATGTGGGAGGAACGGGGAAAACTCCCCTGGAATTGGAGATTGCGCGGCTTTTTATGGGGCATGTCAATATTGTTACCCGTGGCTATCGCCGTCGGATTCGTTCCGATATTTTTGGAACCGGAGAAACCCTCTTGCGGCGCTACCATGCCGCTGAAATTGGGGATGAAGCCTGGTGGCTGGCCCAGGCCCTGCCCGAAGCGTATTTCTGCATTACCCGGGATAAAGACCATGTGTTACGGCATCATACGTTTCCTTACACTATAACCATTGTGGACGATGCTTTTCACCGTTTTCGCGTGCGCCAGCAGCGCCGTATCTGTGTGCTAGATGCCGCAACTCCTTTGGGAACGTCGGCGCTTTTGCCCTGGGGACGGCGGCGCCATTTGCTGAATGAATTATCCTTTGCCGATATCGTTTGCTTTCATCGCGTCAATTACTGTTCTCCTACGGAATTGAAAACTAACCGCGAAATAGCCGGGCGAATAGCGCCTCATGCCCGATTCCTGTTTTGCGCATATTCTCCTATGGGTTTGAAAACCAGGGGTTCCACCTTATTCCCAATGGAACTGCTTGCCTCAAAGAAGATACTTGCTTTTTGCGGCATCGCCCGCCCTCACTATTTTTTTTCTATTCTGGAACCCTATGCGCTGTCAATGGAAACTATTATCTTGCCGGATCATGCCGTTTACGATACGTCATTATTGAATAATCTATCGGAAGCTCTGGCTTCTAATCGTTACGATTACCTGGTAACTACCGAGAAAGATTGGGTGAAATTATCGGCTCTCTATAACGACCCATGTCTGTTGGCCCTAATCATGAAAATCACCTGGGAGTAGAAACATGGATATGCAGGAACTGAATTACTATTATAATCGATTTCGGTATGGCGAGGATAATTATCATGAGTTGATGCAATTTCGAGTTAGAGAAATTTTACTGATTTCCACTTTTTATGATGCCTACATTTTTCAGGAGGACGGTCGTCTGTCCGAAGAGATATTTGGCGAATACTATAAACTGAACCTTTCCTGGGCGCCGCGTGTGACCAGTGTTCCAAGCGGAGAAGACGCTCTGAAAGAAGTTGAAAAAGGTCATTTCGATCTGGTGATTACCACTATGCGGATTGGCAAGCTTTCGCCATTTGATTTGTCGCGCAATATTAAGGAGAAGCGACCTGACTTGCCGGTACTGCTTTTAATGAACGTCCAATCCGACCTGTCAATAGTCGAACGCAATAAAGATAAAATTGCCTGGTTGGATGATATCTATTTTTGGAACGGCGATTCAAAAATTTTTTTAGCCATGGTGAAATATATTGAGGATTTGAAAAATGTGGCGTATGATACCCAAAAAGGACTGATTAGCCTTATTCTGTTGGTTGAAGATTCAATCAAATTCTATTCGATCCTGCTTCCCCTGTTGTTTACGGAAGTAATGAAACAGACGCAGTATTTACTTTCCGACGAATTGACCGATATGCAGAAAAACTATCGGATGCGCGCACGGCCGAAGGTATTGATGGCGCATACTTATAATGATGCGCTTTCGATTTGTCGGCGTTATAAGGATTATCTGATTGCCGTTATTTCGGATGTATCTTTTCCTCGCGACGAACAATGCGATGAACAAGCCGGAATTACTCTGATCCGGCATTTGAAATCGGAGAATTTTGATATTGCCTATTTATTGCAATCCTCGGATTTGCGGCATAGTCAGGTGGCAAAGGAATTGAAAGTGGAATTTGTCCATAAGAATTCCAAGACGTTGTTGAATGAACTCAGTCAGTTTATCAATATCAACCTTGGATATGGGGATTTCATTTTTCGTGACAGTAAGGGCAAGCCCGTGGAAAGAGCCCGTTCCCTGGCTGAGTTTGAGTCCAAACTGGCAGCGGTTCCGGTAGAATCGCTGCTTTATCATAGTCGTCGGAATGATTATTCCGCCTGGCTGATTGCGCATGGAGAGGTTCAGGTCGCTCGAGCCATTCGCCCGGTAAAGGATTCAGATTTTCTCACTCCTGAAGATCACCGACGTTTTCTCATTAATATTTTTAAAGAAGTCTGGGCACTGAAGAATCGTGGCCAGATTGTCAATTTTGAATCCGGCAACTGGAGAGACGGCAAACAAATCGTGCGTTTAGCCGATGGTTCGCTGGGTGGTAAGGGACGGGGGATTGCTTTTTTAAATGCCTTGCTGACGACGATGGAATTTGAAAAACGGTTTCCCCAGGTTCATATTCAAATTCCGCGCACAACGATCATTGGTACCAGCGAATATGATTATTTTATCAATACCAATCAATTGCTGTCGGCCATGGCATGCGATGACGACCAGGAAATCAAACAGCGCTTCCTATCGGGTGCTCTCTCGCCGGTACTGCTGGATAAACTGCGGATTTTTTTGAGTTATTTTCGTAACCCACTGGCCGTCCGTTCCTCAGGATTGCTTGAGGACTCGCAATCGCAACCATTCGCCGGGGTTTTCCAGACTTATATGATATCCAACAATGAGGCCGATGACAATGAACGTTTACGGCAATTATGCAATGCTATAAAGCTGGTCTTTGCCTCGGTTTTTTTACGCAATGCCCGATATTATATCGAGCATATTCATTTTCGGGTGGAGGAAGAAAAAATGGCGGTCATTATTCAGGAAATCGCCGGGCGCCGCTATGATACACATTTTTATCCCCATATTTCCGGTGTCGCCCAATCTTATAATTACTATCCACAAGCCTATATGAAACATGCCGACGGCGTGGTTTCAATGGCCCTGGGGTTGGGACAGGCTGTTGTCGAGGGGGAAAGAACCTTTCGCTTCTGTCCCAAATATCCGGAGCTTCAGGGATTGGCACCGGAACAATTGCTCAAGCATTCGCAAACTCATTTTTATGCCATTGATATGCTGACTGATAAATCGCTTTTGGAGGAGGGAGAACATGCCCGGCTGGTCCGTTTAACGTTACGGACCGCAGAAAAGGAAGGGTCGCTTTGGCACCTGGCTTCGGTCTGGGATAATGACAATCACCGTTTAGTGGACGATCTGTCGTTAATCGGTCCACGAGTGGTCACTTTTGCCAATGTTTTACGTTATAATTTTTTTCCTTTGGCCGATATCTTGAATGAACTGCTGGACATTGGGGAAAAGGCGTTGGGAGTACCCGTGGAAATCGAGTTTGCAGTGGATTTGACACGGGATATCAAACAGAATATCTGGCCTTCATTTTATGTATTACAGATTCGCCCGTTGACTGTTAACCTGGAAGAGACAACGATTGAGCTCAATCAGATTGATCCGTCGGAGTTGCTGCTTGTTACCGAAAAAGGGATGGGCCATGGCATTCTTGATCATTTAACGGATTTGATATATGTGGATCCGAAACTGTTTAATAACAATCAGACACTGGAAATGCTGGCGGAAATCGCTGAATTGAATCAGTCTCTGGAAAAAGAAGGCCGGTCATATATACTGGTAGGGCCGGGCCGCTGGGGATCCCGCGATCGTTTCTTAGGTATCCCTGTACAGTGGATGCATATCAGCCAGGCGCGAATTATTGTTGAAGTCGGTATCGAGGGATTTGAGGTAGATGCCTCCCAGGGCGCTCATTTTTTCCATAATCTGGTCGCCATGAACGTCGGTTATTTTACGGTACCCTATCGTTCCGCTACAGATAAAATGGATTGGGACTGGCTTCATTGCCAACAAATATTTCATAAAAAAAATCATCTGCTCCATCTCCGATTCGATAAATCGTTGCTGGTGAAGATGGATGGGCGGAGCGGCCTGTGCGTTATTTATAAACCCGGGTATGCAACTTGATAACAAGAAGGTAATGCCATGGCAGGAAAAGATTTTGCTACTTTGATCGTCCGTAAGGATGATTTTACGATGATTCGCGTTAATTCTCAGTTCACCCAACTTCTGGAAATTGATCAGGAAGATTTAACTGGTCAGCCGATCCGGACGATTGTCCATCCGGATGATCATGCCAGGCTTCAGCAAATATTGAAGCAGGGATTAGAACAATATTCCATGGATTTGCGGCTGATGGCAAAAAATGGATCGGTTATTTCACTTTATGTTACGATTAAACTGAATAGTATCACCCAAAACTATATCTTCTATTTTTATTCTGACCAGTCTTTAAAGGACATGGAGGAAGAACGGAATCGCATAAAGACCGAATTGCTACAGGGTATAGAAGGGTATCGAAATTTTTTTGAGGAAGCCCATCTGGCTATGTGCCGAACAAATGCCGATGGGAAAATCATCCTGGCCAATAGCACTTTTTTTACCCTGATTGGACAGGATGCGGCCCAGTTGGATTTTTTAGAAAAAAAATTGAATGTCTTTGATTACCATGGTGAAAAGGAACGGTTTTGGGAGTTGATCGGACGGAACGGCGCTATCCATTCTGCGGATTTTCAATGGACCCTGGAAAATGGGAAGAAAATCATGGTCCGCGAACAACTGAATATCGTTCAAAATGCTTTAGGAGATATCCGCTTCTATGATTTCATCATCGAGGATATCAGTACTACCCGGATGAAAGATATCTTACTGGATTTGCAGGATGCCTATTTGAAAATCTGGTTTGAAAATTCTCCCATTGGCGCTATTCTACTGAGCAATGAAGGTCGGATAATGAATGCCAATCAACGTTTTTTAGATATGTTCGGATATACCTTAGAGGAAATCCGGCTTGAATCGATTTTTGATTTGATAGTGCCCCCCGAAGAAAAAAAATCTCGGTTACAACTCATGGAACGCGCCCTGGGGGGCGAGTTGGTTGAATTTATGGGTGAAGGGGTAAAAAAGAATGGTCAGCGTCTTGCGTTGCAAATCAAACAACTGCCGGTGATGGTTTCCGATCATGTGAGCTCTACCAGCTCGTTGATGGGTGTTTGCGCTTTCTATGTCGATATCAGCCCTTTGAAAGAAACGGAACGGAAACTGAAGCGGGCCTTTGCGATTCTGAAAACGATGCTCGAAAATATTCCTTTAGCGGTTCTTTTTGTGGACCGTCAGGGACATGTCGTTATGTCTAATCGGGTTTTTTCACAGGAATGGGGAGTGCCCAAGGAGGAAGTAGAAGGCCATGATTTTATCCGGCTTTTTGAACCCTGGCCTCAATTTGTTGCGCAGCATGATAAGACTCTGGCTACCGGACAGCCATCCACAATATGCATCCAGGAATTCGGACCCCATAAAGATGCGATCTATGAAATATCTCAAACTCGGGTCGATAATGAAGATAACACGATTCTGGGCGTTGTGTCGGTATTTAAAAATATTACCGGGCATGTGCAGTCCCAAAATTTGTTGAAAAATTCCCAGGAGATTTTAGAGCGTCAGGTTCAGGAACGTACAGAAAGTTTAGCCGGGATTAATCGGAAAATAATTGATATTTTAAATTCGGCCATCGATTTGCGCGATCCTTTGACGGCCGGGCATCAAAAACGGGTGACACTGCTGGTGGATAAAATTTCAGCGGAACTCGATTTGAGTCTGCCGCAACGTAAAATCGTTCATTCTGCGGCTTTGCTCCATGATATCGGCAAACTCAGAATTCCGTTTGAAATCCTGAATCGGGCGGCATGGCTCGATGAAGATGAACTCAAATTGGTTCGTAAGCACCCCATATATAGTTATGATATGATCCGGGAATTGCCGGAAGATGAGTTGTTTTTTAAAATCATCCTCCAGCATCAGGAATCGCAGGATGGGTCCGGGTATCCGCATGGGTTGAAGAATGATGAAATTATTTTCGAAGCCCGCATCCTGCATGTAGCGGATGCCGTTGAGGCAATGCTGTCATTCCGTCCGCATCGGCCACCCCTGTCGCTCAATCAGGTAATTCACGAATTAGAAGAGGACAAAGGGAACCGATACGATTTGAGAGTTGTTGAGGCTACATTAAAAATTTTGCGAAATGGATTTGTTTTTTAAATTAACTTGACAGTCGCCTCTATTTTTGTTTTAATAGTAGTTTAGGAAAGCAGACATATTGCTGATGCTTTCTTAATGATTCATACAACCCCAAACATTGAGGAGGATGGAATGAGCCAATACGCCAACCAGGTATTGGAAGACCTTCAACGCCGTTATCCCTGGGAAAAAGAATTTCTCCAGGCTGCTTTTGAAGTATTGCAGTCCCTTTCCTTGGTCGTCGAACGCGAACCGAAATACTTTAAATATCGAATTTTGGAACGGATTGTCGAGCCCGAACGGGTGATTCTCTTCCGCATTCCCTGGCAGGACGATAAAGGTGAAATCCATGTAAACCGGGGATATCGTGTTCAGTTTAATAGCGCTCTGGGACCCTATAAAGGCGGTTTGCGCTTTCATCCTTCCGTTAATCTGAGTATTCTGAAATTTTTGGGATTTGAACAGATTTTTAAAAACAGTTTGACTGGATTGCCTATGGGAGGCGGTAAAGGCGGAAGTGACTTTGATCCCAAAGGCAAATCGGATGACGAAGTCATGCGTTTTTGTCAAAGCCTGATGACCGAACTGAATCGCCACATAGGCGCCGATACTGATGTTCCTGCGGGAGATATCGGTGTGGGCGGCCGCGAAATCGGGTATATGTTCGGCCAATATCGGCGGATTCGCAATGTATTTGAAGGTGTATTGACCGGTAAAGGTATTAATTGGGGCGGCAGTCTAATTCGTCCGGAAGCCACTGGGTATGGCGCCGTTTACTTTGCCGAAGAGATGCTGAAAACGCGGGGACGCACCCTGGAAGGAATGCGGGTGGCGGTTTCCGGTTCCGGCAATGTCGCCCAATTTGCGATTCAGAAAATTAATCAACTCGGCGGCAAGGTAGTAACTCTCTCCGATTCAAATGGATCGATCGTCGATGAAACCGGGATCGATAATGAAAAACTGGAATATATCCTGGAGCTTAAAAATTATCGACGGGGACGTATTAAAGAATATGCCGATGAATACAAGGTTAAATATCATGAGGGACAGCGTCCATGGGGTCTGACATCGGCCGATGTCGCCCTGCCTTGCGCTACCCAGAACGAATTGACCGGCGATGATGCCAAATCGCTGGTACGGAATAATTGTATTTGCGTTTCCGAAGGCGCTAATATGCCCTGCACGCCTGAAGCTGTTGAGGTTTTTCTCGAAAAAGGCATCCTGTTCGGTCCCGGTAAAGCCGCGAATGCCGGCGGTGTAGCCACTTCCGGATTGGAAATGTCTCAAAACAGCATGCGCTTGAGTTGGACTCGAGAAGAAGTTGATCAAAAACTTCACCAGATCATGATCAATATCCATCAACGATGCTATGAAGCCGCGGAACGTTACCAGACGCCTGGCAACTACGTCAACGGCGCCAATATTGCCGGCTTTAAAAAAGTCGCAGACGCGATGATCGATCAGGGCTTGATTTAATATTTTTTTGTTTGGCCGGGTATCGCTCCGATACCCGGTCAATTACTGAAATTTGACGGATTCGATATTGCAATCCGGATGAAGTTTACGATTATAATGATATACCTGAAATTGCTAATAAAATTATTTTTGCAAAGAACAGTCTCTTTATCCATTACTATTTGCGCTATCATAGCGGGAACCCTTGCCGGTCGCCCACTCTCCCCTTATTTCCTCGCTGGCGGGCATCTCTTTACCGTCGCCGTCACTCCGTCGCTTTTATCTGTCATTCTGGACTCCGATCCGGAATCCATTGTCAATTAACGCATTGCGGACATTCGTAGATGTTTTGCACCGGTCGATGAGACGCTTCGTTTAATTGCTTTCAGCAAGCGATTTGGGAAAAATTCCCTATTTTTGAGGCAAAAAATGCGAATTATGTAGAATATTTACCTGTTTTTTAGATAGAAAATCGATTTATAGTAGAATAATTCCCCATTTTGAACAGTTTTTAAAAAGTTGACAGAACTGTAAAATGCAACTCGTTGCCCGATAACGGATTAAGATATGGTATAATTCTGGCATGAAAACTGCATATATATTATCGGCGCCAATGAGTCCAAAAAAGAGCGATCCCATCGCCCCGGCAGGTAGTCGCCCTTCGGCTGTCGCGCTCCCCTCGCTGGCGCTCTTTCTCCCTCGCGTTCCCGCGATCCCGGATGCGTCGAATCAACGGCGCGGGCGCGGTTGGAGAACCCGCAGCCACGGTCGCTCCGGAAGAGTGACGCTCGTTTTGCTGACCGCAAGACTTGGAACAGGCATTCGACCGGTTCGCCGCATCCGGGTTTAAGGTCAGCGTAAGCGCGATCTCTTTTCCGAACGTTATGGATTTCGTACCAGGATTTTAATAATAAACCCGGGAGGTTATCAACGAACCACGGCTGAAGCAGAACATTTGCGTTTTCGTCCGAGGCTCGTCCGATTCCCACGGCCCACAATACCGCTGAGCGATCATGCCCGCCTGCTGAGACAATTCCGGCCGGCTTCAGCGCCGGAGGTGAATGTTGCGCTCAGGGATGAAAACAATGTCCATCGTAAAAATTAGATTGTCAATTATTAATTGTTAATTCTGAATGATAACAAATAATTTGAATTATGAATTAACTTATTATGCTGTTTTACAATGAGTTGACAGTAGTAAATAAAAATAGATTGAAGAATTATTTTATGAATATAATTAAATTTTTTGCTTGACATCCTGATTTAAATTGATTATAATGGATCGAAGGCAAAAAAATCTCCGGGAGAAAGGACCGTGAGATTGGAACAAAACGTAAGGAGCCGTGATTTGGAAAAGGCAATGGAATTGAAACGCAACGAAAGGATTCCGGACGCATGCATGGAGATTGTCGGGATCATGTTCAGGTAGAGACATCATTAAGTAGATTGATATTACGATGTCGGTCAAATCTGAATTTTATATATAGCAATCTAAGTAATTACAGGTTCAATCAGGTTCAGTCAATTCCGGTCAATTCCGGTCAATTCCGGTCAATTCCGGTCAATTCCGGTCAATTCCGGTCAAAAGGCCGCGCCCGGTTTTGGGCGGGTTGCGGCATTGGAAGCCCGGATTTATGCAACCGGAACTCTCATATACCGCGAAAGGGGCATCATTCTCCGCTCAGTTGCATCTCAATTATCTGCCCTCATTACCTGAAATGTCTCACCCATCCGATAGTGGAGCGGGCGTGGTTCATAGCTCTGCGTCCGCTCGCATATTTGTTCGAACTCCGTCGCGCCAATTTCATGTATGCCGAGTTCTGCCGCTGGGTCTGAATTCCCTATCAATCCTTCGTTTCTAACTGTTTATGATGTTAAAATAAATTAACAAAAAGGATTGTTAAATGAAACGCTATTTGTTTTTGATCCTGATGATGATCTTCAGTCTGATGTTTTTTTGCAGCGACAAGGATTCACAATCTTCATTGGTCGATGATACCAATAATTCAAGTGTACTGGAAAAGAACGGCAAGAAAATTGAAATCACGACGGATGATTATATCGTGATAGAAGAATTGAAGAATAAAAAAGATAAAAAGCCAATAGAAAAAGCCAAGCTGATTGAATTGGAATTGAAGTATTTCAGTATGGCCATGGCGTTGCTGGTTACGGAAGAAGATGTCTGCACCCTATTGAAAAACAATATCGCCAAGCAATTTGACGGTGATTATGATGTATTGTGGGGCGATTTAAAAGATGTGAAGCTCAATCGCGGTCAGTTTAAGAAAATGCTGGAGGCATGTTTTGATGAATCGGCGAAAAAGTTGCTGAAAGCGGAGGATTTTGATGCGATTAAACTTCTCAATCTTGCAATACCCGTACAATTTGAGAACTGGGATGGCATATCACCATTGCTGGTTACGTATTGTCCGATAACGATCAATGATATTGATGTACAAACTCTGGAAGCTTTTGACGCTGAATTGAATGTTACGATACTCGATGCGCAAAAAGAACCAAGTTTCCCTGTTTTAGTGATCGGTATGAATGAGCGTGTCGATGAGAATACAATGCAAGTGAAAAGAGATGGCATAGTGGAGATACGCGATGCAAACCCAAGTAATCCAATCTGCCAATCAGCAAATCGTAAAATGACTCTGGATCCTAAATCAAAAGAGATCATTACCAATCAAGAAGTCAGTAATCATCTAAGTAAGAGACTGAATGCAGTTCCATTCTATTTGGAATGGTTTAAATCAGGGGACAATTCTGAATACTGGTGGTGTGGAGCTGGAGAGTTTAATTTTTATTTTTTGACTGATTTAGGAAAAACAGTAATGTATCGAAAAACAGGAATTGCGAGCCACCATGCTTATCATCCTCAACAATTATTATTCTATTTTTATGAAGATATTGGTAAGTATTTAGCTGTCAAGATTTATGAAACGGATGGATCAGGTGCTGACCTTACCATTAGTTTATCGATAACCAAATATGGAGTAACTGTAAGTGGTAGTTGGGAACTTGATGACGATGATGATCCAATCGGCACAAATGAATTAATAAATATGTCTTTTGGTCCACTTTATTCAGACAGGACTCAAGAACCTACATGGGGGACTTCCTATCCAGTAGGGGATTGCCAATTGACATTCTGGTGGGATTATAAAGAGTGCTGGCCAATAAATAGTTTGCCCTATATCCATCAATATACCAATATCGGCAAAGGAAATGACTGGGATGTCCTGGGAGCGGATGGCGAGGACGTCGCCTATCTGCTTGAAGTCAATGAACAGTCATGGCTGGATATTCAGACCTGCAATGGCTACACTAATTTCGATACGAAAATTGAAATTTTCGATTGCTATGGTTCTTCAACCGGCCAATATAATGACAATTGGATATACTGTGACTGCATCACTCCCTGGCATGCCGGGCTTAGCAATATTCCCTTCCCTCCGGGTTTATATTACATCGTGGTTGATGGGAATCCGCAAACTTTGGGATCTGGCGTATATCAATTGGAAGTGAGAACACATTGATGCCGTTTAATGCATTGTTCACAATGAATGATTTAATTTAACAGTCTTATTTGCCTCCCCATCTCAAAAATGGGATGGGGAGTTTTTTGAAAGAAACCTATAACATATTAAAGGAGCTGCAATGAATAATAATGTGTATGTAAATATATCGACCAATCGTGTAAAACGATTGCTGTGCATTGTAATTTTAACTATGTTTATGGCATCGCCCGCGGCCGCGCAGTGGAGTGAAAGTCTGGAACTGTTCCCGGATCAGGCGGTTCCATTTACTGATCTGGAAGATGCATTGTCAGTGCCGATCATGGTTGCTCAATGTGATTCCCAGGGTCGCATTCATCTGATCTGGATCGATGATAACGCCGCCACTCCTGAAATTTTCTATTCGGTACGGTCGCAGTGTACCTGGTCGGCGCCGTTGAACATTTCACGGCGCCCGGGCATCTCCTTCATGCCCAATCTGGCCATCGACTCGCATGACGGCATCCATTGCGCCTGGACGGAATGGAACGGCGATACCGTCGCTCAGGCCTGTTATACCGAAAAACCGGCAAATGGAAGCTGGTCTGAGCCAATCATCATTTCGGACACCACCCGCTACCTTGCCTCTTATCCCGTCATGGCCATCGATGCGAATGACAATATTCATTTCATGTGGAGCGACTATTCTCAGCTTAGCGATTATTCTAATAGAATTGGATTTCTTGCATTTCGCATTAAATACGCGAATAATGAATGGTCTGATTTTCTGGCCCCTCCCCTGAAAGAACGTTATCCTTTTCGACCTGAAATTCTTTTCGACAAGCAGGGAAGGCTGCATTGTTTGTGGTATGATTCAATCGAAGGGTTGGGACGATCCATCCAGCATAGCGCCTGGGATGGGGCTTCATGGTCCGCTACGGAGTTAGTGGCGGGAGGCTGGATTATGGATGATTTCGGCTTGGGAGTCTGCATGGACAGCAGTTCGCGAATTTATTGCGTTTGGTATGATTATTGGGAAAATTATTCCTACTTGACATACCTGGACGAAAACCAGCCCTGGAGTGTTCCGATCAGTATGGATTATTTAAACCGGGCTGGTCAATTGGTTGTTGATCAATACAATGCCGTTCATTGCGTTATGAATGATATGTATAATACGATTTGCTATCAGCGTTTCTCAAACAATGAATTATTGACAAGTGTTGAGCATTTTGGAAAATCCTTGATGGGTACAGACCTTTGTCCATATCCTGAATTGATTATCTGCAACGACACCTTGTGGTGCTTTTCCCTGGGATTCGAGGATCATGCCCGCTTGCTGGTCAATACCCGTCCCCTCGAACCGCCCTCGGGAATCGATGACGGGGATATCTCTCCGGAGATTTGCCATGAACCGATGATTCGTTTTTCCCCCAATCCGTTCCGAGGGCAAACCCGAATCGAATATCACCCATCGGTGGCGGGGCTTGTCCGTTTGGCGATCTTTGATGTGCTGGGCCGGGAAGTCGTCCAACTGGTCAATGATTATCGCGAGGCGAAACCCTGCCAAGTGGAGTGGGACGGCAGCGATCACTCGGGGCATCCGGCGCCCGCGGGAATCTATTTCTACCGGCTCGAATGCGCCGGGCAAACCGCCACGGGCAAGCTGATGCGGATGAAATGAGGAAAGCCCTTGGCCGGTAAATGCATTCCGGCGGAAAAAATCGGCCATGCTTCCGGGTATGGGGATTGCGAGAATTTAAAGTTGTTCCGATAGGACTCAATTGATGAAAAACTTTCAAAGGAGTAATGTGTGAGAAAACTTTCGCTTTAATTGGCTTTTGTCATCTGGACGGCTCAACAAACCCCGGGGTGGGAATTGGGACTGGATTACGGATTCTATGGCGTCGAGAACTACGATCCGAATGTCGCCGGATATGGCATTCATCTGTTTTGGAACGTTTCCGATCGTACCGGCGCCGATCTGTCGTTTTCGCATTGGGGCGGTGAGGACGGTAACTTCACAACCATGAAGCGGTATCACGACTCGTATTCCATGACGGGTAGTTTTTTTGGTAATACCGGCATATCCTTTGCGCTCCATTACTGTCTTATGAACCGGGATGGTTGGCGGATTGCCCTGGGCGGCGGGTTTTCCGGCTGGGAGAAGGTCAAGGTGAACGATATGACGGATTCCTATATCAATACTTATTCGTTGTATGAATCGGGCGTGGATGTTTCGGCATTGATCCGGAAAGAACTCACTAAAAAGCTTTTCTGCTTCGTGAAACTTAGGGGTTCAGTCCCTCTTGACTTCATCCATAACGGAGTTCCCCGACCCAATTGGGGAAATCTGTCGCTGGGTTTGGCTTACTGTATATTCCGGTGAAATGCGCCAATCGGATCCATGGTGAGACTATTCCCTGCATGCTGGTCTCGGCTATGCATGAATTGAGGGATAGTCAGGTTTGACTTGGAATCCAGCGCGCTTTCCTTACCATTCCGGACTTGAGCACCAGTGCGGCTCCGGATCGCACGGACAGTCAAGCCCGGAATAACCTCCATAGTCTTACCGCACTTGATGCGGCATCATGAGAAAAGAAGGATTACCCGTCCGAAAGGACGACCATGCGCCGCATCTGACAGCGAACGTCCCCGCCGAGCGTGGGCGTCAGTTCGCTTTTCGCCGGAATCGGCGCGTCGCGCCTCGGGAGCGTGTCCATCTTCCACCATGGCGTCCGCCCTTCGGTCTGGCCGATGCGGCGCGCGAAGGCGTGACCCGGCTCATGGCCCGCATCCGAATCATTTAATTATCATTGCTTTTGATATAATTAAATAGTTTTATTGCTTATATTATTATATGCTGATGTATTATCCTATTTATCAGCTAATTGCATATAATTATTCATCTACGATAAAATAAAATATTATTCAGATTACTTGCATTTTTTGCTTGACTTTTCGCTTTGAATGGCGTATTATGCGACAACGGAAATCATATCCCGGGAAACCGGGCTCGAAAAACGGAACGCCAGGCGAACTTGCATGAACATAATACGGCTGCATCGGGGAGTTTCAATTACCCGATGCAGCCTGATCGGCGAAAGGGCGAAACTCGCTTGAAGAGCCGTCGACATCGGGTCGCCACCGCCATCCCTTGCCATATATATGATATGAAGGAAATCCGGGGGTTGCATTTTCCCGAATTCTCGCGAACTCTCACAAACTCTCACAAACTCTCAGGGCCGCGGCCGGCGGCGAGCGATCCCCGCTCATCGCGAAAACGGCTACCCGGAGCTCCGGGCTGCCGCATCCCCCGCGCCCTATCTGACATTTCCCGCTCCCTCATGCGCAGCGGGAACGCATCCATGCCTTCGAACGGCGCCCGAATGGCTTTTCGCCCTCTCCCGCGCCCATTACCTCCATGCGGAGTTCTGCCGATGGATCTGAGCATTCCCGACGGATGCCTTCAATTCGTCGGGCAAAATATCGTTCATTTAATTTGTGAGACCGAGTGTATCCATCAAAGAATGGAAACTGTCAACATCATCAGGAGATTCCAATGAAACGTTTACTCATAGTGTCATGTATCTTATG
>CAZWDO010000014.1:0-11963 GCA_964632485.1 uncultured bacterium
ATGCAGGGCCGTCGAAGAAGCCTTCGAAAAAAGGCGGCGCTGGCTGAAGCGGCGAGTGGCGTGGCGGAAGGCGAGCAAGGGAACGGCTCGGGCGGGGGTGTGGAAAAAATGGGCGGAGGGCGCATGAGAAGTGATAGTGAAACGAGAAGGATGACCAAACGAAAGGACGGAAACGTTATGCGGAATCGAGATGAAGGCATGGACAAGAATCGAAGGAGCGCGGAACAGGCGGCGACGGACGCGGGAGCGTGGTCGGCGGCGGGTCGGGCGTGTGAGCTTGAGGCGGGGCCGGGGCTCCGCGGGAATCGGGGATCGTTGAGTCGGCTGGCGCTGTTGGCGCTGCTGGCGGGGCTGGCGTGGCTGGGGACGCTGTCGGCGTCGGGAGATGATGCGAGGAGCGATCGCCGGGAGCGGCGTTCGGGGGAGCGGAACGCGGTGGCGGAGGCGACGAGCCGGGATCGAATGGGGGGCAGGTCTCGCCGGACGGCGCATGGCGGATGAAGGCGGACGGGGGATTTTTCGGCGCGTTGGAGGAGGGACGCGAAGGGGAATGGGCGCGGGACGCTCTCGCGGAGATGGAGCGGGAGCGGGAGCTTGCTCTCGCCCGCGAGCGGGCGCGGGAATGGCCGCGGGCCGAGATGCGCGGGCGGATGAGCGGGGAGAGCCGGGGGCAGTCCGGTGCGGAGGCGGCGATGGTCATGCGCGAGGGCGCATGGGCGCGGGAATCGGCGGTGGATGAGCGTTTGCGGGGGACGGCGTCGGACACGGCGATCGTGCATTTCGCCGATTCGATACTGGAAGCTATAGTTCGAGGTTATCTCGGGATTCCCCAGGGGCCGATCACGGCGCGGGATATGGCAACACTGGTGGAATTGTGTATCGATTATGATGATATCCGGGATCTGAGCGGACTGGAATACGCGGTCAATCTGCGGGAATTGGATGCTAACAATAATCTCTTTACGGATTTGAGCCCGCTCGCGGGTCTCGCGAAGCTGGAGGAGCTGGACTTGGGCAACAATCCCCGGATCGAAGACATCAGCCCGCTGGGAGGCTTGGCCGCGTTGAAATTGTTAGGTTTATATTATTGCGAAATTGATAGCGGCAAACATCCGGAAGCCATCGCCAATCTGTCGAACCTTGAGGTTCTATTTTTAGATAATAACCAATTAACGGAGGCGAGCTGGCTGGCGGGATTGACGAAATTAAACAATCTTATATTGTCTGACAATCAGCTCGCGGATATCTCCCCGCTCGCCGGATTGGTCGCGTTGAATTGGCTCTATCTTGGCGGCAACATCATCGAAGATGTGTCGGCCCTTTCCGCCCTGCTCGAGTTGGAAACCCTGTCGCTGTATGATAACGCCGTTCGGGATGTCGGCCCCCTCGGTTCGCTGGTCAATCTGAAATCGCTGTGGCTGAGCAAAAACGAGATCGGAGAGATCGGAGCCCTGGCGAACCTGTCGCAATTGGAGCTTCTCTGGCTGGAATTCAACCATATCGAAGATGTTTCCCCCTTGAGCGCGAATGTTGGTCTGCGCGTGTTGCATCTGGATTACAACGAACGCATCGCCGACATTGCGAGTCTGTCCGCTTTAACGAACCTGGAGGAGTTGCTGTTGAGCAGAAATCGGATTGAGGATATCGCGCCGTTGGCGGGTCTGACGAAGCTGACGACCTTGTCCGTGGGCGGGAACCTGCTTGACGATATCGCGCCGCTGGCGGGACTGACCCGTATGCGGCGTTTGGGTTTGTGGTTCAATTATCTCGGCGACGAGGATCTGCCGAATCTTTATGCATTGGACAGCCTTCAGCCCAAGGGCGTTTATTCATCGGAAGGGGACTGCCTGCATTTGACGAGCTATATCGGGTACAGCGCGGCGGCGATAGACGCTCTGCGCGCGGAGTTGCCCAATATTCACTGGCCTGCTCAGATATGCTGGAACGAGCTGACGGGGATCGGGGAGGATGAGGCGGTCCGGCCGCGCGAGGGGATACTGGGAATTCGTCCGAATCCGTTCCGGGATCGGGTGTGTCTGGAAATCGGCGCTGACGGACGCGCCGAGGGGAGTCTGGAGATATACAATGTTCTGGGAGAGCGAGTGGCGCGGGTGGCGCGCGTGTCGCGTGTCGCGGGCGATCGGATCGTGGAGTGGGACGGGCGCGACGATTCGGGCCGTCCGGCGGGCGCGGGTGTGTATATCGCGCGGCTGAGGCTGGGGGATCGCGTCTTCACCCGTCGCCTGACGCGCGTGCGCTGAAGGGGGGCGGAAGATGCGACAATTTTATTGTGCCATTCTGCTGCTGACGATTGCGACATCTCCGCGGGCGCAGGATGTGACGCTGTACATGCACAATTTTACTAATGCAGCTTCTTTTTTTACCGAACTGACTACGCAGTTAGGAGTTGGCACTGTCACTACCATCCAATGCTCGTTCAACACAGGCTGGAGCAATAATCCCGGCGTTCAGTTCGATATCACCCCAGGCGCCGCTCCCGGCACTCCTTCAAGTAGTTTCAATGGCAATGGCAAATACCTTATTTTCAGTATCGAGAATACCGGCGCCACCGGCGTGCTGACGCCCTGCCATTTGGAAAACCTCACCTTCCCGGGGGTCGCCGGTTGGCCGGTGGATGCCGGGTCCGGGGCCGGACTGTCGGCCAAGTCCGGAATGATCGAGGCGTGGCCAATGATTGAAGGGATTGGGGATTTATTCAGGCAGCATTAGCATGGCCGTCAGGGCTTTGAAAAGCTGTTCCTGGGTATATATTTTCATTTGGGTATAACTGAGCGCTCCCAGGTATTGGTATGTTTCTGCCAGTATCGGCGCGCGCGATGAATCCGTTGTATCGAACATCACGATGGTTTTGAATTTGAATGGCTTAAAAAATGAAAGCTGACTTACTACGATATTATAGTCAACGCAAATGAGAGAGGAATTTTGGAGGATCGTTATATCAAGTTTTTTTTCTGAATTCAAGTGTAGGGTTAAATTACGGATCCCTGCCAGCCTCTTGGATAGAACCTGTAGTATCGGGAGCTCGAAGATTGCGATTTCATCGCAAGCCGCCCGGGAGTCTTCGGAATCAATAAACTGGTTAGCGCCAAAATAAAATTGGATGCGTTCCTGTTGACGGGCTGCGTCTTCTTTTTCAAGACGGATCAATTCCTGCTCGACCTTGCGAATCTGCTGAATTAAAAAATCTTCTAAAAAGGTATCAAACCTAAAAATCTTCTGGTAATGCTCCAGTTTTTTCTTTGTTTCCGGCTGTGTTACTAACTCAAGGTTAACATCCAATTGCGCTTTCAGGGGATCAATGATGACAACGTTGAAATACCCGCGTTTAACTTTCACTTTTGCCATGGGAAATACTACATTCAGATACGGGAAAAACGCTATACTGATTTTAGAAAAATCCTGGTCCGGATAAAAAAAAGGAGAACGGGAAAAAATTCCGAATCCGCTATAAGCCGCGTCAATCACATATCCCTTTGGTTTCATAGTTCCTCCATCGGGAATAGAAACAATCAGCCGGCTTTGCAGGTTTTTATGGATTTTGTAAATGGCTCGAGCTTTAATATATTGCAATTTGCGGGGAATTTTACCGTAAAACCTTTTTTCACTTCGATTTAAATCGATCACACACTCAACTAAAAAACGGCGGTCCGCCAAAAAAAATTGGGCCGTTACAGGACCGGTTGAAAGTTCCTGTTCCGTATAAATTACCAAATGCCCTTTATATAGTTTCATCGGTAAAGTTGGAACTGGTTTTTCCGGAAAAATAATATTGAAGTACTTGTCGCGGAGCGCTGTTTCCACTGCTTGCGATTGGTTGATCAATTGCTCAAAAAGTACATTTATTGCAGTACTGTCCTCTAACGGAATCCAATGTTTTGCCATTGTAGTCTGTTCAATCTTTCTTTATCGGTTCATTGATTATAACGGTATCGGGCTTTTTCTACTTTATAATACGAAGAAAAAAAAAATAAGTCAAGAAATAATTTTTTCTTTTTTTAGGAATGTCTTTAAATCCGGTGATACTGTTAAAAACAACTTGACATATTGCAGTTTGCCGATTATATTTTATTAAGAAGCTATCGGGGTTTTAAAACATTGGGAAACACTTGTGAATGAACTCGGGGCTATCAGTAACTTTCATATCCTTAATCGGGATTTTGACTGAATGATGTATGGATTTGATAATTATAAAACGAAAAGGAAGGTCCATTATGTCGCGTTTTTTTTTCATCATATCTATGCTGGGTTTTTCACTTCTTCCCGCGCTGGCGGCTGGAGAGGAATCTCTCTTATTAGTTCCCTTTCAATCAATTGGAGTGGATTCTATTCCGTTACAAACAGCGTATCGTTTGCTGGAACAAGAATTGGATAATGCCCGGCATTGGCGAGTGGTGGTTCCTGATGCTGATTCCGTGGAAAGGATGAGTGTCGCGCGTAACGCTCTGATCCGGTTGGGGCGTGATTGGCAGTGCGATAAGGTAGTCAGTGTGCAATTCAACCGCTTGGAAGAAAAAATTATTGTTTCTTATCGCTATTTGGATGTCCGGACCGATTCAATTATCCTCGCGGATCAAGCTATTGCATTGAATGCCGATGATTTTGACGTGATTATGCATCGGATTGCTCAGAGTATCATTGTCAGGAAACAATTTAGCCGAAGCGCCGAACTAGGTTCTATCACTGAAGGTGAGACCCGGGAGATACGAACTCGCCAGGCTTTACTCTATGGAGGTGTTGATTTTGGCTATCTTTATCCTCAATCAGGATTTGATGGTGATATGAGCCGGAGTTTTTCCCTGGATTTTATCAGTACGTATGAAAACCATGGACATTTAATCTATGGATTGCTGGGAATACGTAAGGGTTTTATCATGAATTTAGGTTATACCTATATGTTGGCAGGTGGTAAGGATTTTTCGCCTTATCTGGGAGGTGGCGTCGGTTTCCATTGGATCGGTCACAATTCATGGGACGATACTAAGCAGGAAGAGATTACCGGACGAGGGGATGGTTTTGAAATTATGGCCAAAACCGGGATGATGTTGTTTCGGACTTATAATTTCAGAGTGTTGATCAATCTTGATTTAGCTTATACAATGAACGATTTTGATGATCAAAGTATTGTATTAACGATTGGATTGCTTCATGCCGGTACACGGTTTCTGGGAATTTTTTAACATATTTCAGGAGATAGATTATGAATAAAAGTATCGTTTTTTTTACGGATTTACGCACGAAACCGGGATTAAATCTATTAGATAAATTGAGAGTATTAATTCATAAACTTGATTTTAAAAAAATGGAATGGAAAAACCGATTTGTCGCAGTCAAGATACATTTTGGCGAACCGGGCAATCTGGCATATATCCGTCCGAATTACGCGGCGTTGGTGGTGGAGGAGATTGCCAAATTGGGTGGAAAACCCTTTTTGACCGATGCCAATACCCTTTATCTGGGTCAACGCGCCAATGCTGTTGATCATTTGCAGGCGGCTATGCGGAACGGTTTTAATCCGATGACATTGAATTGCCAGGTATTGATTGCCGATGGGCTCAAGGGTACAGATTATCGGGAAATTCTGTTGGATTTAAAACATTGCAAGACAGCCAAGATCGGTTCCGTTATTGCGGATGCTGATATTATTTTTTCCCTGAATCATTTTAAAGGGCATGAATTAACCGGATTCGGGGGCGCACTGAAGAATTTGGGTATGGGTAGCGCCGCTCGCGGGGGAAAACTCGAAATGCATTCCACTTCTCAACCCCGGGTCAGCCCTAAAAAGTGCGTTGGCTGTGGCATTTGTGTCCGCAATTGTTCCCAATCCGCCCTGTCGCTGAATGCATCGAAAAAAGCCCAAATTGATTATAATCGCTGCATCGGTTGTGGCCAGTGTATTGCGATGTGTCAATACGGGGCAATGCAGGTTGTCTGGAATTCCCAGGCTGATGTGGCAGGTGAAAAAATTGCGGAATATGCCTTTGCGGTTGTTAAAGATAAACCCCATTTTCATGTCAATTTTATTATGAACGTGTCTCCAAATTGCGATTGCTGGAGTAATAACGATATGGCTGTCATTCCCGATATCGGTATCGCCGCCTCTGGCGATCCCGTAGCGCTCGATATGGCCTGTGTTGACTTAGTCAACCAGGCCACTTTGAATTCTGGTTCAGTGCTCGATCGTTCCGATTTCGATATGCAAAAAGATAAATTTTGCCAAATCCATCCTCAAACTAATTGGCGAGCGAGTATTGACCATGCGGCTACTATCGGACTCGGCAATCCCGAATATGAATTGATCAGGATTTAAAACGTTCGTCCATAAACGGTTTTTATGTAGAGTTTACAGGATCAACTGTTTTTTTCTGAACGTTTGCGGTCGTTTTTATCCAATACTTTTTTTCTCATCCGGATATTGTGCGGAGTTACTTCCAGCAATTCATCGTCGGCGATAAATTCTAGGGCTTGCTCCAGACTGAATTTTACCGGGGGCGTCAGTTTAATGGCATCATCGGAACCGGACGCGCGCATATTCGTCAGTTTTTTGGTTTTACAGACGTTGATGATCAGATCGTCTTCTTTGGCGTTTTCTCCGACAATCATCCCTTCATAAACAGTAAATCCAGGCTCAATAAATATTTTACCCCTGGCTTGAAAACTATCCAGCGCATAGGCAATTGCTTTACCGGCTTCCAATGCAACCAATACGCCTTTATTCCGTTTTGGTATATCGCCTTTATAGTATTCATATTCATAGAAACTATGGTTAATTATACCGGTACCTCGGGTTTCCGTCATGAATTCATTTCTAAATCCGATCAGTCCCCGTGAAGGAACCTTGAATTCCAGACGAGTATATCCATCGCTTCCCTGGATCATATTGAGCATCTCGCCTTTACGGATACCCAGCATTTCAATCACGACACCCACAAAATCGTCAGCGACATCAATCACTGCTAATTCAATCGGTTCGGTTTTATGACCATCCAGGTCGCGATAGATGACTTCCGGCTTGGAAACTTGTAATTCAAATCCTTCACGCCGCATATTCTCGATGAGAATGGCCAATTGAAGTTCACCTCTGCCTTTAACGATAAATGAATCCGCTGAATCGGTCCGTTCCACAATCAGGCTGACATTGGTCTGCAACTCTTTTTGCAGGCGATCCCAGATATTTCTTGAAGTCACATATTTTCCGTCTTTTCCGGCTAACGGAGAATCGTTGACCATGAACGTCATGGCCAGGGTCGGGTCATCTATTTCAATCAAGGGCAAAGGGATCGGTTTATTCTTATCCGCCACGGTTTCTCCAACATCAATCCGCTCCATTCCGGCGAGTGT
This sequence comes from uncultured bacterium, assembly GCA_964632485.1. Taxonomy (GTDB): domain Bacteria; phylum JAGOEH01; class JAGOEH01; order JAGOEH01; family JAGOEH01; genus CAZWDO01. Next base: position 7,360 of record CAZWDO010000014.1, read on the forward strand.
GATAATATCGCCGGCAAAGGCTTCTTTTACTTCTTTTTTCTTTAACCCCTCATACGTAAAAATTTTGGTAATCCGGTATAATAAGCGTTCGCCGTCACGTTTCATTAATACAATTTCTTCACCTTGCTTCACTTTGCCATTATAGATTTTACCAGTCCCCATCTTGCCGAGGTAATTGTCATATTCAATGGTGGAAGCTAAAAATTGCAACGGTTGTTCAACATCGCCGTCAGTATCGTCAACCTGGGATATAATGGTATCAAACAGTGGAATTAAATTGCTGGCCTCTTCGCTGGGATCATAACAAGCATAACCTATTTTTGCCGATGCATAAACGACCGGAAAATCCAATTGGCTGTCCGTGGCATTCAACTCAACAAACAGATCAAAAATTAGGTTTAAAACTTCATTTGGACGGGCGTTTTGTCGATCAATTTTGTTGATTACTACTATTGGACGCAATTTGTGTTCCAAAGATTTTTTCAGGACATATTTGGTTTGTGGCATGGGACCTTCAAACGCATCAACCAATAACAGCACAGAATCCACCATTTTTAGAATTCGTTGGACTTCGCCGCCAAAATCTGCGTGGCCAGGTGTGTCGATAATGTTGATTTTATAATCCTGATAATGGAATGCGGCATTTTTAGAAAAAATAGTGATTCCACGCTCTTTCTCAAGATCATTGGAATCCATGATCCGCTCATCAACTTTTTGATTGTCTCTAAAAACACCCGATTGTCTTAAAATAGCATCGATCAGTGTCGTTTTTCCATGATCAACGTGGGCAATAATCGCAATATTCTTAATTTTACTCATTGAAGCGCATTTCCTTTTCCGGTTAAATTATCATTGTTTTAAATAAAATTGAATGCCTGAATCTATACTATTCCTGGGCAAAAGTCAATAGAATTTTTTATATTTCTTTAATTATCCCTGAAAATGGAATGCAATAAGTAACTTTTGTAACAGAGTAGCGCTTTTGAGTCGATAAAAGTCGCTTTTTTTGATAGTGTATTTCAATGCAGTTGGACAGGAGTCTGACTGTCAGTCAGACATTTGAAAATTTTCATTACTCTTCGTAAATTTTTGAGGTAATATTTTTATTAAGCGGGCGCACGCGTGAATTTAAACGACATTTTTTCCTTGACATTTTATGTTGATATAATTATCATGGATTGGTTTTATTGTTCAAAATTAAGGGCTTTATATAGGTAGAAAGCCAAAGGTATTATTGAGTGAACCCATTGGAAAGTGTAGATATAGCCATTATTTTCTTGGAAAAAAGGAGAATTTCACATGAATCGTCGTTGTTTAAAGGCGCTTATTTTTGATATGGATGGAGTGGTTATCGATTCTGAATCAATTTGGGATCGGGTTCAGGATGAATTTTTAAAACGGCGAGGATACGTTTGGAAGCGTGAACAACTGAAGCCGTTGTTAGCGGGGAGCTCTCCTTTGGAAGCTGTCCGACGGATGCAGGAAATTTATGGATTCGATGGGGATTTAGAGGAACTCAGTCGTGAACGTTTAGAAATATATCACAATTTTCTTCCCAACATGGTTCGGTTTGTCGATGGCTTTAAAACTTTCTTCAACGAATATAGCTCCAGTTATCGGGTGGCTATCGCTACTTCCGCGGATCGTTCAAGTTTTGATTTAGTCGATTCAATCTTAAATCTAACTGATCTCTTTAAAGGAAATATCGTTACAATTGATCAGGTCAATTTTGCCGCCAAACCAGATCCTGATCTGTTCCTTGAAGCCGCCCGTCGATTGCGCTTGGAACCCGGGGCTTGTATGGTGATTGAAGATGCGCCATTGGGGATTCAAGCGGCTAAAGCGGCTGAAATGATGTGCATCGGATTAGCGACAACTTTCCCGTCCTCATTTTTAGAGTGTGCCGATTGGGTTGCCAAAGATTATGATGCTATTGCCATGATAATAAATGTTATGCGGGGTGGTTGCGCCTCGGAGTTATGCCAGTAAGTAATGTTATTCGGAATCAGGCAGGCATCGGCGAATGGTTAAAGCTCCTTTTAGAGCGAATATTTTGATCGCATCAGCGATAGGCGCGGGCTTTCCTCCACTTGGCGGAACGACCCAGCCCCCAGATTCCAGATAATAGAGCCCATCCTCTAATTCGACAATTATGCCAAAATGGCCGTTTAATCCCAATATGTCTCCAGCCTGCAACCGCTTCTTGTCTTTCGGAGTTAATATTCCGTTTTGGGAAATAGCCAGGATTTCTCGCCCCAATCCTACTAATTCACTGGTATCGAGTCTATACCGGTTGGGTGTGCCCTCACGTCCGCCTTTATCCCTAAGTTGATGGTTCAGGCAATAGTTGCGATATCCCGATGAACTGAATAAGGCTGCAGGATCGTCAGCGTTTATCATACCTAATTCCACGGCCAGCTCATAGGCCGATACGGTAAATCCGGAGCAATCCAGGCCATAGCGATACTGGTAGCGGATCCCTTCAGACTGGGGATCGTCCAAATCCAACAGATCGCCGCCCCAGCGGTAGAATTCTTTGCCCAAATAAAGCTGATAGGAGTTAAAAATAATAATCGCTAATGTGTTTATAAGTTGCAATTTTGGCAGCCTTGCCAGTTCCGTTTGATAGGGTTTGAGCGCTGGTTTGATAATCGAGTTCATAAATTCACGGTTGGCGGTTCCATATCCTGATATCCGTAAATCACCTTTGATCAGAGTGAGAGTATCTCCCTGAACGTCCGGGCCAAAATTTCCTTCGGTATAATCCTGGGCGATTGAGGTGTAAATTTCCTGCCATATCGGCTGGGAATGAGTGGTATTTTGAGCCGATAGTGTGGCTGCAAAGGTAAGCCATAGACAAGTAATCAACCAAAATCCAGTATGGTTCATACTAACAAACTCCTGTGTTGGGTTATCTTGTTTTCTTAATTAACAAAGTACAATAAAAAAAAAGATTTGTCAAGAAAAATGTTGACTTTTAATTGTTTTTTTTTATATTTAATTAATTGGGAAAAATGATTCCTTTTGGTACGTTAGGTTTGTTTGGTTAATTAACTTTTAATTGACATTAGAGCGTAAGCAAATCACTGTCCATTGGAGAGCCAATGAAAAGAATTCGAGAGTATAATGAAATATTAGTATTACGGACGATTCAGGCGGAGAATCCTATTTCACGGGTGGAGTTGGCGCGGCGGTTGAATTTATCGCGAGCGGCTTTAACTGGCATTGTGCAGCGTTTGGTGGATGTTGGTTTATTAATGGAAGTGGGCCGGGGTAGTACGACTGGTAAAGGTGGCCGTCGGGAAGTGCTGTTGAGTTTTAATCCAGCTTTCGGGGCAATTCTGGCGGTAGAAATTGATCAAGATTATACGCAATGCGGTTTGTTCGATTTGAATATTAATCTTCAGGATCAGAAATTAGTAGTTAATACCAAAGATCTCGATCCTTCCGCTATTATTAAAATGATTGCGGAGACCTGTCATTCCTTGATTAAAAAAAACAATATAGAATTGCAGAGTATCATCGGTATGGGTGTAGGTATGCCGGGTGTTATTGATTACCAAAAAGGGCAAGTTATTGAAGGTGGGATTATCCAACGATGGCATCATTATCCGTTGTGCGCGGAATTGGCAAGTTATTTTTCGTTTCCCGTATTTATAGAAAATAATGTCAAAGCCGTTACTCTCGGCGAATTTTTTTTTGGGAGTGGTCGGCATGCTGAAAATTTGGTTTGCTTTTGGTTTGGGAATGGCATCGGTGTGGGTATGATACGCCAGCATTCACTTTACCGGGGATATACCGCGAGCGCCGGGGAGTTGGGTTTTTGGGAACTTATTCCCGGAATTCAGAACGGATTGCCTTTAGTCCATGATGATTCAAATAAAATATGGGGAGACCTGTTATCCTTGAAAAATTTTTTTCAAAGTATCCGCAAAGGCATTGACCAAGGCTGGAATACAATGTTAAAACATGGTTTTAATCTGAATGATGTTTTAAATGCGGTTGAAAAAGGGGATCCTCTGATTCTGCACTTGTTTAAAGTATATGGTAAATTAATGGGACAATTGAGCAGTCTGGTCTTGTATATTGTCAATCCGTCAGTAATAGTGTTTGCTGGCCCGTTTTTTTCAAACAGTACGGTTCTCTTCGATGAGATACGGAAATATCTACAAAAAAGTTACCTCCATAGCTCTATTGAGAAAACGGAATTACGTTGTACCAGTTTGAAAAATGAAGCGGTTCTGGTAGGAGCCGCCAGTTTGGTCCTCAATGATTTTTTTCTTTTACCTACCGATGAATCTTCCAGCCGAAGCCGTTCGATGTTTGTCGGCATGAAACAGAGCGCGGATTGAGTATTGGAAATGTAGATTGAGGAAACGATATTTTAGTTTTGGCAGTTGAAAGGAGAATAATAATGAGATATCACCAAATTTTATTTTTGTTTGGGCTGACGAGTATTATTTTTGGGCAGGAAGCCATGAATAATTTAATGACGCTCAGTCTGGAGGAATTGATGAATGTTCCTGTGTCATTGGGAACACGCGGGGACGACCGGACCCCCTTCAATTCGCCAGCGCCGATTGATGTAATCTCTGCAGAAGATA
>CAZWDO010000014.1:11973-60324 GCA_964632485.1 uncultured bacterium
TTCGGTTAATGCGCCGCGGCCGTCTATCACCGATGGCTCGGATCATGTGCAGGCATTTTCACTACGTGGATTAGGAGCGGATCAAATGCTGGTTTTGATTAATGGCATTCGCAAACACAATTCCGCTCTGGTTCATGTCAATGCAACCATTTTACGCGGGACCACCAGTAATGATTTAAATGTGATTCCGGTCGATGCCATTGAACGTATAGAAATATTGCGGGATGGGGCGGCCGCCCAATATGGTTCCGATGCTATTTCAGGAATTATCAATATTGTGTTAAAAACGAATGCAGATAAATCTGTTCATGCAGAATATCGGAAAACGACTGAAGGAGACGGTGAAGCTGTCTGTTTAGCCAGTTCCTTGGGTTACAGTTTGTCAGATAAAGACTATTTAGTTGTCACATCTGAGTTCCGGGATCGTGATTATACGAACCGATCGATTCCTCGCTATGATTTGACAGGCCCGGATACCGTTTTATTAAATAAAAAGATTTATCGTTGCGGGGATGCCAAATCAAGGGATATGACCTTTATGTATAACTATGCCCGCCAATTAAGTTTCAACATCCCATCGCATTTTTACTCGCATGGTTATTATAGCCAGAGACGGGGCGAATCTGCGGGCTACTATCGCCTTCCTTCACAAAGCCGCGTTCCCCTGACCGGTTTCCCCGAAGGGTTTCTCCCCATATTAGCGCCGGTACTGCAGGATAAAAATTTGACGCTGGGTTTTAAAACTGAAATGAATGACTGGAAGACCAATATTAGCTTTTCTTATGGGAAAAATAGTATGCAGTTCAATCTTGAGAATAGTCTCAACAGTTCTTTGGGCCCGAGCAGTCAACGACGTTTCTATTGTGGAACTCTTAATTTTCAGCAATATGTCCTGAATATTAACATGTTCAGGGAGATGGATATCGGTTTGGAAAACCCTTTGGATGTGGGAATCGGTTCGGAATTAAGAGCCGAAAATTTTGTTCAGCATCAGGGGGAGGAAGCATCCTGGATTGCCGGGGATTATCATGATTCATTGACAATTGATGGTGAATTAGTTGTACGAAATGAATATCCGGCAGGCGCTCAGTTGTTTCCCGGTTATATGCCACAAAATGAACGGGATAAATCGCGAAACAGTGTTTCCCTATACACTGATTTTGAAAGCAAGATCAGCTCCACTATACTTTTAGGGTTGGCTGGACGATTTGAAGAGTATAGCGATTTTGGCCACTCATTTAACAGCAAGTTTTCCTTTCGGTTTGAACCTATAGAGAAACTTGTGATTAGAGCTACCACAAGCACTGGTTTCCGCGCTCCTTCATTGGGACAATCTTATTTCACCGCAATTCAAACCAATAATGTTGCGGGCAAGTTGATTCAATCCGGCACCTATTCGGTGAATGATCCGGTGGCGCAAGAATTAGGCGCAACTCCCTTAAAACCTGAAAAATCATTTCATTTGAGCGCCGGACTGGCTTCACGTCAAATTAACAATCTCTCGATTGCCATTGACTTTTTTTATGTTCATATCCGGGATCGCATCATTCTGACTGGCAGTTTTGCTCAATCAAATCCTTCCGCTTATATTCAACAAGTGCTAAGTAAGTATAACATTGAGGGCGCGAAATATTTCACTAATGCGATAGATACAAAAACCCAGGGGATGGACCTGGTTATTAAATATAATTTGGAAATAGAAGATATCGGCGCTCTGCTTTTTTCCGCTGTTGCAAATTTTAACCGAACCTTGCTTGATGGAGACGTGAAAGTACCGCAAACAATGCTGGCCGCTAAAGATGTTTTTCTGGATCGACAACAAATTTCTAAGTTCGAGGACGGTCAACCCAATTATGTGGCGCAGTTTTCTATCGATTATTTACGCAAAAGTTTGGAGACACAATTTAAATTGATTCGGTATGGCCAATTAAAATACGTTGAAAACTCGGCTGATCCTTCTTTGGATCAGACTTTTAATGGAGAATTGCTATGCGATCTGAATATTAACTATAAACTGAGTCGTCAATTGACGCTGCAACTGGGCGGCCATAATATCTTTAATTCCTATCCGGATAAATTTCTGCCCGGCCGCTACGATTATTATCTGGTGTATTTTTGCGAAGCCGCACCCTATGGTTTTAATGGCGCGGATTTTTACTCCAGCTTGCAATACCGATTTTAACAGGAGCTTACTGAATATATTCACTTTTTTTTACTATATATTGAGAGTAGTATTTTTTTTACAATCCTCCTTCTAATGATCAGGGTGAACTTCTTATTTTTCAGCTTTATCCAAATCTTGAGCAATATCTCGTTGAAAATCCAGGGTCAAATAGTCTAAACTCATCGGCAGCGCCAGTTCAAGAGTCGAAATTAATTGAATGCCGGCTTTGGCTTTTAGGGGGGTACATTCAAGTAGATGTCCACCGTGTTGAAAATCCGCAGATAAAAAATGAAGATGTAAGCCGGGCACACTTACCGATGCCATAAATGAAGGTGTAAAAAAGCCAGCTAAAGTACCCTCGATATTGGAAAAAATAAATTCCGGCTGTTCTTTTGCTACTTCTACTAAGGGTTTGTAATTTTCCTGTTTTGGAACTGATCTCACTTTAATATGAGAAAAAACACCTTCAATTCGAAGCGCGTAGAATATATTTGTCGATGGTAATAAGCTCAATAACCATTCCTGAAATTCATTGTAAAACATGGCTTTATCTATAGAGTCATGGCTCAGTGGATTGTAGAAAGTCACACAGGAAAAAGGTGTTAGCGCTTCTTGGGGGACCTGATTGACGCGTCCGTCTGAATTTATTTGAAAAATTTGTCCATCAAGCATGACCATTTCTCCATCCAGATTATCAAAAGTACCGATTCCGAAATTGCCAAATTGTTTGACCTCAGTAAATGGTATTTTTTGTTCGTATATGCCTTCAACAAGGGCATTTACTGGCGCACAGAGATATAATCGGTTTAATTTTAACGAGGAGCCCTGATTCATAGTATTAATCTCCTTAGCTATGTGTACTATTGTATTCCGTACCCGGATTTTTAGTGGGTTTCAATGATTTTTTTAACTAAAATGGAGTAGAATTTTTCTCATTTAGACAATAGTTTTGCCGTTTCCACCAGTTTAATAAATTCATTGCGGTCGCCGTCTGTATCAGAGCCCAGTGAGCCTTTAGCTAATTTTTCGACCTGCTCCCAGTTTAGATTTTTTTTATTGGGTGAATCTCTTAGCATCATTCCAAATCCGGCAACAGAGACAGAAAACCGAAAATTTTCAGAGGTTTTATCTAATTTTTGGGGTGAATTTTTGACGACTTGCTCGATAAGTTGGCTGATATCTGATTTTAGAGGTTTATAGCGAAATTTCAAGGTGGCGATCTCTCCACTGGATTGAGCGGCATCGTTAAGTTTCGTGGTTTGGTATTTCAAACTATCGGCCTGGTTGATTGACTGGGTAGCGCCTGCCGGAACGATTTCATAGATGGCCGTGACGGAATGTCCGGCTCCCAGTTCTCCCGCATCCTTGGTATCGTCATTAAAATCTTCGTTGGCTAACAGTCGGTTTTCGTATCCGATCAAGCGATAGGCTTTAATGAGAGCTGGATTGAACTCAATTTGGATTTTAACGTCTTTGGCAATGGTGAAAAGATTGGCGCGCATTTCACGAACAAATACTTTTTGCGCTTCACGGATGTTATCAATATAAAAATAGTTGCCATTACCGGCATTACTGATCTCTTCCATACGCGAGTCTTTGTAATTACCCATGCCAAACCCGCAAATCGTCAGGTAAATATCTTCCTTACGCTTTTCTTCGATCATACGTATTAGTTCCGAAGATGAGGATACTCCGATATTGAAATCGCCATCGGTGCAAAGAATCACCCGGTTATTGCCGTCGGCAATCAAATTTTGTCGGGCAACGGTATAGGCCAGTTCTATTCCCTCTCCCCCGGCGGTAGAACCTCCGGCGGATAAGCGCTCCAGCGATTCAATGATATTTTCTTTTTCAGTGGCCGGGGTGGAGGGTAAAACCAGTCCCGCGGCTCCCGCATAAGCGACAATGGCCACCCGATCTTTTATTGATAAATTCTCTACCATCATTTTTAAGGCTTTTTTTAATAGGGGGAGTTTATTCTCGTCTGACATCGAACCGGAGGCATCCACCAGAAAAACAAGATTGCAGGGTTTTAGATTCTCATAGTCAAGTTTCTTCCCTTGAATCCCGATATGCAAAAGTCTGTTTTCTTCATTCCACGGGCATTCGGCGAATTCTATGTTGATGGAGAATGGGTGCGCGCCTTTCGGCTGAGGATAATCATAACTAAAATAATTGATTAATTCTTCAATACGGACGGCATCTTCGGGCGGCAGTTCACTGTTGTTCAAATATCGTCGGACATTGCCGTAAGACGCTTTGTCGACATCGATGGAAAAGGTGGACATGGGGTTTTGTTTGGCGTCCTTAAACGGGTTCTCATCAATTTTGGAATATTCTTCGGTATTAAATTTGGGCGGCGGTGGTTCATAACCACTCTGTTGAAACATGGGAGCCGGCGCATTAGCGAGCTTAAATGCCGTGCCCGCTTTCGATGCTTCCTCTTTTTTTTCTTTACGATTAACGGTTAAATCGTCCGGCTGTTCTTTTGGATTGGTTCCGCAATTGAATCCTGATAGGACAAAAAACATCAGCAGTGATAAAAACCATAGACGGTATAACATAGCGATTCCTCCTTTAAATGGGGAAGGGTGAAAATCAGCTTCCATTCTGATCGTTCATTCATATAGTAATTATAGGGAAAGAGTCGCTTGAAGTCAAGTTATTTATTTTAAAGTTAAAAAAGATCATAAAATCGTATGTAGAACCCCAATGTTCTAAGCCTGAATTGGCTATTTGCTTCTAATCACTGGCTGCTCTATCCCGGAACACTAATCTTTGAGGGAATATTTGCCCCGGAATGGAGAAGAAAGATATTCGGATTATGATCTGCTATGCTTAATCATGATCAGTGTGATATCATCATCTGGAATGTTTCTTCCGGAGAATTCTTTTCCGGCATCGGTCAGGTCCTGGATTAAATCTGAGGTAGAATAATGGATATGGTTTTGGATGATTTCGGCAATTTGGTCGTATCCGAACTGATGATCGTTCTCGTCCATCCATTCAGCTAAGCCATCTGTGAGAAACAATATTCCCTCTCCGGGATGGAGAGTGACACGAAGACTTTGAAAGTTTACCTGCTCAAAATAACCCAGAGGGGGCCCACCACTTTCTATCATCGATATTTTTTGGCTCTGAATACTGAATAAATAGGGGAATGGCAGCCCGGAGTTGCATATCTGGAGTTCTCGGGTTTCAAGATCGAAGATAGCGATGCACAAGCAAATTCCCAGTTCAATTTTTAAAAAATAAAAAATTTCATTTACATGCTTTAAAAGTATGGCGGGCTCGGGATTATCTTTCAGAAACTGCAGTGAGCTGGTTAAAATCGATTTGGTTTGAGCAACTACCAGTCCACTGGCCATTCCATGTCCCGCAACATCACCAATAACAATGGCCACACGATGAGCATTAAGATTAAAAAAATCATAATAATCACCGCCCACTTCGGTAGCCGTTTGCATAAATGTTCGAATTTCAAGATTTTTCAGGATCGGTGGATGTTCAGGCAACATGGAAAGTTGAAATGTGCGGGCATGTTCCAGCTCGTCGGATTTTCGTTTGAATTCAACGGACTGCAGGTGTTCCCTGGCTTTTCGTTTTGTTTGTTCTAATTTGAAGCGGACAAATGAAATAATAATGGAAATAGTGAAAAAGATATATGCAGCATACGCCCAAATCGTTTTCCAAAACGGAGGAATGATTGTAATAGAGAGAGTCGTTCCGGTTTCATTCCATAATCCGTCATTATTGCAGGCTTTCACCCGGAACAGATAGTGTCCGGGGGAAAGATTGGTATAGGTTGCGATCCGTTGCCGGGAATCGGTATAAATCCATTCATTGTCAAGACCTTCCAAACAGTAGGCATACAAGTTTTTAGTGGGGAATGAAAAATCCAGCGCCGCGAATTCAAAAGAAAAAAAATAATCTTTATAATTAAGTGTTAAATGAGATAGCTCGGAAATTGGCCGTTCCAATTGGATGATCTTATTCATTTTGCGAAATGAGGTGATAATCACTTCGGGTGGATAGCGATTGGTTTGTATCTGTTCCGGAAAAAACGCATTAAATCCATTGATTCCTCCAAAGAACATTTCTCCGGAAGGACTTAGATAGTATGACCCTCCGTTAAACTCATTGCTTTGAAGTCCATCGCTTTCATCAAATGCGGTTACCCGTTCTGAAATCGGATCAAAACGCGCTATTCCATGATTGGTACTGATCCAGAGTAATCCGTTCGGATCTTCCAATATTCCATAGATTGCATTACCAGGTAACCCCTTGGAGACATCAAAGGTTAGAAATGTTTCATGCTGGGGGTCAAATCGATTGATTCCCCCTCCCCAGGTTCCAATCCAGAGAAAACCGTGTCGATCCTCGTATATACAAAAAATATAATCGTTGCTGAGGGCTTGGGGATTCGCAGGATCGGCTCGAAAAGCGCGAAAATGACCGGTTTTCCTATCCATAAGGTTCAAGCCACCCCCCTGAGTTCCAATCCAAAACCGTCCATTACGATCTTCCAGTATTGTGCGTACATAGTCATTAGAGATAGAAGTGGATGAATGGGACGATTGGGTTTGGTATCGTGTAAAAGTCCGGTTATTCGGTTCCAGACGGTTTAATCCCCCCCCATTCGTACCGATCCAGATAGACCCGGACTGATCCTGATAAAGTGAACGAATTTCATTGTGGCTGAGACTGCCAGAGTCTGAGGCATCTGTTTTAAAATGCTCCCAATGGAATGTTTGAAGGTCCAACCGATCGAGACCGCCCCCATTGGTACCAATCCATAAAAATTCCTGCCGATCTTTCATCAATAGACGCACTCGATTGTCGCTGAGGCTGTTCAAATTAGTCGGATTATGTCTAAAGTGTTGATAGCTTCCGTTCCAGCGATTGAGTAAATCTAAACCATCATGAGTTCCAACCCATAATGATCCTGGTTTCGCTTCGCAAAAAGACCAAACAATTTTATGGCTTAGACCTTGGGTCTTTTGAGGATTTGCGGTATAATGATAGAAAGGTTTTTGTTTGAGATCAGCCTTGTTAATTCCGCCCCCATAAGTTCCGATCCAAAGCGCCTCGCATTTATCGATAAAAAGCGCGCAAATCCCATCGTGGCTGAGCGTATGAGGTTCGGCGCTATTTGAACGGATATGGATGGTTTTATTCCGATCGGGAGAAATGCGATATATCCCTTGTTGATTGGTGCCAATCCATAGATTTCCTCGACGATCTTCAACAATTGCCTGAATATGGGGTTGGGTATGGTTAGCTTCTATTTGTACTATCAGAGCGGTTTGAGAGTTGCCGATACTAAGATAGTAAAGACCAGAGGTTGTTCCGATCCACAATGCTCCTTTTTGATCAGTGTATAAAACGGTAATATATTGAGACTTTTGTCCGCCCAGATGATTTTTTATGGCATAATGTTTAAAACCGGGTGTTTTGCTGGACCGGCAATTAAGCCCATTTCGCGTTCCAACCCATAAGTTGCCCTCCTTATCTTGTGTGATTGCTGTAATTTGATTATCGGTCAGGGAGTTTGAAGCGGAGCGCTGATAACGTTCAACAATAAATCGGCGGTTTATCGGGTCCCACCGGTTTAATCCTTCGTCGGTGCCTATCCATAGAGAGCCGTTTTGATCTTCATAAAGCGCGCGAATATTATCGTTGCTTAAGCTCCCGCTTTCATTGAGGGTTTGTTGCCACGACTGAAATTGACCCGTAGAAGGATCGAGGCAGTTTAGCCCACCTTGGAACGTACCAATCCATATCCTTCCGATCTTGTCTGTTAATAAGGCGGTTATATAGTTGTGAGTTAGGGTGCCAGCGCCGGAGCCGGTCTGGTTTTGTTTGTAAACAGTAAACTCATATCCGTCGTAACAATTGAGTCCATCTTCAGTGGCAAACCACATCCTGCCTTTTTTATCCTGGCAAATCGAGTAAACAATACTCTGTGATAGACCTTCGCGAAGCGATATATGATCAAATCGGAGGGGTAACACAGACTCAAAAGCTTTAGGGCGCAGTGCTCCAAGGGTCAGAAAGAGAATTAACCAAAGCGGGATACGATGAATAAATTCCTGCCTTTATTGCGATTTTAGTTCAATTCAGTAGAGAATCAAATTTTAGTATTGAAAATTCTTTTGGAATATCGCCCAGAATATACCGGCAAAAGCAATGAAGAATAGTACTGTCAGGATGATGGAGATCAATATAAAGAGAAGAGTCGCTTTAGCCCAATTTGCTTTATTGGGGTTGGCGGCTGTTCCAAATGCCCAGACAAAGAGCATAACAAGATTGACCAATGGGATGATCATGATGAGCATAGTAAAAACCCAATCCATAACAGAAACAACGGGATGAAGCGATTGCTCTTGTCGGTTGGCGGGGCTGTTTTCATTCTGGGTGAAATCGTTCATATTAACCTCTCTTTAAATTATTGATGGTTATTCTTAATATAATCAATTAAAATTAAAAGTCAAATTTTAAAACTGTTTGCATTATCACCGACGGTTTTTATAAATTGATACTGTAGCTTAATTTGGATAGAAGTGATACCCGATTCTCAGATTGAACCATTGAATATGATGAAGCTGCTTCAAACAATAAATTGAAGTTTTTTAAAAAAGTAATAGACTTTTAATGCTTGACAATTTTATCGAAAAGGGTTATTATAAATTTTGAAATTACAAGTGAAGTCTGATGAATAATTGAATGTCAACAATTTGTTGAGTGGTCTCATATAATGCAAGAGGAGGAGTAATTGTTCCGATTTCGATTCTATAAAACTGTATGCTTAATATTATGGCTGATTATTTGGGCGCGATGTTCGGATGATTCAGAATCGGTTTTGCCACTTGAAGAAGCGTTAAAAATCTCAGTAGTCAGTGATTTGCACTATTATGCGCCTGAATTGGGTACCAGTGGAACGGCCTTTGAGTCTACTCTGGCCAGCGATCGTAAAATGTTGGCGGAAAGTGACGCTATCTGTGGAGCGCTGATCGATTCACTTATTCAGGCGGCTCCGACTCATCTCCTAATTTGCGGTGATTTAACCAAGGATGGAGAAGAATTGTGCCATACTCGATTGATTGCTCATTTACAGCGTTTGGCGCTTGCCGGCATCCAGGTATGGGTTACACCGGGAAATCATGATATCAACAATCCCTTAGCCAGTCGTTATGAAGGCGCGCAAAGATTGCCGGTCGCCAGCATTACTCCCGATCAGTTTGCCCGGCTCTACGAACCCTTTGGTTATAGCCAGGCCATCTGCCGCGATTCAGCATCATTGAGTTATCTGGCCGAACTTTCTGCCGATTTATGCCTTTTATCAATGGATGCCTGTCAGTACCGCCAAAATGGTTCTTATCCCATTAGTCATGGCGCTTTGTCAGTGACGACTCGCAATTGGGCGGTTACACAACTGGATTCGCTGCATGCAATGGGTAAGAAGACTTGGGTGATGATGCATCATGGTTTGATTGAGCATTTCAATGGTCAAAAGCAGTATTTCGATGATTATGTGGTCGATGATGGAAATCTCCTGGCCAATGAATGGGCAGAGCGGGGTGTTGGTGTGGTTTTTACCGGCCATTTCCATGCCCAGGATGTCGTCCAAATGGTAACCGCAAGCAATTCTTTGATTTATGATGTTGAAACCGGTTCTCTGGTTACCTGGCCCTGCCCCTTTCGACATTTGGAATACTACTCTGAAACCGGTGAAATCAAAATTGAAACTCATCGCATCCAACAAATCTCGCAATCCGTTCCAGGAAATTCTTTTCCTGAATACGCGGAACAGTTTTTAGTGCAGGGAATCACCGAATTGGGTGAACGTATCCTGCTGGATGATTATCAAATGGATTCTGCGTTAGTGGAACAGATGCTGCCCATGATTGGCAAAACCTTAAAAGCGCATTTTCAGGGGGACGAATCAGCGGACCTGACAACTATCACCTTTATTCTCGGTTTGAAACTATACCCGGACCCGCGGGCAGGGGAAGCGGCCGCGATTCTGGAAGCTCTTTGGTATGATCCGCCACCGGCTGATAATAGTTTAATCATTCTGGGCTTAGCGCGATCAACTCCGTTTCGGGGAATTTAAGCGGGAACCGGATCCGTGATGATATTAGATCCCGCGGTTTTATCCGTTCGACCAGCCTGCAGGTATTCCGATATTTTGCGGAGAAACTCTTTTTATTTAAAAATGTTGGGGAGATATCCGGAGGGTTTAGAGAATTTTTTGGTAGATTCCGTATTCGCGGCTCAAATGGCCTCCCATGAAATCAGTGGCTTTCAAAATGGCTGTGTTGTCTTCCAGTACCCAACCGATATCACAACTTTCATAGCCCTGTTGCTGGGTATATGCTTTTGCTTCGTATAAAAGAATTGCATCCAGTCCGATGCGCCGGTATTTGGGTTTAATGCCAAAATAGCCCTGCCGAAAGGTTTTAATGCGATGTTTAGTCAGAAGCATCTTAACAGCCCGAATTATATCCAACCGACGGAAAGCGTAATTGGGTTTCATTCGCTCGAAAATATTGGGTACTGAACCAAAAAAGGCCGCAGGTTGCTCGTCGACAAAGGCAAAAAGAAACATGGCGGGATCCCAGATCAACATCATATCCTCAATATTGCGGAATAATTCGTTCCGGGTGAAAGGTACAAATCCCCAATTGTTGTCCCAGGCTTCGTTATAAATTTCAAACATATACTCGCGAAATTCTTTGATATTCCTCCGGGTGAAAGGTTCAATCCGGATATTGTAACGCTGTCGTAACCTGGCAGTTACTTCTTTGAGTTCGGCTGCGATAGGTGTTTGAACCGGAACTTTAAAACCCATAACGCGTTTGGCCAATTGCATTCCGTTTTCAACTAATAATTTTTGATAATATGGGTGATTGTAATGATAATATACCATCGGAATCGCATCGAATCCATCGATTAAAATTCCGGGTGTTGCCTCGTTGATGGGTAGATTTTGCGGACCTCTTAACGTATCCATCCCCTGTTCGCGAAGCCATTGCCCGGCAGTTGACAACAGCTTATTCGCCACTTCCTGATCCTCTATGCATTCAAAAAATCCGAAGAATCCAACGTGATCATGCCAATGCTGATTATGATGATCATTGGTAAAAACCATGGTTCGCCCCACGACTTCCCGATCGCGGTAGGCAGTGAGAAAACATACTTTGCCATGTTGAAAGAGGGAATAGGACGGCTCAAAAAAACCCCGCATCCCCACTATTTTCAATCCCAAAAATTCTATATTTAATAAAGGGATGAAACGAGGTTCATGACGATAATGGCGCCAATGAAAACTCACAAATTCCCGGATGTGATGGGAAAAATCGCTGTGAGTATGGTCAAATTTTCGGATTTCAATGGATGATGGGCTCATATCTCTCCTTTTCTAATTATATCGATACAATAATTAAAATTGAAAAAATTGTCAAGGATAAAAATCGATTTCTTCCATTATGATGAGTTTTCTATTGACATTGAAAATTTTATAATGTATATATGTAATAGAAAAAAGAGTTGCCAGTAAGAAATTATAACCGAGCTCCGGGAGCATTTTCAATAAGTGAAATTAAATTTTTCAAGAATAATCGCTGGGGTATGAGATCAATAATGACATTAAATGAAGATAGGGAATACCGATGCCAATGTCTTTTCATTTAGTCGGGTTATCGCATCATGAACTGATTCCTCTCCAGGATTATCTGGAAAATTTGGGAGTGACACTCAATCATACCGTTACTTATTTGCCAGAATTGGAACAGGTGTTTGATTTGCAGGCGCCGGCATTCCTATTGATTGAACATGGAATCTACAATGGAGTATCATCTCTGGAGTGGATCCATGCTATGAATCGGCGATTTGATTTGTATATTATCTATATTTTACCAGCGGAGGAAATCCATAATTGTTTGACAATCCTGAAAAATGTCAATCTGTATGGTTTACTATCTTTTCCCCTGACGCCCAATCAAATTGAATCCGTGATCGAAGTCGCATTGGCGAGATATCAGAGAGTTTCCCGTTTGTACGAAGAGGAACGGAAGTATCGGACGATTTTTGATCATTCGGATTTGGGTATTTCACTAATCAATGAGGAAGGCATTACGCTGGAATGGAACCGGGCTATGGAGCAGATTACCGGGCTGAATCGCAATGATGCGCTGGGTAATTATGCCTGGGATATTCATGAAATGCTCATACCTGAACTGCGGGACAATCCAGCCAGAATGGAACTCAGCCGGCGCCGAATTCAAAATGTCCTACAGACAGGGTTACTTCAACACCAGGAAGCGGTCGAACTGGAATTCACGACTATTGGGGGAGAAGTAAAATTTGTTGAGTTTTCTATGTATCTGATTCCAACCGACCGTGGATTTATGGCGAGTCAGCTTATCAAAGATATCAGTGAACGAAAGAAACGCGAGACTGAGATAGGCGAAATAATCAAACATTTAAAAGTCAGCGCGGTTATGACGGATCGGTTTATGCGTACAACGGCATTTAAAGATGCTTTTTCTGCTATCAATTTGTTCGTTCAGGAACAGGGAGATGCCGATTTCGTGTTCATATCCCGTTATGATGCCCGGCAAAATTCTTTTGAAGTTGTGTGTTTGAATGGCCTGGATGAATATAAAGCCCAAATGGAAACCATTCTGGGTCAGCCAATGGATCACTTAGTGTTTCATTATCACCCAGTCTCTTCACGATATCATTCCGGAGTGTCCGCGCCGAACCCACTCTTTTCTGTACCTCAGGGACTGGACGGGCTCTTTAAGGAGTTTTTTCCAGCTTCTTCCATTTGCGCTATTTCCGATCTGATAGGGTTGCACCAGTTGTACGCACTGGATTTTTCATCTCATGACTTTTCTTTTGGAACAATTTTTGTTGGGTTTAAACAGGGCAATATACTGCGCCATAAAAATTTGCTGGAATCGGTATTGAATCAGGCGGCTATTTTACTGCAACGCTTGAGCGCCGAGGAGAAGTTGGCCAATGCCCTTAAAGAAAAAGAGTTCCTGATTCATGAGATACATCACCGCGTAAAGAATAACTTCAATACGGTTATGAATCTTTTAGCATTGCAGGGAGCGGATAGCGAGAATCTTGAATTTCGGCATCTCGTTGACGAAGCGCAAAATAGAATCCGCTCAATCTCTCAAATTTATGAAAACCTCTACCGCCAGGAATCTTTTCAAAAACTTGATTTTAAAGTTTATCTCACCCAATGGCTGCCTCAGTTGGTGAATTCCCTTACTGCATATCCGATCGAATTTATCATGGAAATTGACTCAATTGAAATATCCGTAAAATTGGCAATGCCATGTGGCCTGATTATTAATGAATTGGTGACTAATTGCCTTAAATATGCTTTCCCCCGAACGATGCAATTCAACAATCCTGCGCTTAAAGTCTCTTTTCAACATATTGCTGATGGCTGGGCTGAACTCATTGTGGCGGATAATGGAATCGGTTTTTCTCCCGACTTTGCTTCCACTCCGCCAATTTCTTTCGGAATTCGATTGATTAGGGGTTTAACGGAACAGTTGAAAGGAAAAGTTGAATGGAGCAGACAAAATGGGACTTTAGTAACCGTCCGTTTTCCAATCAGATAAACGATCATTTTTTTAGGGAACCTATTTTGGGTATCATAGTTTAATATTTAGTTGTCAGTATCAAATAAAATATCAAGGAGTGATGATGAAAAACTACTATTTTCTAGCATTATTAGTTTTGCTACCTGTTCTGGGTATGGCTGATTGGCTAAGTTTTGATGAAGGTTTGGCATTAGCTGGTAAAAAAAATAAGTTAATGATGGTGGATTTCTACACTGATTGGTGCGGCTGGTGCAAACGTCTGGATAAGGAAACGTTTCAAAATCCGGAGGTTAAAGCCTATTTGGATAAACATTTTGTAACGGTTAAATTAAATGCGGAAGATGTTAATCAGAATTTACATTTTGATAATCGCAATTTTACGAATCGCCAGTTTACTTCGGCCATGGGCATTCGCGGGTTCCCGGCAGTGGCTTTTTTTGATGCAGACGGCAAGGTTTTAACTCTATTACCTGGATTTGCGCCAGCGGCCGATTTTATGTTGGTTTTAAAATATTTCCATGAAGGCCATTATAAAAAGAATATCAGTTTTGAAGATTACCGTAAGAAAATGGGTAAAAGCTGATTAATTAACGTCCAGTACCTGGCCATCATAGGCCGTGATCACTTTTAGATTATTTCCCGGCGCTCGAAGTTGCAGGTAATTGATGGCGCTATGATGGATTTCATGTATTTTTTTATCGCTATATGAGGGTTCATGATGGAAAATGACCAGGCATTTGACATTACTTTTTAGCGCCACATCGACACCGATAATAGCCGAGCTATGTCCCCAATCTTCTTTGATAACGTATTCGGGAACGGTGTACATGGAATCGTATATCAGATATTCCGCTTCCTTGAAAAAATCGAAAAAGGGGCGGAGGGTTTTGTCGCTAAAATCTCTGAATTCTAAGTCAGTGGCATAGACGATCGATTTGTTATTCATTGTAATACGATAGCTGAAACATCCTCCGGGATGGGGTACACGAATTAAATCAATTTGATAATTACCAATTTTGTAGTGTTCTTCCGGATTTATCTGGACGAAATCGATTTCTGCTGGAAGTTTATCGAAAGCTACGGGGAAGTTGTGGGAATTTTGTTGTTGGCGAAATGAATCTTCGAGGTTGGAATGGCCTCCGTAGATAGTCATTCGCGTTGTTTTTTGAAAAATTGGGGTAAAAAAAGGGAATCCCTGGATATGGTCCCAATGCAGATGGCTCAGGAACAGATGGATATGGTGATCGGGAGTCAGCGTATGAGCCAGCCGAGCTCCCAATTCACGGATTCCGCTACCGGCATCAAAGATTATCAGGTTGTTATCCGTATGGTTTTGAATTTGCATGCATGGGGTATTGCCATGATAGGTTCCCTTTAAATAAAATGGCAATTCGTTGATAAAGCAGCCTATTTCATCTCGATTGGTCAGTTTTACCTCACTGGCTCGAAGTAAAATTTCCCATAAACGATGTTGCAGTTCGTCACTGGTCAGGGGAGTTGCAATGGATCCTGTGCATCCCCAGATAACAGCCTTGAAGAGAGACATAAAGCCCCTTTCGTGGATTATATTCAATTCGATGGCATATTAATAATATATCCATTTTTTTTCCCAAGTCAATTTTTTTTTATTCAATAAAAATTTTTATTTGGTGGCTTCGACCGGCATTGTCGATACACTGTACCGTATGAGATCCACGTTGGGGCGGCCAGAAAAAGCGTTCAGTTGGGGCCCCGTGAAAAACGGCTTTTTGGTCAACCAACCAATAGATTGTATGGATTGATTGGTGGACCTGCGCTTGAAATAGTATTTTTTGGTAGTCGAGTGGTTGGTGAGAGCGTAGAATATAATGGGAATTGGCCGGGGGCGAGAGTATCCGGGGGGGAGGGGTCTGGGAAACCCGGGGGCATTGGGGATTATGAATGGGAACGGGAGATAAGGTATATCCCATGCCCCGCATCCAGGATGCTATGTCCGGCGGATAGATTAAAAGCGTTTTTTCAATAGTTTCTCTGCTATCCCGGCAAAGAGGGCATAATGCAAATCCCGTTTTTTTATCGATTTCATAATGCTGATGCCAATCGCAGGGTGTCGCCGGGCTGATTCCAGGCAGATAATATTCTTGAATCGTATGAGGGCACCAGGGTCCGGGAATAAGTCCGCTGACTGCGCAAACCTCCCTGCGCTGGAGACTGTCGGGGATTGTAAACCAATCATAATCAGTGGGTTGGATAATACTTTGAAAGACATCGAACATAATGGGAGCGGCCAGGGAAACACCGACTAATGCTTGCGATGGTGTGCCGTCAGAATTTCCCACCCAAACTCCGACGGTGTAATGGGGATTGAAACCGATGCTCCAGGCATCTTTATGCCCATAGGAGGTTCCGGTTTTCCAGGCGATCTTGGGGCGATTGACTGCCATCTCCCAGACAGCCGGTAAATCTGGACGCTTCAATTCACTCAAAATGTCTGCGATCACCCAGGCGATTCCCTGAGGAAGCGCAGCCAGCAGGGAGGAGTTCGGTTCTCCAGCTTCCCAGCGAAGGGTGTAAAATCTCCCTCCGTTGGCCAATCCGCTATAGAGATTGCTCAGCTCTAACAGGGTGATATCAGCTCCCCCCAGGGCAATTGAAAGCCCATAATGTGAATAGGGCTTGTTCCAACTGCTAACCCCGGCTTTTTTTAAAAATGTATAGAGTCCCCATTCACCCAATCTGGCGGTTAAATTTACCGCCGGTACGTTCAGTGAGCGGATCAATGCATCTTTAAGGCTGACTGCTCCATTGAATGAGCCGTCAAAATTTTGGGGTTCATACGAACCGTAGCGAATGGGGACGTCAGGCATCGTCTGGTGAGTCCAGGTCAATCCCTTCGCCATTGCCAGCGCATAGATAAAAGGTTTGAGAGTCGAGCCGGGGGAGCGCCAGGCCAGCGCGCCATTGACTTGTCCCGCATGGCGTGTGTCGAAAAAATCGGCCGATCCGACCAGCGCTCGTAAGGAATGGTCCCGATTATCGATAACCACAATCGCGGTGTTAGCGACATCCACCGGGAAAATTTCCCGGGCATAGTTCTTTGCGATGGATTCGATTTTTTTCTGAATGTTGAGATCAATGGCGCTTTGAATCGGATTGCTATACCTGTGGCGCTGTCTAAAATAGAAATCAGTAAGGTGGGGCGCTTCAAAGGGGGGAGCCGCGCGGATTCCCGGAAGTTTTTCAGCCTGAGCGCGGTCCGTATTGACTCCCGCGATCGATCGATAGCGCTTTAGAAATTGGGCGCGTTTGAGCGTTAATGCGGCAGGATACACGTCCGCTCGGAGTTGATTGGGATTTTGCGGTATTAAAGTCAATGCGGCGGCTTCGCCTAAACTTAGACGCAATGGGGGTTTTTGGAAATAAGCATACGCGGCTGAGCCGCACCCTACCAAATTCCCACCATAAGGCGCCAGATTAAGATATAAATTAAGTATGCCTTCTTTGGAAAAGTGTAATTCTAATTGTATCGCGCGGATAATCTCGATGCACTTGTTGAAATATGTGCGCGGTTTCGGTTCCATCAACCTGGCTACCTGCATCGTGATCGTGGATCCGCCCTGTACGATCCGGGCAGCTTTGATATTGAACACCAGCGCTCTTAGTAATGACCAGGGATTGAACCCCGGGTGGCAATAAAACCAGCGATCCTCATACAAGATCACGCAGCGTTTTAAATAAGCGGATATTTCTTGCGCATCATTCCAAAAACGCAGCATTCCATCTTCTGCCAGAAATATCCTCAGTACCTGTCCATTACAATCCCTTACCACTAACGATTTCGGCGGATTTAATCCCTGGGCGGGTAATGGAAAAAAAACGTCCAACAGGAAAATCGCCATTCCCGTTAACAATAATGCTAAGAGGATTTTTGTTAGTGTCTTTCCGGATAGTTTTATTCTCATTACAGGATTTTAAGAAAAATGGAGTAAAAAGTCAACAATTTTTAACTTGATATTTTTTTCTTTTCATGTATATTTAAAAAAAGAACGCGGGAACGTCCCGGGAAATTTGTATCCGGTTCTCTAATGACGATTCTTTTCCGGTTTTAAGTTGGAACAGACGTTCATTATTGAAATATTCCCCATGACGGGTTGAAACTGATTTCTGAATGTGTAAAAAAGGAAAGAGATGGTCCAATCATCTGGTTTTAAAATTTTGTTTTACCTTTTATTTGTCAATCAAATATCGGTATTGGAGGATTTCTGTGAAAACTGTTTTTCTTTTCATCAATTTGATTAGTATGGCTCTCTGGATGAATCGTCTGGAAAGTCAGCCATTGGCGGAACGTTATGCTGGATATGGAAAGCTGCGGATTGTTCCGATGCGAAATGCGCTTTTTCCCCATGCGCAACGTGAAAAGGGCTATACATATCGGGATGAATTCTATTCCTCTGAGCAGCATTATCAGGATAGTTCCGTCGCTTTATTTATTCCTCGGGAATATAACCCGGGCGATTCTGTGAATCTGGTATTCCATTTTCATGGGTGGCGCAACCATATTGACAGTGTTTTCGCGCAGTTTAAACTGATTGAGCAGTTTTGCGCCAGTGGGTACCCCGGAATACTGGTCGTACCACAGGGTCCATTTGATGCGCCGGATTCCCATGGGGGAAAGTTAGAAGAGATCAATGGATTTACCCGGTTGGTGGATGAAATTGTTAATGATCTGTATCAGGAAAAATTTATCAGGCAACCCCGTATCGGCGACATTCTCCTTTCGGGACATAGCGGCGCCTATCGAGTTATTGCGCGGATTTTGGCCCGGGGAGGGATGCAGGATAAGATTCACTCCGTTTTTCTATTTGATGCGCTTTATGCTGATCTTGAAAAATATACGTATTGGTTATGCCGCAATGATGGACGA
Organism: uncultured bacterium; assembly: GCA_964632485.1. Classification (GTDB taxonomy): domain Bacteria; phylum JAGOEH01; class JAGOEH01; order JAGOEH01; family JAGOEH01; genus CAZWDO01. The sequence continues at coordinate 30,671 of CAZWDO010000014.1, forward strand.
CTTTTTATAATTTATACCGACGATGGTGGAACCGATGAGGAAACCATTACGCTCATGGACAATTTGACTGGATGGCAATTACCTTTTTTCAAATATGAGGAAAAAACGATTGATTGGCGGGAGCTGGAAAACCAACGTCTGGTGTTTATTCATACAGAGTTGACACATAACCAGGTTATCAGTGAACGTCGGCAGTTTTATCATTTTTTACAAGCGATTCAAACAAAAGTTGAATAGAATCTGTTTACATCTTTTTCCACCAAAAGGAGAACTGCATGAATAATTATTTTTGGCAAGCGGATGAAGAGACCATGTCGCAATCGATTCGGCAGACACTGCAACTCTATCGATTGCAACATTTATTGGGATATTTGAATCAACGGGTGTCATTTTATCGGGAACGTTTCAAGGGGATGGAAGGCGATGCGATCAATATTCGGAGTTTAGCAGAATTAGCTCGCTATCCTTTTACCGTGAAGACTGATTTACGGGATTATTATCCATTTGGTCTATTTGCCGCCCCGGAAGAAGAGATTGTCCGATTACATGCTTCTTCGGGTACGACTGGCAAACCGATTGTTGTCGCTTATACGCGGCAGGATATCGCGTTATGGTCCGATGCTATGGCGCGAACGCTCTGCGCGGGAGGTATTGATGCGCGGGATATTATTCAGATTGCGTATGGCTATGGGTTGTTTACCGGGGGACTGGGTGTCCATTATGGCGCGGAACGGCTGGGGGCGACGGTCGTCCCGATTTCAGGCGGGAATACGGCCAAACAGTTGACGATTCTGCAGGATTTCGGAACGACTGCCTTGGCTTGCACTCCTTCCTATTCGATCTATATGGCTGAAGAGGGACAGAACCTGGGACTTGATTTTGAGCGTTGCAAAGTTAAAGTCGGGTTTTTTGGCGCGGAACCCTGGTCGGAAAAAATGCGCAGGCAGATTGAGGCGATATGGCATATTAAAGCGCTTGATATTTATGGCCTGAGTGAAATCATTGGCCCCGGAGTCGCGTTTGAATGCGAATACCAAAATGGACTCCATGTCAATGAGGACCATTTTTACCCGGAAATTATCAATCCGGTTACCGGAGACATCTTGCCCGATGGTGAAGTTGGTGAACTGGTCTTTACTACCCTGACTAAACAGGGGATCCCCTTGTTACGCTATCGTACCCGCGATTTAACCTGTATCATACCGGAACCTTGCCCCTGCGGCCGTACCCTTCGCCGGATTGCCCGCATTATGGGCCGGAGCGATGATATGATTATTATTCGCGGCGTCAATGTCTTTCCCTCCCAGATCGAAGAGATTCTGCTCAATATCGAAGGCACGGAACCCCACTATGTGTTGATTATCGATCGGGAAAAATCATTGGATACTCTGGAAGTTCAAGTTGAACTCAACGAAAAATTCTTTTCGGATGAAATTCGTAAACTCGAGGTGTTCCAACAGCTCATCCGGGATCGTATCCATGCGGTCACTGGTATCCATGCGGCGATAAAACTGGTTGCCCCTCATACGATCCAACGCAGTGAAGGGAAAGCTAAACGGGTCATTGATCGCCGGGGTCAATAAAGTGATACTCCCCAGCCCTTCGGCTCGAAGGTAAGCGTCTAAATTCCTATATCGGTCGCGGAACCTGTTTAATAGATCGATCAACGCACTCAAAGGAGTTTGTTTATGTTTCTACCCCAATTATCGGTTTTTATGGAAAATACTCCCGGAGCCTTACAGCAGGCGATTGATATTATGGCAAGTGAAAAAATCAATATCAGAGCTGTAACTCTTGCTGATACTAAGGATTTTGGAATCTTGAGATTAATTGTCGATCAACCCGACAAAGCCCATGATATCCTGAAATCTCATCAATTTGCAACCGTTGTCAATGAAGTAATGGCGGTTGAAATCCCGGATCGTCCGGGAGGGCTGGCCGGATTGATTAATACGTTGAGCGCCGACGGCATCAATATTGAATATATGTATGGATTTTTAGAAAAAAACAGTGATAATGCCATTATTGTAATTCGCGTTGAGAACCTGCAAAATGCCGTCAATATTTTATTGAAAAATCAGTATCGAATTTTAACGAAGGAGAATTTGTCGACAATCTGATCGTCGGCCGTTTTTAAATTTTTTTAATAGGTTTACTCTGCATCCGGATATCTTTTTATACAGTAGGTTTTCTATTTTGTAGTTAATCGACGATTATTGTCAGTATCTATCCCTCCAATGGGATCTGGAGCTATAAATTGATGATGGAATTACTTAGGTGTAGAATCCTCAGGCAGGCTGAAATAGAAAGTAGAGCCTTCACCCAGGGTGCTCGTGACTCCGACCTGACCTCCATGGAGTTCGACTATTTTTTTAACAATAGCCAGCCCCAATCCGGTGCTGGATTCGCCACCGGTCGGTTTGGCGCTCAGTTTTTTAAAAGTGGTGAACACTTCTTTCAAATCGGCGGGATTCAGTCCGACGCCTGAATCTTTTATGTAGGTCAGGATGGATTTGTTTTTCCGTTCGATTGATATTTCCACGATACCAAACGCATGTGTGTATTTTAACGCGTTGCTAATCAAATTTTCCAATACTTCAGTGATTCGATGCGGATCGATATTCAATTCAATCGCTTCCAGGGGGGGGATATAAGTTAATTTGATATTCTTTTGGTGCGCTATTTCATTATAAAACAATGTGACTTCGAGGGTTAAAGTGGCATAATCACAATGGGTCCGGTTGAGTACCACCTTCCCTGATTCAATCGAGGATATGTCGAGCAGATCGTTAATCAATTTAGACATGCGGACAACGTTGGATTGAATTTTATCGATGTAGGGTTGCGCCATTATTTGATTGAACTGTTCTTGCTTCATATAATGAGAAATCAGTCCAATGTAGCCGTTTATCACGGATAAAGGATTTCGTAAATCATGGGCGGCCATTCCTAAAAAGGCATTTTTCTTTTCGTTTAGTTTTTTTAATTCATCCAGCATTTGAGATTTGATGAAAGCGGTTAGAATATGTTCGTTCAAATTGATTAAAAGGCTCAGTCGGTTTTGCAGAAAATTATCGATCTCTTTTTTGGGGTCGCGATAAATCTGTACTAAATAGCCTTCGATTTTATTATTAACACGAAGACGGAGTGAAATAAAGGCGCTAAGTTTGGGGAAATGGGGTAGATATTGCTGAAAAACTTCGATGTCCGGAGATTTCTGCAAAAAAATATCCTGGAGCAGGGGTTGGCAATTGCGGCTAAATAATTCTTCCGCTTGAGAAAAACTGAGTTCAATATTTTCTTGCTGGATAATGTTGATTGTCGATGCTATTTGATAGATTTGTTCTGCTTTGTTGAAAATCAGGATTATTGCCATATCGGAATTCAGAATTGTACGGGTTGATTCCAGAATTGAATTGAGTACATGATTGAATTCTATTTCACTATTGAGCAGCTTGACCATTTGATTGATCTGTTCCATAATATGGTTTTTCATTTCCAGTTCACTGTTTTTTAAATCCAATTGATGGCTTTTTTCCTGGATTTCCAGTGTACGGATTTTAACCAGTTTTTCAAGTTCGACTTTTCGTTTTTCAACCAGGTTGATCCGGCGTTTATAAAATGTATAAAGTGAAAGAATACCAATGAATAGGGTTAAAAAGCGGAAATAAAAAGTTTTCCAGAATGGGGGATGAATAACCAGATCAACAGATATCCCGTCTTCATTCCATATCCCGTCGGAATTTGATGCTTTGACGTGGAATTTATAGTTGCCGGGTTCGATGTTGGTAAATTGAATATAGTTGCGATTATCCAGCGTTTGCCATTCCGTATCGAAACCCTCCAGTTTGTATTGAAATCGATTGCGCAATGGCGCCACAAAATCAAGCGCGGCGACTTCAAACGAAAAAACCTGGTGGGTATAATCAAGTTCGATTTGACGAGTCGTGTGAATGGCATTTGGAAGAGGAAAATCCTGGTTAAATACTTTGAATGCTGTTATGACGATGGGTGGCGGCAATAGATTGAGTTTCAGACTGTCCGGATGGAAATAGTTTAAGCCGTTGATTCCTCCGAAGAAAAATTCTCCCTGGGTGTTGGCAAAGTAGGCATTAACGTTAAATTCGTTGCTTTGCAGTCCGTCCCCAGATGTATAATGATCGATAGTTCCCGTTCCCGGGTCTAAACAGAAAAGTCCGTAGTTGCTACTAAACCATATTCGCGCCTTTTTGTCAGCCAATATTCCATAAATGATGGATTGAGGAATTTTCTCTGATCCGGAAAAAATCTGAAATCGGTTCTCCGGCAGATTGTAGCATACAACACCTTCTCCAGTACCGATCCAGATTTGTTGGTTGGCATCTTCACAGAAACAGTAGATACTATTGCTGAAGATTCCGAAAGTATCCTGCTCGGTTACTGTGAAGTGCCGGATATCAGTAAGTGATTCATTAATTAGGTAAGCGCCTTTATCCATAGTTCCCACCCAAATGTTTCGATGGCTGTCTTGAAAAAGTGATCGGATCAGGTTGGATTGAATTTCTTGAGATTGCTTGAAATGGCTGTTGAGATCGAAAAATTTTTTTTGGTCGGGATGATAGTAGCAAAGTCCGCCGTTGGTGCCAACCCATATCCTTTGTTGGCGATCGCAGAGAGTGATCCATGTCCGGTCATTAATCAGGCTGTTGGAATTTCTGGGATCATACGTAAAAGAAGAAAATTGGGTCCTGTCTTTGTTTAGCCGGGATAATCCCTGTGTTGTTCCAATCCAGAGGTTATCTGAAGAATCGATGGAGAGCGACCACACATTGTCATGAATTAAGGAGTTTGGGTTACTGGGATTATTGGTAAAGTATAAATAGCGGCCCGTTTGAAGGTCATAACAATTTAATCCACCGTTTTGGGCGCCGATCCAGAGTTTATTCGCGCGATCCTGGACAATTGACCAAATGACCGGGGAAGAGAGTGACTGGGTATCCTGTGGGGCATGATGAAGGAAATTAAATTTGGGTTTGTATATTTTAGCCAATCCCTTGGCGCTGACTCCCGCCCATAAGAGTTCGGTTCGGTCAGAATACAGCGAAAGGATGGTCGTGTTCGAGTAATCATCGATGGTCAATATCCGGTTGTTGATGGGTTTCAGCGTTTTTTCCTCGGGATCGAATTGAAAGATTCCGTAGTTGTATGTGCCCAGCCAAATTGTGCCGCTGCTATCACGGCACCAGGATCGGTAATAATTAGTGGGGAGCCTGACGGGAGAATCCTTCCCCGTGGTATAGTGAGTAATGAGTTCGCTTTGGGGATCGATATGGTATAACCCATCACCAAGGGTCCCCACCCAGATTGTTTGATCGGCAATGGGTATGACGAAACGGACCGGGTCCGTTAAGTTCTCCAGGTAGTGTTCAATAGTTTTAGTTGTCGGACTATATTCGAAAACCCCTTGATCTGTGGATATCCAGAGATTGTTTGTTTCTCCCCCAATGATATTGTTAATGGTAAGAGTTTGCGAATCATGCTTTTTTAAATGGACCGGCGTAAGGAGGGAGTCATCGCGTAATATATAAAGGCCCTGTTCATTTGTGCCTATCCAAATGTTTCCTTCGGAATCACACCAAAGCGCTTCTACTGAATAGTTTTTTAGCGCGTGTATACGTTGAAAATTGTCTGTTTTCCGCTGGTAGTAGCACAATCCTTCTGTAGTACCCACCCACAAACGCTGGGCATTATCCTCGATGATACTGATTATCCAATTGTTATTGAGTGAGTTGAAATTGTTTCGTTCCTTTTTGTAAAGTTTAAATCTGGAACCATCATAGCGATTCAATCCATCTTCTGTGCCAACCCAGAGGAATCCCTGATAATCCTGATAGACGCAGTATGGAGTATTTTCTGATAAACCGTCTTCTAATGTCAATTTAGTCAGCAGATAATCGGAAGCGATCAACGAGCTGCAAAAGAATTGGATCATACTTATCAGAAGGATTGGTTTTATCATAAAATTGCTCCTGCATTTTTATATTTTTGGCATACTTCTATATAATATCACTTTTTTTTAAAAAAAACAAGTATTTTAAAAACCAGAAAATTCATAATAAAAAAGAGCTTGACCTTTTTTTTAATTTAAGTATATTATATTTATGGTAAAAACCGAAGAACTTTTAAAAAAATTAATTACAATTGGTGTTTCTTTATCCAGTATCCGGGATTTGGACCAATTATTGGATCGAATCTTATTGGAAAGCCGTAAAATAACCCAGGCTGATTCCGGGTCAATCTATTTAGTGGAAAAAAAGAATCTGATTTTTAAGATTTCTCAGAACGATACTTTATCTCATCGTTGGGGCGAAGAACGGTTTAGACAGAGCTTCAGCTCCTTTATGCTTGAGATCACTGAAGAGAGTATGGCCGGTTATGTGGCTAAATACGGTCGAATTATCAATATTCCCGATGTCTATGAGATGCCTGAGCAACTCCCGTTTAGGCACAACCGCTCATTTGATGAGAAAAACGAGTATCGCACCCAATCAATGCTGACGATACCGATGAAGAATAATGTCGATCAGGTGATAGGTGTCCTCCAGTTGATTAATGCCAAAAAAGGTCGGGAAGTAATTGCATTTGAAAGCGAGCTGCATCCGATACTGGAGGCGCTGGCTTCGCAGGCGGCGGTCGCCATGGAGAATGCGTTGCTGCATCAGCGTTTGAAAGAAGCCCATCTGGATACGGTATTAAAACTCGGAGTGGCGGCCGAGTATCGCGATCGTGAAACGGCAAATCATATTAAACGCGTATCGCTCTATAGCGGAGTTTTAGCGGGTAATCTGGGTTGGAGAGGCGATCAATTGGAGCTAATCATCCATGCGGCACCAATGCATGATGTGGGAAAAGTCGGAATTCCGGATTCGGTGTTGCAAAAGCCCGGCCGATTAACGCCTGCGGAACGTCAAATCATGGAGTATCATACGATTATTGGCGCCGCTATCCTGCGCCATTCCAACGATGAATTATTAAAAATATCACGTATTGTCGCTTTGACTCATCATGAAAAATGGAATGGGCAGGGTTATCCCCAAGGGCTTAAAGCTGCCAATATTCCCATCGAAGGACGAATTACCGCAATTGCCGATGTTTATGACGCGCTTTCCGCTAAAAGGGTTTATAAAGACGCCTTTCCCGAAGAAAAAGTTTTAGCCATTATGACCGAGGAAAGAGGTCAGCATTTCGATCCCGATCTCATCGATATTTTTCTGGCTAATCTGGATGAATTTCGCCATATCCGCACCGAATACCATGACGAAAAAGCAGAATTGGATTTTATTGAAGAACTCGCCAAAATCGATCTGGGTGAACTCAGTGAAGATGGGTAAAAAATGGGCGTTGGCTCCCCGCCTGGATTGATTGCTGGACTTCCAGTATTCAATCTTTTCGAGCCTGAATGTGTTAAATAAAATATTTGGTTTTAAATTGTCGGCTGTGATCAAATAACCCCCTGAGAGTGCGTTTGTAATCTGCGTGTTTAGGGATGATTTATTATTTTAGATTTTTAAAATTGATGATATGATTCAATGTTTAAATATTTGCAGTTGTTGCTTGATACTACTTTCTTATCATATATCCGCCAGCGTTTTGACGATTACTTTACCCCCCTCCTATTTTGCTGATTCCTTTATCCGTTTGGAACCATCCTCGGTTTCTCCGGTTTTTCTTTCTGAACAAAGGCTGCGGTATGATTCGCTTCCTGGAGGTAATTATAAACTTTTTATTGGACGCTATGGCGCAAATCAGATTTTTTACCATTACTTTACTCTAAGAGATAATGATACTCTAAATTTGGAATTAACGATTCAGGATGACTCCATTCAGGCTGTACATGAATGTTCGGAGGTGATCATCGAGGCAAAGAGAGACCCCACTTCTTCCAAAATCGGTTTGGGGCAGTTTCGTCTGCGTCATGCCATGATTAATGATGTTCCCTTATCGCTTGGGGATGTATCGCGTATCCTAAAAAGCTTGCCTGGAACGTCTCGATATAGTGATTGGGCCAATGATCTTTTAATACGAGGCGGGAGTCCATGGGAAAATTCATACTATATTGAAAATATCCGGGTTAACGAATTGAACTATTTCCAGCGCCAGAGCGGGAGTGGCGGCGCGTTGGGTTACTTTGATCTTCATAGCGTAAGTGAATTGGTTTTTTATAATGGAAATATGCCGGTCTCTTATGGTGGGGCGATGTCCGGTGTGATGGCTTTAACACTTAAAAAAAATGAAGAGTTGCCGACTGAACGCATTCTGTCGCTGGGGCTGTCCGGAGTCCGCGCGTCCGCTACCGGTCATTTCTTCAGCAATCAATGGGACTATCATTTTTCCGTCCAGCGCGGCTATCTGGATTGGCTCAATCGACTTTTAGGAAATGATGTGGCTCCAGGGTATGAGTCGTTTCAGGGTTTTCTGCATGGTACATTAGCAACTCGGCATCAGCTTTCGCTTTTAGTAGTCGCGGCCTATAGCGATCTCAATTTCGATTTGGCAACAGCTATTAAAAATGGTTATAATGGAGCGCTAAATCTAAGCCATACTACAGGAACAGTTGGTGTTAACTGGCAATTCCGGGTGACATCACGAGCCATAAGCGAGCTTTCGTTCAGTCATTCTCCTTCCGAAAACCGGGATCGGATATGGAATGCAGCCACGGAAATGACCCATTACGCCATCATGGAAAATATCGGGAATACTTCAATCCGGCATCATTTTACTTTCGACCCTGCGCTCCGCCACAAAATTAATGTGGGTTATGAAATTGATTGGGAAAATTTTAGTTACACTAATTATTTTGCGGCGACGTATAATCGGTATGGTAATCAGCAAGTGGAAGTATGGCCGGAAGGGCGATTGTCAGTTCATAAAATTGCTTTCTATATTCAGTTCACGGCTCTCAACTCCCGAGGATTTCAGTATAATGTCGGAGCGCGGGTTTTGAGGCCTTCCTATCAAAACCGACTGACAGTGGACCCTCGTTTATCGCTTGAACGGAAATGGGGAGATGGGTTTTCATTGGGCATCGGAAGTGGAGTATATCATCAGCCGTTACCTCTTTTTTTATTAGCGGCCAATCAAGCCAATCGTCGCCTTAGTCAACCGGTATGCATTCATTATAATATTCGTCTGGCGCGCGAAACTTTATGGGGAGGGATGGCTGAACTGGAGTTGTATGCAAAGGATTATCGCCATCAGCCATTAACCCATGAAGATCCGGCAATTTATGTCATGGATAGTGGTATTAATTATGGATTTTACCGTTTCTATGAGGAATTGAGCGATCGGGGAGTCGCTTTTGTCAAAGGTGTGGAAATTGGTTTTTCACGACGTCTGCTCCGTAAAGGACGATTTAATGCATCTTTAAACTTTTTTCGCTCGGAGTATCACGATTGGAATGGTGTTGAACGGCCCCGTTTAGGTGATAACCGCTTCATTTTTTTGTGCGATTTTCTTTTTTATATAGCCGCGCAATGGCAATTGAATATTCATTGGGAGATCGCCGGCGGTACTCCCTATACTCCTTTTGATGAAGTTGCTTCACAGGATGCTCAGGTAGGTATCATTGATTCACGCTATATCCATGAAATGCGGTATCGAAATTATCATTCATTGAATTTTCAGCTTCAGCGAACGTTTCGGGTCAATCATTCCCAGTTGAATTTGCTCGTGGGTGTGATCAATGTGTACTACCATCGGAACGAGGCCCGGATTTATTGGAATAAATTAACACAACGCACAGCAATGCTTTATCAGGCGCCCTTTTTGCCGGTATTTTCGGTTTCCTGGATTTTTTAATCAGACAAAAGGATCAAAAAGTTCGCTCAACCAGCCCTTGCAATGCAGCCAAATTCTTTGCCAGCGGGATGTTGGCGGGGAATATACGCAGCAATAGGGCAAGATATCCCTCTTGATTTGGAGTATTAACTGGCGAACACTGGCCATGTTCCGAATCTCAATATTCTGTTCGAAATTTCGGTATAATGAGAAACTATCCATGTTGCAACTGCCCATACACGCGTAAGATTGGTCAGTGATTAGACCTTTGGCATGAAACCGCCCCTGATGATCGCTGCCCTCAAATCGATAGATTGTTGCTCCCGCATTACTTAATTGATGCAAGTGGTATTCGGTATTGAAACGATTGATTTTGTTTTCCGGATTAGCCGGAATGATCAGTTTAACGGCGACGCCTCTGGCAAGAGCTGTTTTTAAATGATTCATAATCCGGTTTTCCGTAAAATAAGGCGAGAATATCAGAATTTCGGTTTGAGCTCTATCGATTTCCCGATAGAGTGTTTGGGTAATGGGATGCTGGATACCCGGCGCATTGATTAGAATTCGTCCATTAACTCCGTTGTTATTCTCTCCCGATTCAGGGGAAGGAAAATAAGCCGCGGCGCTATCGAGGGCTATATGGCCGCCATTGTACAGGAAGTTAGAAAAGAAAATTGCCTGGAGTTGGTTGACGATTGAACCTTCAAGGAGCATCGCCATATCCATCATCCGTGTGTACATGGATTGTTCGACTGTATAGCCGGTATGTAACGCCATGTGTCCATCAATAATGAAGTATTTACGATGATCAAAATGGAAATAATCACCCAACGTCGGATGCGGTGGGTGACTGTAATATACGATTTCTCCCCCTGCAGTGGTAAGACTGTCCAACCATGCCTGCTGCTGGGTTCGCTGTATGCGATGGAACAGACTGAGTCTGGCGCCAAATCGATCCAGAATCAAGCGTATTCTAACTCCCTGACGGGCTTTTTTAATCAGTAATCGGCATAAGCTTCGTCCCCACTCATCCGCTTTAAATCCATATAAATGGATATGAATTGATTGTTTTGATTCTTCCAGCGCGTTTATCAGTTTTTGCCAAAATTCATCCCGATCGGTTATCCATTCAACTCGATTGTCGTATGTCGGCGTAAAATATAATCCCAAATCCTCAAGTTCCATCTGATCTGGATTGTCTATCGCGCGTAGAAGCCGATCTCTGAATCCTTCCAGCCATAAGGTGTCGTCTTCTGCATCCAGTAAACATTCCTTTATTTCCGGAATAGTAGCATTTCCTGTGATACCCAACTCATCAGATACTCCTCCCATGCTTGGACTGATCGTTGTTTTTGGTTTTTTTTCTAAATAGCGGGTTTTTAAAGCGATATAGCGCTTGCGCTTTCGATCCAGTTGGGATTTATTATCCGGCAGTTGCAAAAGGGTCATCTGATATTCTTGATAAGCCATCCGGATCGAGTCGGTTAACGTTTGTTTTCGCGCGGCCGACGACTGATCAATAAAACTAATCCACAGCAGGAAATAAATAAATACGATTTTCCGAGGGGTTTCGATATTCAGAGTTGATTGATTTTTCAAGCTGTTCTGCTAAAAAAATGACCATTACGGATAAATTTATGTTTACTATTCCAAATACATAGAGAGAATCGCATACAATCAATATATTTTGAATACAAGGGCCAAATATGGGCGTTTTTTACCCGCTGAATGACGTGTAGAGCGCTACCTGCCGTTTTCTGAATATGGATTCAACTTCCTTGTTAAAATAAACTTTTATTGAAAGTAACTTTAAACGTTCCTTTGATGGTCAATACCATGGATAACGGTTGAGTATCGAAAATGGCGTCGAGTTGAACCCGGGCGCATTTGGGGTTGCTCCAGATCATGTCGCAGAATTTGTTGGTGTTGGTTTGGTTGAAAGGCGTTTCATGATATAGATTGTCTCCGGCCGCGCGCAGATCGAGATTGGTCATACTTAACGCCTGCAGGGGATTGGAACCGTTCACTTCACTGAAGTTGGCGCTTGCGCTCGTCGCGATAACCGTATTTTGGCCGTAATACTGGATTTTGTATTCGATTTTTTGGACCTCAATTTTTTTGATATCGTCCTTATTATCGACAAAATCTTTACTGGAACTGGCGGCTTTTATAAATTCATCCCGGGTGATAGTATCTGTTAAATGAAAACTGAGTTGATCGTAGTTTGTAAAGGTCCAACTATGCGTTAGATTCATAGTAAAATCATCTTCGACCTTACAGGAGCTGATCATCAGAGTCAGTGCTGTCAGGAATAAACCGATAAATAAACGGCGATACATGGTTTCCTCCTTGTTTGAAAGCTGGCCTACCAGCGGTTTAATATCTATTCGTTTACGACAATACGGCTAACCAATGGGTTATGCTAAAAATCTGGGGCGTGTGGTTTAGATTACAACCGGTATCAGGGGAGGGAATCGGTATGCGATGGAATGGCGGTAATCATTGGTTTAAAATCGCCCATTGTCAAGCTGTCTCTGTACGATATTAAATATAACTTTTTTATCTGGTTTTGTCAAGTTTGTAAAAAAGAGAATTTTAAATTTATAAAAATTACCCGCAATAAAATATTGGGGGGAGTCATGCGACTCAGGCTGGAAACCGGATTGATGGATGAGTTCAGAATATATATAAGCTCGAACCGTATTAGAAGATCAATTGAATAGGCGTTGACTTGCGTCTTGACATTTCCCGGAGAATGATTTATATTGGTGGCCCATTCAGTAAAAGTCTCACTTAAATTCGGAAAGAGGTGGATTTTGTTATTGCGTGATAACCCGCGGCGGATTTTTTTCCTAATTTCTCTGGACGGGGCGCTTTGGGCCTTGATGTATGGTTTAGCCGAGCATTATCTGGTTCCCTTTGCTTTATTATTTAATGCGACTCCCTTCCAGGTAACATTATTGACAGGATTTGGACAATTGGCGATCGCTTTAGCTCATATCCTGGGGGGGCTTTTTATACTCCATTATCGACGCAGGCAACAATTATGTCTGATTGGCAATCTGAGTCAAGCCACATCCTGGCTGTTGATTCTGGGCGCCGGGCTTTTCTTGGGGAGCCCGATTTGGATTATTATTGTCTATTTCATTGGTACGTTTGTTACCGGTTTTGCCACTCCCGGTTGGCTGTCATGGATGAATGATATCATTCCATCGGAGACACGGGGCCGGTTCTGGGGACGCCGCAATAGCGTAATTGGTGTGTTTCAATTCACGGCGATTCTTTTGGGAGGCATTGCGCTTTATGCGGCGCAACGTGGTTTTCTGGATTTGATGGGGGTTTTCGCCGGACTTTTTTGTTTGGCTTTTCTATCGCGCGCCGCCAGTTGGTGGCCGATTAAACATACACCGGAACCGGAAATGGAGCGGAATGAAATTCCGGTAAGCGCTCATTCCTATCTTGAATTTTTCCGTTCCGATCAGCATCGCAATTTTACCCGTTATATCCGGTTTATCTTTGTGATCAATTTCAGCATGTTTATTATGAATGCGTTGTTGCCAATACAGATTTTACAGACTTTAGGGTGCAACTATTTGGAATATATGATCCTGACAATGATGACCAATATGCTGACGTTTCTTTTTATGTTTTATTGGGGTCCCTTGGCCGATCGGTTCGGCAACTATCAGATACTTTTAACGTGTGGCTTTTTTATTCTGCTACCCCCCTTAGGCTGGGCCTTTTCTCATCATTTTGCGGTACTGATTGTGTTTCAATTGCTGCATGGATTCGGCTGGTCGGGTGTATCTCTGGCAGCGATGAATTTTACATTTGATTCGCATCATCGTCACCAAATGCCGACCGCTATGGCCGTATATTTTGCTGTTACTAACTTAGCTGCGTTTAGCGGTTCATTTATGGGCGGTTTTCTGGCGCGTTATGTGGCAGATTTCCATTTTTGGCAATTTTCATCTGCCAATCTGGAACTGATTTTTTTGATTTCAATGGTGGGTCGTTTATGGGCGGTTTTTTATTTGCTCAAGCAATTTAAAGAAGTAAGGACCGGACTTGACCCGGTCCCTTCTCAATGGCATTTGTTGGTTTATTTGCCTGCTCGCAATGTATTCAACCAGATTCGACAATTGAATACGTGGCGGGATAATCCGCGTTCCTAAGCTTTGATGATCTTTTTACGGTTTTCCTTGACCTGACTTGTGGCGTTGCGGGTGTCGATCACTAATTTGGAATTGGATACAATCCATTGATAATCGTAGCTGGAATGGTCAGTAACGATGACGACGGCGTCCATTCGCGCCAGCAATTCAACCGTCAGGGGTTGGCTTTCCATATTAATTTGATATTTACGCATGGGAGAAACTTTTGGAATCTGAGGGATGTAAGGATCATTATAACACACCCGGGCGCCTTTATCATCCAGCAGTTCGATCAATTTTAATGCGGGAGATTCACGCATGTCATCGATATCTTTTTTATAGGCCACGCCTAAAAGAAGTATTGAAGACCCGTTCAAACTCTTTCCCGCCTGGTTCAATGCGTCCATGATTTTATGCACTACATACGTAGTGACTTGGGAGTTGATTTCTCCAGCCAATTCGATAAAACGGGTCGGAAATTCAAATTCGCGCGCTTTCCAGGTCAAGTAAAAGGGATCGATGGGAATACAATGGCCTCCTAATCCCGGGCCGGGATAAAATGGATGGAATCCGAACGGTTTGCTGGATGCGGCTGCAATTACTTCCCATATATCAATATTCATGCGGTCTGTCAACATTTTTAATTCGTTCACGAGAGCAATATTAACGCTTCGGTAAATATTTTCCAGGAGTTTAGTCATTTCCGCTACACGGGTTGAACTGACGGCAATTACCTGGTCTATCACTTGCCGATAAAGGGTTACCGCTATTTCCAGACTTTCTGAGTCATAACCGCCAACAACTTTTGGAATACGGGAAGTTGAGAAATTCGGATTGCCCGGGTCTTCCCGTTCGGGAGAAAAAGCCAGTCGCAAATCTTCTCCTACCCGCAATCCACTTTTTTCCAAAATCGGTTTGACTATTTCATCGGTTGTTCCCGGGTAAGTAGTACTTTCTAAAATGACCAGTTGATCCCTGTGGAGATAGGGGTAGATTGTTTCACACGTTTTTTCAATATAGGTCATATCGGGTTCCCGGTGTTTATTTAACGGGGTCGGAACGCAAATAATGATAACATCAACCTTGCGGATCTGAACGAAATCCGTGGTGGGTAAAAATTTTTGGTTGTCGATCAGTTTTTTAGTGGCTTCTGCCGGGATATGTTTGATGTAACTTTCTCCATTTATAAGCAATTCCACTTTTTTGGGATCGATATCGAAACCGATGACCTGAAAATTTTCTTTGGCAAACTCAATAATTAGCGGAAGGCCTACATAACCTAATCCAATCACGCCGATGACAGCATTGCGGCTAATGATTTTTTCCTTGAACATGTAATAACTCCTTCAGTGAACGTTAATGTTGCAGATTGTCAGTTGACATTGATTTTAACTTGGCGATTTCCTTTTCGGAAATAGGAGAAACTGGTCCTGATGTTTTTGCCAGGTATTGAATTTTGGCAATATGTTCGAGTGATTCAAAACGATACCATGCCAATTCCGGTGTGCGGTCAAACGTCAGGGCGCCATGATTCGCCAGCAATATCGCTTGGGATGACGCTAAAAAAGGTTCGATGCTGCGCGCAACTTCTGCGGTTCCCGGCAGAGCAAAGGGAGCAATCGGGATTGCGCCAAATGCCAGAACAGTTTCAATGAGTAAAGATGGGTCGGTGTTGGCGGCTGCCTGACAGGCCCAGGCCGTTGCATAGGGCGGGTGGGCATGGACGACCGCATTGATATCCGGCCGATGGCGGTATATTGCCAGGTGCATGTTCATTTCCGATGTCGGTTGGTGTTTTCCGGCTTGTATTACCCCCTCAGTGTCAATCAGCATCAAATCTTTGGGGGCAAGCGCTCCTTTATTGATACCTGCCGGTGTAATCAGAATTCGGTTAACAGCTATGCGAACCGAGATGTTTCCATCATGCCATGGGGCCCATCTCCTTCGGCATAATTCCCGTCCAATCTTTAAAATGGAGTGTTTGGCTTGATCAATTTTAAGCAGGCGCGGCTTCCCTATCTATCCACTTATTAATTAATGGATAACAAGTATTTTGTGGGTGAGTGTTTCCTGTGGAAACTTCAAAACAAAAAAATAAATACCGGCGGGCAGGTGGCGGATATCAATCTGAGCGGAAGCGATATTACTTTTGGGAGGATTGCATGGAATCCGTTGTCCCATAATGTTGTAGAGGTTGATTATCGGCTGGGTTTGGGACGGATTATGCCAGTTGATAGTTACGATATCACTCGCTGGGTTCGGGTAGGCTCTGCAGATCAGTTTACGCGTATTGACTGCGGATTCGGAAATGGCGACCGTTTTTTGCCAGTTTCGCGCAGATTGGAGATTTTGCCGCAGTGCGGCGGAGTCATCCGCTATCGTGAGTAACCAGGTAAAGTGGAGAGGTTCTGTCTCGCCTGCCCATTCCGCCTTGCCCTCGTTGGTGGCGCTGAGGATGGTATAATAATCACCTTCTCCGTTATGAATTACGGTTGAATCAAATAAGTTTCGCTGGGTGGCCGTATCGGTTATACTGTAGAAATTGGTTATAGCGGCTGCCTGAATGCCGGAACCTTCCAGAAAAGTCTGCCCGGCATAGATAGTATTGGCCGGGTGAGTATAGGATTGGATCAGGAAATGATTGGTTGTATCGTAATAGGCGAGGTTGGCGCCGGAATCTATCAAGTCCAGGTCCAACATAAATGCAACGCGGGGATGTTGGAGCGGATTGGCATAGGTGTGGGTCAATTCATAGTCCACCAGCATAAAACTGCTGTCGCGGGGGGCTTTCACTGTTTGTGTCACACTAACTGCGCCGTCCTGCCAGGAAAAGCTATAGTGGGCTGTAGCCATGGTGTTGCCACTATTATCCACTGAATCGTGGAATAAAGACAAAATGCGCCAATCCGAAAGGGTCGTCGGGTTATTGCGCACGGTTCCGTCCACCAGGGGATAATTGTCAGCGGTAAAACAAAACGCCCCGCTGTACAGGAGGCCAAAGGCTTCGTTATACGAAAGTCCATCTCCCAGTTGATATGCAGCATAATCGTGATATTTTTGGGTATTGCTGGTATTTTCATTATGGCCAATCAGTCCGCTGGAAGAAAATGCGCAACTGAGGCGGTGGGTGGAATAGGTGCGGAAGAGCGGGTTGAGCGGAGTTTCCATACTGTATTGGTAATGGAAAAGTAGTGAATCCTGGTGGTAAAGATTTAATGCCAATTGGGTGATAGTTTCGAAAGGGCACGTTTCCGGCACTGCTATTTCGCAGAAGGAAGATTGCCAATGCCCCATGGGTTCGATTAAAGGGATCTCAACAGCGGCAGGAGTGATCTCCAGTGGATCGGTCAGGCTGCCGATGGCCAATTGCCCCCCGCTAAGCGTATCGCCGGCATTAGTGAGAAATATCTGCAGCGTGGCGGATTCTCCGGGAGCCAGCGATTGTCTGGCTGGTTCCCAGACAATGGAGTCAAGTATGATGAGTGGCGCATCCGTTGAGAATCGGAATGCGCGATCCAATAGCATATTTCCGTAACCCAGACTATAGGCCGGAATATAGGGATTTAATGCATCCACTGAAGCTGAACTTTGTTCGAGCAGAGTGAGAATGGCGGGTCCGGGGAGATGGGGTAAATAGTCCCATAAGAGCGAAGCTACCGAAGCGGCAATCGGCGAACTGATTGAAGTTCCCCCGACATACCCATAGCTGCCCGTCAACCCGCCGCCAGGTAGGGTAGTATATTGGGAAGATGGTGCGCATAAATCAACCCATGGGCCATATACACTGGTCTGGTTCTGATTCTGGTTGTTGATTCCCGTGATGGCGATGGCCTCGGGATATGCTGCAGGGTAATACTTCACATAGTTGTTTTCATTGCCAGCGGAACAGAAAACCAATACGCCCCTTTCCCAGGCTTCACGGATGATATATTCCAATGCCGGAGTAGGTGATATGCCACCATAACTGAAGTTGATGATCTTCGCTCCCATCTGCAATGCATAATCGAATCCCGCCACAGCATCACTTTCTTTGGCGGTGACACCAATCCCGGAGGGCGGCGCATAACCGATGCGAACCGGGTAGTAACGTCCTTCCCAATTGCTTGCGGCAATGCCGATCCCGTTGTTGGCTACCCCGGCAACGGCTCCGGCGACGGCCGTCCCATGGGCGGCGCAATCTATCGGATCATTGTCCGGCGGATATCCGTCGCCATTATTCGTCTGCGATGGATCGATGGTGACAAAATCATATCCAATCGTATCATCCACATAACCGTTGTTATCATCATCAATATTATTAAAGGCGATCTCACCGGGATTGCGCCACAGCGCATTGGCTAAATCCGGATGTCGGTAGTCGACCCCCGAATCGAGAATATAGACCGGATGCTCACCGGAACCGGTAAAATAATCCCACACCGGTACAACTCCCATGGTTTCAAAATGCCATTGCAGGACATAAAAAGGATCATTGGGAATTGTTGTCTGGGCGGCAAGGTAATGATTATAATAAATTTCCCAGCCGTCGCGCCGCAACTGGTAATATGCCTCGTCAATTCGGGTGGCCGGTGGAATTTTTAAAAGATACAGCGTCCCATCTTTCCCCCCGGACTTCATTAGGGGATGGCTTAATTCATATCCGGGGAGTGCCTGGCGGATTTTTCCCAGTTGCGTTGAACGCGGAAGCTTAATAATCAGTTCCCGCGGGTCGATATCGGATATTTTCCCCGCTTGGGTTAGTGTTGACATCCAAACAATAAAAATGATCAGAAATTGCTTATTGATCTGCTTTGAATTCTTCCATTTTTTGAGCAATTTTAAACTCCATCTCTTCTGAATATTGGCGGCGCATAGCCTGTATTTCATTTTCAAATTGGTGGCGATGTTCAGAGGCTTCTTCGGGGGATAGCGCCTGAATGCGTGAACGGGCCATAATCTCGGTTTCAGCAATTTTTGCCTGATAATGGGTACGAATATGATCGATACTTTCTTTTTGCTCGGCGGTTAGTTTGATAATATCTTGGGGCTCCACGATCCTGTCTGATCGTTCCATCGCCAGATCTAAAGCTGATTTTAAAGACATCGTTGCCTCCTTTTATACAGATTACCTTTTATTTTAACTAAAATCCTCCGAAAAAACAAGAAAAAAATTATGGTTTTTTTGTTATGGGATTAATATTTAAATAAATTTTGAGTAATTTTGTGAAATCAGTTTAATCCTTTTATAAGACAATATATCATTTCATTCGGTGATGGGCGCGATTAAAAATTTATCTTGACAAATAGATATAAAATCAGTATTATGTTAGTACATGCCGTAATGAGCATGTTTTGGTTTCATTTAATCAGTTCTATAATAGAGTTCGTCCATTAACTCTCCTCTTACGTTATTATGGCGTAGGGAGGAATCCGTGGATTGTCCATAAGTTTATCAGTGGATAGTCGGACGGCGTCCGAAAAAACATGACGTCGTATTGCTAACGATGAGCGGTTGTGGAAAGACTCTGAATAACCACATTCAAAGCAATAAGGAGTTTATTTATGCTGGAGAATCCGGAGAGCCAGGAACGTCAGGAAAATAATGGAATGATGGAACGATTGTTGAAAACACGTTCAATAATAATAGCCGGGGATGTCAATCAAAAATTAGTGGAACGGGTTACCCGGGAACTGTTAATATTGCAGGACGATAATGACCAGCCGATCCGGGTGTATATCAATTCTCAGGGCGGTCATGTTGAGTCGGGCGACACGATTTTTGATCTGTTCCGGTTTATTAAGCCGGAGATCGTGGTTATCGGGACGGGATGGGTCGCCAGCGCAGCCATCACGATTTTTTTAGGAGCAGAGAAGAAGAATCGTTATTCTCTGCCCAATACCCGCTATCTGATCCATCAGCCTGCCGGGGGTGTAATGGGTTCCGCCCTTGATATCAAAATCGAGGCGGAAGAGATCATAAAAATCCGTAAGCGAGTGAATGAGATCATCAGTGAACGGACAGGGCAAGCGTTATCGAAAGTGGAGCAGGATACGGAACGTAATTTCTGGATGAACGCCAAAGAGGCGCGTGAATATGGGATTGTGAACAAAATTATCGTTTCGCAAACTGAAATTGATTAAATGGGAGGCCGTTTATGGCACAGAACGCTAAGCAGTATTCTTTGACGATGGATCAGATTGATGCGGTGGTTAATGCGCGTTTGAGTGATCCTTTTCAATGGCTGGGTCAGCATTTTTTCGATCCGGAGCATCAAAAGGGCGTAGTCGTGCGGACTTTCCAACCTCATTGTCAATCTGTCGTTTTAAAGAGCAAAACTCTAAAGAAACCACTAAAAATGGAAAAGATTGATGACCGGGGTCTATATGAAATATTTTTGCCCCGGCAAACCCAGTTTATCAGCTATACATATATCTTAGAATTTATGGGTGGACAGGAAGTGGAAGTTGAAGACCCTTATCGGTTTTTGCCGGTGCTGAGTGAATGGGACCTTCATCTTTTTAGTGAGGGGCAGCATCATCATATTTATCGACATTTGGGAGCGCATCCGATGGAGATTGAAGGATGCCAGGGAGTATTTTTCGCAGTTTGGGCCCCGAATGCTGCGCGAATCAGTGTCGTGGGCGATTTCAACCAATGGGATGGTCGTTGCCACTCAATGCGGATTCGTGGACAGAGCGGGGTATGGGAACTGTTTATCCCGGGATTGCGTGAAGGAACTCTTTATAAATTCGAGCTTTCTACCGGTGTTGGCCTACCCTTTTTAAAAACCGATCCCTATGGCGTCTTCCAGGAAATGCGTCCGAAAAATGCCTCGATTGTCTATCAATCTTCATATCGCTGGCGCGATCATGACTATATGACTCGCAGGCAGGATGGTAAATTTTTAAATAAAGCCATCAATATCTATGAAGTGCACCTCGCTTCCTGGCGTCATAAGATAGAAGAAGAGAACCGGTCGCTAAGTTATCGCGAACTGGCAGATCAATTAGTTACTTATGTTAAAGATATGGGTTATACACATTTGGAATTAATGCCCATTGCCGAGTATCCCCTGGATGATTCCTGGGGCTACCAGGTTACGGGTTATTACGCGATTACCAGCCGTTTTGGAACCCCCGATGACCTGCGCTATTTAATTGATCAATGCCATGCCTGTGGCATAGGAGTAATTTTAGACTGGGTTCCCGGACATTTTCCCAAAGATGCCTTTGGCCTGGCGCGTTTTGATGGTACTCCACTTTATGAACATCAGGATCCCAAAGAAGGCGAACATCCTGATTGGGGTACGTTGATTTTTAACTATGGACGCAACGAAGTACTTAATTTTCTAATATCCAATGCCATCTATTGGCTGAATGAGTTCCATTTTGACGGATTGCGCGTGGATGCCGTCGCTTCGATGCTTTATCGCGACTATGGAAAAAATGATGGCGAATGGGTCCCGAATATGTATGGCGGCAATGAAAATCTGGAAGCAATCCATTTTATGCGCAAAGTCAATGAAGTCGTTTACAGCTACTATCCCAATGCGCTGATGATTGCCGAGGAATCGACAGCTTTCCCCAACGTTAGCCGACCGGTGTATTTGGGTGGACTGGGATTTGGCTTCAAATGGAATATGGGCTGGATGCATGACAGTCTGCTTTATTTTTCCAAAGACCCGGTGCATCGTAAATATCATCATAATAATCTCACTTTTTCTCTCTGGTACGCGTTCACTGAAAATTTTGTATTGGTAATTTCCCATGATGAAGTCGTTTATGGTAAAGGTTCTTTGTTGAACAAAATGCCCGGTGATTTGTGGCAAAAATTTGCTAATCTGCGTCTTTTTTTTATGTTTATGATGACTCATCCCGGTAAAAAACTAATGTTTATGGGTTCGGAATTCGGCCAGTGGAATGAGTGGAATTTCAGGTCCAGTCTGGACTGGCATCTGTTGGACGTAACCCCCCATCGCAAAATTCACCAGTTTGTCAGGGACTTGAATCATCTCTATCTCAATGAAAAACCACTCTGGGAAAATGATTTTGATCCCCGGGGTTTCGAATGGATCGATTACCATGATGCCGACCAATCAATTATATCCTATATCCGCTGGGACCAGGAACGGAAATATCCGTTGATTATTATTCTGAACTGCACCCCTGTTCCTCATTATCAGTACCGTATTGGCGTGCCTGTTTTGGCTGATTATCGGGAGATGATCAATTCCGATTCCGCCTGGTACTGGGGATCGAATGTTGGCAATGGCGGCGGCGGAGCCGCTGACATGATTGCCTGGCAAGGCCAACCGTTTTCACTCTCGCTGAACGTTCCGCCCTTGGGAGCCTTGATTCTAAAGCCAGTTCATCCCTGAACCGACCATGTTGGCATTTTTCTTCCTGCTTTTTTTATTAGCGCTATCGGCTCTTTTTTCCGGTTCCGAGGCCGCTATTTTTTCATTATCCCCCAGCAACCTGGAATGTATTAAAAAAAGCAATCCCCGCCAATATCTTCGGCTGAAATTTTTTAAAAACAATATTAATCCCACCCTGATTACACTGTTGATAGGCAATCTGGTTGTCAATATCGGCGCCAGTAGTTTTGCCGCCCAGTTGGCGTCGGCAATATTCCCCGAGCATGGTCTCGATTACTCAATGGTAGTCATGACCTTCATTATCATTATTGTGGGCGAGATAACGCCTAAAGTCTATGCCATCAAATACAACCTCCAATTGTTGCGTTTTTCGGCCCCGTTAGTCCAGTTTTGCTACTATTCTTTTTATCTATTCAGTCAGCCTTTGAATTATATCTCCCGTCTTTTCATCAAAACAAATGCCCCGTTGCGCGAATCCTATTCCTCCACCGAACTTCAAAAAGTTCTGGAAATCAGTTTTCAAAATGGGGAAATCAATATTTGGGAAAAAAAATTGGTTTCCCGTATTCTGGAGATGGAAAACATGCGTTTGTCTGAGTTGATGATCCCCAGAATGAAAGTAATTGGCCTCGATTTGTCATTAAAACCGATCAGCTATGTATGGGAAATTTATCGAAATCACCGTATCCAGAAAATTCCTGTATTTCACGATAATCTTGAAAATATTGAAGGTATCTTATATATTAAAACCATTATTGGTCTGTCGGAAACAGAACTTAATCGGAATTACCATAAATATTTGCGTAAACCGGTCTATATGCCCGAATCAAAGCGAGTGATCAAAGCGTTACGTGAATTTCAGCAAACTCAACGCTATTTCGCTCTTGTTTTTGATGAATACGGCTCAGTTTCCGGTATTGTTACCCTGAACCATATTCTGACTTCTTTTATGGATAAATATATTCCAAATATTGATGAAACATTTTATCAAAAAATTGGGCCTAACACCCTACTTGTGAAGGGCGATTTAACCCTGTCTGCCTTCAACCACCTTTTTGAATGCAATTTACAGGATGATTACTATGAAAGTATTGGCGGTTATTTGCTCAACTGCTTGGGGCACATCCCTAAAAAAGAGGAAACGATTATACGCGATGGTATCCGGTTCACCGTTCTTGATGCTGATAGCACCCGTATTTTGAAAATCAGGGCGAAAAAACAATGAATTATTGGCTGGAATTAAGTGTCGTCATTTTTTTATTAGTCCTGCAATCGATCCTCTGCGGTTTTGAAACTGCCGTTATCGCTGTCGATCGGGTGAAATTGCATCAATTGGCTGAACAGGGAAAACGTTCTCATTTAATTCGCCATTTTCTGATGAAACCTGCCCGGGTGTTGACAACCGCATTGATTGGCATTAATATCGCCGTAATCGGTAGTTCAACAATTTTGACCGGCGTAATGTTGAAAATTAATCCTATCTATGGGTCACTGCTTGCCACTCTCATTTTAACTCCAGTCGATTTGATTTTAGGTGAAATTTTACCCAAAATAATTTTTTATCAAAATCCGATGAAAAACAGCCTTTTTTGGGCGCCCTTTATTCGATTTCTTTATTATCTGATCTGGCCTATTGTCTTTATCATCAACCATTTTTCACGTCTTATTTTTAAATTACTGCGAGTTCCCCATGATGACGATCAGTTATTCATCAGCCGTGAAGATATCAAATCGATTTTTTTTGCATATTTTCAAAGCGACTATCGACATGGAGAACATTACCCATTAATAGATAAAACATTGCGGATAAAGGAATTATCTGTCAAACAAATTATGATCCCTCTCAGAGAATTGCATGCTTTTTCTGAGCAATCATTAGCCGATGAGTTGATTCGTAACCTTGAAAAAAATAAATATAGCAATATCCCCATCTATAAAAATAGAATTGACCATCTCATCGGTTATGTTAATATTTTTGATTTGATCCAAACCCCTCCGACAGAGCCTATCCAACCCATTGTCCGTAAAACGATTATTATCCCTCCTAAACAGCCGGTAATTGAAACATTAGTGGAGATGTCGCGGCGCGAATTACCAATCGCATTCATAACCGATGAGTTTGGCGGAATCGACGGGATGGTGACTTTGAAGGATATCTGGGAATTTATTACCGGAACGATTGTAGATGAAGTGGTAGAAGAGAGCTTTACACTAAAGGAAATCCGACAGGATGTGTTTGTTTTGGATGGTCGTCAGAAGATCATTGATTTGGAAGATAACCTGGGTTTGGAATTGCCACGGGGTGATTTTGAAACATTAAATGGTTTTATTATCAATTTTTTAGGCCGGATTCCGGCGATTGGCGAAATTCTTAAATATGGATCTTTTCAAATTACAATTTTGGAAGCGTCCGACCGCTATGTACATAAAGTTATCTTGAAACGAATTAATAGTGAGGGCTGATGAAATACTCATTTTTTTTCTATGGATTCTTTTTTAGCGTTTTTCTTTGCATTTTGGAAATCCAGGGTTCTATCACAATCGAGCCGGAATTTCCGCAGAGCGAGGAAACACTTCGTTTGATTGTGGAGGGCGAAGAGTGGGATTATCTTTTATATGCATGGGATTTGCCTTTTTCCATGACACCTGAACAATTCCCGGTTGAAAAATTTATACGGATTCCCTTACGAACAGTCATGGAAGTGCCCTTCCCTTCCAAAAACAGCCTGTTTTATTTTATTTTAGAGCGGAAAAATGGGAGCCGCTGGTTGGAAAATGGTGTCGGAACTTTTATTAGCCGTTACGGGGAGGATGGTAAACCCGTTCGCAATGCCTGCTATTATCGGGCGATGATCATCAAACATTGGGCTCCGAATCATTATTCCATAAATGATTGGCTTGAAGCTGAATTAGATCAATATCCCGATAATTTCCCTGCATATTATATGTATTGGCGTCATAATGGCGGTTGGGAAGACGAAACTGTGCGGGAGAGCGCTGCCGCCACTTTGGGTGAACTCGAATTGGAACATGCCGGGGATCCCACGTTTTGGGAACTGGCCGCTCAAATCTATCTCGATTGGGGAGATTTTGAGCGGGCTGATTTTGCGTTTACCATGCAATTAAATCATGTAGAAAATTTGGATTCATTGCTGCGAATTCAAGCAAAACGTCTAACCTATATCATGAAGCTGGACCCGTTCGTCCCGTTGCTGGATTCGCTTTGGGGGATGAAAACATATTCGGCGTTGACGTTTTTCCATCATTATGTCATCCGTGCCGAACAGCTTCGTTTTAGTAACCTTGATCAAACACTGCGCAACGGATTAAATGCCGCGCATCCTGGAATCCGCGAACTGGCTGCTTACTATCTGTTGCTCAACCAAATTTCCACTAATCCTTCCTATACAACAGAATGGAATGATTGGATCACTCTTGTCTTGAACTCTGAGTTGCTGACCTTCAGACAACTTAACCGATTATTAGGAGTGATGGCATTTTATCCTGATTTGAATCGGGTTTTTCTTGAATTGGCGGAACGCTGCCTGCAAAAATGGAATCTGATGAAAAGAAATCTGAAAACAACTGACTTGAATTCTCCGACAAATGAAAAAGAATATTTTGAAATCGTTTTCAAGGAATATCTCGCGTGGGCTTACTATCTGTCAGGCAATTCGAATCGAGCTCTGGCCCTGCTCGAGGATATTTTTTCAGGGCCATGGATTCCCGATGATCTGCTTTTTTTCAGAGCCGGTTGTATCTATCAGGCCAATAATCAGTTACAATCCGCTTTGGAATATTTTACAAAAGCCTGGCTATTGAATTATCAAGGGGAAATTCAGAATACTATCCTCGAAGTTTACCGGGAGCAATATGGATCGGAATCGGGTCTGAGTGATTATATCGAGAGCATGAAAAGCGATACCTATCAACCGGTTGACTGGTGGAATCAGCTCGCTGACTGCCCCTCACTGAATCCTTCCTGGCCAACGGCTGTATTGGTTATTGAGCCCGGTATTTGGATTAATCTGGATGATTGGTATTTATGGGGACAATTAGTCCAAAGCCGATCTCCGGTAAATTTTTTAGTCGTGTATCCGAATGATATGGAGTTGACCGACGATATTCGGGAAAATTTAGAGTTTTATCAAATCTCACATTGCGCGTTGGAACGACCACTAATCCAAATGCTTAGTGGCCGGCAACAGCTTCCCCTTATTCTACTTTTCAACCGGCAACATTATTTTATCAATCGTTTATCTATCCAGCGTCCGGATTGGCAATCCATTGTCCACCAGTTTATTAAAAGCCAATAGGGGAAAGGAGATTGCATGCCGTTTTTTGAGATTGAACCGGAAGTGAAACAAAAACTTTATGAAGCGGAGATCATCGCTTTTCTCAACCAACACCCTGATTTTTTAATTGAACATGCCGCTCGAATACATTTATTTAATGATTTTAAATATAATATTTTTCAATTAGCGCGAAAATACCGGGAAGAAAACATTTATTATGAAAAAATGTTGGAAAATTTGATGTTAGTCGCCCAGGAAAATTTTGAAATTCTGAATCAGTTACATGCCATTCATAACCGGATTGTCCAGGCTCCCAATTTGAAACAAGCATTGTCGGAATTGCTAAACGAGTTTATCAAGCGTTTTTCACTGGCGGCGGTCAGCATGATTTGGCGGAGCGAGGTTATGCCTGATTCGCAACGTAACTCGTTTAATCGTACCCTCTCATTGCCGGAAAATACGCTATTCCGTTTTATGCCTGAACAGGAATTAAGGAAAAGCGTCAAGACAAAACGAATCCCTTTGGTAAAAAAACGAAAATGCCGGCTGTTAAAAGATTTTTTCCCGGGGGCTAATCTTGATCACGTACAAGCCGGGGTCATTATTCCCCTTTTTTTTGAACAACAACTCCAGGGAGCGATTGCGCTCGGGGACCAAACCAATCACCGCTTCCATGCGGATATGAGCTATGATTTCATCATGGAAACCGCCGATCAAATCGCTAAAACCTTTTATGCGCTTTTTATCTGGGAACTGTTATATTACAATCCCTCCTGGCTGACGCCAACTCATTTCTTTGACTACTATCGTGTATCCCTTGAAAATTATCACCAGTATCATTCCTGCTGCCTGATTGAGATTATTTTTGCTCAAGATTCGAAAAAACCGCAATATTCCGACATTAAACCCCACTTCCATCACCAGGATATTTTTTTTTATTATACTCCGGAAAAATTAATTTTTTTAAGCGATTATGGTGGTGAAAATTGTTGCGCTCTGATTGAAAAGATTAATCGGGTATTATCGGCATATCAACCTCAGTGCCAGAGAATTGAAAGGCTTAACCAGCCCACGAATTTGTAAATACGCTATTTCCCATGGTCTGCATGGCGATATAAGCGTTTTGCATCCTGACCGATTGCTTTGTGTAATGAGCATTATATTTTGGTGTGGCAGATGTTTTTGCCTTGCTATTTTCACTCTTCTCCGAGGTCATGATGGTTTCTGCCTGGTTTTGGTTTTGGTTTTGAGTTTGGGACTGGTTTTGAGTTTGAGTTTGGGACTGGTTTTGAGTTTGAGTTTGGGACTGGGTTTGGGTTTGAGTCTGGGATTGAGTTTGAGTTTGGGATTGGGTCTGAGTTTGGGTTTGAGTTTGGGTTTGAGCCTGGGTCTGGGTTTCTGTCTTCGATTCGGTTGCGCTATTGGTAGTTTTAGTCGAACTGTTTGTTTTGGCGGTTTCTTGTTGGTTTTCAGCAGCAATTCGTTCCGATTTGATCTGCTCCAGCAATTTTCTTGAATATTCGATACTTTCCTTGACCGTCATATTTTCCGGGTATTGCGCTTTCGCTTCTAATAAAGCCGCGCTGTTTTTTTCTTTATTAGCATTGATTTGCTGGACAATTTCCTGTTGCCGCTGCTCTTTATATAGGTTCGTATAATAGCGAACGGTATTGTGGGAAATGGAACTCAGCCGCACTAAATCTAAAATCTGAACCTGCATCGTTTCGTTGACGATTTGCTGACGCATTTGATTTCCATTATAAGAAAAATTACTTTGCAATTGGGCGGAAGCCCAAATCTGACTTACATCGATCACACTCAATTGGATGCTCCTTGGCTTATTATAAGAATCGGCGCGATTCACTCATTTCTTTAATTTTATTTTTACATCCTCACTATTCTGACAAAATCATTTGAAATCGGAGGGTTCAATTTTTAAAAGCGTTTATTTCAACCAACCAGAGGTATCTGAATTATAGTGATACCTGCGGGAGTAATCCATCGCGCTGTTTGCTTGAACCGCAACCGTCAAATTCGTGTTTTATCCAAGTGGGCATGAGGTCGGTTTGATACGATGAAGCGTATCTGTCTTCCGGGTGTCATTTGTCTTGCTGACCTTGATTTTAATTTTTCAGATATTTTAATTTGTACGGACAACAGCTAATTGTATCAGCCTGTAATTAGAACGACCAGGGAGCGAGCGGCGACTCTGATGTGGGGTTGGGTCCAGAGTTCGCCTTCTTGCTTAAAATCATGAGGAAATAGTTCGGCGGTATTTATCTTTAGATACCATTTTTTTGTCAATACCGGAGTTGGGATTTCAAAAGTCAATGCCTCATGGAATGCGTTGACAATGATAAACATGGATTCATCGGCTTCATTCAATCCGCTGATGTTAGAATCGCCATTAATGAGAAACGCTATGGAATGACTGTAATCGGCGAGATCGGGATTATTGAGAACGGTTCCATGGTAGGATATATCGATACTCCAGGCTTCTTCCACGCTACTGAGGTAGTATAGATTGTTTTTGAAAAATGTGGGTCGGCGAAGTATCGGGTGTTTTTTTCGGAATTCTATCATTTGGCAGGTAAAATTAAAAATTTCCGGATGCGTTTCTTTGTTGCTCCAGTTAATCCAGTTCCAGGGAACGTCCTGACAATAAGCATTGTTATTTCCTTTTTGGGTTCGGTACATTTCATCCCCGGCATAGAGCATGGGCACTCCCTGGGATAGCATCAGCATGGCGATAAAGTTTTTCACACTTTGTTTTCGTTGACGGTTGATGCAACTATCCGGGGTTTCACCTTCCCAGCCCCAGTTATAGCTATGGTTATCGTTCATTCCGTCCTGGTTGTTTTCCCCGTTTTCAAAGTTGTGTTTGCTGTTGTAAGAGACTAAATCGCGTAAGGTGAACCCATCGTGAGATGTGATGTAATTAATGCTGTGGTCGGGGGTTTTAAAACGGCTATAAAGGTCCGGACTGCCGATAAATGCCTGAATAAAGTCCTGGATTGAATGATCGTCGCCTT
>CAZWDO010000014.1:60334-114702 GCA_964632485.1 uncultured bacterium
GGAGGCGGAGCCCTCCCCCGTCGCGGCCGACGCCGAGCGCAAGCGATCGGTGAAGAACCAGATCCACCGGGAACTCGTCGAGCGGCTCGACATCAAGCGTCTGACCGCATCGCGGTACTTTCCGTTCCATTCCGCCCACCCCACCGGGAAATCCCCCAGTTTGTAAAGTCCGCCGGCATCCCAGCCTTCTGCGATCAGCTTGCAGTTAGACAGCAGCGGATCGTTGATGATGTCGTTGAGAATGCTATTTTCCCCGATCCATTCGCCTTTGGGATTCCGACCGAGAATCGCTGCCAGATCAAAACGGAATCCATCGATACCCATGTGGCAATGCCAGAAACGGAGACTATCCAAAATCAATTGTTTGACGATTGGCATATTACAATTAAAAGTATTGCCGCAGCCGGAATAGTTTTTATAATAGCGCTTGTTTTCAGCCAGCATATAATAAACTGAATTATCGATACCGCGGTATGAGAGAGTGGGACCTAATTCATTGCCTTCGCCGGTATGATTGTAAACGACATCCAAAAAGACGTTGATCCCTTCCTGGTGGCACGCCTGGATCATGGACCTGCATTCTTCAATCTGTTTCCCGCTGACCGTGGCATAATGCTGCGCCGGAGCGAAAAAATTGAGGGTGCTGTATCCCCAATACTGTTTAAGCCGTTCATGACTGGTCGGATTGTAACGGATAATCTCCCAGGGGTTGAATTCCTGGATGGGCATCAATTCAATCGCGGTTACGCCCAATTCCCGTAAATGAGGAAGTTTTTCAATCAGCCCCAAATAAGTGCCGGGATGATCGATCTGGCTGCTCTCATGCGCCGTAAATCCTTTCAAATGGACTTCATAGATGATTTGATCCGATAAGGATTGGCGTTGATGTTTACGTTTTCCTCCCAAAAAGAGCGGGGGGTCGGCGGCAACGCTCTTCGGCGCCATTAAGCAATTCGCCCGGGTGTTCATCACTAGATCACCCCGTTGCGCATATTTCTCATAACTGTACATCTCCGCTTTTTCAAAATGGTAATCGCCAACGACTGACGGCGCATACGGATCAAGTAGAAGCTTATGCGGGTTGTAGCGTTGCCCTTCTTCCGGAACAAATGGCCCGTCGATTAAATAGCCATAGAGTTGCCCCGAACGCAAATTTTTAATAAATATATGCCAAATATCGCCGCTCCGGTGCTTTTCCGGGTCCAATTCAATTTTTTCCAGTACTTCATGCAATTGAGTAAATAGTATCAGAGCGACTGCCGTTGCATGGCGCGCTACGAGGGAAAAATTGATACCTTCGGGGAATATCTTAATACCAATGGGTAATGGATTGCCACTTGATATTTCCATTATGGGCTTCCTTTTTTGTTTAAAAGCTTCTGACACTCTTCAAGAATCGTTTGCTCGGAATTTAATAGATTTATAGGCGTTATCACTAATCCTGTTGTCTGCCGTGTTTGAATTTGAAGCTGGTACTCAATTCTGGCATTTATATACTCAGATTGGCAATCAACGATTTGAAAAGCCAGCGGCTCTCCCGCCAATTCCCCTCCCGCAAGTTGCCAATTCGCTAAAAATGTATAAATTCTTGCGCTTGATTGATCAATGAGAATCAGAGACGTATTCGTGATTTCCTTCAAATGGGGGTATAAAAATTCAACGTCTTCTTCATTAATCAATGGATTAAGATGGCGAAAATCCAGAATCAATGGTTTTTTTTGGGGGTTACGCAGATACTCTTCCATTCTTGCAGCTATCGATTCTTCGGCAATGAACCCGATATAGTAGCACTCAAGTTGCCGGGTTGCATATTCCCGGTTACGGTTGCTCCATTCAGATTGCAAAATACCTTGGCGTTCGCGTTCCGATAAAGGTTCGACACTAATTCGTCGACTTCCTTTCCCCTCGCGGTTGGCGCATAGAGTGATTTCAACTGGAAACGGTGTAGCAAACACAGCGTTCGGAATCGGGGACCGGTTATAGACTCCCTGGTGACTTTCCATCAGCCAGTTAACCGATTTAAATCCACTGCTATCCTGGAAGTAATGAACACCGGAGATCGGATCGATCGGTAAGGCCGGGGTAGTATGGACTCCTACGGATTGAACCAGGCCCAGGCTATATAATTCACGGTGCCGTGGCCAGGCTTCCACTTGTATAGAACTGTCCAGCAGGCTTGAAAGTTTCAGTCGCGGAAGCAGTTGAGTTGATAAAACGCCATGAACGGCGCTGATCCAGCCAGAAAAAGTGGCTGTTGGGTTTAAATATCTATAAAACTTCAACCATAAATCCATTATAAGTTTTAATGGTTGCGTATGAGGCGCGGCAACTAAAGGCCGCCAATTTTCGGCCTCCAACAGGGTCCGTCGATTGGCGCGATTGGTCCGATGCCAGGTTCCGTCTGCTATTGCGGTCAATATCATATCCTCGTTGATGACGACCGGTTCATGTGTATCACGAAAAACGTCCCGGTTGATACCTCCATCCATATCCAGGCTGATGATCTGGTATTCGCCATTGCGGTAAATGGTGGCATAGAGTTCGTCATTGTTGATAACCCGCACGTTTCCGGGATCCGCAATGGGTATTAAATGTGGTGGAATGTCGAAAACGCGTTGGGTCGTTTCTCCCGCGGATTCCGCTTTTTTCCGTTTTGCTCGAGTCTCGATTTTCCAGGATGGATGATGGGGGGGCAATAACACTTTCCGCCAAAGCTCTCTTGCGCCGTGATTGCGGACGATATATAGAATTGAATGCCCGTTCGGCGTCCATTGAGGCTCAATGATTTCAGCCATAGCTGGAGTAACTGGTATCCAGATTTTTTGGATTAGATCATAGATATATAATATTTGCTGGTAGGCCGTATCCCCGATGACACAAGCCAGATAGCGGCTGTCAGGGGACCATGCTGCGGCAAGCGTCTTGCCCGGAGCGCTGAGCTCGTTAGCGACATTCGTTTTCAGGTGGGTTAATATTGGAGTGAATCCATTGCGGTAAAAGAGCCAAAGTCCGTTTGGAGAGGGCGTAGGAAGGGTAATCAGTTCGGAGCTTACAACCAAAGTGTTTTCCTGATATTCCGTTAAAATATCAGTGGTTGTCGGCCGGGGAATATAGAGTGTCAGTCGGGATTTGCCCCCCAGATAACGGGCGATGAAGAGGCCGTTTTCCAGGGGGGAGAATGCCGCCCCGCTGATGAGAGTCCCTTGTGGTTGATACAGCGCTTGCCAAGTGTTGTTAAAGTAGAGCAAAAGATTCCGCCGGTCAAGGATCGCGCCAATCGGTTGATCGGTTGTTGCAGATATCCACTCGAAAACCGATGGCGCATCACCGGCGTAGGTATCCGCAAGCGGGGTCAGATCGGAAAATGGAACCGTTAGGGGAGGAGTTGGAGCGCTGTTTTGAAAATGAATGCGGTAGATCGTGTCATTTTCGAGCGCCAATAAAATTTCGTTCCCTTTAACCAGCTCAAGGGCGCCGAGTGGAATTGCTACATCTATCGGCGTAAGGGCGCGGGATTGTAAATCATAAATTTTAAATTGATCATTATTTTTTAGTAAAATCTGGGCATTATTAAGCCAGATGGGGGGTAGGTCGGAATTGGTTCCAGGGGGAGCGAACTGCAACTCACCTTGAAATTGTCCGGGGTTGTAAAATGCCAGTTGCCGGGTAGGAGAGAGCAAAAGAGCGATCAGACGGCCGTCGGGACTGTAGCGCGCGGCGCGGGAAAAGAGGTTCGGCAGACGCTGGAGGGAGCCATCACAACGATCGTATTGGTAAAGCTGCGGTTCGGCCCGAAAATGGTCCCCACGGTCACTGGCAAATAAAATGTGGCGTCCGTCCGGGGAAATATCGCATAGCCATTCGTCGGAACGATGATCGCTTAGCCGACAGGTTTCCTGCGTTTCCAATGAAAAACTATAGAGATTGTACTGTCCGCCACGATCGGATATGAAAATAATCGTGTCGGAATGGTGGGTCCAACAGGGGAATCCATCATTGGCCGGATGAGTGGTCAAGCGCCGCCGCGGGGCGTGGCTGCCTGAGATGTCATACAGCCAGAGATCGCCATATCGCGCAATTATTAACCGATCGCCATCAGGGGACAAGGCCATATCGGCTGTAACAATGGGCAATGCCTGTACAAAAAATAGCAGCGCCGAGCGCCAAATCCATGCAGTGGCGCGCTGAAACTTATATACTATTCTATTTTGCGTTGGAATCAGTTCTTTTTTATACTTCATATTGATTATATCTTAATTTATAACGGGGATAATATAAAAAAAATCATGGCCCGGCCTCCTTCGATATCATGATGTGATTCCACCCGCTATGATGGAATCACATCATCGTACCGAAAAAAAAGGATAGGCTGACACCAGCCTATCCTTTAAATTTAAATACAGCGAATGGACTAATCGACCTTTTCCACTTTAACGCTGAAGGTAATCGAGCCGGATGTACCGGTAGTCAGCGAAGTGATCTTGAGGATTCCATATTTTGTGTCCGCAGTTTTGAATACGACTTCGTCGCTATTGGCTAAACTAATGACCTTGCTGGAGGCCAATGTCGTTGAATATGCGGATTGAATCTGCGTGGCGGAGGTGATGGCGCTGAACTGGGCCGAAGCCGGTTTGTGCAACATGGTGGCCCGCTTGGTGGTCCAGGAATTGACTTGCAGGGTCGCATCAAATTCCGCTAATGTCGGGTCGTTGGGAGCCGCCAGGGTGGCCATGTTGGTCGCGCCGTAATAATAAATCAGATCGACTTTATTACTGTTGGTTCGCGCGGCGGAAACCGTGTAAACCGTTCCGCTGGCGCTTAGGGCGCAATAAAAACTACCGGTGACACTTTGGTGGGCGCCCAAGGTTACATTGTATTCGTACATGTTGGACGAGATGTTGATGGTGTAGGTCTTGGTGTCTTCCAGATCATCGTCGTCAGTAACAGTCACTTCAAGGATGAGCTGCCCGGTGGCGGTGGAAGGAACAGTGTAATTTTCGATGACGTCATAGGTAGCCGTTGATACTCCGCTCAACGAACCGGTCTTGTATGTCGTTTTGCTTCCGCCGGAGATTATGGCGATTTCCCATTGTTCCAAGTCGTTATCGCCTTTGGTCACCTCGAAGTTGATTGATAATACATCGCCGGGAGCATGGTCGCCCTGGGTGGCGCTGCTTGAGTTAATGGTAAATAATGTAATTGATGGCCCTACGGATTCGCTGTCGGAACACGCGAAAAAGGCCAGACTCATCATCAGCATGGCTAGCGCGATAATCATAAATTTGCGCATGTGATCCTCCTTGTTTTGAGAATGGTTAATTGTTTTCAGTCCACGTATGAATTATAATTAAAAAAAAATAAAAGTCAAGTGTTTTTTATTGAGTTGTTTTTGCGAAAAAGCTTGCTTTTTCATATTTTTTTTTCTATTTTTAGAAATGACGATTTAAAAATTGGACCCGGTTGCTATTTCAAAGAGTTCCTTCGACTTTCTGGATTAATTTAATAAATTCCGGCTCCCAATGGAGATGCGGGACTTGATCCGCTACTTATTTGTAACGAAAGAGGGATAGTGACGATTGCCGTTAAACGATTATCGCTCCTCACACTCAAGGTAATTGGCGGCATAAGCGCATGAGCAGGAATGCAGCGTCCCGTTCCTTTTGCCGGAGAACTTGCTGCGGATTGGTTCCACTGAGCTCAGGTGATGCAAAAAAATATGAGGAAATATAAATGACCCCGTCAATGAATCTGGTCGGAATGACGACCTCACAAATTATGGAATGGATAAGCGGTTTCGGTGAAAAGCCCTATCGCGCGCAGCAATTGGCTGATTGGATTTATAAAAAACGCGCGACAGATTTTTCAGTCATGACGAATATCCGCAAGGAACTGCGGGCTGAATTGGCGCTTCATGCTGAAATTCGTTATCCGCGGATTATTGAAGAGCGGCACAGCCAATTGGATCATACGATTAAGCTTTTGCTGGGTCTGGGTGATGGTGAATTGATAGAAACGGTTATTATGCAGGACAATGAACGAAATACAATTTGCATCTCCAGCCAGGTTGGCTGTTCTTTGGGGTGCTCATTTTGCGCGACCGGGGAATTGGGGTTTCGCCGGAATTTGAACTGTGGCGAAATTCTCAGTCAGGTTTTACTCGCTCAGAACTATCTCACTCACCAGAAAAAACGGCTGAATATCGTTTTGATGGGCATGGGTGAACCGCTTCTAAACCTGGATCAGGTGATTCCGGCTTTGCGGTTGTTAACGCTGGATGAGGGATTGGGATTGGGGAAAAAACGGATAACACTTTCAACAGCCGGAATTCCGGCTGGAATTCGGGAATTGGCGGATGCGGATTTAGGGGTTAAACTGGCCCTTTCTCTGAATGCGTCCGACAACATAAAACGGATGGCTTTGATGCCCGTTAATCGACGTTATCCCCTGGAAGATGTTTTAGAGGGTCTTCATTACTATCAATTAAACAACCGGCATCGGATCACGTTTGAATATATTCTTATTCCGGGAATCAATAATCATCCGGGGGATGCGGAAGCGACACTCAGGTTGCTCCGGCGTTTTAGTTATAAAATTAATCTGATCCCCTACAATCCCTCAGTCTCATTGCCCTATCGATCTCCGACGGAAGATGAGATTGTCTCGTTTAGCCGCTTACTGATGCGGGGCCATGGAGCAGTGACGATCCGCCGTTCGCGTGGCGCTGATATCATGGCAGCCTGCGGCCAGCTTAAAGCCCGATATGAAAAGGAAGGTTGATTGTGTTCGATTTTTTTAGAGACTTGATGATTCAGTTTAAGCGGATGGGATCCACTGAACAGTTTATTATTTTTCTACTGTTTTTGTCGCCTTTTTTTATTATCCTGCTGGTTCAACTTTTTATGCAGCATGTGTGGCGGCATTGGCGGATTCGTCACCAGTTTTATAACCTGGCAAAAGAAAAGAAATTGGATCGTAAAGAATTGAATTTTTTAATGAATATTCTAACTTATTTAAAAATGCCCTTGCGCCCGGAATACTTCCGCTATGATTTTCAGTTTTGGCGGATGGTTATTTTATATACCCAGCGCGCTAGTGAAAAGCAAGGCGAACTGCCGAAAATTTTAACAGTACTGGCAAATTTAAAATTTTTGGGCAAGAAAATTTTCGGCCGAATTCCCAACCGGTTTTTTTCGACTGCTGATTTGCTGGAAAAACAGGATGTGAGTCTGGAATTTCCCCGACTTAAAATTAAAATACATGGTTTTTTGGTGCGCCATGAAGAAAAATATCTCATTTTCCAGGCAAAAGATTTCCCGGTTCATCTGGCAAAGATGGCTGAACATGAACGGGTTTCAATTATTGTTGTAAATCCTTCTCAGGGCATTTATTTTTTTGAGACCCGGATACATCATTTTGAGGAAGGCCAACCCTTGTGGGTGTGCGTGGAACATAGTGTTCAGGTTCTTTTTCGGAATTTACGGCGCTTTGAACGGTTTACTTTTTGGGAAAATCTACAGATGATGCCCATGGACTCGAGCGCTCTGCGGTATCAAAAAGCGGTGAAAGGATATTTTTCGGATATCAGCCGTGGGGGTGCAAAGATTTATACGGCAGAACGCCTGATGCAAAGCGAATCGTTTATCCTTCATTTCGAGCATAACGGTACCTTTCAACTACCCGCTATAATCGTTGGAGAATCCTTCGATTTTAAACGTCGGGAGCAAGCTTACCACTTAAAATATATTAATTTGACGGCCCATGAAAAAAATGTGTTGGACCGTTTACTGCAAGAACTTAAAGAAAGAGAGGCCGGTTAATGGATTGGTTTGCATCAATTTCGCAGACATCGCTCTATATCTGGGTATTTTTGCCTTTATTGATTTTTTTCGCCCGTATTGTCGATGTAACGTTTGGTACAATTCGTGTTATTTTTGTCTCAAAAGGTTTTCGCTATATCGCCCCAATCATTGGATTTTTTGAAGTCATCATCTGGCTGCTGGCAATCGGGCAAATTATGCAAAATCTTAATAATTTTATGTGTTATATCGCCTATGGCGCCGGGTTTGGAACGGGAACGTTCGTTGGGATTTTCTTAGAGGAGAAATTGTCGATCGGCGTTGTGATGTTGCGCGTGATTACCAACCGGGACGCTTCCCAGTTGGTGGGGTTTTTACAGGACCAGAACTATGGAATCACCTGTGTCGATGCGATTGGCGCCAAAGGACCCGTTAAGGTGATCTTTACGATTGTGGAACGCAAGCATATCTCCCAGCTCATCACTCATATCAAACAATTCAACCCCAATGCGTTCTATACAATTGAAGATATCCGTTACGTCAAAGAAGGAGTCTTTCCCGCCAAGCCGCCCCGGTTTTTTGAGAATTTTTTAAAAGCGAAAAAAAAATAAAATTTTTCTATTGACAAATGGAACTAATTTTACGATTATTGGTTTAAGTTTCAGAGTTAGGTAAGCGTACCGTACTCACGCCAGGTAATATTATCAATGGTGAAAGGAGAACCGAATTATGGATAGCGAGTGCTCCATAATTCAGCTAACCAGTGACGAAGACCCGGATCCTCTGGGGCTGAGCAACTGGTTAGACGATTTTGGAATTATAGCAGGAAGCTTGTGGTTGGTTTTTTTATTGCGTTGGGGATTCAGAAAAATAATCTTTAAAAATCCTTTCAATTTCACACCCAGGATGCTTATCGTTTAAATCCGGCATCCACGCTGTCAATTATTCAAGTTGCCACTTTATCAGCACAAAAGGAGCTGATTATGGATTTAGCGATTAAACGGGTCGTGATATTGCATGATGAAATTCATGAAAATGATCCTTTAGACCAACAGGATAGTATCGTGCAAGTTCAAGCGATTGAACTGGCTTTGCAGGAAATGGGATATCAGGTCAAACGGGTCGCTTTTGGTATCGATACAACTTCGGTTTTGGAACAATTCCGCGATTGGCAAACCGATTTTGTAATCAATCTGGTCGAGTCTGTTGCCGGTGATGGGCGTTTCATACATTGGGCCCCCTTATGGCTCGAACATCTGCAAATTCCCTTCAGTGGCTGCTCCTCCAGCGCCATTTATACAAGTTCCAATAAAATTCTGGCTAAAGAAATGATGCGGGCCTACGGCATCCCGACACCGGACTGGCTAAATATCGACCGGACTTCCAATCCAACATCTTTTATTCCCGGGCGCTATATTATAAAAGCTGTTTGGGAACACGCATCCGTGGGATTGGATGAAGATTCAGTCGTCGTTGCCGATCAGGTTGAATGGCTGGAACAGGTGCTGCGTTCCCGTTTGCAATTGAGCGGCAAACCTTTTTTTGCGGAACACTATATTGATGGTCGTGAGTTCAATATATCCATTTTGAATGGCCAGGTACTGCCGATTCCGGAAATTATGTTTCTTGATTATCCTGAAAATAAACCCCGTGTCGTGGGTTATCGGGCCAAATGGCAGGAAGAATCATTTGAATACCAGCATACACAGCGGCGGTTCCATACCCTGGATGGCCATCAGACCCTGGCCCATCAATTAGCCTGGGTTTGCGAGGATCTATGGCGCCGGTTTTCCTTAAAGGGCTACGCGCGGGTCGACGTCCGCGTGGATCCTCAAGGGAATCCCTATGTTATTGATATTAATGCCAATCCATGCATTGCTCCTGACAGCGGTTTTGTTGCCGCAGCGATGGAGATTGGTATCAGTTTTTCAGAACTCTTGCATTCCCTGATACAAGGGTCATTGGAAACTCAAGTCACTCCAATTGATTGGAGCCTTAAAACCGATGCGGATTGGTTGGAGCTTGTGTCCGATGATTCCGTCATGAATTTATAACTGGATGGAAGAGAGGATAATACTATGGTAGTCGGAATTACGTACGATTTGAAAGATGATTATTTGGGTATGGGTTTTTCCGAGGAGGAAACCGCCGAATTTGATAGTCGGGAAACAATCGACGGGATTGAAAATGCATTGAAAAGTCTGGAGTTCCAAACCGAACGCATTGGGAATCTTCATCAATTGGTTAAAGCTCTTGGACAGGGACGGCGTTGGGATTGGGTATTCAACATCAGTGAAGGGATGTATGGGTTTGGCCGGGAGTCAACTGTTCCCGCGCTGCTGGATGCTTACCAGATACCCTATTCCTTTTCCGGTCCCCTGGTTCTCTCAATGGCATTGCATAAGGGAATCGCTAAAACCGTTGTAAGTCGCGCCGGGGTTCTGACTCCTTCTTTTATAGTGGTTGATCGCAAAGAACAATTACAGAATGTGAACTTACCATTCCCGTTGTTTTTGAAACCGGTCGCAGAAGGAACAGGTAAAGGAATTACCCGTGATTCCAGGGTCACGAATATGGATTCCTTGATATCTGTCGGGGAGTCTCTACTGGAAGCATTCAAGCAACCGGTATTAGTGGAAACTTTTTTGCCGGGACGCGAATTCACCGTTGGCATCATCGGCAGCGGAGAAAATGCTGAGATCGTGGGCGTAATGGAGATTGTATTCGGCGCTAAGGCTGATTCGAATATTTATTCTTTTTATAATAAAAAAAATTATCAGGAAGCCGTTAGTTATGTCAAAACTGAAGGCTTATTGCGCGACTCGTGCCGGGAAGTAGCGCTGCAAGCCTGGCGCGCCCTGGGATGCAGAGATGCCGGCCGTATTGATGTGCGGGCCGATGCCGAGGGGCGTATCCATTTCCTCGAAGTCAATCCTCTTGCCGGTCTCAATCCCCAGGATTCCGATTTGCCGATTATTTGCGCGATGGAAGGTATTTCCTATCAGGAACTGATCCAGCGGATCGTCTTTTCAATGAGTGAACGCCTGCGGCAGAACGGTGTGGAGCTATTCCCGTTTCAGTTTATTTTTGACCAATTCGGTAATCGTGCGGAAATCGATCTTCCCACTGCCCATTTTGGGTAATTCGTCGATTACAAAAAATTCTTTAGGGAGCGCAATGTTTGGTAATTCCCGGGCCATTTTTTTCAATATCTCTTTGGTATTGACCGGCTCCGTAACCGCCGCTACAATTCGCGCTCCCTTTAGTGAATCGGGAACCTCAACAACACAGCAAAAAACATGTTCGGGTAATTGCTTCTCGAGACAATTTTCGACTTGAACTAAAGAAATCATTTCGCCGCCGATTTTGACAAACCGGCGTAAACGACCTTTATGCCATAAAAAGCCGTCCTCATCGATCATCCCCATGTCGCCGGTATCATACCAGCCATTATGGATGCGATAAGAGGTTTCTTCCAGGTCGTCGAAATATCCCTTCATCACTAAATCGCCTTTTACGAGGATTTTGCCGGTTTGACCCGGTAGCGCTATTTTATCAGTTTCGGGGACCGTGATGCGCACTTGTACACTGGGCAAAGGTTTGCCAACGCTGCCATGTTTGTTTTGCCCCGGATAATTTGTGGAAATTACGGGACTGGTCTCGGTGGCTCCATATCCCTCCAGAAGTTCGAGATTGTGACTACTTAAATATTCCTGACGAAGCGCGTCGGGCAGCTTGTCTGCCCCCGCAACTGCAATGCGAATTGAATCAAAATCTCCGGGTTGAGACACTTTAAGATAACCCTGAAAAAAAATCGGCGTACCTACTACCAAACTCAGCCGGTAATCCCGGATAATACTGCATACAGTGCGATAATCCAGCGGATTGGGATAGGTCGCCATCATCATTCCGGTTAACAGTGGCAGCCAGCAATTGACCGTATAACCAAATACATGGAATAATGGCAAGGCCGACAACATTGAATCATTTTGAGTAATCGTGAAGGTTTTAATCGCGTCTTTAATATTACATAGAATATTACGATGGGTTAATTGCACGGCTTTCGGCGATTTTTCGCTGCCGCTGGTAAAGAGAATGACCGCATTGTCGTCCATGCTGCCCTGGTGAATGAACCGTAATAAAAGTTCTGTCGGTAATTTCGCTTTTGCCGCCGCTGTTAGTTTGTCCACCCAGCTCACCTGGCTGAGAATATCCTCAATAAATATCATCCCTTCTATAATCCGACACCCAATTTTTTCCACTAAAGCCCTCGATGTGATGATGGTCTTAAAACCACATTTTTTTTGGGCATATTCGGCATTTTGCGCCGCGCCGGTAGAATAATTGATCATTACGGGAACCTTTCCCGCCATGATCGTCGCTAAAACTGATAAAATGGAGCCAAGAGAAGTTGGAATCATGATGCCTAAAAAACCCTCTTCGTAGCGGTTAAATTTTCCCGTCAGGATTATTGAGGCAATGAGTGTTTTTTCAAACGTCATTTCTCGATTGCTGTACCGGTCAATAATAGCGATTTTATTGCTGCGCTCTTTCGCTGTTTTTATAAATTGACGATGAAGCTGCATTTTTCCTCCTCTGTTTTCTGTTCAAATTATGAAATGTTTGACGATAACATATATTCCAGTTCAGTGGAAACGGGGCGCTAAGTCACAGTTTACAAAATTTAAATAAAAAAATAATAAAATGCAAGCTAAAATTTTGAAAAACAGTCAATTATTAAAATTTATGATGCGCTTCTATCTACTATTTCGTTTCCAATTATTGATTGATGTTTCATCCCTATAAAAAAAAAAGGAATCGAGTGAAAAATTTATTGACAATAAGTCTAATTTTTT
The DNA here is from genome assembly GCA_964632485.1 of uncultured bacterium. Lineage (GTDB taxonomy): Bacteria > JAGOEH01 > JAGOEH01 > JAGOEH01 > JAGOEH01 > CAZWDO01. The sequence goes on from CAZWDO010000014.1 coordinate 72,987, forward strand.
CTATATTCTATGGCATGAATAGGATGAGTAATGGAACCTGCAAATCGGATTTTGGGAAGATGAAGTTGTATGTTTAGGGATACCCATGAAAAAAAGATGGAGTATGAATGAAAACTCGCGATATATTGCCTGATTTATCCTTCTCCTTAATTACTGAAATTGTTCGCAATCGCCGTCTTTTTGCCGAAAGTGAGTTTGAAGAGGATGAAAAACTAAAATATCAGTTTATTGGTTTAATCGTATCGGATGAAAAAAATTTTGAGCATACCCGCCGTTATCTTTCTGATTTGTCGGATGCTTCCAAAAAAGTGCTGATGTACTTTGCGTCCGAGGGTGGGTCAATGGAGGAGGAGGATTTTTACCGCCATTATGATGCCGCTTCCCAGGAAGAAACCGCAGCATCCATCCGTTACTTGCGCAGTTGGGGCTTCCTCTATTTTGATCCGTACTATCAGAAAAATTTCAATATCCGGCTAGTGGGTATTCCTGAAGCCTATTTACCGTATATCCGCATTCCGGTATTTCTGGAAAATAAATTTTGTTACTATTTAGCTAAATTGTCCCCGGAGTTGCTGCAGTCGTTACAGATTTTCGTTTTTGGCGAGTTGCTTCCCTGTCAATTCAAGGATTATATTTTATACCGTTTCCGTCGTGAAATATCAGATCCAGCGCATATACAGAATCTCGTTAAGCGGCTGCCTTTATTGAAACGAAAAGCTCTTGAACTGACCTTACAGTATAAAGGAAGAATCTGGTTGAGCCTTTTGATTAAAAAATTGGGGATGGTAAAATCGATTGAAGTGGCTCAACGCAATATCGTATGGAATCATCCCTTTATATTCATCAACCATGACCGTAAAAAAGATTGTATGATTTCGATCCCTTCGGATATTTTTTTTCTTTTAAAGAATCAACCCCACAATAATTTTTTTACGTATCAGGCATCATTTGATTTTTTTCTGGGGTTTGGCGCTCATCCACAACAGAACAAGTTGTCAAATGAATATCAATGGTTTCTCGATTTTGCTTACTTAGTGCAATTTTCTTTAGACTCGCAATCTGATCAACTACTGAGTAAGGGTTTTTCTAAAAAACGCGATCGCATGATTTTGAATGTGGATTACAAGGGAATGCCCTTTATTGTTTTTATGGTTTTATTGGGGAGTTTAGCCAAATTGCTGAAATTGGATGGGAATCGCTTCAGCCCTACTCCGGCTTTAAAAAATCATACACTATCCGCCGGCCAACTGGGTAAAATACTTTTTCATGTTTGGGGCGATCACTTTTTCGATGACGAACTCTTCGATAAAAAATTTCTTCGCATTAATAAAATGCAATTAAAATCAAAACGAGATGTTTTTAATTTACATATGATTAAGAAGGAACTTCTTTTTCTTTTGCAAGCGTTCCAACCCGGTATCCCGGTACGAATCGACGCTTTTTTAATCTTCTTTTTTGATTGGATCAAAATCTCCACATATTACCAATCCTTTAACTATGAAGCCTGTTTGTTTATGAATATCTCTCCTGAACAACTCCAGTATCTTCATCGGGTGCTAATAGGTCCCTTGTTTTGGTTAGGTATTATCCAGATTGAAAATAAAGAAAAGCTTGATTTTTTCTTTGAAATGGTAGATGAGGGATTGCGGACCAATCAGACATTGAACCAGTTAATAAAAAATGATCAGTTGCAAAAATGTGAAGCCTGGTTTATGGTCACCCATTGGGGATACCGTCTTATTCACGATCTGGAAGAAAATCTCTCAACGAGTTTGCTCCCAAACGTATTGATTGAAGGCGACCGGATCAGTATCCGTAAATCGGAATTTGAAAAAAAATGGTTCGTTTGGCTGCAATACTTGCGATTGATGGATCAAAATGAAGAGTTCTTCATTCTTATTCCTGGAATACGCTCAAACAAACCTGTTCATAAAATGCGTCAGGAATTGTCAGGTTTGAGCGAAAACGGGGAGGAAGTTTTAAGATTTCTTCTTGATCAGCGGCTGGAGAATGATGCGGATTCCTAAAAAAACTAGAAAAATCCCTATCAACGCTTTGGTTTGAAGTTGATGATACCAGATAGTGTTGTTTAAAACCCAAAGTACTGAAGGGATCAAGAGCGCCAAAGATGTCAGAAAATTTGAAAAATGGGGAGTGGGAACGAATGACTGGATACAGGAAGCCAGAGTAAAACACACAAAAATCAGTGGAAAAAGATCATAAAAATCATAGGGATAAAAGAAATCGTTCCGCCAGAGAAGAAGAATAATCCCTGAAAGAGTCCAAAAAACACCGCTGTGTATTTTGGGATAGGAGAAGATCATGCATAGAATGCCACCCACGATAAAAAACCAGGGCCACACAGTCAGCATATCCCATTCAATATTCAAAAAACCGATATTGTTTAACAACAAAAAGCTACCAGCTATTATCAGCAAAACACCCCATAAAATTTTACGCGGAAACTTGGCCATCCGTTTGGCTCCTTTCTTCATTTTCAACCGCTGATTGGGCAGAATGCGATTTCTTTGAAATCGGTTCCTCAGGAACAACAAAATACATAATAAAATAACCAATAACCGCAAAGAAAAAACCAGTGGCAAAAGCAATCAGAATCATGAGCAGGCGCATAATCGATGAATCGATATGGAAATAGCGCGCCAACCCCCCGCAAATACCGAAAATTTTCTTGTCTTCCCGACTTCGGTATAATTGACCCTGTATGCTGAAAAGTGGTTTGTTGGGAATGTTCGGCGCTTCATTTGCGCTGTAATCTTTTGTATGCTGATGAGTTGCCGGATCATATTGAGTGAAATCGCCGCTCTCGTTTCCTCCCCGGCGGGATCTGAAAAACGAGTAGAGCAAAAGTCCGCCAATGAGCATTAACACGCTTGGAAAAAAGAGTTTTTCAGAGAGTTGGCTGAGTTCGCCGATCAAACGGAATGGCGCTGTGAATATTGAAAGTTTCCGTAATAAAATAATCACTCCAGCCCCAATAAGAATTAGCCCGATAAAATAAAAAACCTGATCGCTGTTGATTTTGTCAAATTTAAAAACAGGCGGGGATAAATCGGAACTTTGACGGCTACCATCGCTTTTGGGGATGATGATCATGGCGATAAGATAAATGAGAATACCCGATCCTCCGAAGACCGTCAGAGCGACAAAAATCAGCCGGATGATAACCGGGTCAATGTTTAAATACTCGCCAATTCCACCGCATACTCCGGCGATTATTTTTTGAGAAACGCTGCGATATAATTTCTTGGAAGGTTCCATAATTTTTTCCTCCGTTAGTTGTTCTTCCTAAACCTATATACGGGATTGAAGAATTAAAGTTCGAATACTCCATCTCGCATCAAATGGACTTAGCCGGATTTTATTTTAAAATACAGTAAATTGCTATGAATTCAAGCTGAAGTCGAATTGAGTTGGCGTAGAAAGTTTTTAAATGCGGCGGCGCGATGGCTGATTTTATGTTTCTCATCGGGAGGTATCTGCGCCATGGTACACCGTGACCGAGGTAGGTAGAACAGGGGATCGTAACCAAATCCGTATTCCCCGACCGGTTTGTCAGCGATGAATCCCGGGCATACGCCATACGCCTGTATGGCTATATGGGTGTCAATATATGCTAATGCGCAATGGAACTTAGCTGAGCGCTTTTCTGGTGGAAATGGTTGTGTCCTGCGGATCAGGTCATCCATTCGTTGGGGAAACGTTGCATCCGGCCGTAAGTAACGCGCTGAATAGATTCCGGGTTCCCCGTTTAATGCGTCAATAGCCAAGCCTGAATCATCGGCCAGAATAGGAAGCCCGGTTGCCTCGCGCCAGGCGCGGGCTTTAATCCATGCATTAGCCATAAATGTCGCGCCATCTTCAATAATCGTTAATTGCTTGGTGGTATCAACTTCAATCTGGATGTCCAACTCTCCGTAAAGCTTTGCCAGCGCTTGATATTCATCTGCCTTATGTCGGTTTCCGCTCGCCAGCAGAATTTTTTTCACGGTCATATCCTGCTAATGCAAAGCATGGTGACATCGTCTTCAAAGGGGCGGTTTTGTGTAAACCGCACTAAATCGTTAAAAATATAGTGACACGTTTCTTCCGGCATAAGTTCAAACGTTTTGCTTAAAGCGCTATCCAGCCGCGGTGAATTGTAGAGTTCATTTTTTAAGTTTTCCGCTTCTACTATACCATCCGTGTATAAAAAAAGTTTGTCTCCCTTGGTGAACGGAACGGTCCGTTCCTCGATATCAAACATATCGAAAAGTCCGAGCATCATGCCGGTTGACTCCAAATATTGCATGGATTGTCCCGGGGATAATAGATTCATTTTAGGATGCCCGGCATTCGCAAATGTCAGCTCATTTTTATCCATATCAAGTAAACAGCAGAAACTCGTTACAAAATTTCCATCGATATTTTCATTCAGATCGGCGTTCAATCGTATAAACAATTCGGCTGGAGATGATACCCGTGAAGAGTAAAACTGAAATGTCATTTTAAACATTGCGGTAATCAGGGATGAAGAGACGCCATGTCCGGACACATCGGCGATAACAACTAACATTTGTGACGATGAAATTTTTATCACATCAAAGAAATCCCCGCCCAAATGCTGTGACGGTTTGTAATGGGATGCAATCTTGTAATGATTGCTAAAAGGAAATTCTTTGGGTAACATGTTGGTTTGGAGCCGGGACGCCATTTCCAATTCCTTGGTGATCCGTTCAGTGTGGTGGATGATCACATCATTGGCTTCGGTCAACTTCTCCAGGATGGCAATTAAGTTCTGCGATTGTTCGTCAAATTTATCCTTATATATCTCGGCTTGCTCCAACCCTTCAGCCAATTCCTCAGAAGTGGCATGGATGTCCTGTTCAAATTGCCAGCGCTCGCTAAAATCCAGGAAAACAATTAAGAAATTTCCATCGGCTAATTGATCATTTTTTACCCAAATCGTAAGTTGGTCGTCGATTTGAAGAGAAAAAGACTCTCCCAATGGGTGTTGGTGAATCGTTTTGAGCCATGCCTCCGAAATCACAGCAGTATCCAGGGCTGGGATTAATTTAAGCGCCGCATCACTGGCCCAAATGATTTTCCCTTCTAATTGATAGATAAAACAGGGAATATAAGGGTCAATATTAAACTCTGAATTTACCGGCATTGGTTCAATACCTCTATTTGCGCATCATCATGTTTAATATAGTTCAGATATTCTTCGATCTTGTCGGAATAAGAACTGGCTAACTGGTTGCTTATAAATACGTCCGCGTAAAAAGTGCCGATGGGAATCACGTCGAGCCAATCGGAACACGATTCGTAATAGTTTTGGTATTTCGGGGGGATCGAATCGGTTATAACCACCCTCTTCAAACTTTGCTCTTTGACGACCGCTTCGCGCAGGCGTTCTTCGCCGGAAATCAGCAACCCGCTTTGTCGATCAAAAGAAGGGCTGAAAAGACCGTGAGTTGAAAATGCATAAATTTCCTTAGCTCCCCGTTCTTTCAAGGACCGCGAAATTTCAATCAACGTGCCGCCGGAATCGATAATATCATCAATTAAATAGCAATACTTACCTTTAACATCGCCTACAATTGAGACAATCTCAGCCTTTCCCTGTTCTGGCCGTCGTTTGTCACCCGTACAATAATGGTCAAGTCCCAATAGTTTAGAAAAAAAACGGGCCTTTTTGGCAGCTCCGGCATCCGGCGCCACTACCGCCATCTCCTCCAAGGGGTGGCGTAAACGGGATTGTATATAGAGCGCAAAGCTGGGTATCGCCGTTATTTCGTCAATTGGACCGTCAAAATGAGCCATGGCTTGACGCGCATGCAGATCCGTCGTCACGATGCGCTTTAATTTGGTCCCGCAAGAGTGGATGATCTGGTTGAACATCAATTTGGCAGTCAGAGGAACCCGACTTTCATCCTTCTTATCCTGACGCTGATAAGGGATATAAGGGATGTAAACGGTTATTGTCCGCGCCCCCGCCCGGTTGGCCGCATCGTTTAATATCAGTAATTCTTGAAAATCGTTGTTTTTGTCATTGAAACACTGGAATATATGGATATCGCGTTCGCGAATGTTTGTCCGTATCTGAGCGTAAATCTCGCCATCATTATGGTTCTTTACAAATACCGGCGAAACCTTGATCACTTCGTCCCGCATCTCTTCATAGATTTTATGGATTCGTTTGCTGCACGAATAAAATCGCTTATTCAACTTTCCTTTAATAGCATGTACTGTTCGCTGCGCAAATTCCCCACCGCTTCTGCCACTGATTATAACGGTGTTATCCAGTTTGAGCAGACTCGCTATGTCCCGAAAATCGTTCAGATTATCGATTTGATCCAACATGCTTTAGCCTTTCAATTAAACTCAATTGGTAAATAGTTGCGTCTGTCATCGCCTATCTTAATCTAAGATATCGCTGGCGGTCGAATATTTAAAATAATATAACAGAATATCAGTAAAAGTCAAGAGAGAAAAAAAATATTATATCGAGAAAAAATTCTCTATTTCCCTCTTGACAAGCGGAGCGAATCTATGTATATTTATATCGAGAAAAAATTCTCGAATTAACGAAAGGAAGGCTGATTTGTCTAATAAACGTCTATTTGCCTGCCCGGAGCCCACATTGCGGCGTTTACCGGCCTATTGTCATTTTTTAAGAGAAAAACTTGCGAGTGGACGAGATATCATTTCCTGTACGCATATCTCGCGTGCTTTCAAACTGGACCCGACACAGGTTCGCAAGGATTTGGAAGTAACGGGAATCGTCGGTAAGCCCAAAGTTGGGTATGAAGTGCGGGTTTTAATTGATTCGATTGAAGAGTTTTTAGGATGGAAGAATTTAACGGATGCATTTTTAGCGGGGGTTGGCCATTTAGGAATGGCATTATTGAAATACGAGCGGTTTCAGGAGTATGGGTTGCGGATTGTCGCGGGATTTGATAGCGATCCGTCAAAGATCGGGCAAATCATCAGCCACCGCCAAGTTTTATCGATTGCTAAATTGACTGATTTAGCGTTGAGAATGCATATTCATATCGGGATTATTGCGGTTCCCGGAGAACATGCCCAATCTGTTGCGCAGTCGATGATTGAAGGCGGAGTTCGCGCAATCTGGAATTTTGCTCCGGTCAATCTGGAATTGCCGGATGATGTTGTTCTTGAAAATGTTTTTTTATCGTCGAGTCTGGCCGTACTATTCAATCGGTTACGGCAGCGGAACAATTAATAAGGAGTAATGATGGAAAAGACGATCTTGGTTCGTAAGTTCGAAAAGGTTTGCGCGATATTGGATCGATTTGATCGCAATCCGTCGAAGTTGATTCCGATTCTTCAAGCGGTTCAGGAAGAGTATCGATATCTGCCGGAGGACGTAATGACATTTATTGCGACCTCCCTGGGATTGCCCCCGGCGCGGGTATATGGGGTGGCGACTTTTTATTCGCATTTCACCCTGGAGCCTAAGGGGAAATATGTTGTCCGGGTGTGTGATGGAACCGCTTGTCATGTTAAGCACTCCATTCCAATACTGGAAGCGGTGCGGAAGCGGTTAAAGCTGGCGGGAGATACGCATACAACACCTGATATGCTATTTACAGTTGAAACGGTTTCCTGTTTAGGCGCTTGCGGGTTAGCGCCGGTAATGGTAATTAATGAGGATGTTTACGGTCAACTTACGCCGGAATTGGCGGTACAGTTAGTCGATACAATCATTGAACGGGAGGAACGGAAATGATACATGATTTATCACAATTGGAACTGATGAAAGATACCTGGGAGAAATCGGTGGCTCGATTAAGAAAACGGATTGTGATTTGCGCGGGAACCGGTTGTGTGGCTAACGGATCATTGAAAGTATTTGCGGAGTTTCAGCAAAAGCTACCGGCCTTGGGATTGGCGGTGGTGGTTGAATTGAAAAAGGAAGCCGAAGATGCCACGTATGTTTCAAAAAGCGGTTGTCAGGGATTTTGTCAACGGGGACCTTTGGTGACGATTCTTCCCGACAATATTTTATACACGCGTGTCAGCGTGAATGATGTGGATCAAATCATTCATGAGACGATCATCAAGGGAGAAGTTGTGGACCGTCTGCTCTATGTGGAGCCGGGAAGTGGCCGCGCCTGTCGCAATGAAGAAGAGATTCCTTTTTATCGTCGTCAGAGTCGCATGGTATTAAAGGAATGTGGCTATATTGATCCGGAGGACGTCAATGAATATGTAGCGGGTGGGGGATATGCGGCCGCCAGGAAGGCAATTTGCGAGATGTCGCCTCAGGCTGTTTGCGAGGAATTGCTTTGTTCAGGATTGCGGGGACGGGGCGGTGGCGGCTTTCCCACTGGTCGCAAATGGGAATTGACGCGGGTCCAACCCGGCGCTAAAAAATATGTAATCTGTAATGGGGATGAGGGCGACCCGGGGGCGTTTATGGATCGTAGCGTTATGGAAGGGAACCCCCATCGGGTGATTGAGGGGATGATGATTGCTGCGCGGGCAATTGGCGCTGATGAAGGATATGTTTATGTGCGGGCAGAGTATCCTCTTGCAGTAAAGCGAATTCGTCGGGCGATTGAGGATGCGCGCCGGTCAGGGATTCTGGGGGAGCGTATTTTTAATGCTGATTTTACGTTTAATTTGCAGGTCATGGAAGGCGCCGGCGCGTTTGTCTGCGGTGAGGAAACTGCTTTGATCAGTTCGATTGAAGGCAAGCGCGGGATGCCGAATCCGAAGCCGCCCTTTCCGGCGCAATCGGGACTTTGGGGCAAGCCCACTGTCATTAACAATGTAGAAACCTTAGCCACGGTTCCCCTGGTTATTCAAAAGGGAGCTCAGGAATTTCGCAAACAAGGTACGGAAAACTCCCCGGGTACTAAGACATTCGCTGTTACCGGCCATATTGCCAATACGGGTTTGATTGAAGTGCCTTTTGGCGCCACCCTGCGGGAAGTCGTTTACAATATTGGAGGCGGTGTTACTAATGACCAGGGTGAAATCACCGGGGATGGCTTTAAAGCCGTCCAGATCGGGGGACCTTCCGGGGGGTGTCTGACCGATGAACATCTGGATCTCCCGTTGGATTTCGATTCACTGAAATCGATTGGCGCGATGATCGGTTCCGGGGGATTGGTGGTTATGAATCGTCAAACCTGCATGGTGCAGGTGGCGCGTTTTTTTATGCAGTTCACTCAGAATGAATCGTGCGGGAAATGTGTTTTGTGTCGGGAAGGCACGAAACAGATGCTCGTTTTGCTGGATGATATCATTGAAGGTCGCGCAACGGCGAAGACCCTGCAGCATTTAGAAGAAGTAGCAGTCGCTGTCCAGAAAGGCTCGCTGTGTGGTCTGGGTAAGACGGCTCCCAATCCAGTAATTTCGACCCTGCGCCATTTTCGCTACGAATATGAAGCCCATGTATTTCAGAAACGGTGTCGTACTGGCCGATGTAAAGCGTTGACCGTTGTTCGCATCGATCCGGACAAGTGTCGCGGGTGTACGCTATGCAGCCGAAAATGCCCGGTGGGAGCCATAAATGGAGAGAAAAAACAACCACACTCTATCGATTCTGATTTGTGCATTAAATGCGGTGAATGCGCCCGGGTTTGCAAATTTAACGCCATTATTGGAATAGGAGCCTAAACATGAATCAGACAGTTCATATCGACGGTAAAGAAGTCATAATAAATGGAGAGCGCAACCTTCTTGAGCTGATCCGTAAGGCGCATATTGATCTGCCGACATTTTGCTATCATTCGGAATTGAGTATCTACGGAGCGTGTCGCCTTTGTTTAGTGGATATTGACGGACGGGGTATCCAGGCCGCCTGTTCAACGCCGCCTGAAGCGGGGATGCGAATTTTAACCCATACGGACGAAATCCGTTCCATTCGCCGCGTGGCAGTAGAATTATTGTTGGCGAATCATGAGCAAACGTGCCCGACTTGCCAACGCAGTTCCGATTGTCGTTTGCAGGATATTGCCCGTCGTTTGGGGATTCATGAGGTTAGATTCCAATCCACCCTAAAACAGCAAGAAAAAGATATTTCGACACTTTCGCTGGTTCGGGACCCCAACAAATGCATCCTGTGTGGCGATTGCGTCCGAATGTGCTCAGAGATACAGGGAATTGGCGCCATCGATTTTTCGGGTCGGGGAGCCAATGTACGTGTCGTACCAGCTTTCAACAAGGATCTATCGCAAGTGGAATGCGTTTATTGCGGCCAGTGCTCGGCGGTTTGTCCCACTGGCGCCTTGACGGTTCGCTCCGAAATCGATGATGTTTGGAAAATGATTCATGATCCCGTCAAAAAAGTTGTCGTACAAATCGCGCCGGCAGTCAGGGTCGCTTTAGGGGAAATGTTCGGTTATCCTCCCGGGGAAGTGACAATTGGCCGTATTGTTGCCGCCTTAAGGCAAATTGGATTCGACAAAGTCTATGATACGTCGTTTGCCGCCGATTTGACGGTTATTGAAGAAGCCAATGAATTTCTTACGCGGAAAAAAAATGGCGACCATTTGCCCCAATTCACATCCTGCTGTCCCGCCTGGGTTAAATTTGCGGAACAATACTATCCGCAATATTTAAGTCATCTTTCCTCATGTAAGTCGCCGCAGCAAATGTTTGGTTCATTGACCAAAAAGAGTTTGCCGGCCCAGTTGAACTGCGCGCGTGAAAATCTGGTGGTTGTTTCGATTATGCCTTGCAGCGCAAAGAAGTTTGAGGCTCGCCGGAGGGAATTTATGAACGGTGAGTTGGCGGATGTCGATTTTGTGCTGACAACGCGGGAATTGGGCCGGATGATCGAAGAAGCCGGAATAAAATTTCATAAACTGGTACCGGAATCGTTAGATTTACCTTATGGGTTTAAAACTGGCGCCGGAGTGATTTTCGGCGCTTCAGGCGGGGTCAGTGAAGCTGTATTGCGTTATGCCGTAGGACAGCTAAACGGCCGCCACGGCGAAAATATTGAGTTTCCTCAACTCCGGAATGATGAAGGCATTCGAGAATATGCTATTGATTTGGATGGAACGCCTTTGAAACTGGCTATAGTGTACGGGTTGGCTAATGCTCGGAAAATTCTGGAAAAACTAAAAGCCGGAACTGTTCAATACGATCTGGTAGAGGTCATGGCCTGTCCTGGCGGATGCGTAGGAGGAGCCGGGCAACCGATTGCCGAAGATCAGGAAACCCGCGCGTTGCGCGCGGAAGGAATTTATATCGCCGATAAAACACTTCAGGTTCATCGCTCCCAGGATAATCCCTATGTAGCTGAGAGCTACCGCGACATCATCGGCGAAATAAACGGACATGGAGCGCATGAATTGCTACATACTCAGTTTTACACTCGGAAACGAATGTCCGATGAGGGTTTGCCCTTAATTTCCGGTGATGAGGAACTGCGGATTGGTTTGAGTGTTTGCGTTGGTACCAGTTGTTACCTCAAGGGGTCTCAGGATTTGCTGCATAATTTGATACAAGTGATTGAAGAACGTGATCTGGAAGATTGGGTAGAAGTTAAAGCTACATTCTGTTTTGAACGATGCGATCGCGGGCCCACTGTCAGAATTGGCGATCAGATTATCGAAAAATGCACATTTGAAAAAGCGCTGGATGCCCTGGAAACAGAGCTGAAAAAAATCGGCGCGCCCATCGCTGAAGGGAGCGCTTGTGGAACGTGAACAGCGGCCTGGTCAGATTGTATATACCAATAAGGCCCGGTGCCGGGATTGTTATCGTTGCGTGCGTGTTTGTCCGGTTAAAGCGATTCGAATGTGTGATGGGCAGGCTTATGTGGTTGAAGAGCGTTGCATCGCTTGCGGCACATGTATCCGTGAATGCCCCCAGAAGGCAAAAAGCTTTCGCAATGACATTGAACGGGTTATCCGCTTGCGCGATCGTAATTCATCTCTTGCGGTCAGTATTGCCCCTTCCTTTGCCGCTGTTTTTGAGGAATGGGAGCAGAAACGTTTGCCTTCGGCATTGCGAAAGCTGGGATTCGACTATGTGGCGGAAACCGCTCAGGGAGCATTCTTTGTAGCAGAGGCCAGCCATCGCCATGCCGCGAGTCATGCGAATCAATCGTGGATTACAACGGCCTGTCCGGCTGTTGTAAACTTTATCCGGGACTACCAACCCCAATACCTGGATTTATTGATTCCGGTCGTTTCTCCTATGGTCGCTCATGCCCGGCATTTAAAGCAATTTTTGGGAGAAAGCGTCAAAGTCGTTTTTATTGGACCGTGTGTTGCAAAAAAAGCCGAAGCTGAGGAACCAATCGCTGCGCAATGGGTTGACGCTGTATTGACATTTAGTGAATTGCAGGAATGGATGGATAATGAGAATTTGTCCCTTTCCGAACTTGAGGAGAGTGGTTTCGATGAAGGAGCCATAGGCAATTCACGTTATTTCCCCCTGTTAGGAGGCTTGGCAAAAACTGCCAGGGTTGATACGGACTCGTTATCTCCGCATGTTATGGCATTGAGTGGCATTGATGAGTTGACTGAGTTGGCGGAACATCTTTCGGGAAATAAAAACTCTCTGTTTATTGAACCCCTTTTTTGCCGCCATGGTTGCATCAATGGACCGGCTATCCACCGCCCTCGTAATTTGTTTTATCGTCGCCAGGCGTTGATGAACTACGCGGACACTCATCCGGGAAGCAACCGAACCGCAGATACTTGGATTGAGATGAATACCCGGTTCCAGTTAGAAGCGGGACGAGTGGCGCAAACATTTAGTGAGGACAGAATTCGGCAGGTTCTGGGAGAAATCGGACAAGTTAATGAAGCCGACCAGCTCAACTGTGGAGCGTGTGGATACCCGACCTGCCGCGATCGCGCAGTCGCTGTGCTGCAAGGCATGGCGGTTCCCGAAATGTGTATTCCCTATATGCGGCGCTTGGCTGAAAGGCGGACCGATAAAATTATCGAGTCAAGCCCTAATGGAATTGTCATTTTGGATGACCAGTTACGAATACTAAGTATGAATCCCGCATTCCGCCGTAATTTTATGTGTTCCGAAGCCGTTTTGGGAAAACCCATCGCCTATTTGATTGATCCGGATCCGTTTGAACAGTTGTCCAGTGGCGCCCAGGAGTTGATAGAAGCTACCGTAAAGTACGATCAGTATCATATTATTTGTCATCAAATTATGTATCAATTACAGCAGGAAAGACAGTTCGTAGGGATTTTTGTCAATGTCACCCATGTAATTAGCAATCAGCAGAATTTGGCGCAATTACGGGAGCAAACAGTCGATAAAGCCAGGGCTTTGTTAGCCCATCAGGTTTCCATGGCCCAGCAACTCACCAAATTTTTGGGCGAAAGCACCGCGGAAGGTGAAGAACTGGTAGCGCATTTGTTGCGACTGGCTGAGACTGAACCGGATGCTTCAGTAAAAGGACAGATATGGGAAACTTATACATTGAAGTAGGCTCGATGCAGAGCGCCAAAAAAAACGGATCGTTGTGCGGGGATTTAGTCAGCGCTGTTAGAACTCCCTATGCCACAACATTGATTGTGGCCGATGGTTTGGGAAGCGGTTGCCGGGCGCATCTTTCAGCGACTATGTATGTTGCGCGTATGTCGCGTCTGCTGCAATTGGGATTCTCTTTCCGACAAGCATTTTCGCGAATTATCGAGACTCTCCATGCTGTTCGGGGTGGGGATTCTCCTTATACAGCCCTGACAGCGGTAAATATTTTAAACGATGGGGTGGCCACGGTGTTGAGTTATGAAATGCCACCCCCTGTCTGGATTGGCTACCGGCTGGCTTCCCCGGTTGTGTTGCGTTCGATTATATCAAATAATGCTGTTTTCGCTGAAGGTTACGCCCAATTGGAACCCGGCGAGGGTATTCTGGTAGTAAGCGACGGGATTACACAATCCGGTATTGGCTTGGGCAGGGGTGACGGATGGGGGATTGATGGAGTCGTCAAGTTTCTCAATGATCATCTTAGTCAGGGGGTCGGCTGGCGGCAACTCCCTGGATTAGTTCATCTGCAGGCCCGACGGAATTGGGGTGAGCATAGTGGAGATGATTGCACGGTAAGTATGGCGTTGGCTCGCCATGAAGTTGCTGTAAAAATAGTAACGGGTCCGCCGCTTGATCGGCATCAGGATATATCTGTTATTCAAAACCTGCTGGAGTTTGAAGGAGAGCGCGTGATTTGCGGAGCGACAACAGCCAAGATTGCCGCCCGATGTGTCGGAAAAAATCTTAGGGTGCAGCAAGGGAAAATTCCGGCATGGGCCCCTCCCCGCTATTATTTAGAGGGCTTCGATGTTGTGACCGAAGGGGCAATCACTTTAAACCAGGTCTATAATATGTGGGAGGAGGAGCTGGAGGGGCAAACCCCCGAATCAATAGAAGAAAATAGTTCTTTATTGCTGTTACACTTATTGAAGCAGGCGGATCGGGTCCTTTTCACCGTTGGAATGGCCGCTAATCCGGCCAATGAGCATCTGTCGTTTCAACAGGTAGGGCTGATGAAACGAAAGGAAATTGTCTATCTTTTGTCGGAAAAACTGCGAGCTTCCGGGAAAATTGTGACTATTGAATTTGTGTAAACCGAAAACTCGGAGTTTTTTTAAAATATGGCTTGACATTTAAAAAAAAATTGCTATATTAACACCTCTGAACCATTTTTATAAAAGAGGAGGAATATCCCTATGTATGCCATCGTATCCGCTCAAGGTGTGCAATACAAAGTTCATGAAGGAATGAAAATTCGCGCCGACTATATAATCGACGATAATCTGGAAGAATTAGCGGCTGGAACTCAACTTACGATTCCAACCGTCATTATGCTTTCGACTGGAGAACATTCGATTTTTGGCAAACCTGTCATTGAGGGCGCTGCTGTCGAAGCTGAAGTCGTGAACTATAGTAAAGGTGAAAAAATTGTTGTGTTTAAGAAAAAACGTCGTAAAGGCTATTCCAAAAAACAGGGACATCGCCAAAAATATACGATGCTGAAGATTAACAAAATCAATGTACCGGAAGGTTTGTTCTAACTTAGGAGATTGAATTATGGCTCATAAAAAAGGTGTCGGAAGCTCCCGCAATGGTCGGGATAGTAATAGCCAGAGGTTAGGGATCAAGGTCCATGACGGGCAGATCATTCGGACTGGGGGAATTATTATCAGACAGCGTGGGACTGCTATCCATCCCGGGTCGAATGTTGGCAAAGGGAAAGATGATACGTTGTTTGCCCTGGCTGATGGTATTGTCCGATTTGAACGATTTGGCGATTGCAAAAAGCGCGTCTGCGTATATCCTGTTGAATAAAAAAATTAGAAGGGCCGCTGTTTTACGGCGGCCTTTATTGCAGGTTTATGGAACAACTTGAAGTACTAAATCTAATTGCTGACATCTCTTTTCAAATTTCACAAAATCCCGATATCAATTTAGTGTTGAATAGTGTATTGGATAATATTCAATCCGTACTCCATGCGAACCGCACTTCGATTATGTTTCCCGACGAGAACCGCGAGTTTCTATATATCAAGGCGGGGCAAGGTTTCGAGCAGGGGGCGATAGGCGCCATCCGGGTAAAATTCTGGCAGGGTATTGCCGGCTATGTGGCTGCTACCCAGACGCCGTTATTTTTAACGCACGCCGATGATTTCGCGCGTTTTGGCATCACTCATGATCCCCTTCGCTACAAACAGATGTCAGCTATCAGCGTGCCAATTATCTACAAACAAACCTTATTGGGTGTTTTAAATTTAAATGATAAAAGTGAAGGCAATCTTTTTACCGAATTGGATTTCACTTTGGCGCAAATTATTTCGAATCAAGCGGCCATTGCGATCAACAATTCAATTATGATGCAGCATTATTCGGAAAAAGTGCGTCTGGAGCAATCGATCCTTATTGCCCGTGAAATTCAACAACATTTTTTCCCCAAGGAATCGCCGTTTATTGA
Organism: uncultured bacterium; assembly: GCA_964632485.1. Classification (GTDB taxonomy): domain Bacteria; phylum JAGOEH01; class JAGOEH01; order JAGOEH01; family JAGOEH01; genus CAZWDO01. The sequence goes on from CAZWDO010000014.1 coordinate 88,927, forward strand.
CGGCTTTGAAATTGAAAGCTGGGCTAAAACATGTGATGAAACCGGGGGAGATTATTACGATTATATCAAATATTACGATCATAGTCTGGCTTTTGTAATCGGCGATGTTGCCGGTCATGGCATTGGCGCTGCTTTGGTTATGGCTTCCGCTCGCGCAGCTTTGCATGCATTTGTCGAGAATGAACACGATATTAAACAAGTATTTTATAAATTGAATAATTTGTTAGAAAGCAATCTCGAGTATTCCAATTTTATGACCATGCTGATTCTTTTACTGGATATTCCCAACAACAGTTTTCGCTATATCAGCGCGGGTCATGAAGGCCCCGTGTTTTACCAGGCGAAAACGGATACTATTAAGATTTTTCCCAGTTCCGGCCTGGCGATGGGTATTATGAATAATATACAGTATGGCCTTTCAGAGCCCATTAAGATGGCTTCCGGTGATTTTCTCATGCTTCTTACGGATGGCCTGTTTGAAGTGCATAATAAAAAGCAGGAAATTCTCGGTTTGCCGCGTCTTCTCTCTTTTATCAGAAAACATGGAAAACTCTCTATGATTGAATTAAAGCAAAAATTAATTGATTTCTGGTTGGAATTTCGGACTGATATGCCTCAGGAAGATGATATTTCTTTAGTTTTAATTAAAAAAAATTAAACACTGTAAAAATTTATCTTGACAGCTTCATCTTTTTTTATTATTCTATTTGGTAAAGACGAAACAAAGGTGCAGTGATGGAAATACAACCCGGCAATGGACAGAAAATTTCAATTTATAAAACAAATGAGCCGCCCGAAAAAAAGGAAAAAGCCACTCAGGCCAGAATATCGCGTTCGGCCGTTCCCGGTGATCGGGTCGAAATTTCAGCCAAAGCCGTTAATGCCTGGCAAAGTAAACAGGATAATGCAAGTTTTTTAAATTTGGCCCAAAATCAACTTGAGACCCCATCCCGCGGAGAATATCTGAACGAAATTAAAGAACGTATTCAGAATAAAACCTATGAAAATTCGGATCAGTATCAATCCCTAGCGGCGACTTTTTTGTCGACCTGGAGCGATAATGAGTCAAGCTAACCGCATTATTCGCTTGTGTAACCGGTGTATTCGACGGGAAAAAGAGAAATACAACGCGACCATTCACAGAGAATGTGTGGAAACTCGGCTGACCCGTTGGGATTGCAATTATTATTTTTGTAAAATTCAGGATCGCTATCGGATCGGACGCCATACCTATCCGATTGATGTATTGGGTTATAATGAACAGTACACCCATGAGTCCGTCCAGTTTTCCGGACGCTGCTTCTGGCAAAAAAATACGCCGAGGGAAGGCCATATAGCTATATTGCCTGTATATTTAATCGAATACTCTCCCAAAGACCGAACTATCAGTATGGTTACCAGTATTCTGACGGACAACCAGTCGGGATCGTTTTCGCTGACAGGGCTTAACAGTCAGGGAGAATATTATTTAGCGTTTAAAATGGATGATATCAATATTTCTATTTGCCAGCGGCGCGGAGTGGTGACAGGACATGAATGCCAACTCTGTTTTCAAAACCAGGTGAAGAGTACTCGTGAATTCGCCCATCAGATTCGATGTCGAAAAGCTAACATTATTCAGGAACATTCATTTGAATTCGTTGAATCCCGTCAATTATATCGCAAGATTCATCCAATTTTTAATTAAAACGAAAAATAACTTGACAATTTTTTTTTGTCATGTTATATTGTTAAAAAATGAGATTGGAGGCCTCTAATGGAAGAATTAGAGATCTTAAAACACCAACTGATCAAGGAAGAACATACTAAAGTTGAAACACTGAAACTTGTTTCTTTTAAGATTGGTGAAGAAGAATTCGCGATCGACATTCTTTTAGTGCAGGAAATCATTAAATTGATGGATATAACCCGCGTACCGCGATCGCCGGGTTATGTGGAAGGCGTCATCAATTTGCGCGGCCGGGTGATTCCGGTTATCAATATTCGTAAGCGTTTAACCCTGCCCCCGCGCGAGTTTGATAAAGATACCAAAATTGTCGTTATTGATTTGGCAAAAAAAACGCTGGGATTTATTGTTGATTCCGTTTCGGAAGTGATTGAAATTGAAAAAAGTACCATTGAACCGCCTCCCTCCGTGATGGGGGAAGTGGATTCCCAATTTATTTCCGGCGTGGGAAAATTGGCGGATCGGCTTCTGGTTCTAATGGATCTTGAGAAAGTATTATCCCGCGATTATCAGAGTGTTTGACAGGGGAGCCATGCAACAACTTGCTTTTCGGCGTGAAGTTCAACTCACGAGTGAAGAATTCAATCTTTTAAGAGATTATATTTATGAACAGACCGGCATACAATTTAGTGATACGAAAATGTACTTGTTAAATAACCGATTGAACAAACGGTTAATTGAAACCGGTTGCGCAACATATAAAGATTACTATTATTATCTTAAATATGATAATTCAGGCAATGAGTTTACCCATTTACTCAATGTCATAACGACCAATGAAACCAGTTTTTTTCGTACTGATTTTCAATTGGAGGCATTTACCAGTTATATTCTGCCAACCCTTGTAGCAAAAAAAAAAAATACAGGATCCCATCGGATTAATATCTGGAGCGCAGGGTGCAGCACGGGCGAAGAGCCCTATACCCTTGCTATTTTGATGATGGAAATGCGACTGCATCAGAGTTACGATATCGAAATATTCGCCAATGATATTAGTGATCGAGTATTAAGCACTGCTCGCGAAGGTATCTATAATCGACTATCGCTGAGGAATGCGTCCGAAGAAATTATCCAACGTTATTTTAATGCATTACCCAATAATCAGTTTCAAATAAAGAGCGAGGTTAAGCGACTGATTAAGTTTCAATTCGGCAATCTGAGCAAACCCATTACATTACTGCTGGCTCGCGACCGAGATATGATTTTCTGCCGCAATGTGATGATTTATTTCGGCCAGGATGCTCGAATTAAAACGGTCAAAATGTTTCATGACAAGCTGGCGCAGGAAGGATTTCTGATTATCGGCCATTCTGAAACGTTGCATGGCATTAGTACTGCATATAAAATCGTTCACCATGAAAAAGCGATTTTTTATCAAAAAACATAAGTGGTAGGAATTATGAGTAAACGAATTTTATTTGTTGATGATTCGGAGACGATTCGAAAATTCATCTCGTTTGGTTTGAGAATGAGAGGATTTCAGCTTTTTTTAGCCAGTGACGGGCAGGAAGCTTTGGAAAAACTGGCGCAAAACGAAGTCGAACTGATCATAACCGATCTGAATATGCCGAATATGGACGGATTTGAATTGATCACTAATTTGCGCCAGGATAGTGTGTACAAGCATATTCCCATTATTGTCCTAACAACGGAAAGTCAACAGGAGGAACGAATCCGCGCGATAAATTCAGGCGCTAATTCATATCTGATCAAGCCTTTTAAAATCGATGTCATTGTTCAAGAAATAGAAAATTTGTTAGCAACGATCATTAAATAAGGAGGATTCTCTATGGCTCAACTCAGAATTTTGGCGGTCGATGATTCAGCTACCATGCGCAGAATTATCGTTAATACATTAAAACGGGCCGGATTCGAAGATGTTGTTGAGGCAACCGATGGTAAAGATGCGTTGGCTAAATTGGCCAGTGAAAGCGTTAATTTTATAATAACTGACTGGAATATGCCTGAAATGGACGGACTCAGCTTTGTAAAAACCGTCCGTTCGGACCCCGCCCTTAAAGATATTCCCATTTTAATGGTTACGACCCGCAGTGTTAAAGACGATATCATTGAAGCGATGAAAGCCGGTGTTAATAATTATATTGTGAAACCTTTTACACCGCAAACGTTAAAAGAAAAAATCGATAAAATTATGGCCTGATAACGGATAATCCATGAATGATAATCAGAATGTTTGCCTCGACAACCAACAGGGTTTTGAGATTAAAAATAATAAATTCTGTTTACACCTCAATGAAGATAAGAGTGAAGCCACATTAACGGTTTATGATATCGGTCGTCTGATTACTGTTCAGGATGCGCTTGCATTTTTAAAAAGCAATGAAATTCTTGAGTTTGATAAAAAAACCATCGATGAGATTTTTTCACAGAAAAAATTTAATCAACCCATCCTGATTGCCAGAGGAATCCTTGTTCAAAATGGTTTGGATTCACGTATCGAAGTCCTGGCTGATCTTGTATCTCATATTAACCCGGAAATTAATGATGACGGAACTGTTGATTTTAAAAATATCCGATCAATACCCACCGTTAAAAAAGGTGTGGTAGTTGCCAGAAAAATCCCGCCCACTACCGGGGTTGACGGAGTGGACGTTTATGGAAAAACAATTAGAGCCTATCATGGCAAATCCCTGATCCCGCCATTAGGGACGAATGTGGCTTTTAGCCTTGATGATCCTAATTCGGTGATTGCTGAAAAATCAGGGCACATATTGCTCAATGAAGATGGACTGCTGGAAATTCGCGATATACTGATCGTCGATGGCGATGTCGATTATTCGACGGGGAATATCGATTTTGATGGCACCGTCATCATTCATGGTGATGTGAAGACAAATTTTAAAGTCAAGGCCGATGGGAATATCGAAATTGAAGGATCAGTTGAAGATTCTGAAATCATATCGACCAAATCAGTCATTGTCAAAGGCGGTTTTATCGGTAAAGGCCATGGGCTTATTAAAAGCGATGAAGATGTTACAATTCATCATGTCAATAACCAGCGTATCGAGGCGTTAGGAGACATAATTATTGGTGAGGAAGCCTTGAATGCAGAGTTGCAAGCCGGGCACGACCTCAAAATTTTGGGGAAAAAAGGCGCCATCATCGGTGGAAATACTTACGCCGTCAATAAAATCGAAACACGGATCGCCGGAGTGGAAAGTGGCGTTATCACCGTTTTGTCCGCCGGGGTTAACAAAGAAATGATGTTGCGGATTCGAGAGCTTGAAGGGTTGATTGAAAAGAATGAAGAAAATCTGAAGAAAATAAAGCAAAATGTCTATAACTTGTTTCGGATAAAGTTAGATAAAAAGACCTTGCCGTCTGATAAGGAATTGTTACTCGAGCATCTTAAAAAGGCGCAGGTAAACCTGCCGGCGCAAATTGAACGGATGAAGGCCGAATTAAATCAATTGATGAAAGATAAAGAAAAATACAGGTATTCTGCCCTCGAAGTGATCGATACGGTTCATGCTAAAACCCGGGTCGTAATGGGCGAGGATACCTTAGAACTTAAGGAAACGTTTCATTGCGCGGTTTTTTTAGCGGAAAAAGGCAGTGTGTCCATGTTTATTAAAGGAAAGCGGGTTAAATTTACGTAATGGCGATCCAGGTGCTGGTTGTGGATGATTCTCCTTTTATTCGTAAGGCTATTGTAAAAATGCTGCAGACCGAAGCCGATATTCATGTGGTGGGTGAAGCGACTAATGGTCGCGAGGCTGTTGAGAAAGTAAAATCTCTGAAACCGGATGTTGTTACCATGGATGTTGAAATGCCCGTGATGGATGGAATCAGCGCGCTGAAAGAGATTATGAGGGATTCCCCGACGCCGGTTATTATGGTGAGTTCATTGACGGAAAATGGCGCTAAAACCACTCTTGAAGCTTTAAAATTCGGAGCGATCGATTATCTACCCAAGGATATCACGAATTCCTCACTCTCTATTATGAACAAGCGGATAGAAATCATCGCTAAAATCCGCTCGGCCGTAACCGCGAAACGGCGATTGCGTTCCCGTTCTGATTCCGATATAAATGTTATTCAGGTCGTGCATACGCGCGTACGTTCCCAGGTAGAACACCAGGAGCGCTTGACCTATCGAATTCTCGCAATTGGTACCTCTACCGGAGGTCCCCCAGCATTGGAACGCGTGATTACCCGTTTGCCGGCTGATTTCCCCATCCCGGTTCTTATTGTTCAACACATGCCCCCGGTTTTTACCCGTTCGTTAGCTGAACGATTGGATTCATTATCGCAAATTCGTGTTAAGGAAGCGGAAGAAGGGGAAACCATTCAGCCCGGCAAAGCCTATATCGCTCCTGGAAATCAGCACATGAGTCTCCGTCGGTTGAGCGATCTCTTTACCGTACGACTGAGCCAGGAACCCGCCGCGTTGATCAACCGCCCCTCCGTTGATGTGATGATGGACAGTTGCGCCGACTATTTTAATAAAGATCTTCTCGGAGTGATTATGACCGGTATGGGCCACGATGGGTTGACGGCTTGCCGTCGAATCCGTAAACAACAAGGCACGCTGATTGCTCAGAATGAAGATACTTGTGTCGTTTTCGGTATGCCCGGTTCAATTGTGCGGGAAAATCTACCTCAATGGGTTTTACCTTTGGATGATATCGCCCCTAAGATAGTCGAGTTGGTTTATGGTGAAGGCAAAAATTAAACCGACGCTTCTTTTTTTTTTGACCCTTTTCGCTTATGCAACGATTTCCGCTCAAGACCCTAAATCCGATACGACCCGTTACAATCCTGCATCAAATGTCATCAGTTCAATCAATATTGGGTACCATAATACATTCTCAAGAGTCGTACTTAATATTAAAGATGCTTTTTTTTATGAAATTGAAGAGGATAAAGACCGACAGCGTCTGGTTGTTATGGTCTATAATACCGTTATCGGCCAGCCCAGCCTGATTTCCAAAGATAAAACGCCCTTTATTAAAGAAGTTGTGGCCCGTGAAATAAGTAAACGGCATACCCAGATTATTATCCGCATTGATTCTCCCAATTTTACCTATAAGTATTCCACTCTTTTGCGCCCCTATCGTTTGGTCATTGATATCTATCCGCAAACCGCTCCGTCTAAATCCGGGAGTAACTATGACAAACTGCTTGAGGAGGGTATCCGCTTATATAATCAGCAAAAATATGATGAAGCGCTGGCAAAATTTCGTGTGGCAGCGATGGAAGGAAACTTGACGGCCGCTTATTACTATGCTGGTTTGATTCGTTTTAAACAAAAACAATATCCCCAGGCTATTTATAATTTTAGCTTAGCCTTGCATAAAGAAAAGGAATTTAGTGACGCTTATCAATATCTTTCCCGTATTGAAGAAGAAAAACGCGATTATAAAAAAGCGATTGAGTATCTGGACTTATATTTTAAAAATTCTCGCGACAGTGTTTCGTTTACTGAGTTGAAAACCCACCGGCAGTACTTGCAGGATATTGTGGACCGACTGATTAAAACAGACACCCAGGCCATTGTTGATACCTCTCTGGACAGCGCCCAGATCGCCATGCAGCAGGCTCAGATCGATACTTTTTTTTTGGATTATGGAGTAAAACTCAGTTTCAATGAGGAAACTGCCCAGAAATGGATGACCTATGCCAATTCGCATATTGAAAATCAAAACTACGACAAAGCGATTCGCACCCTCGCCGCCCTTCTTAAACTTTACCCTCAATCGGTTTTCTCCAGCGATGCGCGCTTCCTACTGGCAAAACTCTATTTTTCCCTGCATCTTTATCCCCAATCAGAGGATTATACCCGCGCCCTTTACGACCAAAATTTGTTGCCTGAACTAAAAAACCAGATTTTATATATGCGCGCGATCAGCCTTTATCACCTGAAACGTCCGCTGGATGCCGAAAAATTAATAAAGGAATTTATTCAAACTTACCCGGACGATGAACGGCTTTATCGGCTTTATCGCTATCAGGCCGCGCTTTATGAAGGGAAAAACAATCCCATACTACGTGATGAAGCCTATCAGATGGCCTTGAGGTTGGTCCCCGACCAGGAAGAAGCGCTGGATCTGTATCGTGAACTTTTAGATCTTTTTCTGAATAAAAAAGAGTATTCCAAAGCCCAAATTTATTGTCAGGCCATTATCAATCTGTTCGATACTTCTAAGGATCCATTATTATTAAATAATCGTCATATTGAGTATGCCTTCATGATTCATGGCGATATTGCCTTTCAACTGGAAAATTGGGAAGCTGCCAGTAACCGTTATTCAAAAGTGATTGAACTTTACCTGCGAGAATATCCGGAAAAGCTTGACTGGCCCTATTTTCAACTGGGGAACCTGGCCAAACGGAACCGGGACTACACCCAGGCCCGATCCTATTATCAGACGGTCCTCGAACGATATCCCAACTCAATCTGGCGTCCTCAGGCAGAATACCAGCTTTCCGATCTGGATTGGCTTGAAAAAATTGAACCCAAGCTTGAAGAATTGCGACGGGAGGAAGATGGATCACACTGAGAAGTTGAATCGTCTGATAGGAGTCTACCGGAATGAGTTGGAAATCTATGATGCCATCTTTTCCATTGCCGGACAGTTCGAAGACGATTGGCGGGAAAATCCTTCCAATTCAGTGATTTCTGATTATCTGTCAAAACGGCTTGCTCTGGATTTTAAATTGGCCGAGCAGGAAGAAAGCATCCGCGTTGAAAAAGAGTGGTGGATGACGGCTAAACAGCTTCTTGACGAAAATGACGCCACCGTCTCCCGCCTGAAACGGGTTCTGTCCCATGTGAAGGATAAACTAACGCAAATGCTGGCCCTGGAGGATCGTATTACCTCCTTGCTCCAAACCCGTGGCGTTCCTTTACGGCCAACCCTTCCTCAAACAGAAATGATTAATCAGAAAAAAGCCTCTCAACTCTATAAAAAATATCAAAAGTAAATAATGACGACAAATAACAATTTTGATCCCCAAAAAACATATATAGAAACCTTAACCAAAGCCTTTGAGGAATTCAATACCAATACGACTCTGCTTACAAAATCTTATGATGATTTGCAACAACAGGTTAAGGAAATTAATTTTCAACTTGAAGAAAAAAACCGGGAATTGGAGCAGAGTCTCAACGAAACCGATCGGGTGAGAAATTATTTAAATAATATTTTGGAAAGTATGAACAGCGGGGTAGTTGCCATTGATTTGAATGGCCGTATCACGATTTTCAATCAGGCGGCGGAAGAGATCACCGGCTGGAAGGCCGATCAACTGATCGACCGATTTTACAGTGATTATTTAGGCAGGGAGGTTCCTTACCAATTAACGCTTAATTATACATTACTCGCCGGTCAGAATATCATCAATAAAGAAAAAGAGATACAAACCTCACGGGGAGGTATGATTCCCATCGGTTTCTCGACTGGATACATTACCGATCGCAAAGGCGCGATTCTGGGCGCGGTGGAAATTTTTCGCGATCTGACTGAATTCAAGAAATTGGAAGATGAAATTATCAAGAAAAGCACTTTGGCGGGGTTGGGCGAAATGGCTGCGACCGTGGCGCATGAAATCCGCAATCCTTTGGGAGGGATTGCCGGATTCGCCAATCTGTTATCCCGGGATATTCCACAGGATGACCCCAAATTCAGGCTGGTGCAAAAAATAAGCCAGGGCGTGGAAAGCTTGAATAAAATTGTTAGTAATCTTTTAGCTTTTACCCGTGAATTCCGGCCTCAGTTTCAAATGATCAACCTGATGCCATTAATCCAACATGCCCAGGGGATGATTCAATCCGAAATTAATGAGCGCGGCTTGAGCATTCCCGTTCAACTGGAGGGCGGAAAAGATGATTTTGAGTTAAAGGCCGATAAAGATTTGTTACTCCAGGCAATTTATAATATATTGTATAATTCTGTTGATGCCATTGCCTGCCATAGTGTTCAGGGAACTATTGAAATAGTGTTGGAACGAGAACCTATCGTGGAGGCGCAAAAGCAACGCTGGGAATATATTACTAAAACACCGGCAAGTATGTCACGCCGAATTTTAGTGCATATCCGCGATACCGGATGCGGGATTGATTCTCGGCAGATGGACAAAATTTTTAATCCTTTTTTTACGACTAAGGAAAATGGGACCGGTTTGGGCCTGGCCATCGTAAAAAAAATTATAATATTGCACAAAGGAAATGTAACAGTGGAATCCAGCCTCGCCGAAGGTACAACCATCACCCTGATTCTGCCGGGATTATGATTCATATAAGGAGAACTTCATGAAGGAATTCAGAATTTTAATCGTTGATGATGAAGAATTGATGCGGGATTATCTTCATGAAACGCTGATACGAAAAGAGTATCAGGTCGATACTGCCCGCAATGGACGTGATGCGTTACGATTGATCGAAGAGCATTCTTATCAGATGATCATTACCGATATGAAAATGCCAGAAATTACCGGTATCGATCTGTTGCGTGAAATCAAGAAAAAAACTCCTGAAATTTTCGTGATTGTTCTTACGGCTTATGGTACAGTGGAAAATGCCGTGGAAGCGATGAAATTGGGCGCTTTTGATTATTTGATGAAACCCTGTACAGCGGATGAGATTGAAATGCTGGTGGAGCGGGTGATCCAGTTTCAAAATTTGATTACCGAGAATAAAATACTTAAAAAACAACTGCATGAAAAATACGATTTGCATGCCATCATTGGCGAAAGCCCCCCAATGGGTCGAATTTATGAATTGATTCGCCAGGTCGCGCCTACTAAGGCCACGGTGTTGATACAGGGGGAAAGCGGCACCGGTAAGGAGTTGGTGGCCCGCGCGATCCATTACAACAGTCCGCGCCGACATCAGAATTTTGTCAAGATGAATTGCGCCGCGCTGCCTGAAGGTTTAATCGAAAGCGAACTCTTTGGCCACGAAAAAGGTTCATTTACCGGCGCGATTCGACAAACAACCGGTCGCTTTGGGTTGGCCGACGGAGGTACGATCCTTTTAGATGAAATTAGTGAGATTTCTCCCAATTTGCAGGCTAAATTGCTACGCGTACTTCAGGAACGCGAATTTGAACGCGTTGGCAGCGCCCAGACCTTGAAAGTGGATGTCCGTGTCGTCGCGACGACTAACCGCGATTTGAAAAAGGAAATTGAAGCCGGTAATTTCAGAGAAGACCTTTTTTATCGTCTCAACGTATTCCCGATTATGATGCCGACCCTGAATGAGCGCAAAGGGGATATTTCGTTACTGGTTCGCCATTTTGCGGAACGCTTTGCCATGGAAAACGGTTTGCCCTATAAAGAAATTATTCCGGAAACTCTTGATAAACTGATGGCGTATCACTGGCCCGGCAATGTGCGCGAATTGGAAAATGTGATCGAACGGGCGACGATTATTTCTCACTCGTCAATCATCGCTCCCGATGACGTGTTGACGGATAATTATAAAGCGACAACGGATTTTTTGAATAAAAACGATGCGATCGTCACATCAGAAGAAGGCCAAATTAAACCATTGGCAGAAATTGAGAAAGAGATGATTCTTCAAACCCTGAGAAAATTTAACAATAACCGTACAAAATCCGCGGAAGTCCTTGGAATCAGCATCCGGACGCTTCGCAATAAATTGGCCGAGTACCGGGAAGAGGGCGCGCTACCCCCTGAATTTGAATTGAAGCAGGAGTGAACGTGCTACCTCGGGATTTAAAACGCAAACTGGATTTAGCCGATCGCGATGAATTAGTGGAAATTATTCAGCAAATTTCCACTAATGTTGAACATAATCAGCGCCTTGAGAAACAGTTTTTTAAATTGGAGCAAATACTCTTTTCCGCTCATTCGATTGTATCAATGATGCAACAGATCATTCATACCCTTCTCAGTGAATTTCAGTTAAAAAGCGCGGTTGTTGTTATCCCTGAAAATTCGGTACTCTCTAATTTTTTTTCCACCCAGGAATCGATCCGTTTTTTGCCGATCGATATCTGCCGGGTTTTGCCTGTCAATTGGCACGAATTGACTCTTTTTCCCTATTCCCACGAGGCGTTTAAGATTATTTTCCCAGAACAAATAGCGGGGCTCCTTCATTCAGCGGTATTGATCCCCTTGCGCCATAAAATGGAACCTGTCGGCTTGCTTTGCGTGGGCAGCGAGCATGAGGAACACTTTTCCCAGCAAATGCAAAATGATTATCTTTGGCATTTCGCGCTTAAACTTGAATTGGGACTGGATAATCTCATTTTTCAGGATCAATTGGAACGAACCTGGAAAGAAAAGCATGAATTGGCCCAGCAGTTAGGCCGGCAGAACCAGGAATTGCTTGAACTGAATCAGATGAAAGACCAGCTTCTAAGTGTAGCCGCCCACGATCTGCGCAGTCCCTTAACCGGGATTATCGGTTTAGCTGAGCTGATGGTAGCGGATCCCAGCTTGAATTCACGCTATTATCAGTGGTTGACAACCATGATTACGAGTGGTCGCCGACAACTCCAGTTTATCAATGAACTGCTCAGTGTGATTAAGTTCCAAAATGGACAGCTTCGTATCAATCGGAGACAAATGAACATTGTGGCGATGTGGCAGCAAGTCATCCAGGAGAATTATCCCCATTTGGTCCATAAAAATCTCGAAGCGCGGTTGATCACGACATTCTCTGAAATGCTGATCGATGCTGACGGCGATAAACTGCGGCAGGTATGCCATAATCTGCTGTATAACGCGATTAAATTCAGTTATAAGAATCAGATCATCGAGATTGAACTTGACTGCTCTCCACCGGATCAATATCTGATGCAAATCCGGGATAATGGCATGGGATGGGAAGCTGGGAATGAACTTCAGTTTTTCCAGCCGTTTACGCCCATGGCGCGACAGGGAACGGAAGGTGAGGTTACAACCGGTTTGGGCTTATCGATTTGCAAAAATATAGTGTCGCTGCATGGCGGTAAAATGGATTGCCACAGTCCCGGCCCGGAACAGGGAGCCACATTCAGCGTCTATTTACCTGTTTCCACTCCTTCTGATTAATATTTCACTGGTGGGAGTAGGGGGCATCCGGCGCTCCCACGCGTTATAGCGGCCTTTAATAAGCTACTTCAATCATTATAGCGCTATTTCCCTCAATCCTGATTTTTTGAATGCATGGAACATCGAAAGGATTTTGTTCTGCGGACCTTGTTAAAGGAACCCTTACCCAATCTTCTGGCTCAATATAATTTGGTGTATAATACTCCATCGGATAAATTTGAACTCCCACTGGGATTGCCGGACAATCGTTTTACCTTCGCCTTTTGTGACCAGTCATTCACTATCTTGAAAAATGGCGAAGCGCTGGCGCGTTTAGTTCTGCCTGATACATGTAACCGGGCTTCTTTGCTGGAATTTGCGGGTCGGTTTCAGTTTTTTAGCCTATCCTATCATTTTTATATAAAATGGCGCGGCGGGAGATTGAGGATGAAGTGGTATTTTAGTCACTCTTTGAACAGCCTGATAGGCCGTCTTCATATTTTTCAAAGTACTCCGGAACGTTGGCGCTTCGAAAACGATAGTGATTTATTCCGGATATTATCCAATGAGCGCAACCCGCTTCAAAGTTTTAAAGACAGTCGCCGGTTTGAGAACAGGTCCGAAAAAAAGAAAATACAATTTTTGTGGCTAATATCACTTGCCGCTTCGTCAGCCTTCAATGAAATAAATTTTAAAAGGGAGAACAATGTTTGGGCCGCCCATTTGAGCATGTCTCGTCAATTGTATGCCCGGCAATTGCTTTTATCGAGTGATCGGGTTGATTCCCAACGTCGGCTATCATTCTTATATTTGCAGAGCGGGCTTAATAGCGATTATTCCGGGATTGATAGTTTTCCATTTATAAAGTGCATGGGGGATAAAATCCAAATCGATCCACCCAACAATTACGGTGAGAATACATTTTATTTCCGTCAGGTAATCAAAGACAGTGTGGTAATCGAAGGAAATGTGGCCGAGGGAGAGTTGAAGCGACTGCTTATCCGATCTCATGGCGCCGGTTCGATCCGATTGCGTACGTATATTTCTCCGACACGGCTCTTTAAGGCCCATACCTGCCAGACGGCGATTCTGCCGCAAGCGGGGAGTGTTTTGTTTTTGGACTTTAGCGGTAAAGCGAATTTTTTACTTGACTTTTAATGCGGAAAGTATATATTAAAATTGAAATCAGATAGATAAATTTTACATTGACCAAGCGACAGCTTTATATAATTTTATAAAATCTGGAATTTTAAGCTGAACTCTGGAGGAATCCATGCAACCTGCCAAAAAGCATCCCACACATTTTACCCCTTCTGTCAAGAATGAGATAACTGAAATCGTTGACGATCGGGTAAGAATAGTATCTGTACCACGCGAAGATTTTAGCGAATTAAAGGCGATTGTCAGGGATTTAGCTGAGAGTCAACGCCGTACTGATTTAAAAATGGAGGAGTTAGCAGAAGCTCAGAAACGCACGGAAAACCGATTGGATCGGCTGACGGAGAAGGTTGAGGAGTTGGCCGAAGCTCAGAAACGCACGGAAAACCGATTGGATCGGCTGACGGAGAAAGTTGAGGAGTTGGCCGAAGCGCAGAAACGAACGGAAAACCGATTGGATCGGCTGACGGAGAAAGTTGAGGAGTTGGCCGAAGCTCAAAAGCGTACGGAGATTAAAGTTGAGGAGTTGGCCGAAGCGCAGAAACGCACTGAAATGCGATTGGACCGGCTGACAGAGAAGGTCGAGGAGTTGGCTGAAGCGCAAAAGCGCACCGAAATCAAGGTCGAGGAGTTGGCCGAAGCTCAAAAGCGTACCGAAATAAAATTAGATACGAAATTTAACGAATTATCGAATCAAATAACGACTCTGGGCGGACGATGGGGTATTTATACCGAAGAAACATTCCGAGCGACCGTCAAGGCACTTCTTGAAAGACAAAAAGGGGTGAGTGTTACTCGCGGTTATTATGGCGACCGCGAAGTCGATATGATTATTTCGAATGGTGAGCATATTCTACTGGAAATAACCTCGCGCATGAAAAAGAGTGATATCGGCAGAATCATTGCTTCCGGCGAAGATTATTACCAGAAAACGGGGTTTAAACCGACTTTGATGATAGCCACCAGCTATATATCGCCCAAAACATACCCGCATGTTCTGAATGCTCCTGATAAAATTGAAATTTTTTCTTATGAAGTCGATGAATGAACCATATCAATTACCTCTTGTACCCTTTTTCCTGAATTTGTTCGCTATGCCGATTAGCAAGGTCTCGATCATTCAATTAATCGTATCTGCCATCGAAAATTGGTTGCCGTCGAAGCGACAATTGTGGAAACGATTCGCACCTACTCGGTGATTCATGCCGGCGAAACGGGGCTGAACTGGATAATTAAATTCCAAAAACCTGCTTGACCGGTTCTGTAACTGTCGAACGGAAATACTGCGCTTCATGGATGATTGGCGCGTTCCCTTGGACAATAATCTGGCGGAACGGAATATTCGCATGGCCAATATCAAATAGAAAATTTTCGGCTGCTCTCGCACACCGGAATTCGCCGATTATTTATACAGAATTCGTGTCCATATTTCCACGGCTATGAAAAAATATGCCAGCGCCTTTCAGGCTCTTTATGGCGTTTTCTCCAACAAGCAGTTTATCCCTTATTCATAATTACATTACCTGTTACCAATTATTTACCTTATGACCGTCAAACTCTGTTTCAATAATCTCAACTCTCACTATCTACCCACCTAAATTGCCAAAGAGCCAAATTTTGTACCAAGATTATTTCTCGACAGGATTGCACTCAAGTCTGTTCGTTGGATGATGAAATTTGGATATCGTTTTTGCCAAAAATTTTCTTGTGCATCTTCCGATTATTTTTTTTTCTAATTCCTAAATTAAGTTTATACTTTTACAATTGAAGTGGTAAATGTTTTTATTCCATATACCAGTTAATAGACATTAACTGAGGAGTTTTAATAATCATGATTAATAGTAAGTTAAAATTATTTAATAATCCTGAAATAATTTTTATTTTACTTTCATTGATATTTGGCCCATTCTATATCTTTATTAGTCCCCCTTTTCAACCTCCAGATGAAAGTTTACATTTTTTAAAAAGTTACCAATTAGCATCTTTTTATAATGAATTTGAAATTACGAAATCTGAAATCGAAGAAATAAATAGTTATTTAGAAAT
Source organism: uncultured bacterium (assembly GCA_964632485.1). Classification (GTDB taxonomy): domain Bacteria; phylum JAGOEH01; class JAGOEH01; order JAGOEH01; family JAGOEH01; genus CAZWDO01. The sequence goes on from CAZWDO010000014.1 coordinate 104,861, forward strand.
GAGATGGAATACTAAGCATAAGATTAATCTTAATACTGTTGGTTTTTTTAAGATTCCGAAGACTAAAGATAGTGTTTTAATAAATATCCAAGACATCGATTTTACAGTTCATAGATTAGAACTAACTAATCAAATATCAGAAGTAGGAATTAATAAAATTAAACTTGATTCAGGTTTGATACCCTATATTGCGTATTTGCCTTCAGCATTAGGTATAGTTATAGGGAAATTATTTAATTTACCATTTATTGTCATGTTATATTTGGGCAGATTTACTGGTTTTATGGTTTGGCTTATTGTGTCATTTTTTGCCTTAAAAATTATGCCTTTTATGAAAAACTCCATGTTATTACTTCTACTTATGCCTATGACTATTTATATTGCTTGCTCTATCAGCTACGATCCTTTGACTTATTCGATATCGTTCTTGTGGATTGCTACAATTTTAAATATTTATTCCGATACAGATAAAAAGGTAGCTTTTAAAGATATTCTTTATTTATTTGCTTTATCTTTTATTTTAAGTGGTTGCAAAAGAATTTATATAATACTTGTCTTGATTTTTTTTATTATTCCCATATCACGGTTTTTTTCAAGAAAAATGTATTTTTTAGCGATAGGATTGATTTTTATTCCATTGTTTGCAACTTTATTTTTTCCAATGATTTTACAAACAGTAAATCAAGACTTTGTTATCACACCTGAATATATAATTGGGAACTCCTTTGCTGAAAAATCGATTCAACAGCTTGATTATATAAGGCATTCACCAATTCAATTTTTAAAAACAGCTTTTTCTACTGTTTTTGTGTATAAACTTCCATCGATTTTAAATTCGTTTATTGGTAAATTTGGTTGGTATGAATTATCTTTGCCCTGGATATTTCCTATATACTATTTATTTTTGATTTTAACAACAGGTATAGCAGAGTCTGAGACTATTCCGAAATTTAACCTTAAAAATATTGTACTTTTTATTAGTATTATTTTTATTGAAATTATAATGATTTTATTTGTTTCATTTGTACTATTTACATCTTGGAATTCTCCAAGGATAGGGGGTGGTATTATTGAAGGTATCCAAGGACGCTATTTTATTCCTTTCAGTCCACTTATTATTTTAGTAATCTCATTCAGCCTAAGTAAAATATTAAAAATAAAAATGGGTAAAACCTTGATAAAAGCTATTTATTATTCAATTATTTTCATTTCCATAGTATCTGTTATAATTATTTTTAATAGATACTATTTTTGGGGTTAAAGTTAGTATATAACTTAGTGGATTATTTTATTCAGCTTTGTCCGGGTGGGTATCATGAAACCGGAAATATTGTTTTAGTTATTATAGTGCCTGTATTACTACGAAGAGTCGTATGGCGTTGGAAAGTTATTAATCTGCTATTATAAATGATAAACATGTTAGTTGAATGAATTTGATGGAATTTCTTATACATGATTTATCATCAATATACCCAAAACCTTTCAACTACGATTAAAATTATTGAAAAATTTAGATTACCTAAATATGACAGCAATAACAGAAATTATTAAAAAAGCTAAAATACGATTACTGAAAATGCACTTTGAAAGCGGGGTTGGGCATATTGGCGGTAACTTATCCTCATTGGATTTAATGGTCTGTTTATACCATGAAATATTAGCAAATGGTGATGCCTTTGTTCTCTCTAAAGGTCATGCGGCTGGAGCACTCTATATAACTTTGTGGTCTTTAGGGCGTTTGACTGATGAAGACCTGCAAGAATTTCACAAAGATGGCGCAAGGCTTAGTGGGCACCCTCCAGTTAATTGGATGCCTGAAATTTTATTTGCTACCGGAAGCTTAGGTCACGGTTTATCTCTCTCCAATGGATTAGCACTTGGAAAAAAAATCAAGAGTGAGTCTGGGCGCATCTTCTGCCTGTTGTCAGATGGGGAATGGAATGAAGGCTCTAATTGGGAGGCTTTAATCTTTGCTGTGCATCAGAATCTTAATCAATTAACTCTCATCATTGATTATAATAGACTACAAGGCTTTGGAACAACGCGGGATGTTGCTGATTTAGAACCATTCGCTGATAAGTTTAGATCTTTTAGGTGTGAAGTAACAGAGATTAATGGACATGCTCCTGATGAGATCATCAAAGCGCTTTCATTGACTACCAAGCGGCCTCACGTTATCATAGCCCATACTAAAAAAGGTAATGGCGTTTCCTTCATGGAGAATAAAATGGAGTGGCACTATTTACCGCTGTCTGCCGATCAGTATCAACAAGCTTTAGAAGAAGTGGGCGCATGAGAAACATTTTGTGTGCCAACCTTGTCCAATGTTCAGCTAATCCTAAGTTTGTTTTTTTGACAGGTGATTTGGGATACAAAGTCTTAGAGCCATTGCAAGAATGTTTAGGCGAACGTTTTATTAATGCTGGGGTAGCTGAGCAGAATATGGTTTCTGTGGCAGCTGGGCTAGCAAAAATGGGCTTTCAGCCTTGGGTTTATAGCATTGCTCCCTTTGTTTATGCCCGCCCCTTTGAACAAATTCGCAACGATGTGTGTTTGCACAACCTTCCCGTGCGATTTGTTGGCAATGGTGGCGGTTATGGCTATGGAGTAATGGGAGCAACCCACCATGCATTAGAAGATTATGGGGCGATGCTCTGTCTAATGAATATGCGCGTCTTTGTACCAGCCTTTGGTGTGGATGTTTTAGAGATTATCAATCAACTCCATAGCTTTGATAATCCTGTCTATCTTCGCCTTGGTCGTTGTGAAAAACCTAAAGATTTAGAGATTCCACCATATTCATCCTGGAGACGATTATTACAAGGGGGAGGTGCGACGATGTTAATTGTAGGTCCTTTGGCAGGGGGAATCCTGGAAGCAGCACGGTATCTCAGTGAAGTCCATCGTCCCAATTTATGGATTTTATCCGAACTGCCGATAGAGACGGCTAAGATTCCCACAGATTTTCTCGAAGACTTGCAGAAATCAGGACATTTGTTCGTTGTTGAAGAGCATATATCTCATGGGGGAGTAGGGCAGATGATCTCCCATTGTTTATTAGAGATAGGTTATCCACCCACCCAGTTTACCCACCGACATGCTTTGGGGTATGTTTCTGGCTTATATGGTTCTCAGACTTTTCATCGTCAAGAATGTGGTTTAGATGCTAATAGTATTATTAGAGAGTTAAAGAAGTGATGTATGGACTTAGAACAAAAAATTAGACGGTTACAGGGTCCTCTTTTGGTTCTTGGGGCCAGTGGCTTTATCGGGGCTAATTTGTTCAGGCAATTGCTTAATTATAGAGAAGATGTTTTTGGGACGATATCTCGATTTCCTGCTTGGCGATTGGAGGGATTGAACGAACAGAATATTATTAATGTTGATTTGCTGGTTGATTCAAATATAGACTTTTTACTAGAAAAAACTCATCCACGAACCATCTTTAATTGTGTCGCTTATGGTGCTTATTCCTTTGAAACCGATAGTCAACTCATTTATCAAACAAATTTTAATCTTACAGAGAAAATTTTAATCCGTATATCCCCCCATCGAATTAGCTGTTATATCCATGCTGGCAGTTCTTCGGAATATGGAGATAATTGTTCAGGCCCAAGTGAAACCGATCTACCTGCCCCGAATAGTAATTATGCTGTCTCTAAAATTGCCTGTGATAACCTTTTGCACTTATATGGTAAAAAAATACAACTGCCTTGCACGAATTTGAGATTGTATTCTGTTTATGGACCTTTAGAAGACTCTTCTCGTCTGATTCCCAATCTTATTTGCTACGGAATTGAGGGCAAATATCCTAATTTTGTTAGTCCTGATATTTCTAGAGATTTTGTCTATGTTGATGATGTTAATGAGGCTTTTTTTGATACGGCATTGAATCTAAAGGAGGAAGATTACGGGGAATCATTTAATATTGGTAGTGGAAAAAAAACCATGATTAGTGAAGTAGCAAAGGCTGCTAAGGAAATATTTAACCTTAACACTGAACCTGTTTATAATTCAATGCAAAACCGAAATTGGGATATCATTGATTGGTTTGCAAATCCAACAAAGGCTCATGAACATTTGGGATGGAATGCGAAGATAAGCTTTCAAGAAGGGTTGATTAAAACGGCTGAATGGTATCGGGGATTAGAAAACAAGGCAAGATATCATCAAAGTTCAAAAAAGTATGGATTAGATACAAAGTACAGTGTTGCAGCGATAATTGCCTGTTATAAGGATAATAAATCAATTCCCATCATGTATAAACGGCTTAAGGAAACTTTTACTAAATTGAATATTGAATATGAAATTATTTTTGTCAATGATTGTAGTCCTGACAATAGTGAAGAAGTGATTCGAGGAATTTCACAAACTGATAAACGGGTAATTGGTATTTCCCATGCGCGTAATTTTGGCTCTCAATCTGCTTTTAAGAGTGGCATGGAAATAGCATCAAAAAATGCGTGTGTTTTGCTTGATGGAGATCTTCAGGATCCACCCGAATTAATTGAAACATTTGTCGAAAAGTGGCGTGAAGGATATGATGTAGTTTATGGTCGTCGCAAGAAACGTCAAGCACCTTTTTTAATGCAGCTTGCTTACAAAGCTTTCTATCGTATTTTTGATTATTTTTCCTACCTTTCCATCCCCAATGATGCCGGGGATTTTTCTTTAATGGATAAAAAAGTAGTTCAAGCAATTTTGCAGTTTTCAGAGCGAGATTTGTTTCTTCGAGGTGTGAGAGCTTTTGTTGGTTTTAAACAGATCGGCATAGATTATATACGACCTGAGCGAATGTTTGGCGTAACTACTAACAATTTAGTGAAGAATATTGGTTGGGCTAAAAAAGGTATTTTGTCTTTTAGTTACACTCCTTTGACTATTCTCAGTGTTATGGGGACAGTGTTACTATTAATAACTCTATTATTTTCATTTTTACAAATTATCAGTCGCATTCTTTTCCCAAATTTAGCACCTAAAGGGGTAACAACAATGTTACTTTCTATCTTATTTTTTGGCTCCCTTATTTTATTTAGTATCGGTGTTCTTGCTGAATATATTGCCAAAATTTTTGAAGAAGTTAAACAAAGACCTCACTTTATTCGTCGTACAATTATCAAAAATGGCGAAATTAGAATGGCGTCAAAGTAACTACTTAGCAAACTTAACGTTTGATCAAAAATAGTTTTTCAATGCAAAAAAACACTTAAAATAAGGAAAAAATTATGGATAGAAATGCTGAAGCATTTAACCAAGATGTTGTCAAAAATAATGGCTACCTATATACAACCAACGCTCGCCTGAGTAGTCGCCTTGCTAACGGTCGGTTAACAAAGTCTGCCCTGGAAGTCGCTGATTTTAACGGTAAAAAAGTTCTGGATATTGGCTGTGGTGATGGTACTTATACCATTGAACTATTTGAAGCAGCACAACCAATAAGTATTGAAGGAATAGACGCTGCTCAAGAAGCTATTGATGTAGCTAAAGAAAAAAACGCTAACCGAAGAATTAATTTTACTGTGGCGAGTGCTTATGAATTGCCTTATGAAAACCAAAGTTTTGACATTGTTCAACTTCGAGGTGTGTTACATCATTTGGACAGACCTATTGAGGCATTAAAGGAAGCATTAAGAGTAGCAGATACGCTGATCATTATCGAACCAAATGGCTATAGCCCAGTGCTAAAACTAATCGAGAGATTTTCACCCTATCATATCGAGCATAAGGAGAAGTCTTATGCTCCCCGAAACCTTGATCGCTGGGTCAAGTCTTTAGGAGCAGTACTTGTTAAACATCAATGGGTTGGACTAGTACCTTGCTTTTGTCCAGATTGGATGGCTCAGATATTAAAAAAAATTGAGCCTGTATTTGAGAGTGTTCCACTTGTCAATTCAATAAGTTGTGCTGTCTATGTTCTGGTCGCTCAACGCAAAAAAGTAAAGGGTTTTAGTAGTTAAAAAATTTTCAGATTCTTAACCTGCCGTCTTATTTAGCAGACGCATATAGGGAAGTATATAAATCAATGAGACTAAAATAGAAATGGAAATGGTAAATCGCTCTTGCCCAGTTTGCGGCTCAAATGATCAATCCAAAATTTTTGCTGAGGCTGATTTTGATCTTAATCAATTAGATAATTTTTCCTTTGCTTCTCGTAAACTGCCTGAGTATATGCACTACAAATTGATTTCTTGCCCAATTTGCGATCTACTTTATGCCAGTCCCATTCCTGAATTGTGTGAGTTAGCAACTGCATATCATGAAGCTGCCTTTGATAGTTATGAAGAAGCTAATTGTGCGGGTAGAACTTATGGGAGTTTTTTATCGGAGATTATGCAACATCTTCCTGATTTTGATGGTGCACTTGATATTGGGACAGGGAATGGAGCATTTTTAGAAGAATTGCTCAGTAAAGGCTTTACTTCTGTAGCTGGAGTAGAACCTTCCCAAGCGCCAATTTTGGTGGCTAAGGATAATATACAATCCTTAATTAAGCATGACCTTTTCAAAGTCGAAGATTTTACTCCAGGCACGTTTAGTCTTGTTACTTCTTTTCAAACTTTAGAACACTTGTATGACCCAAAACAAATGTGCGGTGATGCTTACACTTTGTTAAAAGAAGGTGGAGCTGTCATGTTTATATGTCATAATCATCGCGGGCTCTCAGCTAAAATTTTGGGTATGAAGTCTCCAATTTTTGATGTTGAACATTTACAATTGTTTTCTGAAAAAAGTACTAAATATATGTTAAAATCTTGTGGATTTGTAAGCTTGGAAACTAAAATCGTCTTCAATCGTTATCCTTTACATTACTGGGTCAAGTTATTCCCCCTCCCATTAACATTCAAAAGAGCATATATTGCCTTTTTGAAAAAGATAAAAATCGGTTACTTACCTATTTCGATTCCGGCTGGTAATTTTGTGGTAGTTGGTTATAAAAGAGGTTAATACTTTTTAATCATAATTGCTGGTATAGAAAAACAGATATTGACCATTTCACTCCCTATATGGAAATTTAATCTTGAAAAACGATCGAATTTTTAAAATGGATACAATCACGAAATCAATTTTCCTGAAATAGTTAACATGTAAAAAAAACTTAAAGCTCATTGTCACTAAACCCTGATGTCAATATAGAGGTCAAGAATGCAGGATAAAAAACTCAATAGAGTCTTTTGGTTGTTATATATTGTTCTTGGATGCATCATCCTCCTCCCTTTGTTTTTATTTCCGCACCCACCCATGCAGGATTACCCGGCGAGGCTATTGGAATCGAAGGTATATCATGAAGTGGTTACAGGGAATCCTCAATACACAGAATACTTTGAATCGCAATCGTTATGGATGACCAACCGTGCCACGACCTGGATGGTGGCGATTTTGGGTCCAGTTGTCGGATGGATTCTGGCCGGGAAGCTGGTAATAACATTAATCATTGTTCTAACTCAAGTTGGTTTGATAGTTTTATTACTGAAAATAGCGCCTGAAAAAAAGTATTATTCGTTTCTATTTTATCTTGTGGCCTGGCATTTGTACCTGATGCGCGGTAGTCTTAATTATTCGTTGGGACTTGGATTATCTTTTTTGCTCTTGGCATTGTGGATTTTTCCCTTGCATCAGAGAATTTCTTTGCGATCCTTGATTACCTGGAAACGCATAGCGGCAACTTTCCTGCTTTCTGTTTTAATTCTGTGGGCGCATCCGATACCTATTTTTGTCGCGGCTCATTTAATTATTGCCGATTATTTGCTCAGAAAACGAGAAAAGAAGTGGATTGTATCTTTTTTAGTGTTGATCACTATTGGCTATCCGTTGATGGCTATCCCTTTGTCAAAAGCTTTAATCTATTTTTTTGGACAACATGCTAAGGGAGAAATGCTGGGCTATGCCTGGGGTTGGGGGAAAATCAGCGCGTTAGTATCTGCCTTTTTTCTCTATAAGCCTTTGCTTCAAATCGCTCTCTATGTTGGAGTATTTGGTTCAATTGTTTTTTTTGTTTTCCAGTCCGATTCATGGAAATCAATTGGCTGGCATTGGATATATTTGGGGGTGTTCCTGGCCGTATTAATCCTTTTTCTACCCAGCGGCTCTTTGGTAATGGTCAACAGTGTGGAAAGCCGAATCAGTATCTATTTTGCTATTCTGTTCATTGCTTCCTTGCCGAATATCAAATCTATATTTCATAATCGGTTCGTCATGGTGTCAGTATTGTTTGTAATGGTTTATTTGATTTATATCAGTAACTATTTTTATCAGTTTAACCAGGAAACCAGGAGTTATTTCAGTTTTTTGTCCACTGTGAAATCGGGCCAGACATATTCAGTAAGAAATGACTGGAATTTCCGCCGTCCTGAAAGTCTTAGTGAAATTTGGCGCTATCTGACAGAAAAAGAGTTTAACTTCCCCTATGTGTTGGCGCCCGATTATTACGGAGTGATGAAGGATGGTTTGGGTGGATTTCTTTTTTTAATCAGTCATCAATGCGCGCTCAAAGAAAAAAAACCATTGCCTCAAGGGGATTTAGTAATTTATTCGTTCAATGGCATGACCGATTATGAACCCTCAGAATATGTTAAAAATAACTACCAATTGATTTTTCATTCTCCCCGCTTCAAAGTATTTCAAAAATGATTTATGCAACATAATTATTACGAGTTAATAAGTAAGGCAGATATACGGGATGACTGTTGAAGAGATTAAAAACTATCGTCGCAAACTTGAGTTATATAATAAATTTGAACATAATGAAAAGCGTAATTATTCTCCGGAACAATCTGTGCAAAGATTTTTCAGTTTGTATTGTTTTGGGATTGAACGCCTGGGAGTGGAAAAACTGGAATCATATCACAAAGAGCACTTAAAAAGCCTGATTGCTATACAATCCGTTTTTAAACGTTTACAAAGATTATCCATTGATAATCAATGATAATTATAGTGATGAACAATGGAGGAAATAGAGCATGTTGAAAAAATACGATATTTGTATCCTTGGCGGTTTAGGGCATATCGGATTGCCCTTGGGATTGGCGTTTGCCGATAGTGGTAAACATGTGCTGCTGTTGGATGTCAACCGTTCTTCTATTGAAAAACTTAATCAAGGAATTTTGCCTCACCTTGAATATGGCGCACAGGAAGTCCTGAACCGGGTATTGCATCAATCATTGGAAGCTTCCGATGACAAACAACTGATAGCGCATGCAAAGTTTTTGATTATTGTATTGGGTACACCAGTTGATGAGCACCTCAATCCTCAGTTTACACTTTTCAAGAATATGATTGCGGATATTTTGCCTTATCTGCATGATGATCAGCATATTATTCTTCGGAGTACAATTTATCCGGGAACGACTGATAAAATTCGTGAATTTTTGATTGAAAATGGAAAAAAAACGCGAGTGAGCTTTTGCCCGGAACGAATTTCCCAGGGTTATGCCATGTCGGAACTGCAAAACTTGCCTGAAATTGTCGGCGCTAATGATGAGGAAACTCGTCAGGAAGCTGCGGATCTGTTTCGCTTGCTGACGTCTGAAATTGTGTTTTTGAATTCGTTGGAAGCGGAAATGGCGAAGCTTTTCACTAATTCATGGCGCTATATCCAATTTGCTGTCGCTAATCAGTTTTACCAATTAGCCACGGAGAACAATTGTGATTTCTATCGGATTTATCATGCGATCACGCATAATTATCCACGTACCAAAGGGCTGCCCAAAGCCGGTTTTGCCGCCGGTCCTTGTTTGTTTAAGGATACCATGCAATTAGTGGCGTTTAGTAATAACCATTTCTTTCTGGGTCATTCCGCCATGCTCATCAATGAAGGCATGCCCAATTTCCTGGTGCAAACGCTC
>CAZWDO010000015.1:0-7909 GCA_964632485.1 uncultured bacterium
GCCCGGCGTAGCCCGGGAAACCGCCAGAGCGGCTCGCTCCGCCCGGCTCGAAATAGGCCACGGTGCGCGTGCGGCAGTTGAAATGATAGGGCGGCATCCCCGGCTCCGCCGCCGAATTCGCCCCATTTTTTATAATAAGACTGGAAAAATTCAGATGCGTGCTGGTGAAGCATGTCGATGGCTTTTTTGTCCGCATCATTGAAACTGAAATCGAGCGGGGGAAGTTCCGCTTCATTTTCTCCAACATTGTCTGAATCTGATTTAAGGAGCGATTTGACTGCGGAGCGTTTGCCGTACGCCCAGGCGCGATTAAAGAAGGCGCCGAGGTCGATCTCCGTAGCGGCGAGGAACTGGCCTTGCATGACAGCATTGAACAGTTTGACGATTTTGCGCTTAAATTGGGCGTTGGTGGCGCCTAATTGTCGGAAAGAGAGTTCATCGACCGCGGCGCTTTGGAAGTCCGCCATGGCGGATTTGAGTCGGCGCGTCAGCGTGCGCGCGAGGAGTTCCTCCAGCGCGGACGGCGGCAAGATGCCGTTCAGCGCCTTGCGCGCCGCGCTTCCCAATTTCTCCGATAAATAAATGAAAATCTTCAATCGCTTTTCAATAACTGGATGAATTTGTCCAAAAAGCAACGTATGGAACTCCGCTCAGATATTGAAAAGCTGTTGGTGAAAATTGCAGCTCCCCCCTTATCAGTCCCGAAACCCAACCCGAAGATGTGAAAAAGTTTAACATGAAACCCTTTGCCATCATTCGCATCAATGAAAATATCCCCTCAAGGGTACTATAGCCCGATAAATTTAATAGAGCCCGACGGCCCCGTTAACCTCCTTTCTCTTTTTGGTTCGTCTCGACTTGATGAATTGCTTCCCGTTATCGTTATTCTATCGGCGCGCCAGCCAATAAATTTAATTAAAAACATACTGCCGATCGCCGCGTTTAACGGTATTTAATTTTTTTGGATTCTAATCGTCCTATCCTTTACGTTCGAAATTTTTTTATTTAAAATTGTCTTCTACCAACCAATATGTCAGTATCTTATTGAATTTTTCTGTCAGTATTTCGATAATCATTAGTCCTTTTTCTGCCGGGTCTCTTGTATTTTTTTTATTGACTTTACTAAAAAATTGACTATATTTCAATTTAAACCGTTTTACGTGCGGATAACCTTTAATCCAAAGGAGTTGTGAACGATGCTTGGAATCGATGGAATTGGCGTTTTTTTGGCCTTTTTGGGGTGCCTGTTGGCCACCCTGCTGTGTGTGATTTATGGGATCAAGTATTGGAATGTGCCATTATCGGAAGAGGAAAATCTGGAAATCGATGAGGAAATTGAATGGGAAAAACATGATCCTGAATTAGGGGGTGAATGATGATAACAGGAATGGGAACAATTATATTCATTGTGCTTTTCTATTTGGTTGTTACGGCTTATTTAGGTTATTTAGGTTATAAACATACGAAAACCGCCTCTGATTATTTGATTGCGGGTCGCAAAGTACATCCCATCATTATGGCTATCTCCTATGGGGCAACGTTTATCAGCACGGCAGCTATTGTAGGATTTGGTGGCGCATCGGCTGTTTTTGGAATGGGTTTGCTTTGGCTGACTTTTTTGAATATTCTGGTGGGAATTTTTATAGCGTTTATTTTTTTTGGTAAAAAAACCCGACGTATGGGTCATTTGCTTGATGCCCACACTTTTTCCGAGTTTTTAGGTAAGCGATTCGATTCCTCTTTCTTGCAGGCAGCTTCCGGTTTGATGATTTTTTTAGCCATGCCACTCTATGCCGGATCGGTGATTATTGGCGGCGCGCAGTTTATTGCCGAAACCTTAAATGTTAATTATGAAGCGGCCTTGCTATTTTTTGTGGCGATTGTATCGATTTATGTGATTATGGGTGGATTGAAGGGGGTTATGTACACCGACGCCTTCCAGGGGACGATTATGTTTATAGGGATGGCTATTCTGTTAGTGTTTACATATTCAATGTTAGGCGGTGTCATTAATGCCCATCGTTCCTTATCCGCCCTTACGAGTGAAGCTGTGGCAGTATTTGGCAAGGCGGGACACCAGGGATGGACAAGTATGCCGGCCATAGGATCTGTCTTTTGGTGGCAATTGGTTTCGACTATTGTGATGGGTGTTGGAATCGGCGTTTTAGCTCAGCCTCAATTGGCAGTAAGGTTCATGACGGTTAAAAGTGACCGCGAATTGCATCGCGCGGTTCTAATCGGTGGAATTTTTATTCTAATGATGACCGGCGTCGCTTTTATGGTGGGTTCTTTGTCAAATGTCTGGTTTTTCCAGACGACCGGTAAAATCTCATTTTTGGCCGCTGATAAACGGGTTGACAAGATTATTCCAATGTTCATCAATTCCTCCATGCCGACATGGTTCGGCGCCATTTTTATGGTGACCCTGCTGGCAGCGGCCATGTCAACCCTTAGCTCACAATTTCATACTTTAGGAGCCGCTTTTGGGCGTGATTTTCTGGAACAGGGACTCAAGATTAAATCCCATAATACTATTATCACTACAAAATTAGCGATGATCGTCGGCATTTTTATCAGTACTTTTATTGCTTATTTTTTACCGAAATTTTTTGAAAAAGGATCCGCGATTATTGCGATCGGCACTTCTATTTTTTTTGGACTTTGCGCGGCGGCTTTTTTACCTTTGTTTTTCGGGGCGCTCTATTCGAAGCGCATCACAAAACAAGCCGCTATCAGCGGTTTTTTTTCCGGGTTAGCTATAAGCAGCTTTTGGCTTATCTTTGTCCATTCTAAAGAATCCAAACCCATGGGTATTTGCCAGGCAATTTTTGGTATGGACACTTTAGCTGGGGAATCAATCTGGCAACATGTTGATCCCATTATTATTGCTCTGCCATTATCTATTATTGTCACTATCGTTGTGACTATGTTGACCAAAATAAAAAATCCAGCCTATGTTGAAAAATGCTTTAAATAATTTCAAACTATAATTATCAATGGCATTCTCCTCACCCTGCCGTCTCGCAGGAGGAATGTAAGACACAACTTTCCCTGAGAGTAAACCAATAATATTTTTTGGGGGGGGGGTAGTTTAAACTGCCCCCCCCTTTAATAAGGAATCCAGTTGAAACCCGATTCATCGTAAGCGCAGATAAAGCCGGACTGATCAAAATTTCCACTTCTCACTATTTGATGATTGAGTGAATTGGCGAATCGGTCTTTAAGAGTTGTCTGATCTCGGAATAGGGGATCAACACCGTGGGGGCTCCCTGCGCATAAGCGCCAATTTCATACGCATTCCAGGTAAAAACAATACCTTCCATCAACAATGAGAACTCTTTATTCAAGTAAAACCCGTTATCTCCAAAACTCCATTCCGAGAGATCGCCGTTTTCTTCGATAAAATGAGTTTTGGCAACGCGCAGCAATTCCCCTTCAGAGCCGGTTCTGAATATATCATCAAGGGTCAGCAGTCTTCCGCTGGAGAGGTCAAAGTTGAAATATTTATCCCAACTCATGCCATGGGCGCCCCCTGAAAAGGAATTGCCGACCATGCGGATGGACAGCAAATTTTTGTCGTTCAGGGTGATTTCGAAATAGGTCATTTCCTCGATAAAATCCTCTTCCTGCAACTGATCGATTCGGTTAACATATTCCTCGGCGGTTTTCGGCGCTGTAGTTTCATCCTGATCGCCGATCAATTGCCGGAACAGAAAGTGGTTAATCTGATCGGCGATGACCGGTTTGGCGGTAATGATGCGCGGCATGCTCACGGCCATGAACGAACAGGGCGCGCTGGTATCGATTTCCGAGGACTCCTCTTCCTCCTCGTCAAACCCGCCCCTAATCATGCGCCGGTCGCAGTTTTTCTTCGCGTGGTAATGGAACTCAGCCTGGACGCAGTCATCCAATGCTTCATGCAGTTTGACCGGCATCGTTTTTTTGTTGCCCGGATTTTCCCACACGCCTTCAAACACTCCCTTGCCCGTGAATTTCCCTTTGAATATCCCGGTAACCCTTGAGGTTTGCGGATCGCTTTCTTCCAATTGTATTATTCCGTTTTCTTCCAACTGGCCCCGTAACGTAATGGGTGTTCTGATTTTATCATAGTAATAGACGCCTATGACCTGATTGTCACTTTCCTCCGATTTTAAATGTTGCATTTCGAGGGTAATCGGATATTTTTCAGCGATGAATCCTTTGAGTTTGGAATAAAATGAACCTTCGATTCCAATGGTGCTTGTTCCAAATTGCGCATGAAGCATAACCGGCAACATGATGATCATTAATACCCAGACAAATAAAATCCCTTTGATGGGTGGACATTTTGCCATGATTAAATCCTCCTTTTTTGATGGGTAGGTAAAATATGCGTAAAACGGTTCCTTAACCTATAACAGGCTGAAACTGGTAGTAAAATTTGTTTTATATCCACAGGTTTTAATTTTTGGGTCATGAGTCGCCAAAGCAACTATGAGTGGATTGATCAGTTGATTCAGTTCCATCAGCTTCAATCGATCGTAAACTGTGATAAATCTCCGGCAGGTTCGGGAAATTGGGGTTTCATTTTTTCCAGTGTCTTACGTATCTGTCGAGCGATCAAATAATTGCGGTACTTGTTGCTATTGGCGGGAACAACATACCAGGGAGCATACCGGGTTCCCGTTGCGCTTAGCGTTTGCTCAAACTGCTCTATATATCGATCCCACAGTTCGCGTTCCTTGATATCCTCTGCATTAAATTTCCAGTTTTTTGCGGGATTTTTGAGCCGCTCTTCCAGCCTTTTTTTTTGTTCGTCTTTGGAAATATAGAGAAAAAATTTTAGTATTCGAGTTCCTGAATGGAATAATAAACGTTCAAATTCATTTATATAACGGTAGCGTTGACGGCATTCCTTATCGTCAATCCAGTCGTGAACTTTGACAATTAGCACATCTTCATAATGGGACCGGTTAAAAATTTTAATCATCCCTTTAGTCGGGGTTTCTTTGTGAATCCGCCACAAGAAATCATGAGCCAGTTCTTCGGCGTTGGGGGCTTTAAATGAAGTGACTTCGCAGCCCTGAGGATTAAGGGGCCCGAAAACCGATCGAATTGTACCATCTTTGCCGCCCGCATCCAGCGCTTGAAATATTATAAGTAAAGATTGCCGGTTTTCAGCGTAAAGTTTGACCTGAAGATCATCAATGCGACTGATTTCAATCGCCGTTTGTTTTAAAAGTTCTTCCTTTCCTAATGATTTCGGACGCTTGAAATCAATTTTGGAAAGTTTGACTTTGTCAAAATGGTTGATTTTGATTAATCTGGCCATACGGTTCCTTTGTTTTAATTGGCAATAGAATTATTACAATATATATTATAATCCTCTGAATTAAAATTGTCAAGTCATATTTAAAAATAATATGAGAAATGGGTTTATATTGGTTTAAAATGAATGATCTGAGGAATTATCAAATTTTTGAGTAAAATAACCTAAAAAACAATTTTTTTTTACTTGACAAAATGTGTGAATCGGGTTAAGTTATGATTAAACGATGAAAGGAGCTATTTCTATGTTTAAACGTCTGGCCAATTTATTCCGTGGTTTCGTAGGATTATTTATTTCCGGTTTGGAAAAGCAGAATCCGGAAGCGTTGATTGAGTTGGAAAAGGAGAATTTACGTACCCAGATTGCTCGTTTCAATGATAATCTGGCGACGCATGCCGGTTTTGTAGAACGGCTGATGCGGCAAATTAAGAATCTGGAAACACAGGAACGTGAATTAACAGCTAAGGTGTCAGTGCATATAAAAGCCGGTAATCGTAAGATCGCCGGGGAAATTGCATTGCAGTTGCAGTCTGCCAAGACCCAGCTCCAGGAAAATCGTGAACAATTGGTCCAGGGGGAAGAAACCTATAAGAAATTGATTAAAACTCGCGATATTACGGTACAAGAAGCCAAGCAAAAAATTGAGAAACTGAAAATGATGCTCTCCGAAACAAAAATTCTGGAAGCTCAGGCTGAATTACAGGAAATGGCTTCTGGAATGATCAGTGAAATCGGCGGTACCGGCGACACACTCAATCGAGTAGAGGAATACCTGGACGAACGGCGCGATAAAGCAGCCGGTCGGGCGCGCGTGGCCTCCTCCTCAATTGATATGACCGAAGTCACGATGAAAGAAGCTGAACAGGAAGCCCTGGCTGATCAAGCTTTGGCTGAATTTGAAATTGCTCACGGTTTCTCATCTCCTATAACGCCGGAATCCCCTACAACTGAAGGTCCGGCCAAGGAATTGGGACCTAAAATAACGGAATAACAACCCTTTATTCATAATTATATTAAGGAGGACCTTTATGCCCGATCAAGTTGGACCCACTAAATTGGGAAAATTTGTGATTTTTTTGTTTGTGTTGGCGTGTTTGTTAATCGCCGGGTACTATTTTCGTAGCACTCTCTTCCCAAGCCATGAGGGAACAGGCGATCAGACTATCGATATGGATGAATTCAAAAAGCAGCAGGGTGTCGAGGCGATGGACCCGAAAGGAATCACGACGGTCAGCGAATACTCTTATATCCCTTCTGACAAACTACCTCCGGTTAAAGGCGTTAGTAGTTATAAATGGGATGAAAAAGAAAAAGTCGTAAATTTTCCGATCAATATTTGGATTGGATGGTTACCGATTGTAGCTGCCAACCATGGATTCAGACCGAATACGGAGAGCGAGTTTTATAAGAAATTCGGATTTAAAGTCAATTTAAAGATTATTGACGATCCGGTAATCGCGCGCGATGCTTTTGCATCAGGTGAAAGTCAAATCCTTTGGGGAACAATGGATATGATGGTTCTCTTCGCTCAGGAGCTAATGAAGGATTCGCGAACGGCGCCTCGTGTTTTCCAGCAAATTGACTGGTCCAATGGGGGAGATGGGATTGTGGTACGCAGCAGTGTTGAAAGTGTCCGCGATCTGGTTGGCAAGACGATTGTTTATGCTCAAAACAGTCCTTCGCAATATTTCATCAACAATTTGTTGCTCAATGCGGGAATTCAACCTTCCCAGGTTAAACATAAATTTACCGCGACCGCATTCGAAGCAGCGGC
Organism: uncultured bacterium; assembly: GCA_964632485.1. Taxonomy (GTDB): domain Bacteria; phylum JAGOEH01; class JAGOEH01; order JAGOEH01; family JAGOEH01; genus CAZWDO01. The sequence continues at coordinate 7,083 of CAZWDO010000015.1, forward strand.
GGCTTTTGTGGCTGATCCCTCTATTGATGCCTGCGTTTCATGGGCTCCCGATATTTATAATATTCCTGATAAAGTCAAAAATACCCGCATTTTAACGACCACTGCCGAAGCCAATAAACTGATCGCCGATGTCTGGGCTGTCCGGGCCGATTTTGCCACTGATCATGCTGATATCGTCGAAGGCCTGGTAACGGGTATCTTCGAGGGAATGCGCATGTTGAAAAATGATCAGGATTTAGCTAAAACCTTTCAGTGGATGGCTGAGGGATATGGTATGACTGTGGATGATATTCAAGCCATGGTTCAGGATGCGCATATCACTAATTTTGCTGAAAATAAGGAATTCTTCCTCAATGCCAATTCCCCGGTCAATTTTGAACGGACCTGGAAAAACATCACCTTTGTGTATAAAGAATTGGGATTAGTAGCCACACCCACTCGGTTCGATGAAATCATGGATTTTTCGATGATCAAGAAACTGGATAAAAAGGGTCTTTTCAAGGATATGATTGACGAGAATATTGCCAGTTTCGCGCCGACCAGCTACAGCCGAGTAAACGCTGAAAAGCCGATTCTGACACAAACTATCCGCATCAATTTTTACCCCAATTCTTCTAATCTTTTTGAACCCCAACATGATGATATTGGAAATGTATTAGCGAACACGTTTTATGATCCAAATGTCAATGCGACGATGGAAAAAGTGGCTCGTCTGGTTGGGCAGTATGATCGGGCGGTTATCGCCATTATTGGGCATACTGATGGTTCAATGCGGGGCGCGGTCCCCGAATCGGCGGTGCAGGAGCTTTCCTTAGAACGCGCCAATT
>CAZWDO010000015.1:7919-53800 GCA_964632485.1 uncultured bacterium
TCCATAATAAAATTTACAAACACCGTAGTTTAAATTTGATCCCAATAAGTTTGTGGTAGAGGGCAAAGCTTGGAACGAACCGGCTGATCCGCAGGACCCTGATAATCATGCCATGAATCGTCGCGTGGAAATTTCGGTTTACGCTCCGGAAAGCAAATAACAAAGGGTGGTTATGTTTCGAAATTTGTTACGTATCCGTTATCATATTCCCCGTTTGGAACAGATTGTACTGGGCTTCGTTCCCATTTTAACGATTCTTCTGCTTTGGTTTTTTAGCACACTGGGTGAAGCCGAGGTTCGCTGGGTTTCACCCACGATTTTACCATCGCCAATTGAAGTCATTCGTTCGTTTCCTTCTCTATGGTTTCAGTCGGAACTGAGCCGTAGCGTTATTCTTAGTTTTACGAGAGTAATCACCGGATTTTTAGTAAGTTTATCAGTCGCATTTCCTTTAGGAATATTGATGGGCAGTTTCACTCGTGTTCGGGCCTTATTTGATTCATTGGCTACCTTTGGTGCCTATTTGCCGATTCCCGCTCTGGTTCCTCTGACCATGAGTATTTTTGGTATTGGTGAACTCCAGAAAATTATGTTCCTGGCGCTCGCTTTTTTTGTGTATTTGCTACCTCTTTTTGTCAAAGCTGTCGATGAAGTGGATAATGTTTACCTACAAACTGCCTATTCTCTCGGAGCGCGCAAATGGCAAGTCGTCCGCCATATTCTCTTAGGAATTTCATTTCCACAACTTTATCATGCCATTCGATTGGGTTTTGGTATCGGCTGGACCTATATTATTATCGCTGAAATGGTGGCGGCGGATCGGGGACTGGGATACATCATCACCATTGCCCAACGCCGGGGTCCGCGTGAACATATTTATTTAGTGTTAGTTGTCATTGTAGTGATCGCTTTTGTAACGGATCGTATCCTCGTTAAATTAGGAGAAATCCTGTTTCCCTATCAGGAGCAAAAGTCATGAACTTTCCTGCAGTCGTTGAATTTAAAAATGTTTCTAAAATTTTCAATCCGGGTACTCCCTATGAATACAAAGCCTTGGAGAATTTAAATTTTCGTGTTGACGATCTGCCTAAGGTAGGGGAGTTCATAGCAGTATTGGGGCCTTCCGGTTGTGGAAAATCTACGATGTTGAACCTATTGGCCGGATTTCAGGAAGTTTTTCCACCTACATCCGGTGAAATTTTAGTGAGAGAAATTCCGGTGACGGGACCCGGCAAAGATCGGGCGATGATTTTTCAGAAATACAGTTCGTTCCCCCAGATGTCGGTTTTAAAGAACGTTCGGTTTGGTTTGGATATTAACCGGAAGGAAAATGGATTTAGCGATCAGAAAATTGATGAGATTGCCCGGGATTGGATTCGCCGAGTCGGTTTGTCCGGGCATGAAAACAAATATCCCCATCAACTGTCCGGCGGCCAGCAACAACGGGTAGCCATCGCGCGAACGCTGGCGATACGGCCGCGTATTATTCTGATGGATGAACCTTTTTCCGCCTTGGATGAACCCACTCGGATCGAAATGCAACGGCTGATAACCGAACTTTGGATGCAGGAAGAAGCGACGGTTTTTATTGTCACTCATTCTATTATAGAAGCTGTTTATCTGGGTGACCGAATATGGTTATTTACCCCGGCGCCCGGTAAAATCGGACAATCTTTCGACCAGATTCCTAAATACTCCACCGAAATCCCCGCTTTTGATGTCCAAAAAGATTCACAATTCCTGCAAATTGTCGATGAAGTTTCTCACTCCTTTCATGAAATTGAACAAGGGAAAGGGAAATAATCTGTGCCTATATCTACTTATACCTATAAGGAGTTCCTGAAAACCGCCCTTCGATTACGGGTTGCGCTCCCTCTTTTGGGGAAAATGCCGCTCAACATTATGTTTATTCTATTTTTTTTAGTTTTGGGTTTAGCAAATCCGGCATTTTATTTTTTAGGGATTGCCTTTGAGATGGTTTATCTCTTTTTTATCGCCAATCTTCCCGGAGTCAAGAAAGTAATCGAAGGGCAACTTCTTCTTCAACAAAAACAAAAGCAGGGCGATCAAACTCAGCGGTTGGCCGCTTCACTTGAACCTGTCGCCCGTGAGCGTTTTGTCAAATTACAAAATGTATGCCGCTCCATGCTCGATTCCTTTGACTTTAACCAAAATGGTGTGGTTGGTAAAGACGAGTTGAAGTCAGGCGGACTGAATCAACTATTAGGGATGTTTCTGCGTTTACTTTCAAGCCAGAAACGCGTTATGGCCATTTTAAAAGAAACAAATCCTTCATCTATCAGGGACGATATCCGAAAAATTGAAAAACAGTTGGAACAGCTTGAATCGGATTCGCCCATGGCTCGTTCTTTGCGCGGTACCCTGGAGATTCAGAACCGCCGGTTGGTTAATCTGGAAAAAGCCCAGGAAAGCTCGAAAGTAATCGAAACGGAACTGGATCGGATTGAAAAACAGATTACTCTGATGCGCGAGGAAATGGCTGTCACCAGCGATGTCAGTCTCTTCAGCTCCCGACTCGATGGCGTTGTGGATTCATTACAGGGAACCACTCGCTGGATGACCGAAAACGCCGATCTGTTCGGGTCTTTCGAACAAGTTGATTTTGCCGAGAATATTTTGGATAATAATATGCCGGAACCCACAAAAACTAAACAAAGAAGTCGAAGCGATGCCTAAACATTTTGTGATGCCCGAGTGGGCGCTAACCATGAATGAAATCTTCCGCGCTGATATCATCAGCCAGTTTGTGATAACCGGCAATATCCACGATCTGATTCCGTTTAAGCTGGAAAGCGCTTTACATTATTATACGCTTCACGATTTTTTGTCGCATGTTTTATTTGAAACCTTTGATGTTGTATTATTTTATGATCGGGGTAAAGGCATAACACTTGCGCAAGGCCGCGAACCTTTCAGCCAATTTCTTGAAATTATGGACCGATATGCCCATACCCAATATTCCGACGATGCGGGAACCAACCGCAATCCGGATAAAAAGCTGACCCATCCGGGTCTTTTACCGCGTCAACCCCAATATGCCCTTGAAATCCTGGATCGGTTTCTACGTTATGTCGGCCGTAATCCACAAAAAGACAAACCCCCGCTCTCGGTTGCAATTGTTTTGGAATACGCCAATTATCTTTTTCCGCGGGGAGAATCGATCTATCTATCCAATGAATTGGGCAGTAATTTGATTACGGTTCTAAATTGGGCCCGTGATCCGGCGATCGGGGCGGCTACGGTGGCTACGGTTTTGACAAGCGAGACATTGGGTGATTTGAACCCGGCGATTGTCAATAATTCCTATGCAGCTATAATCGAGTTGCCCTTACCAGCGGTCGATGAGATCCATGACTATCTGGGATATCTCAGCATGCAGGAAACGCAGTTTAGTCGCTACTGTCCGATTGAAACCTCCATTTTAGCCACTAAATTGACCGGATTGAACCGGATTGGAATTAAAAGTATGATTTATCGTTCCTTGCGAAATGAGCAGGAGATCACTTATAAAGGAATTGCCCGCATTAAAAAAGAGATGATTGAAAAGGAGAGTTTTGATAAGCTTGAATTTATTGAAACCAATAGAACCCTGGATCAGGTTGCAGGACATGATAAAGCCAAGGAATGGCTGCGAGCTGATGCCCGTTTACTAAAAAGCGGCGTTTTGCAGGCCTTGCCCATGGGTTATCTGATCACCGGGCGGATCGGTACTGGTAAAACCTATTTAGTGCAATGTTTTGCCGGAGAGTGCGGTGTTCCATTTGTTCAAATGAAGAATTTTCGCGACAAATGGGTCGGCGCCTCCGAAGCCAATCTGGAAAAAGTGTTTCAAATACTTCATGCTCTGGGACAGGTAGTCGTATTTGTTGATGAAGCAGATCAGGCTACCGGTAAACGCGATGGAGGAGAAGGGGATTCCGGACTTTCCGGCCGAATTTATGCAATGCTCGCCAAGGAAATGGCAAACACCGATAACCGTGGAAAAATTATCTGGATTTTTGCAACCAGCCGTCCGGATCTGCTGGAGATCGATTTGAAACGACAGGGACGACTCGATATACATATCCCTCTTTTCCCACCAGCCTCGGACGAGGATATCCGCGCAATGTTCCTGGCAATTGCCGCTAAACTTAAAATTGAACTCACTCCGGAAGCCATTCCACTACCGGCTCCCCAACTGGTGGGAATCAGCGGAAATGAAATCGAAGGACTCATGGTCAGATCCTTACGGGATTATGAATTGCGTAAAGCTGAAAATCCAACTCTGACACTCGCTATAACCCTTAAAGAAAATCTGATCAATTACCGTCCTTCAGCCCATACTAAACGACTTGAACTGATGGATCTTTTAGCCGTCAAAGAATGTACAGATAGCTGTTTTCTATCGTCTCAGTTCGTCAATATGACAGGCGAGGAGCTTGACCGCCGAATAGTATTGCTTAAGAGCGAGATAGATATATAGACGTATCGTTATCGATTATTGGCTGGTGAATTCATCCACCGGTACATTATCATAAACATTAAAAATATCCTGGTATTGGAGCAATCCGATCACCTGGCCGCTGGCGCGGCTTAAAATTGGCAATCGGCTGAGATTGCTTTTACTGAATATCAGAACCGCCTGGTAAAGATTATCATCCTCATAGCAGTAAACAGGAGGATAAGCGATTTCCATTACCGATGTATTCTGATAATCCGTCTTATATACAAATTGCATTATCCGGCCCATGGGCAACATTCCCACAATTTTTTTGTTTTTATCTGTTACAGGAATTGGGAAGATAAAGCTGGGATTGCTCATAATCGTTTTTAATTCTGAAATTGGAGTCTTTTCATCAATTGTTAATAAATTGGAATAAGGTTTGTAAATTCGGTTAACCGGTATGCGGGAAAGAATAAATGGGGGGATTCCCTTTAAATAAATCGGAGAATGAAAACGGTCAACCGCCTGGTTGCGATAGATGGCAAATGAATGGGAAAGAATGATAATCAATGTATTCACAAAGAGAAGGGGAATGATCAGAGAAAAAGAACCCGTCATTTCACAGGCCATAATTAGCGCGCCAATGGGCGCTTTGGCAACACCGGTAAAAAAAAACCGGCCATTCCGACTAAAACAAATGCGGTTTGCGATGGTATCGGTAAAGGGAAATGAAGCATGATTAGCAATTGGTGAACCATGGCGCCCGTCATTCCGCCGATGAAAAGCGAAGGACCAAAAACTCCGCCACTGCCGCCGGTACCTATGGTGAAACAGGTCGCTATGAGTTTCAGGAATAGCAATGTCAGAATGAATATAAATGGAAAGGAAGTGGTGGTTAATTCGATCAGGGGTTTTAGGTTGGCTCCCATTGCGCGGGGGAAAAAAAAGCCAATCAATCCAACTAACAAACCACCTATGGCTGGTTTGAGGTAGATTGAGATTTTTAGCCGACTGGTCATACTGCGAATCAGATAAAAAAATTTGACGAAAAATGCGCCCATCAGCACACATATAATGGCTAATATGATATAAGCCGGAAACTCTTGATAACTCTTAAAGAGTGATTGCGGGAAATTTAGAACATTTTTTCCGGGAACCCAAAAGAGATAGATAAAATACCCACTAATTGAAGAGATGATGGCCGGTATCAGCGCCCGCGCTTCAAAATCTTCACGATAGATGATTTCTATACTGGCAAAAGCTCCACCCAGAGGCGCTTTGAAAATAGCGCCGATCCCCCCGGCTGCCCTAGCTAACATCAAAGAGCGGGTCATATCGACATCCAATCGAAAGACACGCGCGATTTTTGAACCAATTCCAGAGCCAATTTGAGCAATAGGTCCTTCTACGCCACCACTACCCCCAAAACCTAAAGTGAAAATCGAGGAAATGGCTTTGACTATTGATACTTTGATCGGAACATATCCTTCATTTTGGTGGAAAGCTTTGGCAACGGCATCAATCCCGTGCCCCTCAGCTTCCGGCGCAAAACGGTAGATTAAAACTGCGCTGATCGTCGCGCCAATTGCCGGGAAAATTAAATAATAATATCGGGGCAATTGAAATAAAAACCCTGATAATTGCTGCAATAAAAAATAGAACAAGACCGCGGAACTGCCGGTTAATAGACCAATCAATGCAGAACTGAATATTAATTGCCATTTAATGGGGAGCGATGATATATATTTCAGAGAAAATGCCACTTTCTTCATTGACTCTATTTTAATCAATTCCCTTGTAAATGTCAAGTCATATTTAGATTTAATTTGAGTAAGACAATAAATGGAGTTTAAGCTTAACCGGAAATCTATTCTCCACAGATATGGCATATTTGCGCTATGCTGAAATCATGTAGATTGTTCAGTTCGCTAATAATGAAATCTTGTAGAATTTCATGTTGTACGAAAATTATTTAATACTTGATTTTATGAATCTTTAGGTTATATTAATTAATATGGAACCTTTATATGATCCGGCTGATTTTGATCAACATTATTTTGAACAACTGATGGAAGCGGAATTGCAGGTCTTGCCCGCACGCTTTAAAAATAAAATCGAAAACCTGATTTTTCTGGTCGAGGATTATCCCAATCCGGAGTTAGTCCAGCGCATGGGTTTGCCCGGACGCCATTCATTATTAGGCGTTTATACAGGGGTGCCATTATCCAAACGACATTATTACATGGGCGTGATGCCGGACCAAATCATCCTGTTTCGTTGTAATATTCTATCCGTTTGTCGCCGGGAAACGGAAATCCCGCTTCAGATTCGCAAAGTGCTTCTGCATGAAATCGGGCATTATCTGGGAATGAGCGAGGCTGAAATCAGGGAAGTGGGATATTAAGTGTTAAAGGCGCTTCGCAACTATTGATAATTTAAGGTTACTTATCATCTTAAAAGGAGACGAATCATGAAGACCGATTTTGAAATCAGTCGTGAAGCTAATCTCAAGCATATTAACGAGATCGGCGCTATGCTGGGTATTTCTGAGGATGAATTGATATTGTATGGCAAAAACAAGGCGAAGATCCCCCTGGAATTGATCGATCCGCAACGAATCAAAAATTCCCGACTGGTCTTGGTCTCTGCGATCACTCCCACTCCGGCAGGGGAGGGCAAGACGACCACGTCAATCGGTTTGGCCCAGGCATTAAACCGATGTGGACGTAAAACAACAGTGGTGTTGCGTGAGCCGTCTTTGGGGCCTGTCTTTGGTATCAAGGGTGGCGCAGCAGGGGGCGGTTATGCTCAAGTTGTTCCTATGGAAGATATTAATCTTCATTTTACCGGCGATTTTGCGGCTATCGAGAAAGCCAATAATTTATTGGCCGCCTTGATCGATAATAACATTCAAAGTAAAAAAGAAAATTTGGGTATCGATCCGCGGACGGTTCACTGGCGGCGAGTGCTGGATATGAATGACCGATCGCTGCGCAATATTATTGTCGGTCTGGGAGGCGCCAGCCATGGCGTTCCCCGTGAGACAGGATTTGATATCACCGCTGCCTCGGAAGTAATGGCCGCTTTATGTCTGGCCAATGACCTGAACCATCTCAAGGATAAGCTCAATCGCATTTTTATCGGTTATACCTATGATCGAAAACCAATTTTTGCGGGCGATCTTAATGCGCCCGGGGCGATGGCAGTGTTACTCAAGGATGCCATCATGCCCAATCTAGCGCAAACTCTTGAAAACACTCCTGCTATCATCCATGGAGGTCCGTTCGCCAATATCGCCCATGGTTGCAATTCACTCATCGCTACCAAAATGGGTCTGAGCCTCTCTGATTATGTCGTTACCGAAGCTGGATTCGGTTTTGATCTCGGCGCTGAGAAGTTTTTCGATATCAAATGCCGATATGGTGATCTTTCTCCTAAAGCTGTTGTATTAGTAGCTACTGTCCGTGCCCTGAAAGTCCATGGCGGCGTAAAGATTGCCGATCTGAATCAGCCGAATCCCCAGGCAGTTATCAGCGGATTGTCGAATCTGGAGAAACATATCGAAAATATGAATCATTTCGAAATCTGTTCAATCGTAACACTGAACCGATTTCCGACTGATACGGATGAGGAAATCGCGATTATCCGCGATAAATGCCGCGAAATGAAAGTTAAGTTCGCGCTTTCTGAAGTTTTTCAACATGGCGGTAAGGGGGGTATCGAATTAGCGGAAGCCGTCATTGAAGTAGCGGAAAAATGTGTGGGTAGCTTTAAACCCCTTTATGAATGGGATTGGACAGTGGAACGAAAAATTGAAACCGTCGCTAAAACTATATATGGGGCGAACGCAATCGATTATGCTTCCCATGCTAAAACCGATCTTAATACCATTTATAAACTGGGGTTGGATGAACTCCCGGTCTGTATCGCCAAAACTCAGAAATCACTCTCTGACAATCCGGATTTGCTGGGAAGACCTAAGGATTTTGTAGTGACTGTACGCGAGATTCAGATCGCTTCCGGAGCAGGGTTCATTATCCCCATCACGGGTGATATTATGCGCATGCCCGGTTTGCCAGCTAAACCAGCCGCCGAGCAAATGGATATCGATGATGAAGGAAATATTGTCGGATTGACTTAATCAGGTTCTGGCGCGGTGTGAATACCGTATTTTTTTTCGATCTTTTCATAATAATTAATGATTTCCCGGCAATATATACGTTTGCTCATATAAGTTCCCCAATAAAAATTGCGTTTAAAGCCATAAATAATAATATTTTTAAGCTTTTTGGGGTTGATGGGGATATTCGTTACCGCTAATTCCACTTCCCGACTAATCGTTGTGTTGGAAACCAGCCGGTTGTCGGTGCAGAGGCTGATGGATAACCCTTCACTCAGCATTTTTTTCAGGCTATGCTCATGGATGTCGACCAGAGATGGATTAGTCTGGAGATTGCTGGTAAGGCAGACTTCGATGGTTATTCGGCGGTCGGCTATATAATTGGCTAAATTTTCGACATATCTTTCTTTATTGATAATAATGGGGTTATGTATCTTCTCAGTATCAAAAAGATAATAGCCGTGCCCCAGCCGATCAGCGTGCAAAGAGGTAATAGCCTGGAAAATCGATTCCGGGCCATAAGCTTCGCCGGCATGGACGGTTTTCTTAACAAAATGCTGGTGGCAATAATCATAGGCGCGGCGATGGTTCATGGCCGGATACCCATCTTCCTGACCTGCCAAATCAAATCCTACAATTGGAATCTGATGCGTTTCAATCAATTTAATCGTGGCTTTGGCTAATTCCAGCGAAGCGAATTGATGAATGTCAATGGGAGATGAATAATGATGGACTTCGAATAACCGGCGGAAATAATCGGAAAATCCGGCGGTAAACATCCGCATGGCGCAGACTATTATTCCGTAATGGAAAGCGGGTTTACTGTGATTAATAATATCCTGCGATGCGTTATACTCCTGTTGGGCCCTTTTCAGACCCTGATTGACGCTTAGTAAAATTTGCTCAAAATTGAGATCCTTATGGATATGGAGTTGGGGCGCAAAGCGGACTTCAATATAGCAAACCCCTTCAAGAATATTGTCCCAAGCCAGTTCATAGGCAACTTGTTCCAACGCTTCCGCATGCTGTAAAACCGCGCAGGTATATTTAAATCCATGGAGATATTCACCCAAATTTTGGTATTTGTCTTTGTAGATTAATTCTCGCAAACCGGATTCTGTGTAGGACGGAAGCTCAATTCCGTATCTGTTCGCTAAATCGATAAGCGTGGAAAGTCGAAGAGAACCGTCTAAATGCAAATGGAGATCGGTCTTGGGTATCTCATGGATAAATTCTTTTGGGTAAATGGTCATGGTTGCGTTTCGCTTTTTAGGGTGGAATCTTTTTGTAATTTTCGGTTATCGTCGAGAGCCAGTATGATCCTCTGCCAAACTCGGGAGTATTGTTCCGGTTTTTGATCGAATTCTTTCAGAAAATTCATGAATTCATCCCGATTGCTTTGATGTTGATCAAATAACTGGTCCTGATAGAATTTTAAGGTGTCGGGTTCATTGAGATATTTCTCTGTTATCAGTGTGTTTTGCACATAAAGTTCGATGAATTGATCCATTGTCAGTTTTTTGTTCTCGGCATTCAAGCAAAAAGGCGACAATAGAAGCATCACAACTAACAGTGTTTTTAGTTTCATGTTTTATTCCTCCTGAGTTTTATTTTTTATAACTGTGATTTGTTTAAAATGTTCCAATCGGAAACAAGAATCAGCAATGTTCAACGATTCTCCATCAATTTGAGCTGATACTGGAACGCTTGTATCGATTTCCACTCTATGCGCCTGATAATAATTTCCATTCCGCTGGAGCCATTTTACCAAACCGGGAAAGAAACGGGTAAACATAAGCAGAAAATAATGAAAACAATGCTTGATTACAAGAATTTCCACAATAGAATCATCACACCGCGCATCTTTCGAGATAATTGAACCACCGGCGTAGGAATTGACGTTACTGACTACCAGTCCTTTTAATCCCCGCGGGAATTCAAGAATTTGGGGAGTATCGCCGGAATGAAGGGTTATTTTAATCGGCGTATATATACGGTGATGAATGAAAATCAAACCCAGCGACAGGTAAAGTAAACGGTTCATCATATTCGATTTTAATACCCGATTTAATTTTTTCCGCCAATTTAAAAAATGATTGAGAACATAGGCGTCATATCCAATACTAAAATAATTAATCATCGGATGTTGATTGACCATAAAAATGTCATAGGATATAGTCTGTGGGTTGGATAAAACTGCTTCAATTTGTATTTTTAAATGCTTTTTTAGATTCGTATTATTTTCAGGAGGAGAAAATCCTAAAAATAGCGCTAAATCATTACCCACTCCAAAAGGGATAATCCCGATCCGCGCAGATAGCTTCTGCTTAATAGCATAAAGAATTACCATTGCCGCCGTGCCATCCCCGCCCATCGCTAAAATGAATCGGGTTTCTTCGGGAATTTGATGAGCATCAATTCCATCCTGCCGGGTTTTAACCAGACGATAGGTGAGTTGTGGCCAGGTTTCACTCATGATAACCGGAATCAATTCTATGATTTTTTTTCCCAGTCGGTAACCGGATACCGGATTGATTACAAAGACGATATCCATCCTATCGATATCGCTCCGGTTGCAGGGTCAATGAGTAATTTCCTTGTAAATGATACTCGGCGATCATCCCCAGCGCCATTGAGATATTTGTTGCTTCCTCCAATTCATCATGCATGTCGGTCCCGATGCTGATGGGAATCAGCGCTTCCTCAATTTTTTGAAGCAGAGCGGTCGGGTAAAAGTTAAATCCGGGGGAATATATGCCCTCTTTATCAATATGACAATTACGCGTCCCATCGGTAAGTTCTATTCCCAGTGAAAGGAGTTTCAATTCTTCGAGAAGGCGTTTTATTTTTGATTCTTTCAGGTGGAATAAGGTAATAGTGGGTATTTTATCAGTCGAAAAAAGCGTGTGGACCAGATAAATAGGTCGCTGATAGACTTTGCGAATTTGTTCGATTTTTTTAAAATCCTTAAATCCGTTGACATACTCTATATTTAGATAATCAAAATAACTTAGAAGCGGGGAAAAGGGAATATCCCACTGCTGAATATCCAATTCTCCTCCAATTAAAATCATTGTTTTCGGATAATCAATCCGTATTTTTTCAATTTTATCCCGATAGTTCCTGATTTGATATTCATAAAACAGTGAGGGTTTAATACTGAAAATGTGGTCAGAAAAGCCAATTGCTTTATATGAGCGTTCGCTTAAGAGTCGGGTAATTTCCTCCGGATAAAATCGGCCATCCGAAAAAACCGTATGGATGTGAAAATTAGATAACGGGATGTTCATATCAGGAATTAGTGTGTTGTTTCATTTTTTCACGTAAGCGATCTTCCTGTTCTATGCGGTGCTTTTCCTGGTTTTCACGGTTGAATCGTTGTTGTCGTTTAATTTTAATCCTCAGATAAATGTACATTAATCCCAGAATGGCTAAAAGAAGCAGGCTGGTAGTTGTACTCATGGTTACCTTCTTTCGATGGATTTAAATAACTTGGGAATGTGGCTGATTATACGAGCGCATCAAAATAATGCTCCCTGCGCTGTGTAAGGTTTTATTTTGAATACCAACGGAACTCCTTTTGATTAATTTCTATGCATAATTGAATCATAAATCATGGTAAGGCCACCCACCATATTAACGGCAATAACGCTGCCGTAACCGATAATCGCGTATAGGGCAATATCATCAATGGTAATTCCATAGGTTTTAAAAAAAAAGTACATACTGATTTCGCGGATACCGGAACCATTTAACGAAATAGGAAGCAGTTGGATGATATAAATAATTGGCGTATAGGCAAAGATGGCATAGAAAGGCAAATGACGGCCGAATGCCAGAAATACGATCCAGGTGTTTATAATCATGCAAAAATAAATGCCCAGAGTGATGAAAAAAGTGATCATGATGACACGGGGTGAGCGTCGGTATTCATTGATGGATGTCTGAAAATCAGCGATTTTGTGTAGTCCCTTTTGCCAAAGTTTAATGTTGAAAATCCCTGCCAGATATCGGGTTACACTGGGTGAAAAAATCAAATAAAGCGCTATGAATAATAGTAAATATACTGCAATGACACTCATGCGCTGTATGGCTGGCAGGATCATAAATGTTGAAGGAAAAACAATGAAAAGGAGTAATCCCAGAATGAAAAAAATTAATAGACCTACTAACCTGGAAAATAAGGCGGAGCTATAGGAATCGGTTTTATTGGGTAGAGTGCGGGCCAGTCGCCACGCTCTTAAAAGATCTCCACTAATAGTAGAAGGAAGGAAAAGTTGGAAAAAAAGTCCAAATAAATGATACTTAAACAATTTCATAAAGGATGGCAGTGTCGGTATTTTTACTTTCAAAAGAACTTGCCAGCGTAAAACCTGCTGTACTTGCATTAGTATTATCAGTAGAATCGCAATTAGAAAATAATACCATGAAATATTTTTTAATTTTTCAAGGATTGTAAAGAAATTGACCTTATAAAAAATGATAAAAAAAAACAGAATCGTTACTGTAATTTTTAATACCGTAAGGATTCTGTTTTTCCAGATATCATTAATTTTAATCATTGAGAATCAGATTCGGAAAAATAATATGCCTGATAAGTGAAAACGTTCATTTCACCTTTTTTCCATTCATCCCCTGCCATCCCGGCTTTATTGCACAGATAGGTCAGAAAATCGGCTTTCTTGGGAAGCTGTTCCCATACCTGGGGAAGAAAGGTAGCCTGGTGATAACCTTTTTTAATGATTAAGCCATCAATATGAGGACGAATTTTATCCAGTAAATCGTTACTATCGGCATATTCCAGGGGTTGAGCGGGAGTAAGAATCGTAATTTCAATATCAAGTAGGGGAAGTTCGTTTTTTTTAACGGGAGAAAAGCGGTGATCAGAAAAAGCAGCATGGGTCGCGTTGTCAATAACTGCTTGAAAGAGAGGTTCCTTCCCCTCGAGATAGCCAATACATCCCCTCAATTGACCTTCTTTATGCAGAGTTACAAAACAGCCGGTCAATGTTTTAAGATTATCTGACATCGAATCGGAATTGGGCGCTGGAACGGATTTTTGTTCGAGTTTTGCCTCGATCGTATGCCGGGCCAATTGCAGTAAATATGATTTTTCTTCCGGTGATAATTGATTGGCCATAACTTCACTCCTGCTTTGTATGAATAGTATTAAAATGGCGATACTCAAACAACCGATCAGAAGTTTCATGATTTCGCGGCGATGACTTCAATTTCCAATTCGGCGCCGAGAGGCAATGCAGCAACCTGGAAAGCCGAACGAGCCGGAAATGGCTGGCTGAAATAGGTGGCATAGACTTCGTTAACAGCTTTGAAGTTATTAATATCTTTTAGAAAAACGGTGGCTTTTATAACATCGCTCATTTTAAAGCCGGCAGCTTCAATGATTGATTTCAGATTATCGAAAACCCGACGAGCCTGGGCTTGTATATCGCCTTCAACCAATTTGCCGGTCGCCGGATCCAATGGAATCTGGCCGCTGGTAAAAAGCATGTTGTCGACCTTCATAGCCTGGGAATAGGGTCCGATGGCCTGCGGGGCATTTTCGGTGGCGATTGCTTGTCGTTCCATTGTGTATTCTCCTTTAAGATTAAATTAAGAGGGTGTTGGTTTCTGCTCATCATGTTTGTAAACATGATAGATTCGTTGCAGTACTGTATAATTGGTTGTTATTGCCAAAAAATAGATAACATACGTGATACCGGGAAAAGGCAAAAAACAACTGACAGCTAAAAGTACAACCCGTTCCGGACGTTGAATAAGCCCGATGGAACAGGGGATTCCGAGACCTTCGGCCCTGGCGCGGACATAACTGACCATGAGCGAACCGGAGATAGTGAAAAAAACAGCGATCAATCCGGCCATTTCCTGAATTCTGATAAAAAAGAATGAGATTCCAAGAAAAAGGAATAACTCGGAATAGCGGTCTAACGTTGAATCGAGCAGCCCGCCGAAACGTGTCACCCGGTTCTGGCCGCGGGCAATATGGCCGTCCAATAAATCAAAAAGTCCGCCAAGGAGGATTAATAGACCACCCCATTGAAGACTACCTAAACCCACTGGACCAGCGGCAATGAAATTCGCTAAAAAACCCAAAAATGAGATAATATTCGGTGAAATATGCAGCCATATAAAAAGCTTGATTAAGGGTGTGAAGACAAAAATAATACCTTTTTTTGTGTATAAATGTATTTTATCCATCATGGGAGGGATTAACCAGCCGCCTGAACCGCCGTAATAGTGGCGACGTTAACAATATCTTCGACGCTGCAACCGCGGGAAAGATCATTAACCGGTTTTTTAAGGCCCTGTAGGAATGGACCGACGGCCTGGGCTTTTGCTAAGCGTTCAACTAATTTATATCCAATATTTCCCGATTGAAGGTCTGGGAAAATTAATACATTGGCATGGCCGGCAATAGGGCTGCCCGGCGCCTTTTTTTGGCCAATCTTTTCAATAATGGCGGCATCCAACTGAAATTCACCATCCAGCTTTAAATGCGGCGCTTTGGCTTGAGCGATTTTTACCGCTTGTTGTACCTTGTCAACCAGTTCATGACCAGCGCTGCCCTTGGTCGAAAATGACAGCATCGCCACACGCGGCTCAATATCACCCAAAACCCGGGCAGTTTCAGCAGAACTGATCGCGATTTCTGCCAACTGTTCCGCATTGGGATCAGGATTAACCGCGCAATCAGCAAATATAAACATCCCATTTTCACCCAGATCGCAATTTGGGACTAACATGATAAATGCGCTGGAAACGATCGAAATCCCTGGTTGCGTCTTGATAATCTGCAAGGCTGGACGAATAGTGTCAGCGGTTGAATGCTCCGCGCCCGATACTAAACCATCGGCATCGCCATTATGCACCATCATCGTACCAAAATAGACACTGTCTTCTACAGTCTGCCTGGCTTGTTCCAGCGTGATGCCTTTACTCTTGCGTAAATCATAAAACAATTGAGCATACTGTTCGGTTAATGGATCGCGCCGAGGATCGATGATACGAATATCATCAATGTTCACGGCTTGCTCTTGAGCAACATTTTTAATTGCAGCCGTATCTCCGATTAAAATTACTGTACACAGTTTTTCCCGATCTAAAATCGAAGCCGCTTGAACTGTACGGGGTTCCGTTCCTTCAGGTAATACGATGCGTTTTTTTTGCAAACAAGCTTTTTGCCGAAACTTCTCAATCAAATCCATATTTATTTTCTCCTTTGTTTTTAAAATAGCATCCTAATATATAAAAAATATTCAAATAAATCAATAGCATAATTCCAAAAATACTATAAAATTTGCATAATCTATGAGTAGAAAATTTGAATGCGCCAAAAATTCATTGCGATCGCTGCCATTTAGGTTAATCTGCCCTCGCCTGTTGATATAAATTGTCATTCGGCTAGGGTCTGTTTAGTATTTTGGCAAAAAAAAACTTTATGATGGCCACTCCCGTTCACGCTGTGAAAAAGAATCATAATGGTTGTCTATCCTCCTTTTGTTATAAATAAAATCATATCAAAGTCCACTATTTACATTAATAAAACATACTGTTTTTGTCAATATTATTATTCTTTTTATTGACTTTTAAGGAAAAAATGATTAGTATGCGTTCAAGCCGTTTATATGCTATTTCCTGGAAAATATTGAGATTCCGGTTTCAGTGGTTTTGTTTATCTTATCAATAATTAGGGGGAATAGTTTCTAACCCTTTGGCAGGTGAACTGATTCGAAATTTTGGGTTCTGAGTTTTTTTTTGCGTACAATCAGGGATATGAATGAGTGAAATCTGATAGTTGCGTATTTAAGAATACGGGAGTGGCTGGACTGGTCCGGCTGTGAGCGGTAAGAGGAATGGAAAGTATGTCTGATAGATGAAAGGAAAAAGTGATGGCCAATAAAGAATTTTTTGGCGCTTTGACATTAGGGCCGGCTTTATACCCGCATTTAAGAACGGTACTTGAAATGAATCCCCGTTTTTTTCGCTATAATTTTGCCCATGGTTTGTTTGAAACTAATGTTAAAATCATACAGGATTTGAAGAACAAATTCCCGGACATCTGTATTTATGCTGATCTTAAAGGATTGGATCAAAGATTTGAGCTTTTTCCCGAAGATATTGAAGGCTGGCATTTGCAGACCGACCAACAGTTGGTGATTCATCTTGATCGTGATTTCGCCCGTTCTAAAGGCGGGATATATTTGTGGTTGCCCGAACAGATTCAACTGGGGCAAAAGATTTGGTGTGATGATGCTAAGGTCGAAATGATCATCCATGCTTTTGATCATCAACGGATTGTCGTGAAAATTCTTGTGGGAGGGTATTTGAAGCAACATGCTGCCGCTGTGATCGAACATTTCAGCCTGAGCCTTCCTCCTGTTGATTCACTGAGTTTGGAGATCATTCGGCGGTTGGAACCGCTTATCGATGGGATATTAGCTTCCCATATCAGGGACTCCCGGGATATGGCAACTATTCAAGGCGTTTTTTCTAAACCGGTCATCGCGAAAATTGAAAACAAAGCAGCCTTGGAACACTTAGAGGAAATCGCTGATTCCGCGCATTCTATCCTCATCGCCCGCGGTGATTTGAGTATGGCGTATCAGCCCGTCCTATTACCTCAATTGGAAAAAAATATATGTTCTCGCCTGGAAAAATTTTCAGGCGATATTATTCTGGCTACGGGATTCTGGGAAACATTAACCCATGAAAAGACGCCCCATTTTTCCGATTTAACCGATCTATACTATGCTCTGAGCTTAGGCATCAACGGTTTTTTGTTGACTGGTGAAACCGCTGTTGGAGATCATCCCGATCTTGCGTTTTTGCAATTGAAAACTAATTTAGAAGCAATCTATTCCCAAATAAAGAGATCCAACTTTTAACAAAGGATTGTTGGTATGAAATTGAAGAAGTTTTTGTTGTTCCCGGTTAACCCGGCGCTGATCAGTTTGATTCTTTTATTTTCTATTCCTCAACTTTTTGCTCAATCGGCTCCGATCCCGCTTCCCAGGGAAATCATCCATCGGAAATTGGATAACGGTTTGCAATACTTTATATTACAAAATAAAAAACCGGAAGAGCGCGCAGAATTGAGGCTTTTGGTCAATGCCGGTTCCATTTTGGAAAAGGATGATCAACAGGGATTGGCCCATTTTTGTGAACACATGGCCTTTAACGGCACCCGCCATTTTGCCCGTCAGGAACTGATTGCTTATCTGGAATCAATTGGTATGCGTTTTGGTCCCGATTTAAATGCTTATACTGGTTTTGATGAGACTGTATATATGCTGCAAATTCCTACGGATTCTCTTGAAATTCTGGAAAAAGCGTTTCTGATTTTAAGCGATTGGGCGCATGGCCTTATTTTTGACAGTCTGGAAATTGAAAAAGAACGGGGAGTGATTATCGAAGAATGGCGGTTAGGTCAGAATGCCCAACGGCGATTACTTAATAAACAACTTCCAATATTACTATATAATTCGCTTTACGCGAAACGATTACCTATAGGAACCCGCCAAAATATTGAAGAGTTTACACCCGATCGATTAGTAGATTTTTATCGTACCTGGTACCGACCTGATTTAATGGCAGTCGTCGCTGTCGGCGATTTTGATACCACTTTGATTGAATCAATGATACAGAAATATTTCAGTCCGATACCAGCGGTAATAAAGGGCGAACCACGTCATACGCCTCCGGTTCCCGATTATGATAAACCGTACTATACAATCGTTACAGATCCGGAATTAACGTATAATTCAGTGACCCTCTATTATCAGCAGGAGAGTTCATTTTTGAACACCGAAGCGGATTATCGGCAAATGATTGTCGAGCAATTATATAATGAAATGTTTAACCATCGTCTGCGGGAATTGACTCAAACAGCGCAACCTCCTTTTATTCAGGCATTTTCGACCCGGACTTCCATGGTCAGGGCCCGGGACTTTTATCTTCTGGGGGCAATTGTGCAGGATACTCTGCTGGAAACAGGATTACGCGCCTTAATTCGTGAGGGTGAACGAGTCAGGCAGCACGGTTTTACTGCCACTGAACTTGAACGGGCCAGGAAAAACCGGCTTCGTCGTATGGAGCAACTGTTAATGGAAAAAGATAAAACCGAATCGAGTCGCTTAGTCAGTGAATTATCTCGTTTTTTTCTACTTAAAGAAGCCATGCCCGGAATCGACAAGGAATTCGCTTACGTGGAAAAATATTTGCCTGGTATTACTCTGGAGGAGTTAAACCAACTCAGCCATAAGTTCATCAGCGGAAAAAACTTTGTGATAACGGTCAGTATGGTTGAAAAGGAAGGCGTAACGCCTCCGACGGAAAAGCAATTGGAAGCCATCAGCAACGATGAGAAGAAAAAGATTGTATTACCGTATGTAGATTCAGGAAGCGGTCTTTCATTGTTGGAAACAGCTCCTTTACAGGGCCGAATCGTTGAGAATCGGAGAATTGATACTCTGGGAATAACAATCTGGACTTTAGCAAACGGTATACGGGTAATGATTAAACCGACAGATTTTAAAAACGATCAAATCGTCATGACCGCCTACAGCCCTGGCGGACTATCCTTAATTCCCGATTCTCTCTATCGTTCCGGAGTTGCGGCCGCGTATCTGGTCAATCAAAGTGGATTAGGAAATTTGAATTTGATTGCATTGAACAAATATCTTGCGGGGAAGGTGGTTCGGGTCTCTCCTTCCATCGACGATTTGCATGAAGGATTTACAGGGAACTGTTCGCCCCAGGAATTGCCCGATCTAATGCAGATGATCTATCTATATTTTATGGCGCCTCGTTCCGATTCCACCGCTTTCCTCTCTTTTCAGGAGCGCTATCGGGCGTTTTTAATGAACCGCGCAGCGGATCCCATGGAACAGTATAGCGATACGATCACGATACTAATGAGTCAAAATCAATTTCGCAGTCGCCCCTGGGATGTTACCGCCCTTGGTGATATCGATATTGATAAGGCCTTTTCTATTTACCGGCAACGATTTGCCGATGCCGGGGATTTTGTGTTCACTTTTGCCGGCAATGTCGATTTGGAAACCTTTAAACCCTTAGTAGAGACTTTTCTCGGCGGATTGCCAACTATCAAACGGAATGATAACTGGATAGATCATCATATATTACCGCCACCGGGCATTGTCAAAAAAAAAGTAATTGCCGGCATTGAACCTCAAAGCCGAATATATCTTGCTTTTCATGGTGAATACCCGTGGTCGGGTGAAGAAAACTACCATTTAAATTCATTAGCTCAAATTATGCGTATTCGTCTGCGTGAAATCATCCGTGAGGAGAAAAGCGGGACATACGGTGTCAGAGTGAACTGTGATTATAATCAATTTCCTCAGCCTTATTATACGTTAAGCATCTCCTTAGGATGTCAACCGGAACGCGTTGAGGAACTTCTTCAAACAATCCTGGGTGAAATCGATACATTGAGAAATCAAGCGATTGATATTGAATATGTGAAGAAAGTGCAGGAAATGAATACTCGCGAACGGCAAACCAACCTAAAGGAAAATAGCTATTGGGTGAATCTGATTAGCGGTTATAGTTGGAATCAGCGGGATTTAATGGAAATTTTGGAATATAACCAGTGGATAGCTAATCTAACGCCTGAAATAATCCGGAAGACAGCCCATACCTATCTAAATCCGTCTCAATATGCTCAGGTTCTGTTGTATCCTCGTGAGAAGGATGAGAAGAAAGACTGAAATAATGGGCGGCAGGATTAAAAAGTATCAAGGCGCTTGTTGAGAATTCCGGGGTCAGTTGCCATGCTTCATTTAAAGTGACTTGAATCGATGATTCCGGGGCCAGTAGGAGAAATATTTTTTGTTGGTCCCTTAATTCAGGGCAAGCGGGATAGCCAAAACTATACCGTTTGCCCGAATATTTTCCCTGCCAAATTTGAGTCGGGTTCAACGATGTTGAATCATTGAAATAACAGCCTCGTATATGCCAATGGCAATATTCGGCCAATGCTTCGGTTAAGGCTGCCATTAAACCGTGCCATAAGTAATAATCGACAAATTCTTCCCGTTGAAGATAACTGCGGACACTCTCGACTGCTGGATAACTAAGAGTTACCAGTTGGAATGCAATTATATCAGGTTTTTCTCGGCTATCGCTTTGTATGAATGAAGAGATACTCAAATAGGGAGGAAAGGTTTGACTGGGGAATAAAAACTCTAAAGCGGAAGGAGTTTGGTATGAACTCTCAATTATCATTTTATTTTCCAGGCGCCAGGCATGATAAAATCCATAAACCGCGCGGGGTTCAATCAAATTCTTCGTTTCAATTCGATGGAGCATCGTTTCCAGCCTTAATTGAGCCTGAGTCGATTGATATTGGCGCTCCATCAACGGTTGTCGGTGGCTGACCAATTGCCAGTGTCGATAAAACAGGGTCTTTTGGTTCAGCAGTGGATAGATATCTGCTAAAGAAAGCTTTTCGAGTGAGGAAACAATTCCGGGTTTAATCATGTCAATGATAATTGAAAACTTTGGAATCGGCGAATTGCCAGGTAATAAAAGGATAGAGTCTTCATATTTAGGGCCTTATTCGATAGCGGATAAACATATATTTTCGCTATGTGTTAGCGATGGCTATCCGCTTCTGCTAATTTGTTGCTGAGGATAGCTTCTCAAGGATATGAATACTGGAAAAAGCGTCGGGCGCGTACTCTACGATTCCCCGATAGTTTTTTTGCAGTGTCTGGTGAACAAAAGTCTCAGTCAAAGCGGCTCCACCGCAAATAACCGGTATTTTAATATTGTATTCATTGAAAACCTGCAGCATATCATTCATAACTTGTGTGGATTTAACAAGCAGTCCGCTCAGTCCGAGGCAATCAGGTCGATAGCTTTCAATGGCGCTTTTTATTTGCTCCACTGTTTGATTGATTCCCAGATTAATAACTTCGTACCCATTATTGGTTAAGATAATATCGACCAGATTTTTTCCAATATCATGCACATCACCTTTAACCGTAGCGAGAAGAATTTTCATTTTTTGACTGTTCTGATGATGGTGAATGTGGGGTTTCAAATAGTCCACAGCCAATTTCATGGTTTCAGCCGATTGCAGGACAAAAGGCAATTGAAGCTCTTCCTTAGCAAAAAGTTCGCCAACGGTTTTCATCCCCCTGAGTAAAAACTTATCGATAATTGAAAGGGCATCATATTGGGTCATCGCCTGTTCAAGTGTCTCTATTAAATCGCGTTTGCGGGATTGGATGATATGCCGCTGGAGCTTCTCTTCAATACCCAGTTGATTCCATTCCGATTCATTTTCGTTTTCTGAGTTATGTTCATGGAAATATATCAATAATTCGGTTAATGGTGAATCGCCATCATCTGTGTAATTATTGTTTATCAGTTGATTACATAAATTTTTAAGTGTGTCCGGGATACGATAGTAGGGAATTATTTTCCCGGCATGCAGAATCGCGGCATCTAAACCGGCAGCCAGCGCATGATGCAGAAACACGGAATTTAGATAGGGCCGAATGGTTTTGCTTAATCCAAAAGATATATTGCTAAGGCCCAGAATAGTATGAGTTTTACTATAGCGTGATTTCCATTCGCGAATCGCATTTAGAGTATGAAGAGCAGAATCTCTAAGAGAAATATCTCCGGCAGCCAGAGTAAAGGTAAGCATATCGAAGTAGAGATTGCCGGGATCAATCTGAAATTCAGTAACGCACAGTTGGTAAAGCTCTTCACACAGTTCCAGTTTATCTTTAGTAGTTTTAGCCATGCCCTGGTCATTGATAGGCAGGCAAACGACCGCTGTGTTGTATTTTTTAACCAGATTTAAAATTTCACGCGCGTTGGTGGCATGATCCTCAAGATTGATGGAATTGATAATCGCGCGGCCAGATATACTTTGCAATGATAGTTCAAGTGATTCAGGGTCGGTTGAATCGAGCATGATAGGGATTTGCAACATTTGATTTAGGCGTGGAACCAAGCGGGCATAATCACTTTTTTCATCCCTGCCGGCCCAAGCCAGGGAAAGATCTAATATATGGGCTTGCTCATCTTGTTGCTGTATGGCAATTTCTACCATGGTATCCCAATCTTCTTTTAGTAAAGCTTCTCGAAATAGTTTACTGCCATTGGCATTCGTGCGTTCGCCCACAATAAGGGGTTTTGGATTGACTTTGAATTCCTGAGCGCGATAGAGCGAGGCAGCGCCTTGGCGCGGTTCCCGGGAAACGCGGGTAGGGGAGAGCTGAGCGCATTGGCGTACAACTTCCGCTAGATGCTCGGCGGTTGTACCGCAACAGCCACCAACAATAGCCACTCCATAATGTATGATGAGTTGCGCGAGTTCATGCGCCAGTTTTTCAGGTTCCAGATCATAATAATACTGGTTGTTTTCAAAACGCGGCATTCCGGCATTCGGTAATACGGAAATCGGAAAAGGAGATTGTTCCGCCAATACCTGTATATGAGGAAGCATGGCCTGTGGACCCGTACCACAATTCAATCCTAACGCAAACAACGGATAATCCTGAAAAGTTTTGATAATGGCTTCCATTTCAGTTCCCAGTAGCATCTTCCCGTTGCTTTCCATGGTAACCTGTAAAATAATTGGGCGGAATTGGTTTTGCTCATTCATGACCTCAAGTAGCGCCACCAAGGCTGCTTTAGCCTGTAAAGGATCTTGAGCGGTTTCAATTTGAAACAGATCGACATTTCCAGCGAGAAGGCCCAGTGATTGAATATAATATGCATCTTTTAAATCATTGAACGTGGTATGATTGAGCGTCGGCAATTTGCTGCCGGGTCCAATGGAACCGGAAATAAAGCGGGGATGATCTGAAGTTGAATATGCCTCAGCCAATTCGCGGGCGATACGAGCGCCTTCCAGGTTTATGATATAGCAATGTTCGGATAATTGATGATCTTGTAATGTAATGGTATTGGCGCCGAAAGTATTGGTCTCGATTATATCACAGCCAGCCTCAAGAAAATCATGGTGGACCTGTTGAACGGCATCTTTTTTCACTAAATTTAAATACTCATTGCACCCTTCGATACCACCAAAATCGTCGGCTGTCAGATTCTGTTTTTGTAAACTGGTGCCCATCGCTCCATCGCAAATCAGCGTTCGTTCCTGAATAATTTGATTTATAGATTTTGTCTTCATCGGTAACTCCTATTAAAATTGATAAAAAAAAAGCCAGAGTATTGAAATACCCTGGCTCATATAAAATCGGGGCGACTGGATTCGAACCAGCGACCCCAAGCCCCCCATGCTTGTGCGCTAGACCAACTGCGCCACGCCCCGATTTAATCATCCAATATCTGAATAATGGCTTTTAGTTCCTGTATAATCCATTCGTTGGCATGCTCTTCCTGTTTGTGTTGCCGTAAAGTTTGCCGAGCTCCATCAATCGTCAAGCGCTGTTCGTATAATAATTGTCGCATATTTTTTAACTGATTGATCTCTTCTTGTCGATAATGACGAATCCCGTTCAAAATCTTTTTGGGTTTCAATTCAGGAATCTGCTGTTCCCAATATCGAATGGTATGTGTCGGAACGCCCACCTGTTGGCTGACTTCGCCAATGGTGTAGTAAACTTTGTCCATAATATAAACTTTTTTTGGTAAAAAATCAAGTCTTTTTTTGCGAATTGAAAATTTTCTTTTCTTCACCACGCGCGAGTCTCAGAATGTTAGAGCGGTGAGTCCATACAATTATCCAGGCGCACAATAGACTAAAATAAAAATAGTAATGAGTCTCATGCGTTGCTATGAAGAAAACAATAATGGGATATACCAGGGCGCCTGTCAAGGACGCTGGGGATACAATACGGGTTATGAAAAGAACACTAAGGGCAATTATTAAAGCAAAAAACGATGCTAAGGGCGTAAGGGCTAAAATGACACCGAGCGCGGTCAATACGCCTTTTCCTCCCCGGAAACCGGTATATAGGGGGAAAACATGACCTACGATAGCAAAAATTCCACAGAAAATCTTAAATAATGCAGTCGTGTCGTTGGATAGTAAACCGCCAAAATTTTGCCAGGAACCATTCAACCAATCTGAAAAAAAGAATACCGGTAAAAAACCTTTTAAGATATCAATGAAAATAACTGGTAACGCGGCTTTCCAACCCAAAATCCGAAAGACATTAGTTGCCCCTGCATTGCCGCTGCCCAGGGTACGGATATCAATCCCCTGGACAAATCTCCCCATTAAATAAGCCGTGGGAAACGATCCCAGCAAATATGACAAACCAAATGCCACGAATATCATCATCACACGCGTCCGCTTTCCTTTTTAATAAAAGAATACTTAAAGAAAACACCATTCAAATCAAGATTTTCATAAAGTGATGTTTCAAAATAGCGGGTATAGTTATCTTTCAGTAAATCCGGGAAATTGGTGGTAATGACAATCTTGGGAGGGGATTGCGCGATTTGGGAAGCAAAATAGAATTTAATATGCTTGCCTTTATTTGCAGGTGGGGGATACTGCAAGCTTATCTTTTCCACAATGCGGTTTAAATAACTGGTCGATATCTGTTGGTTATATCTCTGGTGAACTGTCAAAATAGTTTCCAACAGGGGGAATACTCTCAATCCGGTCAGCGCGGATATGGTCGTAATGGGAAAATATTTAAGCCAGGAATAATTACTATATAATTCCTTACAAAAGTCAGCAAAACTTTTTTCAGTTTTATTAGTAAGCTTGTCCCATTTATTAATCACCAGGATCATCCCTTTACGCTCTTTCCGAATTATATCCATAATTTCCAAATCCTGTTTTGTCAATCCTTCTTCGGGATCAATCAGAAGTAGTGAAATTTCGCTAAGTCCGACATGACGGATACTGCGCACTGTGGAATAATACTCAATATTGTTTTGAATACGTGATTTACGCCGCAATCCGGCCGTATCAATCAGTTTGATAATCTGGTTTTTATATTGGATAAAAGAATGCACAGCATCGCGGGTCGTACCGGGAATGCTGGATACAACTGAGATATTTTTTCCAATCAAGCGATTAATCAGAGTGGATTTGCCGATATTGGGACGTCCAACTATCGCTACTGGTATGGCATTATTATTTTCTTCCCAATCAGTTATTTCCCGCGGTAGATGTTCTATAATCGTATCCAGGAGATCATTGACAAAGAGACCGTTAGCAGCGGAAACAGCTAAGGGCTCTCCTAAACCCAGTTTGTAGTATTCGCCAAGAAACAGGGTGTTTTTGGGATTATCCAGTTTGTTGACCACTAATAAAATGGGTTTTTCCAGCCGCAGGAGTTCACGGGCTATCCTTAAATCTTCCTCGGTGATTCCGACCTGCGCATCAACGATAAACATAATAAGGTCGGATTCATTACGGGCGATTTCGATCTGTTCTATAACGCCGACCTCTATTTCATTTTTTGGATCAGGGATCAAACCCCCTGTATCGATCAGAGAAAAATAAAAACCTTCCCATTCAACCATTCCAAAAACCCGATCACGGGTCACTCCGGGTTGATCATCGACGATTGAAAGCCTTTTTCCAATCAATCGGTTAAAAAGGCTGGATTTACCAACATTTGGACGGCCCAGGATTGCAATTTGAGGTATCTTCTTCATAATTTTATATTTGCAGAACAGCTCCGCGATACGTTGGAGCTGTTTCTGATATTAATATTAGCAGCCAAAATCAAAACTCGGTTCTGCCTCGCCTTTATGCATAAACGTATCTTCTTTAGTGCGTTCAAATTGTTTGAGATATTTCACCCGATTGGCTGCGTTGCGGCCCATTTCCGGATCCGATGAAATTTGTTTGAATACTTCCATCGCTTTTTCATAAATGAATTTGCCTTCATAGGAAATATTCCCGTTTTTATCGAGTTTTGTGCTGGCAATGCGTTCGATGATTTCTCCTTTTATCCAGATCGCTCGATTATATCTGGGATAAGTGGCCAAGGCGCGGCAAATTGATCGCTGCGCGTTTTCAATCTGGTCTATATTCGCATAACACAGCGCGATTTCCGCTAAAGCCTCTTTGTTTTTGCCGTTTAAATTCAATATTTTTTTAAAGACATTGATCGCCTTGTTGTTGTCATCCATCATTTGATACGATTTGGCCCATAAAACCAGATTTTTATCATTTTCTGGAGTCACTTTAGCTAAGCGTTCAAAAACAGCGGCTGCAGAATCGTACTGCATATTCTTTAAATAGTTACGCCCCAATTTCAACATTAACGTTGAATCATTGGGTTTATTACCCAATTGGACTATAATCTGTTCGATCACTTTATCCAAATCCCCCATATTTTTAGCTATTTCTTCAATCCGTTTAGATACTTCCGCATCATTGGGATCGATTTCGGCGGCTTCGCTGTACCATTCATAAGCCATATCCATATCTTCTTCTTTAAAGGCAATGTCACCCAATATTTTGCGGGCTTTGAACCGAACTTGTTCATCCTTAAGCTGAGCAGCGCGATCCAATTCCACAACCGATTCATACATAAAACGGGCGGAATCCATATCTCCCGTTGTCAGGTAGATAAAACCCAACATCTGGAAAAAATAATCATAGGTCGAATCAACGACTATCCCCTGGTAATAGGTAGTTTTGGCGCTATCTAAATATGCAGCGGCCAGGTCCATATTGTTTTCTTCCTGATATTTCTGTTGAAGCTGTTGATAGGAAAATGCCAGATAACGCCAGGCAGCCATTTTCTTAGGATTGATTTCAACTACTTTTTTTAAGGGCTCGATGGCTTCCGAATACATTTTATTTTTATAATACTCATAACCTGTACTATAATTTTTTGCTTCCTCAAACTTCAGATTTCTCGGAGGGGCTGTATTGACAGAATCCTCCTGAGCTTGAACCATAACTGCTAACAGCATAAATAAAATGGTTATAAACCAATAGTTTCTCATAAATTACTCCTTTGATTAATAAAGGTTACATTTGACCGATAATACTTTGATAATCCCGATTGACTTTATTCGCATAAAACATTGGCATGGGTTCGCCATTTTGCAGAATTTTGAAGAGGTTGTATTCGCCTAAATTATAAGCAACCAAAGTTTTGGTTATATCACCCTCATATTTATTCATTAAATACTTTAAATAGAGCGCGCCGTAATGAATATTGCTCTCAAATGTATAAAGATCATCCAGGTTGGGTAAGACACTATAACGGTTGAGACGGGCCAGGTAGCGGGCAGTTGGTAAGCGTACCTGCATTAATCCGATAGCGCCCCAATGCGATTCAACATTCGGAAAAAAATGGCTTTCAGTTTTGATAATTGCCGCCAAAAGAAAAGGATCAAGCGAAATTCGCGCGCTTTCTATCAGAATGATATTGGCTATCTGGCCGGCTTCATTTCTTAAAAGTGTTGGATTCTGTTTTGTAATCATTTCAACCAGATGCTGATACTCGATCCAGGAGTCTATACTTTTTATTAATCCCGTGTTGGTAAAATTAAACTGAACTACTTTACTGGATAATTCGATCCGTTTTTGATTCAAGTACTCATGGGTTATAATCTGAATCATTAGTAAAATAGAAAGAAGAAAAACCAGCCGGGCGATAGCGACCTCGCGGGTCCATGCATAAAATTTTATCAAAAACTCACCTCACGTGTGTTATATGTTAAAAGGTGTTTAACTTTGTACCCATTTTAATTAGTAAAAGTTCCTTGTAATTTATATTTTTTTTTGAAAAAGTCAAGTTGTTTTTTGTTTTTTAACCAAATAGGTGGTTAAAATAACAGATTTAACTTGACAAATGATACATTATTTATTATTTATAAGTATTAACAATGTTCTATATGAAAACTTTCGGGAGCTTCAATGATATTGAGAATTTTATTGATTATGATAATCTCGGCCCTTCTGAGTAGTACAATACAGGCTCAAGGCAATGGACAGAACGTGGATCAGATTTTAACTCTGGATTCGATGAATATTATATGGCAAGCGCTGGAGCATCAAAAAATTGAATTGGATAGCTTGACTTCTGAATACCGTTCCGTGCTGGAAAAAATGAAAATCCAGGCAATCGGCAACCAAGCGCAGATTGATCAATGGTCTTCTCTAAAGGAACAGATCAATTCCTTGCTTTCGCGGCAGGGAAATGGAGATTTTTCATCCAATCGCATGACAGTTCTTGTTTTCGTGTTTATGCTGATTCCTCTGGTGTTTCTTTTCTTTTTGATTATTTACATAAAATATAAACAAAAAAAAGAATTAAAAACAATTAATGACAACCTTCATCAATATCTGAATGAAAGCCGTAAACTATTGGAAGATTTATCATTGCAGTTGGAGAAGACAACTGCAGAAGCTGTCGCTAAAAGCAAAAGCCGTTTAAAAATTCTTGAATTAATTGTTGCTGAAGCAGGCCAGAAATTAAAACCTTTAACTGCAATTCAAAATTCTCAAAAAGAAGCGACTGCCAGCCATTTCCCATCCATCAATACCAAGCCGGCAACCGCGCCTATCATAGAAAAAGCTCCTATTCAAACCAAACCCAATCTATTCCAGCGTTATAAAAGTGGTGAAACGCAATTTAACAAGAAATCCGAAGAAATCTCACCAAACGAGTCTTCGGATAGTAAAAACCATACATCCATGATTTGGCTGCTCCATAAAAAAGGGTTATCAATTACACAAATTGCCAGTCGATTAAGTATGGGTAAAGGAGAAGTGGAACTGATACTCAATTTGCAAAAACGAAAATTTGAACAATCCGAAGATAAAAATTAATAAGGAGATTTGAATGAGTTCCTATTATGCATATCATTTAGGACTGGAAACCGGAGCGATTGAGGGCGCGCGCATCGCTTTTTTACCTGGAGATCCTGGACGCGTGAACCGTTTGGCACAGATTATTGATCCCGATTATCGGGAATTGCAATTTCATCGGGAATACCGAACCAGTTGGGTCAATTGCCAGGGGGTTAAGGCTATCGTAACGTCCACCGGAATTGGGGGACCATCCACGGCCATTGCTGTAGAAGAATTAGCTCAATTGGGTATTAAAATTTTTATTAGATTGGGGACGACCGGAGCTATTCAGCCTGATATCGCGTTGGGTGATTTTATTGTTGCCACTTCTGCAGTTCGCCTGGAGGGTACTTCACACCATTATGCTCCTCCCTCTTATCCTGCAGTTGCCGATTGGGAATTGGTTTCTCTTTTAACAGACGCTTGCCATGGATTGAATTTTAAGGCCCATAACGGTATCTGCGCCTCCAGTGACAGTTTTTATCCGGGACAGGAACGCTATCAAACATATAATGGCTATATTATTCGCGATTTTCAAAATTCTCTGGAAGAGTGGCGCCGATTAAATGTGCTTAATTATGAGATGGAAGCAGCCACTCTTTTTACGATGGCTTCCGTTTTTAAGTTAAAAGCCGCGGCTGTTTTAGCTGTGATTGCTCAACGAACTGAAACTGAACAGGTCGCATTGGATATTATCCCGCTTGTGGAAGAACAACTGGGACGGATCGCACGCCATGTTCTGGGAAAAATAGGTTCCATTGCATGAAAATTGCCCATATTCTTTGCGCAATACATGATGAAACTTATGCCCGGTTTCAGCATCTTTATCCAAATTTTCAATGGAAAAATTCCAATTACGAATACTATATAGTTAACGCTATAATGTTTGAAAATATTGATGTTTTCATTTATAAACCATCTGCCTTGTTTAAAACAATGAATATTGTCAGCTTTTTGAGCTCAATCAAACATTATCGTGATATTCCGATTGTTTGCCTCGTTGATCAGGGAGACTCTCAGAATATGAATTTTGAAATGATCCGCTTTATCGATTATTTTACAATAGAAGATGAACTGGCAAGCATTTTGACGAAAATAGAGGAGAAATATGTGGGAGAGTCGTCGGTTCCACATCAGATCATTTCACGTAAAAAGATGTTGATTGTTGATAAAGATAAATCGTA
This sequence comes from uncultured bacterium, assembly GCA_964632485.1. GTDB lineage: Bacteria > JAGOEH01 > JAGOEH01 > JAGOEH01 > JAGOEH01 > CAZWDO01. The sequence goes on from CAZWDO010000015.1 coordinate 38,477, forward strand.
TCAGGAATTGTTATCTGCTATTTTTTCAAAGTATTATGATATTTGTTGCGAAGAAAATGGACAACAGGCGATCAAATTTGCATTGGAGATTGTTCCGGATATCATCATTTTGGATATTTCTCTGGATGGTGTCGACGGTTATACCGTCTGCCGTTTCATCCGCGAACATGCCCGAACCCGCCATATTCCTATTGTAATTCTAACTGAGATTATTGATACTACTTACAAAGAGATTGCCCTTGAAATCGGGGTGTATGATTTTTTTAAAAAATCTGAATCTCCTAAAGCATTGGTAAAACGAATTGATTCAATTCTGACACCTGTTATCAATCCCTTCAAAAAAATTTTAATAGTTGAAGACTCTAATACGACCGCTTATTATTTGAAATATTTTTTGGAAAGGCATGATTATCAAACCGAGATCGCGTATAACGGGCTGGATGCTTTGCAGAAAGTCTATGTGTTTCGTCCCCATCTAATCATTTTAGATCTGGAAACGCCCATTATGAACGGTTTTCAGTTTTCTCGCATGCTTAGAACCGACCCTCATTATCAAAATCTTCCGGTTATTGCTCTGACGGGGATTTGGAAGAACAAACTCGGTAAATTTTATGCGGATGAAATCGGAATGACTGAATATTTAACAAAACCTTATAACGATAAAATTCTTCTTACAAAAATCGAAAAATATCTGATTCATTCGACAACCGAAGAACTACCCACTCAATACTTTTCTTCAGTGGAACTTTTAGTAAAACTCAATGGATTGCTTGACCGATCATTACTGGAACTCTCCGTGCAGCGCGAAATTAAAAGTCTGAATCTGCATATAGAAAATTTTGGAAATTTTGTCAACCATTTAACAATTTTGATTAACCGTTTTTTTATTATTGAAAAGGCTTATCTTTTAGTACAAGATGATTTACTCCATCATGTGGGGATCATTTACAATTCAACCCATACGAAAAACGAACTTATCGAAGAATTGGATTCACTGACCCGTGAGAGTTTGTGTGAATTCTATGAGGTGATATTCACGCCCGAATCTTATTTTGAATTTGACTATCGGGCCAAGGACCAGGTCCGTGAAGACTATGAGATTGAATTTTTGAATGTCGATAAAAAAATAATCGGACGTTTAAAAATTAATGGTCGATTTTTCCCCGATGATTTTAATGTTTTAAAAATGTTTCATGAACAGTTGCAGCTACTGGTAAACAGTCTGCTATTGCAGTTACGGCTTCGACGATTATCTCAATATGATTATTTGACAAGCATATACAATCGTCAATACTTCGAGCAGGCGATGAACCGGGAGATTTCCCGCGCAGCGCGCCACCAATACGGTTTTAGTATTGTTATGTTCGATATCGATCATTTTAAACAAGTCAATGATCTTTATGGGCATCTTAATGGGGATTATGTGTTGAAAACATTAGCGCAAGAAATTAGGAAGAAACTCAGGGAAGAGGATACTTTTTGCCGCTACGGTGGTGAAGAGTTTGTGATCCTATTCAATGATACTTTAGCCGATGCGGCATTTCAGGCCGCTGAAAAAATCCGCCTTCACGTGATGGAACTCATCTGGCCTTTTAGTGAACGGAAAATTACGATCAGTTGCGGAGTCAGCCAATATATTCCCGAGGAATCGTCCAAAGATTTGATCCGACGTGTCGATTGCGCATTATATTATGCAAAGAATCACGGCCGGAATCAGTCTCATCTGATGATGATGTGAGCATCATAACTGATGACTTCGATTGGCGCCAGGATACAATCCTGAAACAATAATTGTAGGGTTTCAAATCTTAATTCGCCTTCACCGGTTTGCAGTTTGCGAAAGTGGAATGTAGCAATTTTCCCGGGTGTATTCAATGGTAACTGCATATACGTCCCCCACGGATAAACATAACCAATATACTTAATTGTCCAATCTGTAACATTTCCCGCTTTTCCATCCGTACCCTGGATATTGGGCCAATTTAGAAAATGAATGCTGTTATAAGCAGAATTTGAAGCCAACTCACCCTTGTCCATACTGAGATAACTCAGGGATTGAGTCGGAAAATAAAATTGAAACCGGACGGCAAACAGATCAATGATGTTCTCACAATAAACATCGATATCCACCGTATCGCCCTCACTAATGATGGTATCCGGCAGGAAGTAGATTTTGGGGAGAGGATTGGTGCGAAACAAAGAATCCCAGGCAGGCGTTACAAAGTTTCCGCAATTATCTTCCAGGGCAATCCCATAATGATAAACTGTCTCCGGAGTTAATCCGTCAATCCGCTGATAATGGGTGGTTTTACTTTGAGTAATAATAATGGAATCAGTGTAGTTGGCAGATAGTCCATAGAAAATTTTGGGTTTTGCCGGACTGGAAAGTCGCATATATATCAGCGCATAGGTGGTCCCTTGCTTGGTTTGGAGGCTGTCGATGGAGGGAATCGCGCCTGATCCCTTTTCGGCGATAAATGTTTCTTCATCGAGGCTTGCGGTATCTTTGGCGCTGGCAAAAGCAATAATCTTTATATAGTAACGCTGATTAGCCAGCACGGGATAAAGAGTAAAATCGAATTGGGTCCTTTCCGGCGCTGAGGATGTCAACGAATCGGTATAGATTCCGCTGGACCTTCCCCAGTACACCCTGGCAGTCGCATTAATATTTGTTTTGAAAGTGGCGCGATATCGCAAGGTATCGGCGCAGGGATCACTCTCACCGCCATCATCAATGAAAATCGTCAACGAACTAATGACAATCGAAGATTGCTGATTCGTAGATGAATTTGTCCCGCACTGAAAGATCATCATAAAAAATAATATTAAAACCATTGTTGAAATTTTCACCTAATTTCCTGCCTTTCAGGTCAATTGCATTTCTGATGAGATGAATCCTTCCGCTTTACAGAGCCAGTACCATTATCATTGAGCCGGGTAATACGCTGAAACGGGTATTCAAATCTGTTTAACTACCATACTAATAAATAATATCGACACAAATTCATAAATATTAATCATAAAAGGTAACATTTTTTAAACCGTATAATTGAGCCATGAAACGGATTTTATTGATTTCCTGATAATTCAGACGGCGTTTGAGCGATGGATTCTGTGTGGCTCGATAATCGGGCTGATAATCCAAAAAGATGCTGACTATCAGTTGAGTATTGATATGCTTGATTTCCTGGAATATCAGCTCGCTTTGACAAATATTGTTGGGTAATACCAAATGTCGTACGATCACACCTGTATGGATCAAATGGTCGGGACTAATAATCGATTGTTTTTGCTGTTGATTTATTTCATTCAGGGCGCGGAAACTGATGCGTGGATAATTGATGGCCAGGGAAAACAGTTTTGCAATTTTTTTATCCCCATATTTTAAGGAAATAATATAGACATCTACGATTCCATCCAATAAACGCAGCATTTTCAAAGAATCGAAACCCCCCGTATTATAAATGAGCGGAATATTTAATCCATTTTGATACGCAATGAGCAGGGCATGCATAATTTGAGGGCTAACATGTGTTGGTGATATCAGGTTAATGTTTTGGGCTCCGGAGGACTGAAGCCTTAAAAATAACTCGGCCATCGTTTCCGGCGTGTAAGCTGTTCCTTCATGAGTCTGGCTGATCCGGTATTGGTTGCAATAAATACAGCGCATGTTGCAGGATGTGAAAAAAACCATTCCGGATGCGCCGGGACCATTGAGAATCGGTTCCCGTTCTTTTTTGATTTTCGTTTTCGCGATATATGCTTCTTTGCCAATACCGCAAAACCCCTTATCATCCTTGGTCCGATTTACATTACAGTTACGCGGACAGACACAACAACTTTTCATATAGTCCTGAGCGATTGGGATATGGTTTTCCAGTATATGAATTTTCTGCTGAATCTCGGGTGACATAACGGCCCAACAGATCAGATCGAATTAATGTGCTTCATAAATTCATCTTCAAGTAGTTTGATTTTATTCTTACCCTGAATGATCAGTTCGTCAATGGTTGAAATGGGTGGCAGCATTGTTCCGAAATAAAATTTAATTTTGGGCTCGGTACCCGATGGTCTGGCGGAAATTTTGCTGCCGTCTTCTAAAACAAAAGTCAGAACGTTGCTTTGAGGTTGAGGTAAGGAGAACTGATCGCCGGTTACTAAGTTTTTTCCTGATTGAAGCAAATAATCCCGAATTTCCACCACTTTTGAAGAACCGATATGGCGCGGAGAATGCTGACGAAGAGCGTCCATGATCAATTTGATTTTCTCCTGGCCTTCTACACCTTTCATATTGACATTGATCAGAGATTCCGTATGATAGCCAAATGTTAAATAGAGCTGAACCATGACGTCATAAAGAGTCTTTCCCAGTTTTTTGTAGTAAGCGCACATTTCACTGATCAGCGCGCAGGCAAGGACGGCATCTTTATCGCGTACAAAAGTTCCCGCCAGGTAACCATAGCTTTCTTCAGAACCGAACACAAATTGTTTCCGATTATCCAATTCAGTTTCAAAAAGCCGCATTTGTTCGGCAATATATTTAAATCCGGTTAAAACTTCGACACATTCAGCTTTATACCGATCGGCAATTCGATTTTGCAAATCCGAAGTAACAATCGTTTTTATTAGAACCGGGTTCGGTGGGAGTTTATGGCTTGCTTCCAGGGATTCAAACAGGTAATATGCTAACAACGCGCTAGTCTGATTCCCATTAAAATAATAATAACGATCCAAGTGGCGCGCGACGACGGCCATCCGGTCACTATCGGGATCGGTAGCCAGAATCAGATCGGCCTCATGAAGGTGAGCAAGCTTCTCCGCATATTCAAAGGCCTCCGGGTTTTCTGGATTGGGAGATTTAACGGTAGAAAATTCAGGATCATACACACATTGTTCTTTAACGGGGATGATATGGTTAAATCCGCGTTCTGTTAATGCCCGGATGACGTAACGATATCCGGCCCCGTGCAGGGGAGTATAGACAATTTTAATATTCGGGTCAAAATCGTCACGGAAGCGCAATTTGTTAAGATTATCATAATAGGTTTCTACAAGATTATCGCTGATAAACTCTACTTTTTGGGCTTGTAAGGCATCTTCCCAGGCGATATGTTTAATATTCGAAAAATCATTAATCGCATTGACCTGGTCAATAATGCCATCATCATGAGGCGCAACGACCTGTCCGCCATCATCCCAATAGACCTTGTAGCCGTTGTATTGGGGAGGATTATGGCTGGCAGTTACCATAATTCCAGCCTGGGCGCGCAATTCCTGTACGGCAAAGCTTAATAGGGGAGTGGGAGCCAGTTCCGGGAATAGAAATGCGCGAATTCCATTGGCGGCAAGGACTCCCGCCGCTTCCCGGGCAAATTCAGGACTGAAATGACGATTGTCATAAGAAATAGCAACCCGCGGTTCTTCCATAGAGGGGAATTGCTGGTTAATATAATTGGCCAGCCCCTGGGTCGCTCGTCGGACAACATACGGATTCATCCGATTGGTACCCGCGCCAATAATTCCTCTTAATCCTCCGGTGCCAAATTCTAAATCCTGGTAAAATCGTTCGGTCAGTTCCTTCGAATTATTATCGTCCAATAATGATTGTATTTCTTTTTGGGTTTGTGGGTCAAAATAGCGATCCGTTGCCCAATACTGCGCTCGTAGTATGATTTCATCAAAATTCAGCATGACTATAACTCCTTTTAAGTATTTTTCTTTTTTAATAAGACCGAAGCTTTTTCCAATACTCTCTTCTCATTGCGTGTCAAGCTATCTATCCCTTTTTCATTGATTTTATCCAATATTAAATCTACTTGCTCCTTAGTCTCTTTTAATTCACGAACCCGTTTTTCATGTTGAATTTTGAGTTTCCGCGTACGGTAGGCCTTAAACAGTTCTTTGAGTCGAAGATGATTGATACGCAGATTTTGCTTTTTTAAATAGACAAAAGCGATAATGATTCCACCCAAATGCGCAAAATGCGCAATACCATCGGAATTATAGCCAATACCCATAAAAAATTCGATGACTACGTAAAACATGGCGAGATATTTAGCCTTTACCGGCATAATACCATAGATATATAGATAGCGGTTAGGGAAAGTAATTGCATAAGCCGTCAACAAGCCCATAATCGCTCCGGATGCGCCAATGGTGGGAACCGTCGAGTTTAAGCCCGTGATCCAGGTAAAAATTCCAGCTCCGATCCCCGTGATAAAATAAAATTTGATAAATTCGCGCGGACCCCATAGAAATTCCAATTCACGCCCAAAAATCCATAAGGCGAACATATTGAAAAATAGATGCATAAAATCTCCATGGAGAAATATATAAGTAACTAATTGCCATATCATTAACCGCGAAAATACATATGCGGGAATTAATCCGAACAATGATTCTATCGGTGATCCAAAATAACGGGCCGCCAATTGAAAAAGGAAAATTCCGCCTGTAATGGCTAAAATTTTTTCAACCGTATGCTCAAGTTGAAACTGATACCATGGTTTTGTCTGATACATAGTTTATAAAATAAGATAAAATATCCCTATTGTCAATATTTTTTTATAAATATTCATTGATTTTTAGCCGTATTCATTATTATATTAGAAACCAACGTAAGTTTGATTTTAAATATACAGATAAAATCTGAACGGAAATTTTATCTGAATATTTAATGAGAAGTAGTCTGAAAACTAAAAATGGGAGCAATAATATATGTTGCCTATTGCGCTTAGCTCTGAACATAAAATGAAATGGCTAATCTATGTATGCTATCACTTTCCAAAGATATCGGAAACTTTTATACTGGAAGAATTGCGCCATTTATCTCACTGTTACTTATTAGCGGTTGTAGCGCTTAATAATCCCCGCGAAAATGGAATTGAAACCCCTCCCTATTTACAGCAGATTTTTTATTTTGAGAATACATTTCGAACAAAAAAGGGGTATCAGCATTTAGTTCAAGCGATTTTATGGTTCCTAATCCGGCGTCCAATCCGTCTTCTTGAAGCATGGGCGTTACTACCGGACTGCAAACAATGGACTCTTTATCTTGCTGGAATACTTTTTGCATTTAAGTACCGTTCAATCTCACCGATGCATATTCATGCGACATTTTCCGCTGAAAGCGCCACAATGGCTGCGATAATGGCAAAACTTCTCAATCAATCATATTCGGTGACAGACCAGGCCCAGGATTATATCGCTAAAATGACTGGAATCTATGCTCATTTAAAGCAAAGCTCTTTATTTTTTACCAGTTGTCTTTATACTAAAAAACAATTACTCAAACAAAATCCTTATATCCCCTCAGAGAAAATCAAAATTGTATATTCCGGAATCGATCCTGATCGGTTTCAACCCTCAGCGGAGTTGAACCCCGACAATCGATATCGATTAATTACAGTGACCCGTTTTATTGATACAAAAGGGTTACCTGATATTTTCCATGCGCTGGCCCTAATTATAAAAGATTATCCCTTTATTCAATATGATCTTATCGGTAGTGGCCCACTTCAATCTGCACTTTATCGTCTGGCTGTTAATCTTCAGATCAATGACTTGATTCATTGGCGGAATGTTATTCCCAATCAGCAATTACCAGACTATTATCGACAAGCGTCAATATTTATCTTACCCTGTGTAATTACACCGCGTTTGGTAGAGGATAGCCTTCCCTTGGTGATCGGAGAGGCCATGGCTGCTGAGTTGGTTGTTATCACAACACCGGTCGGAGGGATCCATGAATTGGTAAAACACAATTACAATGGAATTATCGTAAAACCGCGATCACCGCAAATGATTGCCTCCGCCATCCGACATATCTTTGAAGAAACCGAATTTTATCGTCCTATTCGAATCAATGCGCGTACGTCAGTGATAAAATATTACAATTCCAAATTGGAAAAATTAAAATTAGTCGGTTTATACCGGCAATATGAAAAAAAATTATTTATATGATAGTGTCAATATTTAAGATATGCGTCAATTGACTTAATATTTGGCATACAAATTTTTTCTTTAAATCAAATTATACTCAATATCAAATCTAAATTTAAAAAAGGCAGATTATAACCCATTGGTATTTAAGGGTTAAAAAAAAATATTCCACTAATTAAAATAATATGATATGTTTGGCACGGAAGATGCAACTATTATAAGTACCCCTTTATAAAGATAAGATCGCGGGAGACCGCGAATCTTATCGACTCCCAACCCATTTTGCTTCAAAACCTCCAAAAAGACTGGGGCCCCCCAGGGTCCCAGTCTTTTTATTTTGGTTTTCCAGTAAATCAATGATAATCAACGCTCAAAAATTTAATGTCAATTAATTTTCCAACCTTGTATTTATTGAAGTAGATTATAAATTTATAACACGACGGCAACCATTATTTCAAAAATTTTCCAATATGCGGCAATGCCTGAATCCATTCGGCGTGATGATGGCCGCCGGGATAGATATAGTACCGATGAGAAATAGAACGGGCAATCAACAGTCGATGAAATTCATCAACAACCGGTAATAATCCCAGTTCATCGTTTTGGCCTACTCCCAACCAGATTGACGGGATAGATTTGATAACAGATTGATTTACAATAGTAAATGGGTTTTTGTCGCCGATTGGGGCGTTCAATACACCCGCAATTGATATAATACCTTTGAACAAACCCGGATAGCGAAGCCCTATGCTCATGGCGGCTAAGCCTCCCAGAGAATAGCCCATAATCCACCGAATCGGCGCATCTCCTGCCAGGCGCGCAAGTTTTTTTTCAGCGATGGGGATTAATTCTCGGATAAACGAGGCTTCATAATCAATTCCAGTCGCCGTATTCTTCATATAAGCGGAACCCGGACTGCCGGCTACGGCAATCATAATGAATTTTGGGAGATTACCCTGCCGTATAAGAGTGTCGTAAACGTTTGGCAAATTGCCCTGAACAAACATCCTGTGGCTTTCGCTACCGCCCCCGAAGGCATAAATAATCGGAAGGGGCGTTGAACAAGTTGCAAAATTTTCGGGTAAATATACTCCATAGGGGCGGAATTCACCGACGATCGGAGAAAAGTAGGTGTCTGTATAGCAGCGGGCCTGGTCACCTGTCCAGGAATGTCCCTCAAAAAAGAACGAATCAGGGTAAACATAGTATTCCCCTGTCTTTTTATCTTTTAATCTCAAATTGACCAGATAAGCGGTCCGATTATCCTGATACTCTTTTTGCGCTACAATTTCGGCATTTTCAATATCACTATTTGGATAAAAAACAGCCTGATACGATGAATGATTTAATATTTTCCGGTTATATCCTTTTTGGAAAAAAGTGGTATTAATTGATTGTGAATTGGAGTATTGTGGTCCTTTAATCGCCGATTCAATCCAAAGACGAGATAAGGGTGAAATATTAGGCGCGAATCGCCATTTTTCATTTTTAAAAAATAATGATGCGCTATAAAGCTCCGGAATATTATCCGGTAAGCCAATCTGGCCCTGGCGAGTATCTATCACCCACTGGATTCGGTGAACTGTTCCTATTGTCCGCCCGGGGGGTATGATAAAAAAAAAATCAACCCAGTTTTCAGGTTTCCATCCATTGGTTTTGCTACCCGCGCTACCGATTAATTCATTATCCCAATAGATGGATGCGATATCATAAATACGGCCTATTTTTAGAATTAACCACTCATTTTGTAAATAATTAGGTAATTTAACTTCATAATTCACTTTAATGTTTCTTAGATTTTTATATAATATTCTTGAAGATTTATCATTGACATAAAACTGTTTTATCTGATTATGTCCGATATCTATTTGATATGTACCGGTTAAAACTATTTGTGATATCGGTTGGCTATAAATTTGAGTGACAAAGAGGGCTAAAATGAGTAGTGAAGTGGTGAATCGAAGCATTTATCTTCCTTTGTGGGGTTCTGATTTGCGGATAATGGATTCAATGCTGGATCGCTCCATATTGAATTTGTGTGAAACGCATTTGGGATTGTTTTAAGTAGATCAAAAAAATCCCGGAACAGTTTCTATTTAGAGTATAAGGACCAAAACCAATATAAACATAACTATTAAAAAATGTCAAGCAATAATATTGGGGAATGAAAAATTTTGATTTTTTTCTTGTCTTTATCAGGAAAAATGATTATTATATAGCAGGTTAAAACAAGAGGAGAGGTACATGCGAAAAAAAGAGCTTGATCCGCGGCAATTTTATCGAAAGCTCGACCAGCTTTTTATGAAAAAACCTGTGTCAGGAGAGAATCCCAATACCCTGATTCCGACGATGCGGTTTATATATGATAATTTAAAACCTTATTTTCCCATAATCAATATATATTTATATGAGAAACGCGAGCAACGCTATATCCATATTGCTAAACTATTAAAACGGAAAAAGGATTTTTATTTCCCCGCAATTGAATCGGAACTAATTGATAAATTCAAATTGACATTGGACAAAGTACATTATGCGAAAGATTTAGAAATGTCCAGTGAATCAAATTACGATCTGGTGTTTATTAAATTTGGTAATGAAATCCATTATTTAATGATGTTGAAATTTGAAAGCAATCTGGCTAACTTTGAACAGCTCAATTATTTACTGAGCAGTTTTAAGTATTTTCTTAACCAGCACTTGCGGTTTTCTCTACTTGAGAGCAACTACCTGAAAGCGAGTGAAATTCAAAATTCCCTGATACCCAAAGCGATTCCCGAATTTAAAAATTTTGATATAGCTGCGCTCTTTATCCCGGCCGAAAACGTAGGAGGAGATGTCTATGATTTTATCCAGTTTGATGACGATTTAATGGGTATTACCATCGCCGACGCCAGCGGACATGGCTTGCCGGCAGCGCTCCAGGCCCGGGATGTGATTATTGGGATGCGTATGGGGTTTGAAAAGGAACATAAGCTCTGGGCGCTCATCAATAAACTGAATAAAGTCATCTATCATACCAGTATTTCGAGCCGTTTCGTATCGCTTTTTTACGCGGAAATTGAAAAAGACGGATTAATGACCTATGTCAATGCCGGCCATTGTAATCCAATCTATCTGCATAAAAAACTGGTAAAAGAGATGGACGTTGGTGGAATGGTACTCGGATGGACTGATCAGGCTTCCTATAAACGCGGTTATCAGTTTCTCGAGGTCAACAGTGTCCTGATATTTTATACTGATGGCTTGATTGAAACGCGTATCGGCAATGATGATGAATACGGTGTGAAACGTTTAATTGAAATCGTTAAAATGAATATGAAATATTCCAGTCGGGAAATTATGGACAAAATTGTCCAGGATGTTTCGGGTCTGAAGACACAACCGGAATGGGAAGATGATGTATCGCTGATTATAATTAAACGGGTTCAATAGTATCTTGAAAGGATATAATAATGACCGGGATTTATGATTTATGGTTGCGGAAAGAACTGGATCTCTTAGAATCGGTATCGATTCAACGGATAGCTGACAATCGCTACAAGGATTGGCAATGCTATTGCAGTGAAACGATTTTTTCAGCATCTGGATTTCGGCGTATTTTTGCAGCGGACGGGGATGAACAATCCGACAATCCGGCAATCACTCAATACGATTTTATTTTAACATATTTCTCTGCGCTGGTATTCGCTGAATTTATCCAAAAACAAAAGCCAGGTCAAAAAATCATCACAATCGCTATCGGGCGGGATACCCGTCCCACCGGTATCTTATTGGCGTCCATTGTATATTTCGCCTTAATTAAAAATGGGTTCCACCCTCTCTATTTAGGTATCACTGCCGGACCCGAAATTATGGCTTTTGCCAATCAAACCGATTCTATTGATGGTTTTTTTTATCTGACCGCCAGCCACAATCCTCCCGGCCACAATGGTTTTAAATTTGGTTTGCAACAGGGTGTTTGCAATGGAGCAGAGGTCGGAGAAATCCTTACCCAATTCCATCGCCAGGTGGAAGCGGAAGCCGAAGTGGTCAAATCCCTTATCAAAGAGTATGAGGCATCTTTAAATCAGTTTCACACGTATTATCAATTTTCGCCCTTATTTAAAATTGTGAGTGAAACGGCTTATCAGCGTTTTTTGCATAAAATTTTCTGGGGTGATGTTGCGAATGCTTCTTCATTGGAGCATTCATTCAGCCAGGCAATCCATGAAGCGCAAATTGGCATAATAGCTGAATTCAACGGGAGTTCGCGAATTTTATCAGTAGATAAAAAGCTGTTGCTTGAAATGGGTTTAATATGCCATTGGATGAACGATACACCCGGAGTTTTTGCGCATGCGATTGTTCCCGAGGGGGATTCCCTGAATATGGCTGCCAAAGCCCTTGAACAATTCCGGCAGAATGGCCACCCGGTTCATTTTGCTTATGTTCCTGATTGTGATGGCGATCGTGGAAACCTGGTAATATGGAATGAACAAACCCATTTGGCAGAAGCATTGCCGGCCCAGACCGTTTTTGCGCTATCAGCAATGGCAGAAATCGGTTATGCCTGGTTAACCGGTCAAATGACCCATGAAACGCGCAATGCTATTATTGTCAATGATTGCACCTCTGGAATGCTTGATCGGGTCATGGCCCGTTTGCCGATAAATATTATCAGGGTTGAAACTGGTGAAGCCAATGTCGTGAACCGCGCTCTACAATTAGAACGCGACGGGTGGATCGTCCGCATTATTGGCGAGGGCAGTAATGGCGGCAATATAACCCGTCCCTCCAATACACGCGATCCGCTTTCTACGGTAGTTGCCATGCTGAAACTACTAGTTTTCAAATATCATGGTCAGTCGATCTACCAGTTTTTCGCTGGGATGCTCTCTAATGCCGAAATTACAATCCCGGCAATGCCTTCAATTGCCGATTATATCAACTTGCTGCCAAAATTTATTACTACGAATGCTTTTGATGTGGGTTCCGTTATGAAGATTCGATCGCGGAACCAAATCAGTCTTAAACACGCCTTTGAAGAAGCTTTTCTGAGCAGTTGGCAGACAGATGCCCCTGCATTCAAAGAAAAATATAGGTTCGTCTCCTATCGGGAAATTAATTATGAGGGAGTCGAAGCCCATTCTGGATGGGGCGAAGGCCATCGTTCCGGCGATCAGAGTGGGGGATTGAAAATCGAATTACTAAATGATAAACAGGAAGTCGCCGCCTGGCTTTTTTGGCGCAAATCAAAAACCGAGGATTTAGTGAGAACAATTGTCGATATTGATGCCGGCACGGTCGAGTCAGAAAAATTTTGGCGCGATTGGCTCCGGAATGTTTTAAACCAAGCCGATACAACGAGGTAAAAAATGGCTGTTCCTTTTTTAGATCTAAAACTTCAATATGCGTTGCATAAAAAAGAGATTGATGATGCCATCCAAAGAGTGATTGAAAATCAATCGTTCATTGGCGGACCCATTCTTGGTGAGTTTGAAAAACATTTGGCTGAACTCAATCAAAGCCGCCATGCCATTGGGGTAAGCTCTGGGACTTCCGCTCTTTTTTTAGCTTTGAAAACTTTAGGTATTGGTCCGGGAGACGAGGTAATCACGGTTCCTATGACGTTCATTGCCACTGTAGAGGCCATTTTGAACCTGGGAGCAGATGTGCGTTTCGTTGATATTGACAAACGCACATTCACCATTGATCCCCAACAGCTTGAAACGGCGATAACCAAACGGACCAAGGCTATCGTGCCGGTTCACCTCTATGGTCAAATGGCCGATATGCTGCAATTACGTCAACTTGCGGACCGGCATGGACTTTACTTGGTAGAGGATGCCGCCCAGGCCCATGGCGCCACTCATCATGGGAAATCTCCCGGCTTCTATGGCGATATGGCGACATTCAGTTTCTATCCGGGTAAAAATATTGGCGCTTATGGCGATGCTGGGGCTGTCATCACTAATAATGATCAGTGGGCGGAATCCATACGTAAATTAAGAGATCATGGCCGATTGGAAAAATATTCCCACGATGTGATCGGCGATAATTTTCGCATGGACACCTTGCAGGCTTCAATCCTATGTTGTAAATATAATTACCTCGAAATATGGAATCAGCGCCGGATTGAAATTGCCCGACTCTATTCCGACGCTCTGGAATCAATGGCCCGAACCAGAGGGGTTGATATCCAGCTTCCTTTTATAGCCCAGGAAAATAAAGCAGTATTCCATATTTATCCAATATTGTTGGATGGACGCGATCGCATCGCTCAAAATCTTAAACTGAAAGGTATCGCGACTGGAGTCCATTATCCGATTCCACTTCACCTTCAGCCTGCATTAAAACATTTGCCTACCAGTCAAAACCGATATCCTCAGACAGAATTTGTCGCATCGCGTGAACTCTCCTTACCGATTTTTCCGGAAATGACGGATCATCAGGTGGAACAAGTCATCAGCGGCATTGGAGAACTCTTCGTTGATTAAACGGTTTCGCGAAAAATTATTTCTCTTCGGCTCAGATTTTATTGCCATCCACCTGGCTTTTTTTATTACTTTCTGGTATAAATTTTATAGTGGAATACTCTATTTAAAAGAGGCAATCCCACTTCAATTTTACTTAATTCCCACATTGATGATTTATGCCTATTGGGCGATATTCTTTTTTTTCTTCGGACTTTATCAATCCTGGTACGCCCAATCGCGATTTGATGAGCTGGTAGCCGTAACAAAAGCGATCATCTGGGGAATTGTTATTTTTTATTTTTTGCTTTTTTTTAACAATGTCAACATTTCCCGTTCAACATTCATTATTTATTCTACCTCGTTATTCTGGACAGTTGCAATCGGACGGTTGGTAATCCGCAGCATGCAGCGCAGTCTTCTAATCCAGGGCATTGGCGCCCGACATGTCGGAATCATTGGATTGAACAGTCAAGCGATTAAAATTGCGCATGATATTGCTGAGTACCCCGCGCTGGGTTTGAAAATGATGGGATTCATCGAAACTCCGGGCTCAGCACCTGATATTCACTCTGATCATTCCATTTTAGGGTCAATTAATTCGATCCGACAAATTATCTCTGATTATCGAATTCATGATCTTATTTTTGCTGATCGCGACCACGATCAAAACATGATTTTTAAAGTTATGAATGAATCGTTAGAGTATTCCGTGGATTTCTATATTATTCCCGGACTCTACGATATCGTGGCCGGTCATCTAAAAACAAATCAAATCTATGGTTTCCCGCTGGTCAAGCTTTTCCCCACACCCATGACCCCGGTCGAAGCAAAACTTAAACGGACGATAGATATTCTGGTTTCAATTTGCGGTTTGATCATCACTTTTCCTATATTGTCCATCATGGCAGCTATCATTAAACTTGAA
>CAZWDO010000015.1:53810-77585 GCA_964632485.1 uncultured bacterium
GTGTCGGCCAAAACGGGGATATTTTTAATATCATTAAATTCAGAACCATGGTTGAGGATGCAGAAAAAAATACCGGCCCGGTCTGGGCAATAAAAAATGATCAACGCATCACCCGTATCGGTCGGTTTCTCCGAAAATCCCGAATCGATGAGATTCCTCAATTATGGAATATCTTAAAGGGTGAAATGACTTTGGTGGGACCTCGTCCTGAACGTCCCTTTTTTGTCGAAAAGTTCAATAATGAAATCCCTTTCTATAGTAACCGCTTGAAAGTTAAACCCGGTTTAACCGGTTATGCCCAGGTAAAACATAAATATGACGCATCCCTTGAAGATGTGAAAGAAAAACTTAAATATGATCTCTATTATATCGAAAATATGTCCTTGCGATTGGATATTAAAATTATGTTCCGGACACTATTTGTTATGCTTTTTCCGGGCGATAAAGTTCATTAAAGGAGTATTATGCGCGATTTGCAATTGATTGCCACTACCCCCTGGTTCTGGTTTTCCCTTTTCCTGGCTGTTCTGTCTCTGTCGCTGGCGCTTTGGCAATATGCCGCCCGCCATCATCAACTATCGGCGCGTTTACGTCTGTTGCTCAAAGGGTTGAGAATTGCTTCATGGTTCATCCTGGCTTTTCTGATTTTTCAGCCGGTTATCCAGTTTTTTCGGTATAACCGAGAAAAGCCCGTAGATATTGCGCTTATTGATCAATCGCTTAGTATTGGCCAGTCACCCGGGTTCATGGCTTCCAGGTTATATGAAAAAATTAATCTTGCCTTGGAAGATTATCAAACTCTCGACCACGAGATATTATATTATGGGTTTGGTTCCCAATTGACCCGTCTTTCGTCATTATCGGATGTTAAAACGATCCATTATGACCAAAAAACAACCAATATTGAACAAGCCCTGGATGATATTGGCCGGTTGTACCCTGAAAAAAATATTAATAACCTCTTTATCGTGACTGATGGCCAATTTAACGGGATACAATCTGTTGAACGTAACTTTGAACGATATCCTTTTAACTATTACCTTTTGGGAATAGGGGATACCAGTGGTGTTCCCGATGTATGCCTCAATGATATTCAGTATGATCCGATTATGTATCTCGGCGAAACCAGTCATCTGAAAATTCAGATTTCAACTGAAAATATTCCGGAAACCCGGGGACAACTGATTGTGAAAGATGAAAATGGACAGGTGTTGACAAAACAGCCGCTTCAGCTCAATAAAGGGACGATCCAGAGAGAAATTCCGGTAGAGATTACTCCGGGGCATCTGGGAAAACAGTTTTTTCACTTTTCCATATCCACTCAACTTGACGAATCGGTAATAGATAATAACCATCAGGCAATTCATATCAATGTTTTGAAAAATCGTTTAAAAATTCTGGTGGTTTGGGGAATTCCCCATTATGATTTAAAGTTTTTACTTCGTTCCTTAAAAACTGATAAAAATCTGAATATTGATCATTTTGTTTTATCGAATCCCACTGAACACGGCGACTGGATTTCCAACTGGGATCGGTTGGCTGACTATGATTTAGTTATTATGGGACATTGCAGTCAAAGTGATTTGACCCCCCAACAATGGGAAATATTGAATAACTTTGTGGATGGTTTAAAAAAGCCGTTTATATTGTTCAATGGATTCCGCGAGCGTAGTATGACCACATGGCAAAGCGAACTCCGCCAAAACATTCTCCCCATCGTTCGTGAGCAATTAGTTTCCGAACGTTTTCAAGGCGACTTGCGTTTGGTTCCGGATGTGATCAATGCCGCCAATACTTTTTTGGATATCTATGGCTTTGAAAATGATAATTTACGATTTTGGGAAGGAATGCCTCCATTGAATGAATGCGTATTGACACAATCAATCCCATCGTTTTATAAAATATTAGCCAGGGTCTATCGCATTCCTGATGCAGATGATCAGGAAAACTTAACGTCTTATCCCGCCATGATTCTCAACCAAAGCAACAAGAAAAAAATTTTGGTTTCGCTGGCAGCGGGATATTGGCGATTTTCATTTGCTTCCCTAAGCTATCAAGCTCCAGGACAGGAAATGAATAACCTGTGGATCAATATGGTCAGATACATGACTTTTCTGGGAAATGAAGAATCAATCCTGATCGCTCCGGAAAAGCCGGTAAATTATGATGGCATCCCTGTGGTTTTCCGTGGCCGGTTGCTATCCGACAGTTTAGCATCTCTTGCGGATCGGGTTGAATTAACGATTCAGGATACTAGCGGCCAGGAAATTGCGACTTATAAAATGCAACCCAATCAAAGCCAGCAATACGAAACTTCATTATTGACGCCTTCTTCAGGCAAATTTTCCTATCATTTGATTCAATATAGAAACGATCAAAAAGTAGCAGAAAAAAAAGATTATTTTATGGTTTTGCCTTATAACATGGAAAAATTTAAGCTGGGACAAAATAACCGGTTATTGAGAAGCCTTACTCAAGTCCCCGGGATAAATTACCAAAACCTTGAAACTGAGAGCGCGCTTTCAATCGACTCAATCAAATCGAACTTTCGGAGCCAAACGGAGAAACAGAGTGTAACGCTATGGGATCAATGGCCTTTTTTACTGCTGATTATTATACTTCTGACTGTGGAATGGTTCATCCGTCAACGGAATCTACTGATGTAATCTCATCGAATTGACAATCAATTATCAGTTATTTCAGGGCGTGAAAGATAAAATAGGCGGGATTTGGCAATAATTATTGCAGTAAAAAATCCTTATCATTGGGATATCCACGGGGATGGGCTTGGCTCCATTGCCAGGCATCGGAGATAATCGTATCCAATGAAGAAAATGCAGGAGACCACCCCAGCTTATGGCGGGCTTTTTGGGAGGAAGCAACCAACACAGGAGGATCACCCGGGCGGCGTTCGCTCACTACGGAGGGGATCGTTCGTCCAATCACCCGTTCAGCGCTCTGAATCACTTCAGCGATGGAAAATCCTGCGCTATTCCCTAAGTTAAAATAATCGGAACACTGATTTGTCCATAGATATTGCAATGCCAGGAAATGAGCTGACGCCAAATCCCGGACATGAATGTAGTCACGAACGCAAGTCCCATCTGCAGTAGGGTAATCGTTACCATAAACCGAGAGATGGGGGATTTCACCCTGGATAGCTGCAATCAGATTGGGAATCAGGTGGGTTTCCGGGTCATGATGTTCACCCCAGTGTTCCCAGGCGCCACAGGCATTGAAATAGCGCAAAGCTACATAATGAAACTGAGGGTAAGCCTGACTGAAATCTCTCAGTATCTGTTCAATCATCCATTTACTGCGTCCATAAGGGTTGATCGGATTTTGCGCGCACTCTTCAGTAATGGGCTCAGATGATGCAATACCATAGGTTGCGGCAGTAGAGGAGAGGATAAAAGTGTTGACGTGGTTACGCAATAAATGGTTGAGCAGGAGAGTGGTTTCAACGACATTATTCAGATAATATTTGGCGGGATTGACCATCGATTCCCCAACCAGGGCGGAAGCGGCAAAATGCAACACCGCCTCGATTCCATGCCGTTGACATATTAGATTAATCAAAGCGGCATCACTGATATTTCCCTGATAAAAAACAGCCTGGGGATGAACCGCGGCCAGATGCCCCTGACTGAGGTTGTCGATTACGACCACTTCGAGGCCCTGTTCAATCAGAAAAGCTGCCGCAACACTGCCGATATAGCCCGCTCCACCGGTAACCAGTACTGTTTTCCGTTCTGTGCTGTTCATCAAATCTCCAAGTCTTTTAAAAAGTGAGAGGCGATTTCATCAAGACAATTCTTCATCGCCTCGATCCGCAGATCGTAAATCCGGTCGTTCATCTGATCCGTGCTGAGATAGTTGCTGATCGATTCCGATTCCTCGTCGTCTTCGGTCGCCCGCAGGATGACCGTACTGTCGGCGCGGTCCCAAACAATCAGTTCCAGATCGCATTTAATTTCGATGGTCCGGTCCTCTTCATGGATTTCCTCCTCTTTGCGCATGGATTTCAGACGGACATCGATGATGCAGTCGACCGTTTCACTCCAGGACGAGCTATGGCGATATGCGTCATAAATGGCAGTGAAATCAGACTTGCGTTCGATTTTTTTCGCTAAATACTCGACCAGGTAGGCATGATCGTCATCCCAGAACCAGTCCTCGGCATTGTCGATAGTCATGATATAAGCGGTTTGATAGGTGGCGAAATCGATCTCCGCTTCATGTTCGTAGGTCAGTTGCGTACATACAGAATTAAAAAATATGAATATTAAAAATAAGTATAATACAGTTTTCATTGGAATTTCACTCCCACGGTGATCTGGTTGATGAAGGTCGTTTTATAACCATCGGAAGATAGGATCGGGTATTTGAGGTGATAACCGATACAAATGCGTTGGGGCGTTTGATACTCGATACCCATATAGAGGGGTAATTGATGGTAGAGAAGAGAGCCGTCCACATGGATAGCATGGTCTAACGCATAGCCAAATCCTGCTTTTACATCCATCTGTGGCATAGGATTGACCTTCAGGTAGAACCATGAATTCAAAAAATAGCCCAACCAGTGAAGATTTTCGTAGCTGGGTATCTCTTTGCGGGTGTACATCAGACCCATATCAAAATAGAATCCGTAAAAATTGGAATTGATATCGAGATACGGTGAAGCAAACACTTTATCCTGTACAAAGGGTACCGACCAACCACAGCTCATATCAGCCGAATCTGTTTGGGGGGAAAACAATGAGAGTAAAAACAAATAAAAAATTAGATTTTTAAGCTTAGTTGTTCTCTTTAGATTCAACAAAAATTTTAACATCCTTTACTCCATTTTAAATGAGTGAAATTGGATTGCCATCAACATTTATAGTGATGATAACTATTCAAGTAAAAAAGAATCCCGAACAGTTATCCGATCCCCAAAGATTTTAAAACAATAAAACCGATCGACAATTTGGTTTTTCATACAAAAAGAATGATAATAAATCATACATTAAAAGTCAAGAAAAAAATTATTCAAGCCCGTTTTAATAATTATCATTAAGCTCCAGTGAACGGTCACTAATAATATTTTGAGTCATATTTTACCATGAATTTTAATATTTAAAAAAAAATCTTGACATCTCTTAAGAATAAGTTATATTTTATTCGTAAAGTATGGATCATAAACCTAACCTAACAAAGGAGCCATTATGAAACGTATCGTAGTGCTTTTGATTTGTTTATCGCTCTTGATTTTGACTGCATGCGCCGGGCATATTCACACAATTGGCAGCGGACCGAGCTCTGGCAATCGGATGGAAGCGCGTCAATGGTATGTTTTATGGGGATTAATTCCGATTAATCAAATAGATACCAAAGCGATGGCTGCAGGAGCCACGAATTATGAAATCCGTACCGAAGCAGCGCCATTGGATATAATTATCAATCTTTTCACTAGTTACATCACAGTGACTTCCCGTACGGTTTCTGTCACTAAGTAACTTGTTCGTCGTCTATACTTTACAAAATTTTTAAGGCAGCCTCCGGGCTGCCTTATATATTTTAATCTGGATTATTCGGTAGCTATAAAATTTATTAGCAAGGATTATTAAGAAATGAACAGACTACTTTTCATAGTTTATATTATAATTACAATAGGTTTGATCTACTGTAATAAAGATCAGACTCAAAAAGAATCAGCCGAGATGGAATTTCGAATTGACAGCAGTCTGATCGCCCAGGCGATTTTTGATGAATCTTTGTCCGTTGAATTCTGCCCCCTTCTTTCCTGGACAGAATTTGATTCTGCCATGTTGCAAACGATACGGGAACAAACCGGTAAAAATGATGAAAACCATCTCAATATTGTTCTTCATCGCGCCTTTTTTCATCCCCGTAAACAGGGAATCATCACCTTTTCCAGACTTGATGGTGAAAGGGATACCCCTTGGGACTCTATATTAATTACCACTGCTTCAACCTATAAAAAACAGTATCCCAACGCAAAAATTGAGCAGACCCGTTTTCACCATCAAAATGCCTGGATTGATCAGATTATGTTGATAGATACGACTAACGTATTAATCAAATGGTATATAGAGGACTCATTGAATATAAAAACTCACCGGGTTCAATTGGATATTATCGTTCCCGCAAAAGAATATAAAAACTTGTTGGACGAAATTGAATCATTCCTTGGATCTGTTAGAATAAAACATAAAATCTAATTGCTTATTGTGGAAAATCCGGTGGACGGTGTTGAGATGGTTGGCAGGGGTGGATTTCGTTGAGCATATCGCGAACCCGTTCCAGAAATTTTTCCTCAAAGACTAAAAACTGTATAAATTGGCGTTCATCTAATAATTTTGCAATTTTGTCACGGAATAATTTATTCTCGTCCATGATTTCATCATTTAATTGATCAAATTGTGTTAATAACCGTTCTTTGTCTTCATGGCGAAAGGTATTGGCGCGGGCAACTTTTTCCATATCTTCAATAATTTTACGCCGCTGGTGATGGAATTTTTTTAACTGATCGCGATGTTCGCGATATAAAGGAAACAATCCCGCCGTCTGCGCTTCATTCAGATGCAGTTCTTCCGTCATTTTAAGCAACCGCAAGGTGTTCGTACGCGCTTCCCGGATACTATCGTTCGCCGGTCTCTGCGCCAGGATCGGTATCCACAGCATAATCAAAAACATCAACACTTGGCGAGGTAATTGATTCATTGCGTTCCTCCCTCAATAGGCAAGACATGCCAATTATTTAGACTATTCTCTAATAGGTCCAGATCATCAAGTTCCAAGTCTGAATCCAACAAATAAGAATTATTACTTACAACAAAGTCCGTACTATCAAAAAAAGAGTATTCAGCGGATAGATGGGACGCATATTCGAGGCTGATCACTTCCCAGGCCAGTTGTTCTAAATTGGTTTTTGTTGAGTTTATGGGTGGGGGAGTTGTGAAATAATAATAGGCTCCCCAAAATAGGATCGCGAAAAACAGAAAACTGACGACCGGACGTAAATTCTGGGAATAATGGGTACTTGATCGTCTCTCAGGATATTTGATATGTTGAAGAGTGGTGTAGGGCAGACGTTGAAACCAGGCTGAATCGGGGAAAACCGGGGATGTTTGTAAAACATGCTTCTTAATGCTTTTCAATTTTTCAAATTCTTGCCTGCACATCGGACAATTGTTCAAGTGAGTTTCCAAATCCCGGTTTTGCTGATCGGTGAATTGACCGGGTTCAAATAGATAAACCGATACCTGTTCTTGAAAAGGACAATTTTTTTTCATGGTACCTCCCGTTTAATTCGTTGAACAGCTTGAAAAAAATTGGAACGCGCCGCGCTTTCGCTGATTTTGAGAATCCCGGCAATCTCCTTAAAACTCAATCCTTCATAAACCCGGCTGACAAATATGGCTTTTTGCCGCGGCGGCAGTTTTTGCATGGCCTTTTTCACCTGTTGTATATCTTCATCTTCAATCATCATTTCCAGTGAATCCGCTTCTCCATGAGGTAACCAATTTTCGATTAGCTCCAGCGGCGTCCAGTGACGCCAGCGGCTCATCCTTAAATGACTGATTGCCTTGTTGACGGCTATCCGGTAAAAATAAGTATATAAACCGGATTTACCCTGAAATTGTTCAATTTTGTTATAACCCGCCAGTAAAGTGTCCTGTAAGAGATCCTGCGCTGTTGAAACATCCTGAACCATCCGATAGATCACTAAATATAGCCTTTCCTGATAGGTTTTTACAAATTCAATGAACTCTTTTTCTGTTATTTTAGACGTTTCACTATCCATTATGTTTAAAAAATAATTAAAATTTCCATAAATCAGGTAACCTTATGAGTGAAGTTAAATACGATGGTTGAAATCATTACAAAACTTGTTTGTTTTAAATCAAACGAATACCCAGTTCAACCAACTGGCTGACAGCTATCTCCGAAGGAGAATTGGTTAATTGACAGTAACCAGCCGTAGTTTTCGGAAAAGCAATGACATCGCGGATCGATTTGCGGTTAGCCAATAACATCACCAGACGGTCCAGACCAAAGGCAATACCGCCGTGCGGGGGAGCTCCATAGCGAAATGACTGCAATAGAAATCCGAATTTTTCTTCCGCTTCTTGTTCCTCAATGCCCAATAGATGGAACATCTCTTTTTGCATCTCCTGATCGTGGATACGAATACTGCCTCCGGCAATCTCATTGCCGTTTAGTACTAAATCGTAGGCTTTGGCTTTAATCTGATCGGGCGAAACCGAACGCAATTCTTCAAGTGAAACCGTAGGACTGGTAAATGGATGATGGCATGCGATCCAACGTTTATCTTCCGGCGAGTATTCCAAAAGTGGGAAATCGACAACCCATGCAATGGCATAATCAGTCAATGGCTGAATTTTTAATTGATCGGCCAGTTTAAGTCTCAATGCCCCGAGTCCTTTAAGCGCAGTTTCCTTCTTGTCGGCAAGTAATAAGATTGTATCGCCGACTTTAGCATCCGCGCGTTCCTGAATACGCTGAAACAGATCGTCATTCAGGAATTTTTTGATTGGCGATTCAAAACCCTGCTCCATAATTTTTATGGGAATCAATCCTCTAGCTCCAAAATCTTTTAAAAAATCAACCAACCCATCCATATCTTTACGAGAAAAATTGGTGTATTGATCGATACGAATCCCTCGAATCACACCTTTGGAAAGCAATGTGTCCTGGAATACTTTAAACTCGCTGCCTTCCAGTAAATCGGAAAAATCTACGATACGCATATCATAACGCAAATCGGGTTTATCAGACCCATAATGTTCCATTGCCTCAAAATAAGTAATTTTTTTAAAAGGAGCTGCAATATCAATAGTAAGAGTCTGCTTGAATATATCCGAGACAAGTCCCTCAACAACAGAAAGAACGTCATCCCTTTCAATGAAACTCATTTCAATGTCAATTTGAGTGAATTCAGGTTGGCGGTCAGCGCGCAGGTCCTCATCGCGGAAACAGCGCACGATTTGGTAGTAGCGATCGAAACCTGAAACCATCAGCATTTGCTTGAAGAGCTGCGGAGATTGGGGGAGGGCATAAAATTTTCCTTTTGATAAACGACTGGGAACTACAAAATCACGCGCACCTTCGGGGGTGCTACCAATAAGAAAGGGAGTTTCAATTTCTAAAAAACCAATTTCATTGAGGTGGTTTCTGGTGATTTGAGCCACATTATTCCTTAGAATCAATGAATACTGCATCTCAGAACGGCGGAGATCAAGGTAACGGTATTTGAGACGTAAATCTTCACGAACATCAATGTTGTCTTCGATGGGAAAGGGAGGGGTTTCGGCTTTGTTTAATATTTCCAACTTGAAACCGATAACCTCAATCTCACCGGTGATCATTTTGGGATTGATCATGGATTCGGGACGCATTCGCACCCGGCCCTGAACGGCAATAACGTATTCAGAACGCAGGGAATCCGCCAAACTATGAGCCTTGGCATCCAGGCCGGGATCAAAAACAACCTGGCAGATTCCATAACGGTCCCGCAAATCAATGAAGATCACTCCGCCATGATCACGTCGTTTATTGACCCAACCGTATAAAATTACATCATTATTATCATGAACAGGTCTCAATTCGCCACAAGTGTGAGAACGTTTTCCGAGCATGGTAAAATACTCCTCAGTTAAAATTTTATCAACCCGTTTGAAATTAGACAAATTCTAATTTATAATTTTTCTGATAAAATGTCAATAGAAATATTTGATTAGAAGTGGAAAGAATAGAGTGACGCTCAGGCAAGGGGAAGCGGAGGAAACCAAGACAGATAGAACCAGGGTTTATTTTGGTTTGCATAAGATATATTATGTAAACTAAGAATATCGATTGCCCTTCTCTCTCTTCCATTGATGCGATGTGAATATTCCCGTTTTTCTCTTCTAAATTGTAAATTGTTCTTGACTTAAATGAGTTTTAGTATTATATTCGGTCATCTTGTATGAAAGTGAGGAATTTTAACTAATTGCCTGAGGAATCCAATACATTTCGCATTGAAGTCTTCGGCTGTCAGATGAATCAATATGATGCTGATCTTATTAGCCGGATACTGATAACCCATGGTTTTCAACCAGTCGAAAAATCATCTCCTGAAACAGCTCAATTTATAATTTTGCAAACGTGTTCAGTAAGACAACATGCTGAAGACAGAATCCTGCGCCGGATTGAAGAATTAAGCGCTTTTAAAAAACTGAATCCCGAAATCAAGATTATTGTTAGCGGATGTTTAGCTCAGCACAGACAGCATCAACTAATCGACGCTTATCCTTCCGTCGATTTGATTGTGGGTCCCGATCAATATCAAAGATTGCCGGAACTTCTTTCAGTTTCATCTGCCACTCCCCTATCGCATGGAATCTTTGCCGATTGGTCGCAAGATGATGAATATGAATGGATTCAAGCCGATCAATGTAATCGGATTGGCAATGCATATATTGCTATCATGCGCGGTTGCAACAATTACTGCAGTTACTGCATTGTGCCTTATCTCAGGGGACGTGAACGCAGTCGTTCGCCACAAGCCATTATTGATGAAATCAATGGACTGGATCCGCGATTTTTTCATGAGATTACCTTATTGGGGCAGAATGTTAATTCCTACTGTCATGAAGCATTTGATTTCACGGATTTATTGAAACTAATTAATAAAGAAACTGACTTTAATCGGATTCGGTTCATTACATCGCATCCAAAAGATCTTTTGCCACGGCTCATTGAAGCAATGGCTTCAATTCCTTCTTTATGTGAATATTTTCATCTACCCTTACAATCAGGTTCAAACCACATCCTTGAACGTATGAATCGCGGGTATGATCGCGCTCATTTTATAAACTTGATTACCTTATTGCGTCAAGCTGTACCCCATATCGCTTTATCCACCGATGTTATGGTTGGATTTCCGGGAGAGAGCGATCAAGATTTTTCCGCCACGCTTGATCTATTGAATCAAGCGCAATTTGAAGATGCTTATATGTATAAATATTCGATTCGTGAAGGCACTCAGGCTGCCGCCTGGAAAGAAACTTTATCTGAAAATGAAAAGATTGCGCGTTTACAACATTTGATTCGTCACCAATTGGAGATTACCCGCGAACGGCTTAATACACGCATCGGGTCTTCTATGGAAGTACTGATCGAAGCCACCAGTAAAAAAAACTCACACCAGTGGTTGGGTCGGAGCAGAGAGAATTTGATGGTTGTGTTTCCGAAAAAACAGGAAGAGATTAATCGGATTGTGACTCTGAATATTACTGGGGTCAAAGGGAAAACACTACAAGGAGAAGCTGGTGATGGCGATGAAAAAAATTGAGCAGTTAGCAGGAAAACTCTTGCATTTCCCGATTCAAATCGCTTTGGACGGACCTGCGGCTTCTGGAAAAAGCACTACGGCCAGGCAAATTGCCCGAGAATTGGATTTACTATATATAGATACCGGCGCGATGTATCGGGCTTTTACGTATGCCGTTTTGCAAGAAAAAACCGACTGGCAGGATACTACAGCCATTCAAAAATTACTTAATACAACACAGATTGAATTCCGTTATCGGGATGGAAATTTACGAATTTTTCTCAATCAGTTTGATATCTCCGAACCCATTCGCTATCCTCAAGTATCGGGATTCGTCTCAGAAATAGCAGCCATCCCTGAGGTGCGATATAATATGGTTTGGCGCCAGCAGCAAATGGCGAAAACCGAAGATTCGATCCTGGATGGGCGTGATATCGGAACCGTTGTTCTCCCCCACGCCCACTTGAAAATATATATGGTATGCAGCCTGGAAGCCCGGACTGAACGACGATGGCGCGAGCTTTCGGACAAAGGGATCATGATTTCCAGCGAGGCTGTTCGCCAGGATATCGAAAAACGCGATCGTATTGACAGTCAGCGCAGCGTCGGTCCCCTGCAACAGGCCGCCGATGCCATTTTGTTAGATACTTCCGCGCTGTCAATCGGCCAACAGGTAAGTAAAGTAATCGAATTGTTAGAAAAAAGGTTGCAATTATTATGATGAGTCGATATCACTTCGCGCAAATTTCGATCAGTTTTATGACACGGTTATTCTGGGGACTTAAACCTGTCTATATGGCTAAAAATGAAATTGGTGAAGGCCCCTATTTTGTGATTTCCAATCATACTTCATATTTCGATCCCCCGCTGATCGGCGCTTTTTTCCCGCCAGAAATGCTTTACATTGCTAAAAAGGAACTCTTCTCAATTCCTGTGCTGGGGAAGATCATCACAAAATATAATTCGATTCCCGTTGACCGCGAACAACTCGATTTATCTACAATAAAAACTATCCTACGCACTGTTCGTGAAAAAAAGATCAGTGTATTGATTTTTCCCGAAGGAACCCGCAAGCCGCAAGTTGAATTTGAATCGTTTAAACGGGGCGCTATTGCTTTAGCCCAAAAATTGGCGTTACCTATTGTACCCGTTTATATTTCTTATCCCCGTAATAAATGGTTGGCTTTTTTCCGTATTCAACCGATCGTTTTAAAATACGGTGTTCCTATTGACTGGATGAGTGAATTGGACAAGAATCCGATGCCAGATCCCACAACTTATTTATTGGACAGGGTGATCGACGCTATTCGCCAATTGATGGGAGTTACCCATTCATGAAGATCATTTTAGCCAAAAAAGCCGGTTTTTGCTTCGGAGTCAAACGCGCCATTGATATGGTTTTGGCACTGAAGGATAAATCTTTTCCAAATGAAACGATTTTTACATTGGGTCCGATTATCCACAATCATTATGTTATTGAAGAACTGAAGCAAAAAGGGATCATTCCTTTAGATGAACATGAACTGGATCAATTGGATAAAGGCGTTGTGGTGATTCGCACTCATGGTGTTGCCAGGGAAGTTGAAAAAAAATTATTAGCAAAAGGGATTCAAATTATCGACACAACCTGCCCGTATGTTAAAAAAGTCCATGGAAGGGTAAGATTTTTAGAGTCGCGCCACTATCAAGTAGTGATTTTAGGCCAGGCAAACCATCCTGAAGTGCAAGGCATTGTCGGTCAATGTGAAGGTATCCCTTATGTTATTCAAGACATCCATGATATTTCCAAAATTGCCAACAATAATGAACGGATTGGTGTGGTTGCCCAGACGACCATGTTGTTACCGGTCTACCAGGAACTGATTGGAGCTTTGTGTTTGATTTCCAAAGAGATGCTTTCTTTTAACACCATCTGTTTTACAACCGAAGCCCGCCAAAATGAAGCGTGTGGATTAGCGCAGTATGTGAATAAAATGCTGGTTATTGGTGGGAAAAACAGTTCAAATAGTAATAAACTCTATCAGGTTTGTAAGGCGATGCTGAATTCCCGCGCGCATTTTATTGAAAATCCTTCTGAAATTGATTTAAGCTGGTTGCAAAATGAGGATATTGTCGGAATTACCGGCGGCGCTTCCACTCCTCATCAATTGATTGATCAGACCATTCTTTTTTTAAAAAATCATTTTGACGTTTCTTGTGTTACGTATAATTCAATTTTAACCTCAAACCCCCCGGAGTAAAAAACGTATGGAACAAACTCCACAAGCGCCGATTCAGGAAGAATCGGCAGTTTCTTTAACCCAATCCGATAGTGTCCAAAACATGGACGATGCCCAACAACCTGCGGATCAAGAATATGTGAATGTAGGACCCGCAAGTTTCACCGCTCCTCAACCCGACAAAAATGGCGTAATCGCTATTGGTGAAGTTGATGAGACTGAAATTGCCTATTCGCCCGAAGAATTCGCATCCCTTGAAAAATGGTATGACAATTCTTTTAAACGAAATCCTGAAAATGAGATCATTCGGGGACGTATTATTCAAATTACCGATAATGAGATTGTCGTTGATATTGGTTTTAAATCTGAAGGTATCATTCCCAGTGATGAGTTTCCTAATCTTGAAGAATTGCATCTGGACGATGAAATTGAAGTTTTCCTTGAAAGCATGGAAAACAAAGAAGGCACGATTGTGCTCTCCAAGAAAAAAGCTGATTTTTACAAAGTCTGGGATCAAATCAAAAAAGATTATGAAGATAACACCTTGGTTGATGGTTTTCTGGCAAAACGCATCAAAGGGGGTATGGTCGCTAAAATTTACGGAGTGGAAGCCTTCCTGCCGGGTTCGCAGATCGATATTAAGCAGGTTACTGATTTTGAACGATATGTAGGTCAGACAATTCCTGTAAAAATTATTAAAGTGAATAAAACCCGACGGAATATCGTGGTTTCGCGGCGCGCGGTTTTGGAAGAAGAACGCGAAAAGAAACGCGATGAAATCCTGCGTCACATTGAAAAAGGCATGATTGTTGAGGGAATTGTTAAAAACATTACTGATTTTGGTGTTTTTATCGATTTAGGCGGCGTTGATGGCTTACTCCATATTACTGATATGTCCTGGGGTCGCATCAATCATCCTTCCGAAATGCTAAAAATTAGTGATCGTATCAAAATCAAGGTTATTGAATATGACAAACAAAAACAACGTATTTCTCTGGGCCTTAAACAAATGGAACCTTATCCCTGGGAAAAGGTGGAAGAGAAGTATCCGATCGGTTCAAAAATTAAAGGCAAAGTTGTCAGCCTGACCGATTACGGCGCGTTTGTGGAATTGGAAAAAGGCATTGAAGGATTGATCCATATTTCGGAAATGTCATGGACCCAACATGTAAAACATCCTTCTCAAGTATTGAAAGTTGGAGAAGATATCGAAGCGATTGTTTTGAATGTCAATCGTGGCGATGAAAAAATATCATTAGGTTTGAAACAGGTCAATCCCGATCCGTGGGAAGTTGCCGCTGAAAAATACCCCAATGGAACCCAGCTAAGGGGTTCGGTCAAGAATTTGACTAATTTTGGCGCTTTCATTGAAATTGAAGACGGTATTGAGGGTTTGGTTCATATCAGCGATATTTCCTGGACCAAGCGGATTCGCCATCCAAATGAATTACTGAAAAAAGGCGATGAAATTGATGTGCTGGTTTTAGGATTCGATCGGGAAAACCGCCGCATTTCACTGGGGATGAAACAGATTATGGATGATCCCTGGAAAATTCATAGCCAGGAGTTTGCCCCCGGTAAAGAAACAATGGGTACAATCCGTAAAGTCTTAGAAAAAGGATTGATCATTGATCTAAATTATGATCTCGAAGGGTTTGTCCCGGTTTCGCAGGTAGGACCTTTTATCAATAAAAAACCTTCCGATTTCTTTTTCGACGGAATGGATGTTCCGATGAAAGTTATTGAGCTGGATAATGAAAACCGACGAATTGTTCTTTCGGTAAAAGAGTATTTCGATACTCGTACGGAAGATGAGCGCCAGGCGTTTCTGGATAATATTAAGAAGTAAAAAAAAAGGCCGGTCATACCGGCCTTTTTTTTAGTCATTATTTATTTAATAGAGCCCTTCAAACAATCCTTATGGATTAAATATGTCAACATTTTTAAACGAATATAATCTTTATGATACATATAATAACCCTTGAACTTCCCCTTGCGAGAGCCTCGTCCCGAATCCTTGATTAAAAACCAATCCTGGTTTTCATAAGAAGTATAACCAACCACATGAATCCCATGATCATCTACTGTTGCTCCGTTGTCAATACGAAGTTCACGGGCATCCTGATCGATTCGCTCAGCAGGTATATCAAATGACGGAATAATAGCGGCATCATATTCTCCCCGATAACCCGGCTCGGAAACATCCCCGCCGATTGCCAGACTATATCCCTGATGGATGGCTCGTTGAATAACTGAATAGAATTCATCCAACGGCAGGTTATAATAGATCTCGGATCGCCGCCAATTATCGGGCACATTAAAAATTCCATAGCTGTAAAATGGTAAAGACGAAGTTGACTGAACAGCAATATAATCATCAAAATTTAGTTTTAATACGGTCTTAAAAAAAATTTGCGGGGTTATTTTTTTACCTTTGTAAATAAATTCGGTGGGAGGAGTTCCCAAATGTTTGTTTAAAATTGATTTAATGTAATCAATGGCTTGATCTTCATTCCAAATTTCATAAGTTTTTAAGTATGCAAGGTAATCATTTAATTCATCGAATAGCGCTTCATGGTTATGCAAAGAATCGTCGCCAAGATATCCTTTATAATTGGAAGCCGGAACAACTCCATATTTCTTCCATATATCGAAGAGGGCTTCCGTTTCTGATCCTTCTGCAAAATAAGAATCCCCATGACGGCGAATATACCTGCGGGCTTTTTCCACATACTCCCAATATACTGTGTAAAGTTCAGAAAGTTTAATTTTATCGCCATTTAATCGATTTACCTCGGATTCAAAAAAAGATGTCCCGCAATAGCACCAACACATTCCGGAATTATACTGGGCTACCGGGGGAAGATGAAATAATGTCTTAAAATTATCCAGTGAAGGGGGTATTTTAAGACTCTCCATATCCGCTAAAAAATCCTGATTTTCTTCCGATCTGGCTTCAAATTCATCCTGCTGAACTTTTCTGAGAGAATCCAAATACCATTTTTGTTGTTGAGTTCGGTTGGCATTCATGCAATCGATAAATTTGAGAACGCTATCCTTTGGCGATTCAGGATAATAACGACCCGGGGTTGTGAATTGCGCCCATAGGGAGGTGAACAACACCATACAAATCAAGGCGGATTTCAACGATAATCTCTGGATCATACTTGACTCCTTGTTGAAGGTTAAAGAATGTAGCGGGACAAATCATCATCCGAAAGAATATGTTTCAGTTTTTTGTCAACTTCTTTATCGGTAATGCGAATTTTTTTATTGGCGATATCGGGAGCATCAAATAAATAGTCCTCCAAAAGGATACTTAGTACAGTATGCAACCGTCTGGCGCCGATGTTTTCATTTATTTCGTTGGCTCGAAAAGCCATTTCGGCGGTTTTAATAATTGCCTGAGGCGTAAATTTTAATTCGATATTTTCAACTTTGAACAGCGCCTGGTATTGTTTTAACAAGGCAGTTTTAGGTAGAGTCAGTATTTTTTGAAAATCCTCAATTCCCAATTCATCCATTTCTACTCGTATCGGAAAGCGACCCTGGAATTCAGGAATCAGGTCTGAGGGCGATGCCACATGAAAAGCGCCAGCGGCGATAAAGAGGACATGATCGGTATGAACCAGGCCGTATTTCGTCATGACGGCAGTTCCCTCAATAATCGGCAACAGATCGCGTTGCACTCCCTCGCGGGATATGTCCGGCCCGTAGTTACCCTTATTATCAACAATTTTATCGATTTCATCAATAAAAACAATACCGTTCTCCTCTACCGCATAGATTGCTTCTTTAACAATCTGATCGTGATCGATCAAATCATCTAGAAATTCACTGGCATAATAATCAAATGCCTGAGGAACTGATAAAGTCATATTTTTCTTTTGTTTAGGCAGTACTGTTTCAAAAAAATCCTGGAAATTTTTAGCTAATTCTTCAGTTCCCCGAACGGTTCCAACCACATCTAAACTCACAATCGATTGATCGCTCACATCAATTTCTGTTTCAAATGTGATATTATCCAGTTTTTTGTCTTCAAGTAACGTATAAAAATTGAGAGCCATCGGGTCCAGCATATCTTTTTTTAAATGCTCCATTATTTTTTCGATAGCTTTTTGTTCAGCAATTTGATGATTTTTTTCGATGTGAACCAGTTTTCTTTGAGAATAGGCGACATCGGACAGATCACGAATGATCGATTCCACATCACGTCCGATGTAACCGACTTCTGTGTATTTAGACGCTTCCACTTTAATGAAGGGAGATTGGGTCAGTTCCGCTAATCGGCGGGATATTTCAGTTTTCCCGATCCCGGTAGGCCCGATCAGGATGATATTATTGGGAATTATATCTTTTTTTAATGACGGCTCAAGCTGTTCTCTTCGCCATCGGTTTCGCAAGGCAATAGCGACTGCCTTTTTAGCTTTTTCCTGGCCGATGATATAACGATCCAGATACTTGACGATTTCCGCCGGTTTCAAATTATTCTTCATTAATTAATTCCTTGATATAGAAATTATGATTGGTATAGACACAGATATCAGCGGCAACTTCCAACGATTTTTGCACAACCTGGATCGCATCCATTCCAGGCAACTGGATTAGAGCCCGGGCGGCGGCTAAGGCATAATTGCCACCGGAACCAATTGCAATAATTCCATCATCGGGTTCGATGATCTCCCCTGTTCCGGAGATTAATAAACCGTTGTTTTGATCATATACGGTTAACATCGCTTCCAGATTACGCAGATATTTGTCCGTACGCCATTCCTTGACCAAGCCGATCGCTGCGCGGTACATCTGCCCTTTATGTTCCTCCAGTTTATTTTCAAATAATTCAAACAACATCATGGCATCAGCGACAGCGCCGGCAAAACCGGCAATGATGGTATTGTTATACAATAACCGGATTTTTTTGGCTTTGCTCTTTACAATAGTCTCCCCGATTGTAACTTGCCCATCCGCGCCCATCGCCACCCGATTATTTTTTTTCAATCCAATAACAGTTGTTCCGTGTATCAACATTTTTTTCTCCTCTACTCTATTGGCGGTCAATAAATTCCTGATCTGACTCCCGTTTTAAATACATATTATGGATTATCTCCAGCTTTTTAACAGCATAATGACTTCTGCCAAATTCTAAACCGAAGGACAACCTGTATTGATTGAATGAAGTGTTTCATCTCTATTCTTCCAAAAGCTTGTCATCACTCTCATCCTTTTTTAGTAACTGATAGAATTTTCGGATTTCATCCCGCAGTTGAGCGGCTTTTTCAAATTCCAGTTCAGTGGCAAAACGGTTCATTTGTTCTTTCAACATAACAATCATCATTTCAATTTCATGACGGGTTCTGGCATAATTTTCCCGTTGATGAAGCAATTGATTCAATAAATCATCCTGAGTCGTTATCGGGGTTTTTAAAGAATCGTCAATCGAACGGACGACGGTTTTAGGTTCAATGTGGTGTTGGCGATTATATTCCAACTGGATGTGACGACGCCGTTCAGCTTCGTCAATGGCGCGCTGCATGGAACCGGTAATCCGGTCGGCATAGAAAATCACTTTACCGTTAATATTTCGGGCTGCGCGTCCCATCGTTTGGATCAATGAGGTTTCACTTCTGAGAAACCCCTCTTTATCAGCATCAAAAACGGCAACCAGGCTGACTTCGGGGAGATCGAGGCCCTCTCTTAAAAGGTTAATCCCTATAAGAATATCGAAATCACCGGTACGCAAACCTCGTAATATCTCCACCCGTTCGAGAGCATCGATTTCTGAATGCAGATAGCGAACTTTAAAATCAAATTGAAGGAGATAGGTCGTTAAATCTTCAGCCATTTTTTTGGTAAGAGTTGTCGCCAGGACACGTTCTTTGCGCGCGGTAACAGATTTTATCTCTTGAATAAAATCATCGACCTGGGTGGCCGAAGGTCTGATGATAATTTCAGGATCCACAATACCCGTCGGGCGAACAAGCTGTTCAACAATACTTCCTTCGGATTTTTCCAGTTCATAGGGACCGGGAGTGGCGCTAACAAATACAATTTGAGATATTTTTTCCTCAAATTCGTGAAAAAACATGGGCCGGTTATCCAAAGCCGAGGGTAAACGAAAGCCATAATTGACCAGAACTTCTTTTCGACTCCGGTCGCCGGCAAACATTCCGCGCAATTGGGGAATGGTTACATGCGATTCATCAATAAATATCAGAAAATCATCGGGGAAAAAGTCGATGAGCGTATAGGGTCGTGTTCCAGCCGGCCGTCCACTTAATATACGCGAATAATTCTCAATCCCACTACAGTAGCCTACTTCACGGATCATTTCCAGATCATAGAGAGTGCGTTGTTCGATCCGTTGAGCTTCTACCAAACGGTTTTCCTTCTGAAAACGCGCGATGGTTTCCCGGAGTTCATCCTTTACCGTAGCGACTGCCTGCGCTAATCGCTCTTCGTTGGTGATAAAATGTTTCGCAGGATACAATATAAACGATGTGCGTTCTTCAAATGATTTCCCGGTAACCGGATCAATGAATTGCAGTTTTTCCAATTCATCTCCCCAGAACATCAACCGGATTCCCCATTTTTCATAAGCCGGAAAAACATCAACAAAGTCTCCTCTCACTCTGAACGTTCCTCGTTCGGTGGAACTATCATTGCGCTCATAATACATATCGACCAATCGTCGAAGTAAATCGCGACGGGGATATTCATTCCCGGATTTTAGGAAAAAAGTTGCGTTGCGGTACTCTTCTGGCGATCCCAAACCATATATACAAGAAACACTTGAGACAATAACCACATCGCGACGTTCCATTAATGAACTGGTAGCTTTCAGCCGTAATCGTTCAATTTCATCATTGACTGTGGTTTCCTTTTCAATGTATGTATCGGTTGTGGCTACATACGCTTCCGGTTGATAATAATCGTAATAACTCACGAAATACTCTACCGCGTTTTCCGGGAAAAAAAGTTTAAACTCATTAAATAATTGAGCAGCTAAGGTTTTATTATGAGAAAGGACAAGCGCGGGCCGATTACAGGCTGCGATGAGATTGGCCATGATGAACGTTTTTCCACAACCGGTTACTCCTAGTAAGGTCTGGAACTTCTGTTTTTTTTCCAGGGAGTCTATGAGTTGGTCCAGCGATCGCTGTTGAGCATCCGTCAATGAAAATGGCGATTGAATTCGGAATTGATCAATGATAGTCATTTAGTATTTTCTGCTGAATCGCGTATTTCTTCAAAAGGGACATCACTGATATTTTTGGGATCTATGAACATATCATATTTGTCGCCTGAAGATTTTTGCTGATTTTGCTTCATTTTTTCCGATTGTCGGAAATTAATTTTAATGAGTATCTGTTTTAATACTTTCCAAGCTCTATAGATTTTATAAACCAGATAAAACAAAATGATGAGCAAAAGCAGTTTAAGCATATTCAATCCTTTTGATGAAAAAGGTGGCTAGTCATTTTTTCCTGGCAAAAAGATCCCATCTGGGGAGCATAATACTCGATCAATTCCATGATGCGTTCTTCAGCCAGGGTAATCAAACGGGCTTTCATTCGTCGGGAGTCGATATCCAATCCTGAATCAGCCCATTGATGGCTAATAAGTTGCATTTCTGAAACAATTTCATTGAAACGCATATATTGGTTTAAAACATCCAGTTCATTGGGGTCAAACTGTTGATAATTCTTTTTTATCATTAAAATCAGTTCATGGGCAAATTGCAGTAAATGGCGTTCCATACCAGTATCACGTTTATCCTCTAATAAATAAGTCTCTCTCAACAAACGACAGGTCATTCTATCATGTAATTGATCATAATCCATGCCAGTGGTCCCGGGGATGAAATGTTCGGTGGACTTCTCGGAGATAATCGCGGTCGATATGGGTATATATCTCGGTCGTTGATATATCGGCATGTCCTAGAAGCTCTTGGACTGATCGCAGGTTCGCTCCTCCTTCCAGGAGATGCGTTGCAAATGAATGTCTTAAGGTATGAGGGCTAACATGCTTTTCCATATCGGTTTTACCTACCCAATGCTTTAGTATTTTCCAAAATCCCACCCGTGTCAGAGGTCGGCCTCTTAAATTAAGGAAAACGATGGGATTTGTAGAGTCTTTCAGAATTTGGGGCCGAATATCGCGTAAGTAAAGTTGAAGATAGTGCCGGGCATAGCGTCCTAAAGGAACTAAGCGTTCTTTGCTTCCCTTGCCGAATATTCGGATCACTTCCTGCTCAAAAAATACCTGTTGGCGGCTCAAACCAATGAGTTCCGATACGCGCAAACCGGAACCATACATCACTTCAAACATTGCGCGGTCGCGGATTCCCGCCGGGGCGCTGATATCGACAACTTTAAGCAGTTTTTCGATTTCAGGTATCGTCATGACTTCAGGAAGAGTTTTCCAGCTTTTCGGCTTGCGCAATTCTTCAACCGGATTCTTTTTTATCACTCCCTCATCAATCAGATAATTAAAAAAAGTGCGAAAGGCTGAAATATTGCGGGAAAGACTATTACTGCAAAGTCCAATGTCCGCCAGTATCTGAAGCAATTTCAATATATCCAGGTCAGTTAATTCATCAATCGATTTTTTTAACTCTCGGACGCAAAAATCTAACATCCGCTTTATATCATTGGAATAACTTTCAACGGTCAATTCACTATACCCTTTTTCAAGACGGATGAAGTTTAAAAAATTATCAAGATAAATTGATGGTTCCATTTAGTATATATTACTCATCGCCTATTAAAAAAGTTCCTTTAGTTCTGTTAATTGAGGTTTTTTAAATAAGGATTGTGTTTCTGTTCTGATTGGAAAATCGTGTTAATGCCATGTCCGGGAAATATTTTAGTTTTCGGAAGAATCATACGTATAAGTTTGGCAAGTGATTGATTCATTTTATTCAAATCGCCGCCCGGCAGATCTACCCGTCCGATCGAACCGGTAAAAAGAGTATCCCCGCTGAATAACCATCCTAAATTAGTAAAATAGTAGCAAACGCTGCCGTCAGTATGACCGGGAGTATTGATCACGGTGACATCCTCCCCGATACCGGAATCGATGGTCTCAATTTCATTGCTCCATAAATGAACGGGAACTGAAAATCGATATTTTTTCCCCATCCAGCTTGAAAGATTCAGGTTTTCATCGATTAAAAAATTTGCATCCAATTGATGAATATAGACAGGAACATGAAAGGATTCTACTAAGAATTCGACTCCACCGATATGATCGAAATGGCCGTGGGTTAACCAAATCGCCAGGGGTTTCAAATGACGGGAGTTAATAAACTCATTCAGTTCGGAGCAAATTTCGGCTGGATCAATAATAATCGTGTTTTGATCATTTTCATTATACAAAACGTAGCAATTAGTGGCCAAGTCCGTTAGTGTAAAACGTTTAATCTGCATTCAACTTTCCTTCTGGCCAATTTGGTAGATACCAAATTTTTCACGAACAATTTGCATTTCGGGGGCATGGAAAAAATTATAGATAGTCATCGCTGTCTTTTTAGGGATTTGATGATTCATCAGGTCTTCCTTACTGGCTTGAGAAATCTTTTCAAGAGAGCCGTATGTGGATAATAGAAGTTTTTTTCGTTGGAGACCCACACCTGGAATTTCATCCAGAGCTGAATGAATAAAATTACGTTGACGCCAGTTTTGATGCGATTTTACAGCGAAACGATGAGCCTCGTCTCTTAATGCCTGCAATAATCGAAGAGCCGCCGAAGTTTTACTCAATATGAGCGGTTCATTTGTATTCAGCCGATAGAGTTCTTCAAACCGTTTCGCCAGACCGAAGATAGGAATCGTGTTAATCTCTAATTCCTGTAATTGTTGTCGGGCAAATTCGAGCTGAATGGGACCGCCATCAATCAAAATAAGATCTGGCAACGGGGAGTTTTCTTTTAAAACCCGTTGATATCGCCGTCTGACCGTTTCTGCTATAGCCTTGAAATCATCAATGCCGGTTACCGTTTGAATATGGAATTGACGATACTCCTTTTTGGCGGGTTTGCCGTTGATAAAACAGATACATGAACCCACCATCTCCTTGCCGGATAAATGACTGATATCGAAAGCCTCTATGCGGATGGGTGGCAGAGATAGGGCCAGACTTTTTTGCAATGCCAGCACGACCGGATTTGTTTTTTGATTCATTATGTATGGTTTCTATTGGTTTATCGCCTTTTAT
>CAZWDO010000015.1:77595-77939 GCA_964632485.1 uncultured bacterium
CGCATATTCTTCCATATAATAAACCGCGTTTTGATGAACCATTTCCAGCAAACGGGCATCATCCCCCCGGTGATGAAAGCGGAGTTGAACTCTATGACCCGATTTCTGTTCCAGCCATTTCTCTAATAACTCCGTATCGGCCAACTCGACGGTTAAATCAATTTTGTCAGGAATTATATCCTGATCAAAATAATACTGCTTGATAGCCGCTTCTAAAATGGCCGATGTTTCATTTTCTTCACTGCATTCAATGGCAAACCGTTTTTTACCGATCAATTTGCCTTGGCGGATCTGGAAAATGACAATGCTGCCATACGTATTTGAAACAGAAATCCCGACAAGAT
>CAZWDO010000015.1:77959-89483 GCA_964632485.1 uncultured bacterium
CAACTTCGGTTTCTTTGGCCACAGTTTGCCTTAGAGCTAATTTGCGAACTCCCAATAATAGATCTCTCCATTTGGCAGCTTCTTCGAAACGCTCATTTTGCGCAGCGCAACGCATTTTTTTCTGTACCATTGTTTCGATCGGTACAATTCTTCCCATCAAAAAATTTTGGATCACGTCAATATTTTCACGGTATTCTTCCCGACTGATAAAACCTGCGCATGGACCCGGACAGCGCCGAATCTGGTAGTTCAGACACGGTTTATATAGTTTCCCTCCCGCATGAAGCTCAAGAAGACAATCCCGATATTGAAAAAGAGAGCGTAAAGCGCGAATATTTTGCCGTAACTCTTTTACCTCTGTAAAAGGGCCAAAGTACTTTCCCCCATCCTTAATCAGTTTCCGGGTAATGATCACCCGCGGAAAATCTTCATGCGTTATTTTTAGATAGGGATATCGCTTATCATCCTTCAAATTGATATTATAATGCGGCCTATGCTGTTTGATCAGGTTAGCTTCGAGAATAAGCGCTTCAACTTCGCTATGGGTTGAAATATATTCAATGGTTTCGATGCGGGAAATAAGCCGTCGGGTCTTAATTGGCAAACTTTCAGGTTTTTGAAAATAAGATAAAAGGCGATCCGGCAAACAGCGCGCTTTGCCAATATAGAGGATCTCCCCTTGGCTATTCTTCATTAAATAGACTCCGGGAACGCACGGAAACTGATGAATTTCCTGACGGAAGCGTAATCTTCGATCCTCGGCTTTTTTCAATTGCTGCTCTGTTCTTGAAAGGCTTCATAATTATCATGCAAATTTTTTTGGACCTGGAGATCTTCCAATCCAAATTCATGAAGCAATTCAATGTCGTAATGAATCCATTCTGGCAAGGACTCGCCGGCATTACTGAAAAGATTGGCCAAATAAACAATTTTTACCAGCATTTGGTTTTCAATGGGAGCCTGGAATGGCGAATGATGATACTGGATTGTTTTAACAAGATAATCAGGAAAATTCCATTTTTGAGCAATGAGCGAGCCAATGACCGAATGACTGATTCCCAACATGATTTCTTCCAATAAATCAACACTCACTTGCTTTTGTTTAATAAAAAAATTGATTTTTTCCGTTATCGATTGATTCAGGCTCATGAGGATAATTTTACCCAAATCATGCAATAAGCCTGCCAGCGCTGCATTCTCCAGCAAACGATTTTGCTTTTTATGTTCAGCGATGATCCGCGCCCAGACTGAAACTGATTTTGTATGACTCCATATCTTCTCGCCGGTTTTATAGCGATCGAACAAAATCCGTTTGGCTCCGGCTGTCAACAATAACGCTTCCAAATTCTTGAATCCCATTCTGACTACGGCTTCCTGGATATTATCGCTTTTTTTATTCGCGGCAAAACATGCAGAATTTGCTAATTTTAGAACATCAGCGGAAAGAGCAGGGTCTTTCATAATATGATGGGCAATGATACTAATCGAAGTTTCCGGATTGCGGCAAAGTTGGAGTAGTTGTTGAACATTTTGTGGAAAGCTCGGTAAATCCGATATTTCTTCCAAAATTCGCTCTTTAATTTTATGAACCATAGTTGGAGATCGAATTTCAAAGGGAATGAACACTTCCACTTCTGTCTGCTTGTCTGATAAATGTACCTTGAAGGCATTCGCAGAGAGACCCATGCTCTTAAGAAGAATCATAATCAATATAATTCCCAATCCTGCGCCTTCAGTTTCATCGTGAACCTGGTTGAAAGCTTCCAGAAAATCATCACACTCTTCGCCAATTCTCACCCGTGAAATCATCCGCTCCTTTTCGATCTGCGTTAAAATACCCTGATTAGCTATTTTAATTTGCAAACCTGAAGAACGTCGTACTAATTCAAAATCGATCAGATAATTGAACTTTTTCAATTCCGTTTCGATTTCTTCGCGCTGGCTAATCAATTCCTGTTTAAACCTGCCATCGCTTGGTGATAGTGCTCGGGTTGGTTGATATCCAACCCGAGTGATTGAAAGTAGAGTCGTTTGCGATTAGCCTTATAGCTATTGAAAATGACTTCACGAATAATTGTATGGATCGCTTCCAGCAGAAAAGTTTGATCATGCTCGCTCAGAATATGATACAAAACATGATATAATTGAGTCAACAGATCGGAATTGGGCGTGGGAAACGAAATTTTAAATTGGCCAATACGTGAATACTCTTTGTACTGGCTTGATAAATCCTGATTCATGTTAAATCCTAAAAATCGAGCAATTCAACTTCAAAAATAAGATAAGCATTGGCGGGAATAACATCGCCAGCTCCGCGACCGCCATAACCGAGTTCGGGTGGAATGATAAACGTACGTTTTTCACCTTTTTTCATTAATAGTATTCCCTCATCCCAACCGGGAATTACCCGTCCGACACCTATTACGAACTCAAAGGGCTGATTACGTTTATAAGAACTATCGAATTCCTTGTCCCCGTCTAACAGGCGACCGACATAATTGACCTTGACCCGGGTACCGGACTGTGGAGGTTCGCCGTTCCCTTTACGGTCAACAATATACATCAAACCCGAAGCCGTCGTTTCAAAAGCGGGGAATTTGTCTCCGATCATTTTCATGATCTTGTTCTTTTGTTCTGTCTGGCGACGCTCTTGTTCGCCCTTAATGGCAAGAACCAAACTATCAAACATGCTATTGGATGGTTGAAATTTTTCAGCCATTTCTCCATTACGAATAATTTTGACTTTTTTAATAATATCACCCTGAACAATATTATTGACAACATCTTGGCCGATAACAACTTTACCGAAAACCGCATGTTTCCCGTCGAGGTGGGGAGTGGCCTTATACGTGATAAAAAACTGGCTGCCATTCGTATTGGGTCCGGCATTGGCCATGGACAACACCCCTGCGGTGTCATGTATCAATTCGGGGTTAAATTCGTCCGGGAAATCGTATCCCGGTCCCCCACGGCCAGTACCCTCGGGATCGCCGCCCTGAATTACAAAATCCGGCACGACACGATGAAATGTCAATCCGTCATAAAAGGGTTCACCCTCGCTGCGGGCGCTATTCTTCAGTTTACCTTCCGCTAAACCGACAAAATTGCAGACCGTCAACGGAGCTTTTTCAAATTGGAGACGAATATAAATATCACCCTTATTCGTCTCCAATTTCGCAAATAGCCCATCAGGCAGTTCATTTTTAATGCAAGCGGTCATAACCATGGCAACCACCCAGAACATAACATACCAACGTGACATACGTTTCTCCTTTCGATTTGTTCAGACATATTCTTTCCCTGTTTAGTGTTTCAGAACTGTTTTGAATAAACGCATCATATTGCCCCCTAAAATTTTTTTGATCTCCTCCGGACCATATCCCCGTTGCAGCAATTTTTCAGTGATGATAATCAGTTTCCCCTGATGCTCCAAACCCTCGGGCACACTCCCAATCCCGTCAAAATCCGAACCTAAGCCGACATGATCGATTCCCGCGATGCGTACCGCATGGTCGATATGATCGATTAGCCGTTCAATCGATAGTTTCGGTAGTGTTTGATGATATTTATAATAGGTTTCACGTTTAAATGCTTTATATTCTTCTGATTCGACAGCATGAAACTGCTTCATTGAATCCAATTGCGCATCAATGATACTATCGACGATTACTGATTTATTCTTAAAATCTTCATCAAGAAATCCTGGATAGAAATTAATCCCGATCACTCCGCCATTTTTCGCCAGAGCTTTCAGCATCTCATCGGTGAGATTGCGTTCATGCTCGCATAGCGCGCGGCAGCATGAATGTGAAACCAATGCTGGAGCCCGTGTGATTTTGAGCGCATCCCAGAAGGTGTCATCGCTGACGTGCGAAAGATCGAGCAGTATTCCCAAATCATTCATCCGTTCAACCACTTTTTCACCAAAAGCGTTAAGTCCGCCCCAACGAGCGCTGTCCCCTGCCGCATCGGCCCAGGCATTCGTATTTGTCCAGGTCAGCGTGATATAAC
The DNA here is from genome assembly GCA_964632485.1 of uncultured bacterium. Taxonomy (GTDB): domain Bacteria; phylum JAGOEH01; class JAGOEH01; order JAGOEH01; family JAGOEH01; genus CAZWDO01. The sequence continues at coordinate 81,971 of CAZWDO010000015.1, forward strand.
GGACTCCACGATTGTACATCGTATCAATAATATCCAGGTTATCCGTGATAAAATGTCCACCTTCTATCCCATATATAATGACCTTTTTATCATTTTTTAAGCATCTTTCGATATCAGACATTTTTGAACAGAGTTCAATCCGATTCGAATAAGGCTTCAGAGCTTCTTCCGATGCTCTCATCAGGTCATAAACGCGTTGGATAGCCCGGTCAGCCTGATAACGGGGAGCGATAAAAAGGGCGAATACCTGCACATCCACTCCACCCATCTCCATCTTCATTAGATCGACATGACCGGTTTTGCGCCATTTTCCAAAATCAATGGCTTCATCAATCAAGTCTAATGGCGTATCAGCATGAGCATCAAAAATAATCGCTTCTTGATGAAGCGTTTGAATAAATCCGGGATTAATATCCTCAGCAATAAGAGAGTAACTCATTGAAACCATCCAAATTATTAATAAATATGTGAATTTCATATTAGGTTTTCCTCTTTAAAACGAATTAGCAACATCAATAAACTCCACCTGGCAATGGTATTGATTGCTGATGGCTTCACCTAATTTTTTCACGCCTTCTTTTTCACTGGCATAGTGTCCCAGGGCCAGATAATTAATCTGACCTTCACGGGTCAATTCCTGAGCATATTCTGCCGTTTCTCCAGTAATGAATAAATCCATTTTTTTTATTAAAGCTTCATGCACTAAATCGGCCGCCCCTCCACTAACAACGGCAACTGATTGAATCGCGGATTTCCCATGCTTGTAAACCGCTAAAGGAGCCTGTCCCAGATTCTTTTCATAGGTTTGAATGATCGAATCAAAATCCATGCTATGATCCAGTTGGGCATGATAGCCAATAGCCAAACCATGATAATCGCCGAAAGGAAAGATTTCCATGGCGGGTAACATGCCAATCAGGGCGGCATTATTGCCAAGTTGTGGATGCAAATCCAAAGGTAAATGATAACCGTACAAATTGATTTTCCGCTCAATTAAAAACCGAACCCGATCATAAAGCACTCCCTGCAGTCGAAAATCCATTTTATTCCAAAATAATCCATGATGAACGATGATGGCCTGGCAATTTAATGCGGCTGCTTTTTCAAATAAAGCCAGACTGGCGCTCACACCCAGGGCAATTCGCTTGATCTGATCGCATCCCTGAACTTGAAGTCCGTTTAGCGAACTATCTGAGATATCAGAAATTCGTAATAGATTATTCATAAAGTATGTTAATTCATCACGATTAATCATTTTTCATCCCTATCGTTAAAAGTGTGTTGTTCTCTTCGTAAATCATAGATTGTCTTTACCGGAGCGAAGAGATGCTCGGGTATTTCAACACAGATGCTATGATAATCCGCCATACAACCGTTCCACAGTCCGGGATTTTCGAAAATTTTGATCGATTTGGCGGCATAAGATTTCGTTGATATGAAAAACTGTTGAGTATCAGCAAATTTTGTGAGATCATATTTTGTTTTTTCATCCTGCATTGGACATACAACCATATCAACGGGATTAAAATGAGTCGCCATATCCTGCCATTTTTTTTGATCTTTCCGCAATTGATGCGATTCAAGTATATTCAAACGGATAGCGCCGCATCCGGTTCTTAACCAATACGGTCCGCCTCCGGGTTCACCACGATTTTTTACAACAGCTATAACTCTCAACGGACGATTTAACTCGTTTTCAGTTATTTCATGCGATTCATCTATGCCAGGAAAAAGGAAATAGTTCTTCTTTAAATTGTTAATAATGGCATCGGCCTGATTTTTCTGCCGGAGTCGTAAGAGGCTGCGGATTCGCATGAAATCATGCCAAACTGTATGGGCAATTCCCAAAAGAATGTTTTGCCAATAAATTCTTTCAGGCCAGTACGGTTCTATCGGAATATTATCAATATTCTTGATCATTATATAAGGAAACAACAATCGATTGAGATTGGAAAGTAATGCCCCATGCCCACTGGGAAAAAAAACCAATTGGCCGGTATCGTCTAATACGGGTTCTTCTGATTTACATTCAATCGCTAAATGATCGGTTTTCGAATCCTGTATGGAAATATAAATTTGATATTTAAGACCCAATTCCTGTTCCAGTCTTTCAACTAAATAATTAATATATAATTCAACTTGAGATAAGAAATTATAACTAACCGTAAACTCCGCATAAACCGTATGTTTATAGAGTCGACTGGTTTCCCGCAGATGTTCTTCCAAAGCTTTACGCCAATGGGTTCCGTATTGGTGAAAAGGTAGTAACGCTTTCGGCATTTGAAGATAGGGGGGTTCTCCATTTAAAATGGCTTCGATAATCGCTTTATGTTTCAACGTCCAACAAGATTCCGGGTCGGGAACAGGCAAACTTTGAATCAGATGGCGGAACGGAAACTTATCAATTTCTTGAAAAAAAATTCGGCTTAGAGCATCCATGGGCTCGCCCTCAGGTATCTCCATCATTCGATTAAGGTCACGGAACATGCGAGTCGCGGCCCCTGATGCAGGAATAAATTTAACTTTTAGATTATCGCTGATTTGCTCACCGAGAGTTTTTAATTTCCACTGTTCTTCTTCATTCAAGCAAACAATTCCCTGATCCGGCGTAACCGTGCCGATAATATCCAACGGAGGAGGATCACGAAAAAAATCGTCATATTGCTTTTCCAGTATTTCCTCTGTAACCGTGTTTAATCGTTTCGGAATCATGCTGGAAAAATTCTTAAACTGTTTCACTGTTGATTCATTTCTCCGATAGATTGATAAATCTCTTCGAACAAATCGGGAATCTGCTCGTAATCAATACTTGAGAATGCAATCCGCAATACAGTTGAATTGATGCTAATTGTACCGATCCCTTTTTTCTCCAAAAGAAAGACCCGTAATTGTTCGGCATCAGTATTCAGAAGCTTTAAACACATAAAATAACCGGAATTGAAAGGGAGCGCTTCCCAGGCATTGCGATAACGCGCCTGATGGGCGACCTCTTCTGTTTTTTTTGCGCGGGTTTGTAGGATTTCAATTTTTTTGGTTTTGGATTTTTCATAATCCGGGTGATTGAGATAACGAAGCAATAATGATTGGCCAAACATGGAATTATTTGAAACACTGCCGCGAATGGATCCTTTGGTTTTTTCAATAAGAGCGCGATAAAGTTCATCGGAACCATTTTTAATTCCATAAGTTATAAACCCTACCCTGAGACCCCAGAAAAAATCTTCCTTTGTCGCCGCATCAAGTTTTACGGCCAATAGATTGGGATGCGCATTCGCCAGAAGGACAAATGGCGATTGAGGATAGACATAGGGTGAATAAAACAGACCAAAATAGGCATCATCACAAATCACGAGAATTCGGGTTGTTTCGGCTTTTTTCACCAGAATATCGCGAATTGCAAGCATTTCGCTGGTCAAAGGTGAATAACCGGTGGGGTTGTTGGGGAAATTAAGAATGACGATCAGTTTTTCACCCTCATGGGAATTAATAGTTTCGGCAAAACCTTCCAGATTAAATCCGTTATCTTTGAATAACGGGAATGTTTTCATTTGCGCCTGATAGCGCTCATGAAAAATCAGACGGTAATTGCCCCAGTTCAAATCCGGCAAAACGATCGTGTCATCTTTATCGGTAAAAAGTTCCGATATAACAAACAAACCATGGGTTATCGCGGCGGTTACAGTTGGACGGCTAATAACGCTCGATTTTAAGTCGGGGTTTTGTCTATATTGTTTTTTTCTCCAAGCATCCAGTAATTGTGGCAATCCTGCCGTACCCGCATAAGGAAATATCTCTTTCTTCTTAAAATCGTTAAAATAGTCCATTGCATAATCATGTACCATCACATCATTATTTTCCATAGCCATGCCGATTGTCACATTATAATGATTGGCTTTTTCAGTGGCTTCCGCCGACTGACTAACAATTCCTCTGGGAAAAAAAAGACGCTGACCCAATGGCGACAACAAATTCCAAACGCTGGGTTGTTCTGCTTGGATAATCTGATTCAATTCAGCGGCAATGGGATGCATTAGACCTCCCGGGTTTAGGTAAATAGAAATAGAAAGCGGACTTTTCCGCATAAATCGGTTTCAAAACGGTAGGCTTTATACGCAACGATAGTTTCCTGAACAGCAGCTTCCAGTATATACTGCTGATGTTCACCAATTTCCAGCGCAATTAGCCCTTCCGGTTTTAGCCACTGATATCCAGTGTGAATCATCTCTTTAATAAAAAAAGTTCCTTGTTCCGGAGCGACTAAAGCCTGGCGGGGTTCAAAATTACGGACATCATCAGGCAAATTATTCCATTCATCTGACGCTACATAAGGCAGATTAGCAATGATCAGATTAAATTGACGCGGTTTGAAAGCGGAACATAGATCGCCTTGCGCCAACTGAATCTGCGACTCGCAATGATGGACTCGAATATTCCGAAGGGCAACGTTCAAGGCCTCAGCCGAGATGTCCACGCCTGCACAATGACTGGTTTTAAGTATTTTAGTCAGACTGATTGCAACAGCTCCTGATCCGGTGCCGATATCCAAAATTGTATAGGGCATTCCTTCCTTTACAATGGGTTTCGCAATGGCAGCCACTTTTTCTACTAAAAGTTCAGTCTCTGGCCTCGGAATTAACACATGCTCGTTCACCTCAATACGATACGAGAAAAACTGAGTATGACCGATCAGATATTGCAGTGGGCGATGCTGCAACCGTTGTTGAATAAGCGATCGATAGTGATCGACTTCATTTTTTACCAGGATTTTATCATAATCCAAATAAAGATCGATTCGGTTCTGATACCCTAAACATTCAATCAACAACCATTCAGCATTGGTTCGGGGAGAATCGATTTTTTTTAGGGTTAAATAATCGATAGTTGTTTTTAGAATTGATCGGATTGTCCAGTTCATTGAAGAGTTTTTAGTCGCTCGGTTTGATCGTAAAAAACTAACGTATCAATCAATTCATCCAAAGCGCCATCTAAAACAGCTTCCAATTGATGAGTGGTAAAATTGATGCGATGATCAGTCAAACGATTTTGAGGGTAATTATAGGTTCGAATCTTTTCAGATCGATCGCCACCACCGATCATCGTCTTTCTTTCCTGGGAGATTTTTTCCTGCTGTTCAGAGATCAGTTTGTCATACAAACGGGCTCGTAAAACTTTCATCGCTTTAGCCCGATTTTTGATCTGGGATTTTTCATCCTGACACTGTACGACTAACCCGCTTGATAAATGGGTGATCCTAACTGCTGAATCCGTTGTATTAACATGTTGTCCACCGCTACCGGTAGAACGATAGACATCGATTTTCAAATCCTGCGGGTCGATTTCCACATCAATATCATCGGCTTCGGCCATCACCGCAACCGTTGCCGCAGAAGTATGAATTCGACCCCCTGATTCAGTTACAGGAACCCGTTGGACACGGTGAACGCCGCTTTCATATTTAAGTCGGCTGTAAACCCGATCACCCGTGATAGAAAAAACAATCTCACGGAATCCCCCCAATTCAGTGGGATTGGCATCAATAATCTCTTTTTTCCAGTTCAGCCGTTCACAATACCGTGAATACATTCGATATAGATCGCCCGCGAATAAGGCGGCTTCTCCCCCGCCGGTACCCGCGCGAATTTCAAGAATCACATCCTTCTGATCATTGGGATCCTGCGGCAATAACTGTATTTTTATCTGCTCGGCCAGTTCCGCCAGTTGACGGGTCAAGTCTTCCAGTTCCTCTTTGGCCAAATCAATTAATTCACTATCTGTTCCTTCTTTGATAACACGCCTGTCATCTTCGATTTGCAGGTACAGCTTTTTGTATTTGAGTATAAACTGATAAACATCTTCCAAGCCGGACCGTTGCCGTGAAAGTTCCTTTAATCGTTTTGTATCCTGATAGACTTCAGGTTGATGCAGTAAATTATTAATTTCAAGGTATTTTTTTTCAATTACCAGTATTTTTTCCCACATAACCGTTTACGCTCTAAAAATGTTAATTGAAACGGAGATCTCCATTTTGGGGACCTCCGTATGAAACTTACTTGTCAAGATTGTATTTTTTGCGAAATCGTTCAACTCGTCCCGCCGTATCCACCAGTTTGGATTTTCCGGTAAAGAACGGATGGCAGGCCGAACAGATTTCCACTTTAATTTCTTTTGCGGTCGAACGCGTGGTAAAAGAGTTTCCGCAAACACAAGTAACTTTTACTTCTTTATAGGGGGGATGAATCTTGTCTTTCATTTTTTCCTCCGTGGTTAAAGTTCATCATGAAAAACACAATACTATAATTTAATTTTTTTTCTAAAAAAATCAAGGGTTTTTTCAATAAAAAAAGCCCTCTTTTTAAAAAAAGAGGGCCTTAAGACTTATTTCAATCGAAAGGTTAGTCTTATTCTTTCGTCAGTTATTGCGCAGGGGGAGCAACCACAGCTCCTGTGGAATCTGCGGGAGGCTGCATGGCTGCATTTTCAGCTTCAATTTTCTGCTGAACTTTTTCAGTCACTTCCTTCATCGCATTTTCCAAATCGTCCATGGCAGCTTTGATTTCAGGATTGCCTTCAGTGCCTTTTACGGCATCTTTGCCGGCAAATCCCAGAGCCTTGGCGATTTCATCCATCTTGGCATCCAATGCTGTCTGCTGGGCTTCGGGAGTACCATTTTTAATTGCGTCATAAACAGTCTGCGCAAATTCTTCTCCGCGGACGTAAGTAGCCATTTCAGTATAAAATGACGCTACTTTTTTGTTGTCAGGTCCGCAACCCACTAACATCAGGGCACTCATGATGACGATTAACACTAACACTAACGCTTTTCTCATTTCCTCACTCCTTACTGTTAAACATTAAACACACAAACGACGAAAAAAAAATATTTTCCTCCTTTTTTTTACGTGTTCGTTTTCATCCGACGTTTTCCTTTTTTTGGTATCTATATTATACATGATTTTTTTTTTAATGTCAACAAAAAAATCAATTTTTTTTAAAAGTTGACATTTTTTTTTTAATCTCAGTTCCAATAGTACGTTAGCCGAGTATTTCAGACATAATTAACTTTTTTTAGTTTAATTATTTTCTAAAACATCATTTTTTGCTTGACTTTTCTATTAAATCCGGCTACATTTAGGATACATGAAAAAAAGAGTAATGATTCAACTTTTCATATTAGTATCATTTATTTTTACCTTCAATTGCGCCTATTTTAACACCTTTTTTTTAGCCAAAAAGAACTACAATTCAGGTTTTTCATTGCGAAAGAAAGATTTTTACGGTCAAATTTTAAATGAAGAACGTACCTATTATAATAAATCGCTTGAAAAAGCATCCTTTTTGTTCCAATTCTATAAGACCAGCCGTTGGGTTGATGACGCTCTATTAATTGTAGGGAAAATCTATTATTTCCGCAATGAGAATATCAGAGCCCTGACTAAATTTAATGAACTGATTGCCAATTATCCTCAATCGGGGCTCATTGATGAAGCCTCTCTCTGGAAAGCCAGGGTTCTGA
>CAZWDO010000015.1:89493-91057 GCA_964632485.1 uncultured bacterium
TGATTAAGCTGAACGATTACAATCAAGCGGACCCTCTTCTCAATGAACTCATCAAATCCAACCAATCGCAGAAACTAATCAGCCAGGCATATCTCGAACTGGGAAATATATATTTTGATCGGGAACTTTTTTCATTGGCGAATGATTATTATCAACGATCGCTGAGCCAATTGCCATCCTATCTACATTTTTTTGCGCAGGATCGCGCAGGCGATACCTATCGGATAATCGGTCAATACTCACTGGCATTGAAAGCTTATCAAAATGCTTTGAAATTGGCGAATAACGAACAACAATCGTATCAGATTCGTATCAAGATTATCGATCTTAAAATCACACAGCTTGATTTCAACAGCGCTCTTAAACAGATCAATGAAATACTGGATGAAATCACACTATTTCAAGACCGCAATCTGCAAAAAAATCAAAATCTCTACCAATACTATTCACAAACAGCGCTTTTAAAAAAAGCGCTTATTTACGAAAAACTGCGCAATTTCAATATGGCCGTCAATATCTATGAGGAATTAATCAATAGCTATACCCTGGATACGGTTATCGTGCATGCCCATTATCGGCTGGGGAACTATTTCCTTAAAACTAAATCCGATTTTACCACAGCCCAATTTCATTTTAAAAAAGTGATGGATCAAAAAAACAATGAATACTTTAAGGAAGTTTCTAAAATTGATGGTATTCTAACCCAAATACAAACAATCGGAAATAGTATCAATGAAATTGATCTCACGTTGGATTCACTTTCATATTCCTCTTTTCAGCAATTGACGACATTGGACAGCTCGGTAAGCCAAAAGCATTTCAATCGGTTAAGGCTTGTGGACAGTTCGTTTCAGATGATCTTTCCCAATAAAAGCAATCAATCGGTTTTTGAAAAAATCGAGGAATACTACAGCCGCTTATCTTCCGGCCAACTATTTACCAGCCAATTGGAATTGGCCGAGATTTATCTGCTGGACATGGAGAATCCCGATTTAGCGATTCCGGTTTATAAACGAATAATCGCTTCTCCCGAATCGGGAGAGGATATCAAAGCGATCGCAACATTTTATCTGGCCTGGAGCTACGAATCCTATTATCATGATAACAGCGCCGCCCAATCCTATTATCGCCAGCTAATCGAAACCTATTATCGAACGCCTTTTGTTCTTCATCTACTTGATATCCCCATGCCAAAAGATTCAACGGAAATAGAATTGCAAAAAAGTCAACTCCTGTATAAGTGGATTGATGGTGCCATATCCCACAATGCCATTGACAGCGCGATGGTTTTAACTCAATATTGGTTGAAACACTATCGGGATTCCATCTATCAACCTCTGGTTTTATATCGCCTCGGATACGTCGCTCATCATTTGATCATGGCGGAAAACCTCGGAAATAATTTTTACAAGGAATTAGAAGAACGATTCCCCACTCATGAATTAACCCTTAATTATAAACAAAGCAAAAGCGCTTTGGAAACAAAGATTGAACCCGTTGCTGACAGTATGGTTTCTCCAACAATGCCCTCTGATTCATTGATTAACGACACTGCAATTATCGA
>CAZWDO010000015.1:91067-105707 GCA_964632485.1 uncultured bacterium
ACAATACCCGCCGATTCAATTCAAAAAGATTCCAGCATTACCCAACCCAAACCAGTCAAACCCATGAAACCGATGCAACCTCTTGAAAAACGACGCTCAGTTATAACTGATTCTACGGCCCTACCCAACGATACCCTACCCAACAATACCCAACACAACGATACTCTACCCAACGATACTCTACCCGCCCTTCCCGATAATAGAGAGAATGAACGATGATTCCCTCGAAAATCAATCCGTTGCCAGCACGGTTGATGGAACGGAAAGAGCTGGGATATAAAATTATTGAATGGAAACTGCAATTGGCCAGCGCGATCAATACCTTACCTGGTCAATTCGTGAATGTCACCGTCAATGAAAGTTTCGACCCCTTACTCCCCCGTCCTTTTGGCGTTGCAAATTTGGAGGGAACGATTCTTACTCTAATTTTTCAGATCGTTGGAAAAGGGACAATGCTCATGGCTTCATTGCCAGTGGGTTCAGAAATTAATATTTTAATGCCTCTTGGAAATAGTTTCCCCCCCTCATCACAATCGGCCGATACTCTGGTTTTTCTGGTCGGAGGTATTGGTCTGCCCCCTCTACTCTACTATTTATACTATTATCGGAATCAATTACCTGAAAAGGTATATTTTTTTTATGGCGCCCAAAAAGCGGAACAATTGGTAAAAATTGATGAATTGCAAAAATTTCCCCTGGAACTAATCTTATGTACCGATACCCCGTCCGAATGGTATCAGGGTCGGGTAACGGAACGTTTCAAGCAGGAGTTACCGGTTATGTCAGGAGGGATTACTGTTTTGAGCTGTGGGCCCAATGCCATGCTATATGCGCTTCAAACCATGATTCGCGATCGGAATAATATTCAGGCCTGGGCTTCGCTGGAGACCAAAATGGCTTGCGGGATCGGCATCTGCAACGGATGTGTATGTAAGAGCCGCCGAGAGGAAAAATCCATTTACCAGAAAATTTGTACCGACGGCCCGGTTTTTAATTTGCGGGATATTATATGGACCGATTAAAAGCCAAAGTTGGCAATCTCAAGTTTATTAATCCCTTTATTCCGGCTTCCGGGTGTTTTGGCTATGGCAAGGAAATGCAGGAGATTGCGCCTTTAAATGAATGGGGCGCGGTACTGTCCAAGACGTTGACACTGGAACCCCGCGCTGGCAATCCCCCGCCCCGCTTGTTCGAGACGACGGCGGGACTATTAAATTCGATTGGTCTGGCTAATCCCGGATTATCCGGTTTTTTAGAAAATGTTCTTCCCATCTATCAGGGGGGGGATTATCCGTTATTTATCAGTATCGCCGGCAATACCCGCGATGAATATGTCGAGTTGGCCCGGCGTTTACTGCCCATCGAACGCATCAACGGCCTGGAAATCAATATCTCCTGCCCCAATATCCACCAGGGAGGATTGGCTTTCGGAGTGCATGAAGACACGGTTTTTGAGCTGATCAGCGAGATCCGATCGATTTGGGACCGTGAGTTATGGGTCAAACTGACTCCGAATGTGACCGATATCCGTCCGATAGCGCGAGCCGCCATCGAAGCCGGCGGGAATGCTTTAGTGATTGCCAATACTTACACTGGCATGGCGATTGATATACATACACAGCGCCCCGTTTTCGCCAATATCCAGGCCGGACTCTCAGGTCCAGCCATCAAACCCCTCACGCTGCTGAAAGTCTTTCAGGCGTATGCCGATCGTCCGGTTCCCATTATCGCCGTCGGCGGCATCTGCGGCGCGCGTGATGTGGTTGAGTATCTGCTGGCGGGAGCCTGCGCCGTGCAACTGGGTACTATCCTTTTCCGGCAACCCGCCATCCTTCTCGGCATTATCTCGGAATTGCTGCAATATATGGAAACCTACGGGATTTCCGAACTTTCCCAACTCATCGGCAACGCCCATACCCGCTGATCTGATTTTTTTATCATTCCGGACTCATTTTTCGTCATTCCGGGCTTGACCGCCAGTCCGGCTCCGGACCCGGAATCCAGCTTTTCTTACCTCTGTCATTGCCGCACTTGATGCGGCATCCAAACCATTGTTGTCATTCCGGACTTGACCGCCAGTCCGGCTCTGGACCCGGAATCCACGGGTTATCACTCCTCCGTCATTCCGGGCTCCGACTGCCAGTGCGGCTCGCACCCGGAATCCATCTTTATTTTCCCACAAGTATTCCCCATCCGTGCAAAATCAGTCGGGCGCCCGTGAGGCCTTCCTGAATGAACGCCCGCGCCCCTCTGGGAGATTACGGCAACGGCTCTCCGATGTGGCAGCGATAGACGGTCATTCCATCGAATGGCGCGTAAAAATAGAAACTCCCGCGGTCAATAACCCCCAGACTGCCGATGTCCTCGGGAACCGTGATCGTTTGAATCTTATTCAGTTCTACATCATACACGTCAATACGCAATAGATGCGCGAATTGAACATAAAGCCGGTTCCCGTCCAATTGAACGGACCGAAACATTCGAAATGGAGAAAAACTCGCCACATCGCCCTTGCGTTTCAAGTCCAGATTCTCCTCTTTAACATTCTCTACGGCCTCCTGCAATTCTTCCGCCAGCTCAAGCGCAATCGATTTGACCAATTTCCCCTCGGGGTTATATTTCTCAATTTTCGGAGGATAATGATAGACTAAAAACACTTCGTCCCGGGTTCGCGCCGCAAGCAGAACGCGTTTTTGCATCGATGCCGGTATTTCGCCCCGCGATAACTGGTCTTGAGTTTCCGTCATATTCATGATATAATTACTATCCGTTCCGGAAAACGTGGCGTATTTTTGGATAATTTCCCCAGACCGATCCGCCATGCAGGCCAGATAATCCACCCGGAACCCTTCGGAGGTCAGCAGAAATCCGCTGTCATCCAGAAAAACGCATTGAAAGGCGGTACTTGGAAAATTTTTACCTTCAATAGTGCGCATATATTCGCCGTCGGCATGAAAAACCGTAATGATTCCCAAAGGAACTTGATAGGTGTAAAGAGTATCGTGAATAAGGCCGATGCCGGTAACTATCGCCTGAAACTCTCCCGGTCCGCTTCCCCGGTTGCCGATGGAGCGCAGATAGGTCAGGTTTTTATCGAACACCTTGATTTTCATATCTTTGATGTCGAGAATCCAAAAATTGCCCGCGGAATCGAGCGCGATATCCATAATCGCGCCCAGAAAGATGCCATTCGACTGAAACTCGGGGCCGAAAAGGGTGTCTGTGACGGTTAGGGATAATTCTTCCACCTTCCGGGTTGATTTTTCCTGCTTTGCGCAAAAAAGTTGGATGAACACCAAAATGATCATCAATAATGCGGTTTTTTTCATGATTGCCTCCTTTAAATGGTTATTCTGTATTTTTTTGAATAATAATCGATTCCTTGCAGAAAGTCAAGCTTTATGATAAATTCAAAATAAAAAAAATGGATTGATATAATGCGTTATCAATGGCGCTACCCAATCAATTTCCTTGATTTCAAAATGAAGATGGGAAGTCGTCAGCATCGCATTCCCGCTATTACCCACATATCCGATGATCATGCCCTGAGCCGCCCGATCGTCAAGTTTGAGTTTCTTCTCAAAACTCTCCAGATGCGCATAATAATAGAGTCGATTATCCAATCCCAGTATTTGAATGTAATTCCCGCCCAAAGGATCGGTACCTCTGGCAACAATGTAACCAGCCGATGCGCTTCGAACGGGTGTTCCTCGATGGGCGAAAAAATCAATACCCAGATGAAGGCGTCCATTAGGACGCGCTGCTTCGAACGTATCGTAGAGAGGTGCGGATATTTGACTCGCTTCAATCGGCAACATAATCGGTTTATGGGTGCGATGCATGTATTGATAATGTCGAATGATCAATAGGAATTTCGTCCGGCTGAAAACGAAAATCAAACCCGCAACTAAAATCCCGAATAAAGAAACTGCCAGCAGGTATTTAAAAATTTTTTTATGTATCAAAATCATAATGGGTTTATTCATTACGCTGTTGATCTCTATTTTTATCAATTTGGCAGGAATCGATTCGATAAATGTAATAAAAATAAACGCCGTCCATCAAGACACAGCGAACGCTATCGGGAATTGAATCGGTGAACCGGTCCAACGGATATGCCATTAAACTATCCGGCTGGCGGTTATCCATAACAAAAATTTTCTTATACGTATCCAGGTTGTTGGGAAATTCTCGAGCCGATGAGCATCCGATATGGTAGGTCATGATGTATTGGACACCATGGATCGTTTTTACAAAAGCATTTTCCCCAAACCAATCCTTTAAAAGAGATTGATATTTAATGACGGTTTTGACGTTGATAGGTGGTCCGAAAGAGTGATTGCCTTTGCCCCAGAGGATAAGCACTCCGATCAATGCGAACATATATACTCGGTTAAATATTTTCAGCAGACGGATTTTCAATGATACCGATTCAAATAAACCTAAACTGCTCACAAATGATAAATAAAAAATCCAAGGCGATGAACGAGTGAGACGAACGGCGAAGCCGCCCCATTCCTGATTCCAAACAGGGAGAATCATGAACAAATATACCGCCCATAGGATGACGATTCGTTTCTTTTCCTGTATAAAAACTGAAATGGAAATAACGGCAATTGAGAAAACAAAATAAATCCAATACTCCATGTATTCGACATAATTGATCCAATGGAGATCACGCAGCCAATTCCAGGAAATCAGAAACGGCTGAATCTTACAAGTGGATAGCAGAATGGAAAGCTTGGTGTAAAAATAGGCCCCATAAGAGAAGGACAGAATTCCCAAACCAAGCCCCAGGACTATGTATCCGTATCGTGAAATGTTTGAACAAGCTTTCAAATTGAAAAAAGCCAGATATGCCACTGAAAGAACAATGGCAAAGGGATGAATTAAAACCGCCAGAATCATAAGCGCCGCCGACATAAGCCAGCGGAAATGCAGGTAAACTGAAGATTTTGGCCGGCATGTCAATATGGCTATAGCCAGCGTCCCCAATGCCATGGCGCTTGCCTGTTTGAGGAATCCGAAATGGAAATACAGCAGGATGTTGGAATGAAACGCAGCCAGAAACAGATAAAAACTTTCTTTCCAGGAAGAGGTCGCGGTCAGCGCCAGCCACCCGATGGAAAACGCGAAGATCAGTAAGCTGAAAATAAATATTGTATTGAAAGCGGTCAGCGGTGTCAAGTGAAACAAGCGGGCCATCCACTCCGCCCAAGAGAAAAAGACAGAAAATGAATGGTAATAGCCTTGGTGATGGCTCAATCGGTACGAAATTTCCTGCAGATAATAAAACCCGTCCCAATCCATGGGCAATTTTGCAGCTACGATTGAGAAGTTGTCCAATTTAATGACAATCAGAATCCATAGAAAAAGTGTACTATCCAGCCAGGAAAATTTGGGTAGGATTTTATTCAGACAAAGTCTTTGAAAATTTATTAGTACGGTAATCATTTTGTTATGCATTAAAAATTAATAGGATAACCAGCCACTATTGCAGTTGCATACTGCAAAAGTTCCATCTGAATATTTACACTTAAAACCACATCCACTTACATATGCTTTTCCATTGCAAGAATAATCATTGGGGCAATCTTCTCCATGATTATTCAATAATTCTGAGCAGCTTATCGCCTTAATCGAATAAAAACTTCCAAATATGAAAAGAACTAAAGTTAAAAATACGATCGTTGTTCTTTTAAAGATTTTCATGATTCATCCTTTCAGTCAATTGGTTTATGATTACCGTACTAAAATTATTTTATATTTGCTGAAAATATATTGATACATTCTGCTCCTTTGAAATCTAAATAATCTATGCAATAGAAGAATAGTTTCTGACAATTCTCATTCATTGTGAATTCCATTCCAAGATTCGCAAGATTGTATTCTTTATTCTCAAAATAATAATTGGCAATACAATTTTCATTAAAATCTATCTCAATAATCCAGGATTGAGTAATGCAAAATATAAAAATATGATTTCCAAATATTCTAAAATTACTGAAAAGAGAAGAGTAACTCATTCTCCGCGCTGGCTTATCAAATTTCAAGTTCATTTCCTCCAGTTGATTGAACAATTCAATTTTAGGCCGAATTTCCTTGACCAGCTTGCCATCTTTTGAATATATGAGCAGTTTGTTGAGAAATCGGTAAAAGATAAAAATGGAATCACCGGCAATATCTGCTTCGATTTCGTTCAACAAAGAGTTTTTATGCAGAATCTGCTTGCCGATTCCGCCTGTTTTACGGCCTGATGAATCATAAACTGAGAGATAAGGGCGTTCTTTTTCCTTGAACTCAAGGTCGGGACGGGTCAAAATATGGTTGTCGTCAAGAACCTCAAACACACGGTTAAAATTCGGATCGCGATACCGCCACAGAAACTTGCCGGTTGAATCAAATTTATTGATACCATGTCCATCATTAATAAAAAGGAAATTGGAAGGAGAGCGATCGCAGCTAAATGGCTGGCGTAATTCACCGGGGCCATCCCCCATGCCGGATATTATTCTTGTCGAATCATAGTTTCGGCTGATCCAGTGAATACAATGCCGCTGATTATCGATAATGTAGAATTCGCCATTGTCCATCCGCACGAAATCGCTTCCCGCACCCATAAAATTTTCCTTACTGTCCCCGATTTCCGCCGTGGATATAACCCGTTCCAGTTTAAGGGGAATCCAGTTCTTTTGTTGTTTATAATAGTTTTCATATAATTTGTTTACTTTCTGCTGGTACTCTTCCAGTATTTTTTGGTTGGGTTCCCCGCAAAAAACAATCATTAATAATACGCTTATCAAGGCCACCGATGCTTTGGTATCAACTTGCATTGATTTCTCCCGGTTCAAGTTAATGACTTTATTGTTGGTTCTTCATTTCCTGGACGACATCGAATGAGGCAAAAAACTGATTTAAGCAGTTACAATCCGATTGCATGACGTTTTCAATCAATCCATCCGAATTGATCAGCATGACAACTTGATTCCAAACCGCTTGACCATGCGTCAGCATATACTTGTCCCATTGTTCCTGAAATAATGAATCCGCCAGCTCCACACAGAAATCCAATTCCATATTTGCTTGAAGATTGTCGCGGTCATTTTGCGTATAATTCTGCGGCAGAATGATAATCGGCATGATCTCGGGATGGCCGGCCCTGAGTTCTTTCAATCGCAAGACCAATTTCCCGCTCGGGCAAGACAAGCATACGTTCAATAACAAACATAAGACAAAATGATCTTGATCAGAATGGCGAAACTTTATTCGCTCTATCTGGCTAAACCATTCAATATCTCGAATATTCATTCCCGGCGAAATATAATCCTCGACGCTGATTGATGTCCCATTAATGAATTTCTTCAGCAGTGCCAGCACGTCACTTTGATTGTTCGCGCGGACATATCCGCTTCTCAACATTTTTCCGGCTTTATCATAAATATGAAAGGTTTGGCAACAATGAGGCGCATGAAACAAATCCTGGTAGAGTTCATATTTTTCGTAAATAAAATGAATTCGGGGAATATCGGAATCCATCAGTTTGATAGACCCTGCCTCATTTTTAACGAACGCTATCATCTGGAGCTTGGAACTATCAAACAATGAAATTACAGTATCAATCAGTTTTTTTTGATAATCCAGCCGCAAATCAGTGAATTGAACATAAATATAATGGTTTTTGAGATCAGAACGGGAAAATTTTCGACCCTGGCTGTCCGTATAAGATTCATCGGGAAAATAATTGTAGGTATCTTTCGAAGGTTCGGCTAGATACTGATAAAAAAAGTATAAACAAATTATCAATAAAAATACTACTAATACTGACCCAATATATTTTTTATTCCACCTCATATCCACATTCCTTAAAAAATATGAAGCTAATTATCCGCTCTTGCGCCCCTCGTTGCTTGCGCCCCTCGTTGCTTGCGCCCCTCGTTGCTTGCGCCCCTCGTTGCAATTTTATTCTGCATTGATTGATCCTTTCATAATACTAATAATTTTAGATAATATATAAAATAATATCATTTTGTCAAGTCTTTTTTTTTTGTTCATGAAAAAAATTTATTCTGCTCATTTTTCGATCCGGGGATTTCCATGGCGTATGGCTGACGTTTGGCTCGCCAGGCGGCGATTAACAGAAGACACGCCGGCAAAACGAAGAGACCGAACAGCACCGAGCTGAACAGACCTCCGATAGCGCCCAGGCTGAGGGTGTACCAGAGATCGTTTTCCTTGCCGCTACCCGGCATGACCATCGGCAGCAACCCGGCGATGGTAGTCAGAGAGGTCATCAGAATCGGCCGAATGCGATCACAGCCTGCCCGGATCAGCAGGTCCTCCAAACTGCTAAAACCGCCGCTCCGCCTCAGTACGCGCACATGGTCCAGATAAATAATAGCGTTATTCACGACAATTCCCAACAACAGCACCATACCGATAAACGCCGCCTGATTGAATACCGTGTCAGTCAGATAGAAGATCAGAAACACGCCGATCAGGGCCACGGGAATAATCATGAAGACCAGCAAGGGATAGCGGAACGATTCATAGAGTCCCGCCAATACCATATACATCAAAAGCAGAGCCAGCAGCATCATGCGCCAGCGCTCTGCTGTTTTATCCTCGTCATGCCAAAAACTATAACCCGATCCGCGGGTAATGGCATATCCCGGCGGCAAAGCGATGCTATTGACGAATCCCTTGATGAATTTTTCCGTAAATTCCCAGGGCGCCAGATAATCGAAGGAGATAACTCGATAATAACGCTGATCCTCGCGTTCGATTTCTCTCGGCACTGCATAATCCGCCACATCCATCAATTCCTTCAGTCGGGCTTTTTTCTCCAGGGAATAGCGCAAGGGAAGTTCCTTTAATTGGAAAAAATCGAAGGTCCGGTAATTTTCGCTTTGCATGGCATAATTGACCTCATCGCTCCCCAGTTTCAATTTCTGACGATATAGATAAGTGAAAAGATAGGGATTGAGTTCGGCGATCAGTTGCGTGGCGTCCACGCCGCGTTCCCGGGCCGCTTCGCGGTTGATGCGCAGGGAGGTCTGGCGGCCAGGCGGCGCATAATACCGTCGTGACAGATTATGTTCCACATTCTGTACCCGGGGATACTGTTCCAGCGCCTTGCGGATGTTCAGGCATAACTGGTCCAGATCGTGATAGTTGTAGCCGCTGACGATGAGGCGGTTCTGCATGGTCATACCCCCGCCGCCGGTGGAAAATCCGGGGCCCAATCCCTGCACCGAAATGACGGCGTTGCCGATGCGCGTGGCGCGCAGTATCAGTTTCTCCTTGACGATAAACGGCGGCGAGCAGTGCTGAGCTTCCTCGGTAAACCGCACTTCCATGTGGGCGTATTGCGGATAGACCTGACCTCGGACCTGAAAGATACCGCTTTCGCCGGAGATGGTTGCCTCCATATCCTTCAAAATGCGGTTCGTTTCTTCTATATCCGTACCCATGGGCATGCGGACCGTCGCATCGACCCGGGTTTCCTCGCCCCAATCGCGAATTTCGCCGCGATCCACATAACGGTAAAAAAGATACATAGACCCGCCGAACAGATGCTCCAGCGCTGGCCGCGCCCGGTTTACCCACTCGGCGTCCATCCACTCGTTGTAGGTATCACGGATAATTCCCGCCAGGGGAAGATTTGCGGGCGGTTCGGGCAGGGATTTGGGGATCAGCCAAAGCGGATAGCCCAGAAACCAGAATACGATGAAGAGCGTGGTTTTAGGATAGCGCAGGGCAAGCGCGGCGCCGCGGCGATAGCCGGCATGCAGTCCTCGGGTGAGTCGGCCGGATTCAAACTGTTCTGTATCGGCCTTTTTCAGTGAACGGGGACCTCGCATACCGGCAAAAAAAGTTGCCGGTATGAAAAAAAAAGCTGTAATGAGCGACAATATCAGGGCCGTCATCACCGTTACCGCAAAGGGAGTATAATATAGCTTCAGATCATCCATCAGGTAGAGAAAGGGCAGTAACACGGCAATCGTAGTGAGAGTCGCCGCGAAAAGCGGAACAATGATCTCGCGCGTTCCCTGCGCGCAGGCGCGCAGAGCATCCAGGCCCAGTTGGCGGTGCCGAAATATATTCTCCGTGACCACGATCGAATTGTCCACCAGAATGCCAAAACCCAACGCAAGTCCTGCCAGGGTGATCAGATTTAAACTGTATTTGAAAACGAAAATCAACAGCAAAGCGCTCAGAGTGCTGATCAATATGGAAAGTTGCACATACAACGCGGCGCGGATATGGGTAAGGAACAGCAGCAGGGTCAGAAATACAGCAAAGAAACTGAATATGGCGCGGAAAATGAAGGTGCGCAAATTTTCCCGTATCTGGATGCTCTGATCGTCTTCCTTGAGCAATTCGAATCCCTGGGGGAAACGGGATTTTAACCGGGCGATGGCCGCTTCGACCCGATCGGCGGTCGCCACAGTATTGGAACCGCCCTCGCGTTCGAGCTGAAGCATGATGGTGTTTTTGTGGTTGATGCGGGTATAAGAACCCGCGGGAGAAATGGTATCGATTATCTCGGCGACATCATCAAGGCGGATCAGTTGCGCGCCCCGACGGGCGATGATGAGTTGTTTCAGTTCCCACAGCGATTGCCGATAATCGCGGATAATCATTCCCGCCTGGCTGCCGTTTTGGAGCGCTCGTCCGCAACTGATCTCAATCGCCGCATTACGTAACGCCGAAGCCACCACACTATTATTGAGGCCATACTGTTCAAGCTCGCGGTCTCGCAACCCAATACGTATCTGCCGCTCGCGCCCGCCCACGATCTCGGCGCCGGCAACGCCGGCCAATCCGCTGAGGGCCGGGAGAATATATTTACGCGCATATTCGCTCAACCGCATTTCATCCCAATCGCCCAGTATATGATAACTCATAAACGATGATGTCTTGAACTGTTCCGGAACATAGGCCGTAATCCGCGGCGGCGCGACCTGGGACGGGAACCGGTCCCGCAGGAATCCCAAATGCTCCTGAACGACAAACCGAGTATAATCCACGTCAGCCTGGGGGTCCAGATCCAGGGTCACTGACGAAATGTTATTATAAGAAAAGGATTTGATCTTTTTGATGCCCGGAATGACAGCCATTTCGCTTTCGATGAGGGAGGTGACGTTGGCTTCCACCACGGCCGGCGAGGCGCCGCCATAGGAAGTGGTGATCGTCAAACGGGGATAATCCGCGGAAGGCACGATTTCCGTGGGTAGATTCCAGATGGCGAACAGCCCGGCCAGTGAATAAGCCAGGGCAATGGTCCAGACCGCGATGGGACGTTGAATGACGCTTTCAATCATGGCGCGTGGTTGCAGGTTCGTTGATGATTTTCACCGGCGCGTCGTGGGCCAGCGCGAAATGGCCGTCCACGATCACCTCTTCACCCACTTTCAGATCAAAGGCCGAGGAGATCACTTCGATCCACTCATCGTTTTCCAGGCCGGTCTCCACATAACACCAGAAAGCCTTGCCCTCGCGCACCACGAAAACCAATTGACGCTGATCCCGCACAATCACCGCCGGCCGTGGCACCCGCATACGATCGGGATAACGGTTCACCGCTACCCGTACCGTACCGAACATACCGTCCCGTAGTTTCCCTCCCCGATCAAAAAGATCGGCGAATACATAACAGATGCGGTTATTGCGATCAATCCGCGGATTGATGCCGCTGATACGGGCGCGAAATTCTTCCCCGGGAAAAGCGCTGAATTGGGCGAATACTTCTTCACCCAGACGGATATGACCGATATCGCTTTCCAATACCTGCAGTTTCAGTCGTAGCTTATTCAGATCGACCAGAGTAAAAAGCGTTTGACCGGGACTCAGCCAATCCCCGACATGAATCAGACAATCACCGATTGTTCCGTTGAAGGGAGCCCGGACACAACATCCCTCGACATCCAGCAATGCCCGCTCGTAACGGGCTTCGGCCGCCGCCAGGCCACTGTTCTGGGCCAGGGCTTCCTCGCGATTGCAGCCGGAGAGTACGCGAGCGGCTTCGTAATCACGGGCGATGGGACGAAAAGCGCGCTCATCCATCTCCCCGTTTCGATATGCTGCCCGGGCGGTTTCATAGCGCGCATTCAATAACGAATCGACCTCCCCTGTTCCGTGCGTCGCCGGTCGATCCCGTTTCAGCAGGGCATAATCGATACGCGCTTTCACCAGATTGCCCTCAGCATCTTTCAATATCGATAAAAACTCGCGATTGTCCAACCGCAGCAGAACCTGCCCCGAATCCACGGTCATCCCTTCCCTGATCATCAGTTGAATAACCGGCGCGCTGATTCGCGTCTTGATTTCCGCGCAATTAACCGCTTCAGTAACACCTCCGGCCGAAACGGTTTTCACCAGTTCCCCACGGATAACCGGATGGGCGCGTATGGCGACGGGTTGGATTTCCACCTGTTGGATTTCCCGTTCATCGTTTGCCGGCCGGTTTTCCCGCGCATGGGAAAACCATAGATATATCCCGCCCAGACCGATTAAAATAACTATGACAATGAAAACTTTAATCAACTGCCGCATGATTGGCTCCTTCCCCGGTTGAATCGTTAATCAATAATTGCGAATGATGTTCGTCAATGGATCGTTTATCATCAGAAGTGAACAATTCATAGAAAACAGGAATCAGAATCAGAGTTAGAAAGGTACCGCTGAAAAGTCCGCCCATGATCACCAGGGCCATGGGATATTGCATCTCCGCGCCGTGACCGCGCGCCAAGGCCATGGGCAACACCCCCAGCATGGTGGTCAGCGTGGTGATCACAATCGGACGGAACCGTTTGCGACTGGCGTCCAGGATCGCCTCCCGAACACCCATCCCCTGCCTCCGGTTCTGGTTGATAAAATCGATTTTTATGATATCGTCGTTCACTACAATCCCGGTCAACACCACAAAACCAATACCGGAAATAATATTCAGACTGGTTCCGCACAGAGCCAGCGCCCAAATTGCGCCGATCATGCCGTAGGGCACGGAAAACAGAATGAGAAAAGGGTATTTCAACGATTCGAACTGCGCGGCCAGAATCAGGAAGATTAGCAGAACAGACAGGATGAATGCCCATTTCAGCGATTGAAAAGAAGAGTCGATTTCCTGCTGTTCACCGCCGGAAATTATGCGTACACCGGATGGGATAGCTAAGGAAGCGAGGCGTCGATTGATGCGTCGCATAGCTTCGGCGCGCGATATATTATCCAGACTGGCGTATAGCCGGATCGTTTCCTGCTGGTCTTGACGCAGGATATGTTCGGGCGCCTGCGTTTGGCGGATATGGATCAGTTCCCGCAGGGGAACGGGCATCTGGTTGACTATTAGGAATCGCTGATATAAATCGCGCCAACTGTCGCGCCACTCAAGGGAGGGCCGTACCAGAATATCGATAGCGCGGTCCATTTCACGCATCCGGGTGGCGACCAATCCCTCGCTTGCGGATTGCAGGAGTTGTGTGATGCGGGCCGGATCGATATCCATCATAGCCGCGCGCTCACGGTCAATCGAAATCTCGTATTGCGAAATCCCCGGCAGATAGGAAAGACGCGCGTCGCGGCACCAGTCGAATTCCTTGAGGGAGGATAGCGCGGTCTGCGCCACGGAAAGAATTTCCCGAGAATCGGTTCCACTGATATCGAGCTGCAGGTCGCGCCCCACAGCGCCCACCATTTCCATGAAAGTGGGATCCCCGCTTTGGAACCAGGAGCGGTACTCATAGTGCCGTGGTAATAAAGCGCGTAAACGGGCGATATACGCTTCATTGGAGATATCGACACCGGGTCGGCGGCGAATAAAGAGTACCGCCTGATGTTCGCCCGTGATTTCATCCGTCTGCAAAGCGCTTTCCAGCGGCCCGATCCGGCTGAAAACTGAAACAACAGTCGGTTCAGTTAATAGCTGCGTCTCAATGGCCCGCGCGGTTTCCGCAGTCTGAGTTACAGTGGCATCTACCGGCAATTCCAGATAGAGCCGAAATTCATCCTGAGTGAATGATGGCAGCAGGCGCCGCGCCAATTGCCACCCCAACCCCAGGGTAAGGACAAACAGAGCGACCAGTAGCAGCAGGGTTTCTTTTTTACGCGCCAGGCATAGTAACAGGAGTTCATGATACTGATCGTAAATCCATTCAAAACCGACATTGAAGCGGCTGAAAACAAAACCGGTCAGACGCTTGTATACTCTTTGAACCGGCAGAAGCAGTCGGTAAACGAATTGATTGTTGAATATGGGAATATGGAAAAAACTTCGGTCGGATCTATATTTTTTCTTTTGGCCGATGGGTCCGGTGATCGGCAGTGTCAGGTCCTGAAACGATTGTCGGCCTTTAAATCGGCTGGCCAGTACGGGTAGCAGCAGCAACGCCGTCAGAATTGAGGTCAGCAGGGAAAAAGTCAGGGTCAGCGAATAATCGCGGAACAGGCGCCCAGCCACGCCTTGCACGTAGATCACGGGCAGAAATACCGCGCAGGTAGTAAAGGTCGAGGCGAAGATCGGCAGAGCTACTTCGCGCGCGCCCTGATGCGATGAAACAATCAAATCCAGCCCTTCCTCACGCAATCTGAAACGGATCTTCCAAGCTCGAAATGGGGTCAACTTGTTTTAAGTCAATTTATTAA
>CAZWDO010000016.1:0-24515 GCA_964632485.1 uncultured bacterium
ACTCTGGTTTACAAATTGGTGTCAAATTAATTTCCAAGAGTTCAGGTTCTCTGAGCTTGCGGTTCATTCGTTTCTCCCTGTGAAAAGCATGAAACAAAACGGTTGTTTTGCTCAAGGATGATCCCCTGAGCTCAGGAATCCGTGTAGGCGCTCCGGTGTTGGTAAACATACACGCTCAGCGCGGTGCTGATCAGTCCCAGAGCGAGGACGGCCATTGCCCATTCCCCGTGACGGAACGCAGCCCGTAAATAGGGGTTTATTACTACGAAGCGAGTGATGTTGCCCTTGATTTGATCCGGCGGTATCATCAATAGTACGACATTTAAATAGAGTCTGGTAATAATCAGCGCTATCGAAACGGAAAGGAAGCCCTGGAACCATCGGGGAAGTCTGAGATAGCGGATATCCAGGACCAGATGAATCATGGCATTGACCAGCAGCATGAGGCTGTTGATCGTGATGAATGGAACGAATGCGGCTGATCGGAGAATTTCCTGGGTAAACATCATGGCGACAAACGGCAATTCAGCGAGAAACCAGAAGGCCGGGAAGAGCAGAAGCCGGATCAGCGCAATCTGTCGCCGTTTGAACGGTATTGCTTCATAGAATCGAATCGAGTGAGAGTGATAGGACTCCAACTTTATGGATAGCAGTACGATGCCGCCGGTGATAATGAAAAGCGCAGCAAAAAGGGAGAGCTGGCGATGGCTGGTCAAATCCCCCCACCCCATAAACGCTAAAGTCAGAGGGATGAGGATGGAAGCCCCCAGATAGAGTTTGAATTGATGATAGGCAAGGTCGGTTTTGAGTAATGAGAACATGATCGCTTCCTTTATTCCAGGTACTGGGGTTTATGTTGAAAGCTTTTCAGCGAGAGCAGTGCGGTAATCACCGTCAGCGCCAACAGGGTCAGATGTCCGTTTAACCCGGTAAACGGCCAGTTATGGATAATCCAATCAAAGGCTCGCCCGATGAATCCGGGTTGGGTGAACAGGACGATAAAGCCCAGAAGATTGATCACCAGTAGGGTAATGACCAGAATGGTCTTGGTTTTTTCTTTATTAATGTGGAATCGGTGCCGGAATAGATAGAGCAGGGTATCCCGGCAAATGAAATAGATGAAGAAAAACATGGGCAGATACAATACGATATCCAGACTGCTTCTGATGATGCCGGAAGAGAACTCGTGACCGAGGAGAAACGAAATCAGTGTGTAGGTTAAAATATTCAGGAGCGCTCCAGTTAGCGCCGTCATCAGGCAAATCCAGATTCGCAGCCGGGCGAAATCAGCGCGCCTAATCGGCAGTTGAATATCCTGGAGCAGACGATTTTCTTTTACCAGACTGAAAATGTTCCAATAATAGATAGCGATAAAGGTTAACACATAATGATGAATAATAAAAAAATCTTTATAAAAATAAAGCCCTGAAACTGCGATTGACAGCGTGATATAACCGATGAAAATCCACAGATTGTACCGAATTTCACTGATGATCAGTGTTCCCATGGGAGTCTCCTTTGAGTATTTGAACAGCGATTTCATCGATAGTCAGCCGAAAAATTTCGATATTTTCCGCTCCAAATTCCCGCATGGCCTGGACACTTTTTTCAAAATCGGAGCTTAACGCCAAATAGTGATGATTCTCTTGTTGTAATCGTTCGATTGCCGGAAGATTGGGCATGATTTCGGGAGTTGTGAATGATATTTTACGCCAGCGATTGATCATTTCATCCTTATATTCTCTTAGAATTAATTGTCCGTTTTTGATGAAAGCCAATTCATCCGCCAGTCGGCTGATATCGGAAAGGATATGAGTAGAGTAGAAAATGGATCGTCGGCTATCTTCCAAAACTTCGAAAAGGGCATCCAGCACTTCAGCGCGGATGACAGGGTCCAGGCCGGCAGTGGGTTCATCCAGCAACAAGAGTTGTGGTGAATAGCTCAAAGCTTTGACCAGAGCTAATTTGACGCGGTTGCCTTTGGATAGGGATTTTACTTTTTTGTTGCGGTCCAGTTCGAAGCGACGGCATAATTCCTGTTCCTTGTCGCGTGACCAATTCGGATAGAAGCGGGAAAAACAGGCAAGATTTTGTTCGACGCTCCAACGTTCATAATAGGCATGCGATTCTCCAACGAAACCGACTTGCTGCTTCCAATCCGTTTGTTCCGGATCGTTTTCAAGGCCATTGAAGTGGATAGAGCCCTCGTCCCGGCGAATCAGACCCATCATGGCGTGCAGGGTGGTTGTTTTTCCAGCGCCATTGGGGCCGATAAAACCAAGAACCATTCCCGGCTCCAAAGACAAATCCAAGGGTCCTAAAGTAAAGTCCGAATACTTTTTTACAAGATGATTCGTCTCAAATGCCATTTTCATGGATTTCCTCCGTTTCATTTATGAGTTGTTCAATGATTTCGTGACTGATTTGCCGGATCGACTGAGCGGGTAATCCTTCATTCAATGCCCGCTGATAGATAGACGGTAGTTGGTTCTTTAAATTTTTTTCGGCTAATTGTCGCTTTTCAGCCGAAGTAGTCGCTGAGACGAAATAGCCTTTCCCGCGCCGGGCATAGATCAATTCATCATCCAACAGCGCTTCATAAGCCCGTTGGACCGTAATGACGCTGACGCGCGCCTGGCTGGCCAGTTCACGAATCGAAGGCAGGTCGGCGTGAGCCGGGAGTTCGCCCGATAGGATATGCGCCCGGATTTGACGAATGATTTGCTGTTGCAATGGTTCGTCCGAAAGATCGGTTAAATGCAGAAGCATGAAATTATCCCTTTAAATTTTCAGGATTAATACAGTGCAGTCGTCTTGTAACGATTCGTCGCCGGAAAAATAATTCAGGTCCTGAATGAGATTTTCTATTATCTGATGCGGATCAAGATCATGATATTGGAGGGCAAACTGTTGCAGACGCGTTTCTCCATATTCGCATTCCCGGCGATCCATCATTTCCGTAATCCCATCAGTATAACAGAAAATAAGATCACCGTTGGCCAGAACCAATGATTCGGATTGATATTGATAATTGGTGATAATGCCCAGGGCCGCGCCGCCCTGTTTCAGCGCGGTCAGGGAACCCTCACTGCTGATTCGGAACGGGTAGTTATGACCAGCATTGACGTATTCGAGTTGACGGGTGGCTTTGTCATAAATACCGATGAAAAGAGTAATAAAACTTCCAGACGGCGTGAATGCGACAAATTGTTGGTTGATCTCCCCGATCAATTGAGTGAGAGATGCAAAACCAGAAAGCTTTGCTTTAAATATTGCTTGTACCTGGGAGATCATCATTGCCGCAGGCAGTCCCTTGCCGCTGGCGTCGCCGATAATGATTGCTACCCGTTGAGAATCGATCTCGATGAAATCGTAAAAATCGCCGCCCACCGCATAATAGGGTTTGAAATAAGCGGCTACGGTAAAATGTTCGCTGCAAGGAAGCGCTTTGGGGAGTAATTGGGATTGAATATTGCGCGCCATGATCAATTCATCTTCCAATCTGCGTTTTTCTAAAGAGTCGAAGTAATAGGAAGCCGTCAGATAGGCCACGCAAAACTGATTGATCAAAACCGACAGGATTTCCAATTCATTGTGGAGCGTATCATTTATTTGTCCCTGCCGAATGGCAATAAATCCAAAAAGTCTGAAATTTTCATGTAATGGGAAAACCAGGGTGATTTTATGTTCCGTCATAAACTCCCATAATTGTCCCCGTGGATGGATAGCTATCAATTCTTTAACTAATAAAACGGATTTCGATTTGCGAATTTGTTCAAATATTGGGTCCCCGACATCCAGAGGAATCTCTGTTTCTCCCTTTTTAAGTGTCATAACCTGGCTGTTTTGATGCGAAAATGCGAAAAAAACTCGTGAACCCGGATTGATGCTTTTAATAACCTGAAGGAGTATGTTTTTTAATTTCTGCTGATCAAAAACTGATTTAAGCTGATTGGAAAAAGTATCAATGAGTGTCACCGCGCTATTTCGTTCGTAATTTCGTCGTGTTGCCAACTCATTGCGTTTTTCTTCACTTAAAGAGAGGCAAATATAGCTCTCTGCGGCTTTTTTTTGGAAAATACCCATGTCGACCAGTTTTTCATAAACCTGGTTGACCGTGTGAACATTAATATGATGGAGCCGGGCAAATTCCCGAACAGATGGGATTTCAGAACCGGCTTTGATTTCCCGGGCAATTATCCGGTCTAAAAAATAATTTTCCAATTGCTGGTTTAACGAAATATCGCTGATTTCGGTAAAATTGAACATGGGATTCACTCCTTTTCGTCTTATTGTATATACGCAATATGTACAATAATGCTTCAGATATCCTTGCTAAAATCGTAAGTATTCAAAAGGTGATCTTAAAAATTTGACGATTTAAAATCCTATATTTTTGCGTACTTGAATTGGAATCCAGGGGTCATCCCTCCCTATTCCTGCTTGTAATTTTTAAAGGGAGACTATACTCCTCATCTGGATGTTTATCTTTGTAGCCACTACCTTCAGGTTATATGATATGCAACTACTTTGCGCCTTTATGGATCATATCGCCAAACGCGGATGAGAGAGCGCATCTGTTATGGTTTTTTTGCCGATGATGTCCGGCAATACTGTCTGGGGAAGAATGCAGGGCTTATTGCAAGTCGGATAACGGATGAGCGATCTACAAGTGTGTCAGATGATTAGGGATAATGCTGATTTTAAAATTACAGATCGAAGTTTTCGCCTAAGTAGTGTTGCCGGGCTTTTTCATCGTTGGTGATCTGTTCCGGCGTACCGTGGATCAGGATTTCCCCATGGGCCATGATATAGGAACGGTCGGTAATGCGCAAAGTTTCGCGCACATTGTGATCCGTAATTAGAACGCCGATGTTTTTATCCCGCAGGGTGAGCACAATCCGTTGAATATCTTCGACCGCAATTGGATCCACGCCCGCGAAGGGTTCGTCTAACAGGATAAAGGTGGGATTTGTGACCAGGGATCGGGCGATTTCAACTCGGCGCCGTTCGCCTCCGGAGAGAGTATAGGCCTTATTTTTGGCCAGTCGGGTGATACCCAGTTCCTCCATTGCCGTGGTTAGCTTTTCCTGCCGTCCATGTCGACTGAGTTTTTGAAACTGTAAAATCGCCATAATATTCTGTTCCACCGTCAACTTGGTGAAGATCGAGGGTTCCTGGGCAAGATAGCTGATGCCCAGGCGCGCTCGCTTGTACATTGGGAGTTGTGTAATTTTTTTATCGTCCAGGAAAATATGGCCATTACTGGGTTTGATCAAACCCACGATCATATAGAATGACGTTGTTTTGCCAGCGCCATTGGAACCCAATAATCCAACGATTTCGCCCTGTTCAATCGAGATTGAAATTTTGTTGACGACACAGCGTTTGCCATAGATTTTTACGATCTGGTCGGTTTTTAATACTTGTCCTTCAGTCATTATTCTTCCTTTACCTTGTATTGATAGCGCTCATAGACTCCTTCGATTCCCTGAATAACCCGGATTGATCGTAGGGAATCGTTCTCGATCCGAAGTTCGATTTCATTGCCAGTTAATCGGTTGAATCCCCGTTCCTTTTTTTCAGCGTTCCAGGCGCTGTAATCCGCTGCGGCATTTTGAAAAATGCCGATACGTCTGGGTTTGTTATCTTTCAAGTGAAATACGATTTTTTTCCCCGAAAAAATAGTAGAGGATGAGTCTGCTTTTAGGGTATCTTCATGAATAAATCGGCCTTTGGCATAGGGTAACACCCATAAACTGTCAATTTTTTGTTTGGTATAAAAAATTTCAGCTCCGTCGCCATTCAACCGGCTTTTTTGAAATATAAATTCGGTTGGCTTCGAACAGACGATATGAGCGGCTTTTTTATACCACTGCGCTTCGTTTGTATGAATTAATATTTCTTTTTTTTGAATCTCAATATTATTCCACAAAAGTACTGAATCAAACCGACCGAAAACCAGCGCTGAATCCGCTTTAATTTGATACTCTTCATAATCGATTTTTAAATCTCCGTAGAACCAGGTCTGATTGGTCAGATGGTGATGGATGGCTCGCTTCCCCTGTACAACCAACTTAAGGGCTGTATCTTTAAAAATAAAAAAGGGAGTAAAGATAAACACTTCACGGTCAAGATGAATGATGAGAGAATCGCTGTAAATATCGCGATGGCGGTCAGTAAGATGCACCCGCTGCGTCAACTGCGCTATTTTACGCAATTCGTTTTGATATCCCATGCGAGCGGTCGCAACCAGTGTATCCATTGCGATTTGCACGCTATCACTCCATCTTGTAACGAGTTCATCATCAGAAATTCTTTCGACACTTAGTCTTCCGGCATATTGAAGCCGGATTTCACGAGTTTCATTGGCTATTTGACCTAAGGCAGAATAAACAGAAAGAAACATAAAATAGAGGAATGTAGCGATAGTAAGTTTAATTTTTATTGACATTGTTGATTTTTTATTGCGGGTTTGTGGCATCGGGTCCATGGGTTCCTTGAATGCTCATTAATCAGGGGCTCGGTTATCTTTTGCCGAATCAGTCTGGTGGATGATCGTTGGGGTGTTGATATGGTTCCCCGGGGTGATCACCCAACCGATTCTGCGAGAGGTTAAGGATTTAAAAACGTTATAATGCAAAAAATCAACACGTTAACAATTGTGAGTTTTGCGCGGATTGGACTAAAAAAAAAGGAGGAACTAACGGGTTAGTTCCTCCTTAGTGGTATTAAGGACGGGTTAACGTTCTTTCAACCGAAATTTAAAGGGAAGCGATACCCAAACGCGCACCGGTCGGTCGCGTTGATAAGCCGGGGAGAACTTGTAGTTCTTCGCGGCTTCAATGGCAGCTTCTACGCAACCGGAATTTCCAGTTGAGTTTTTTACAACCTTAATTTTACTGGCAATCACCGTTCCGTTGGTATCGACGGGAACGCGAAGCCATACATCACCTTCAACGCCGGCTCGGCGAGCAATTTCCGGGTATTCTGTGGCAACCTGTTTAACCACTTCCGGCGCCTTATCGTAAGCTACAAATTCCGGTATTTCATCATCTTCAGCAGCAGGCGCCGGTGGCGCCACATTTTCTTCAGTAAAATCAATCGTAGTCGAAGTAATCGTCACGTCATCCGGTAGATCTTCATCTTCACTTTCGATAGGAACCGCAGGTCGTTCAGGTGGAGGTGCGGCCGTTGACTGTTGGGTTTGCGGTATATTTTCGACCTGGATTTCGATTCTGGGTTTGGATACGGGGATGAGTTCAACGTCAAAATTTACCCAGGTAATGATTGCCAGGAGAAATGTAGCGAAAATAACACACAAACTGACTGTCTGCCATTTGGCATTGATGGCACGAAGATCATAGGCAGGATTTTTCTTTATCAATGGTACCACCTTTGCATATTATTATCCTTTATTTGAGCGACGGGTTGTCGAGAAGTTCACTTTTAACCCGTTACCTTTGCGTAATTCTTCCAGCAAAGTGTTCACTCTGCCATACTGTAACTTTTCGTCGATTTTTAAAGAAAAAATCAAACGTGGATTTTCCATCAGTTTCTGGTTGACAATTTTGTGGACCGAATAGGGTTCCATTAATTTGTCATCGATTGAAATAATTCCGCTGCGATCCGCATAAACATGCGTGATATTACGTTTAGTTGGAACTTTTTCGGAAATCGTACTTGCAGGTAGTCGTACTTTCAATCCCTGAAACTGTTTAAAGGTGGTGGACACCATAAAGAAAAGCAGTAATAGGAAAACAATATCAGACATCGATGAGGTAGGAATCGCTACCTTGGCTCCACTTTTTTTCTTGACTTTCATGGTCCACTCCTTTAACGCTCATAATTGGCAATTGAGATACGTTCACAACCTGTCTGTTTCAGTTCATCGAAAACGGAAATAAACATGCCATATTCGGTATCTTCATTGGCTTTTAGAGAAACGATCAGATTGGGGTTTTCATCCAGCCGTTTTTTGACTCGATTTTTAACTTCCCGGGCTGATACAATCTCATCGTCCACTAAAACGTCACCCTGAGCATTGACAGAAACATTGCAGATATTCTTTTTAGGAATCTCTTTTGCTTCGCCGGTTGGCGGCAATACAATGCCCAAGCCTTTATCTTTGTTCATGGTTGTGGTAACCAGAAAGAAGATAATGAGCAGGAAAACGATGTC
Source organism: uncultured bacterium (assembly GCA_964632485.1). Taxonomy (GTDB): domain Bacteria; phylum JAGOEH01; class JAGOEH01; order JAGOEH01; family JAGOEH01; genus CAZWDO01. The sequence goes on from CAZWDO010000016.1 coordinate 8,182, forward strand.
TGATAATGAAGCTGTTGGTATTTCAGGTGTTTCCCGCTTTTTTTCTTTCAACATGGATTCATCTCCTTTCTATCCGGTTTCCGGTACATTGGTTCGAAATTATTTCTGTTTGTCCAGATTCATTTCGATCAAAGTATCGATCAAAGCCGTGGAGCTTTCTTCCATATCGATGACCATACGGTCAATACGGGAAACAAAATAATTGTAAGCAGCCTGAATCGGGATGGCGATAATCAAACCCGCCATGGTTGTAATCAGAGCTTCGGAGATACCGCTTGCAACGATCACCGGTTCCACATCGCCGGCAGCGGCAATGGCGTCAAAGGCGTTCACCATACCGGAAACGGTACCAAGAAATCCCAACATCGGAGCCAACGCAATAACGGTGGCCATCCAGACTAAACCTTTTTCCAGAAAAGCCATTTCAATAGCGCCTGCTTCATCAATCGCTTTTTCTACATGGCTCAGTCCACGGTCCAAACGTGTCAGACCGGAATAAAAAATGCTGGCTAAGGGGCCGCGGGTATTCATGCATACTTCCATGGCCTTTTGGACGCCGCCTTCACGTAATGCTTCCCGCACCCGTGAAATAAATTTCTTGGTATTGACTCGGGCACGCATCAGCACGATAAAACGTTCTACCGTTATGCCCAATCCAAGCAACGCCACAAAAAGCAGTGGGTACATGAATGCTCCACCCTTCTGAAACCAATTCCACATAAATTTGACTCCTTTGTTAGTGGTTTTTGCCATTTTAATCAGCGTTCTTTTCTAACAAATAATAAAGCTTTTTTACTCGCTTGTCAAGTCAAAATTTTATTTTTCATAAAAATTATTTCTTTTCTCTTTAAAAAACAGCTTGACTTTTTTTAAATTTACTGTTATATTCTGTAAAACTAATGGGATGTAGCCAAGCGGTAAGGCAGCGGGTTTTGGTCCCGCCACCCGGGGGTTCGAATCCTCCCATCCCAGATTGAAGCCTATATCGCGAATTATAATATTTTATAGTGTCACTTTTTTTTTTACCATATTGTTTTTATTATATTTTTATAAGAGTCGGTCTCTAAGTGTTGTAGATGTCATTGATGGCGATACTGTCATTCTGTCTAACCAGGAAAAAGTCCGCTTACTGGGGATCGACTCACCGGAACTCCATGCGCCTAATATTCCAATCCAGTTTTACGCCCAAATTGCGAAGGATTCGCTGGCTTTTTGGGCTCTCCATCAGAGTGTCAAACTGACGTATGAGCGCCATCGCCGGGATCAGTATGATCGGTTGTTGGCTTATGTCACTCTTGCCGGAGAGGATACCAGTTTAAACCAAAAAATGGTCCGATCCGGTCTCGCTTTTGTATATACCCGTTTCCCTTTCGGTAAATCGGCTGAATTCCTTGAAACTCAATCTGAAGCGCTTCAAGCGGAGCGGGGGATTTGGCAATCGCAATTTTATGATTCTCTGCTGACAATCACTAACAAACGGGATATTATCAAACAGGCATTTAAACATTCTAATCGTGTTTGGCCCCCACACCCGCCCCAACCCACTCCCCAGCTTGAATCGCCGCTTCCACAGCAGGCGGAAGCGCACGGTAAACCCTCCAGACACTACATAGGAAACAGTAATTCAAAAGTAGTTCATCGTTTTGATTGTTCTTCAATTCAGCGTACAAAGGAAAAGAACCGCGTCTATTTCAACGATTTGGATAGCGCTCTTCAACAAGGATATAAAAAATGTTCCCGATGCCTGAAAAAAAAGTAAAACTGACGGAAGCTGCATTTATCAATGTCTTGGGGTTTCCGCCCTCTGAATGTCCGGAATTGATTGTTTTTTCGCCCATTGTCTCCATGAAAACCCTGATCCGGGAATTAGCGCCGCTTAAGATTTATCAAACAATTTGGAGTCGATCTGTTTTGTTCGAATCTGGCGGAAAGAGGGCCCTGTTTTTTAAAACAGCTCCCGGAGCCTATGCTCATCTTGAATTGATTAATTTTCTCACCCTGCGCCCTGTCCGGCATATCTGTTTCCTTGGAGCCTGCGGTTTACTTGATGATAATATTCAAAAATACCGGCTATTTTCCATTGATCGAATGGCTTTGCTTGATATGGCTTTCCCGGATTTTTCGACGGAACTTCGCTTTTTACCGCCTCAATTGCCATCTCTCTCACTTCCTTCTGTATCAGCTTTATCGACTCATTTGATTTCATTAGAATCTGAAGAACTTTTACGGCAGTGGAAACAACTGGGTATTGAGGCAATCGATATGGAAATCGGCTATATTCACGCGTATTGTCTGAATCAGGGTATCACTTTTTCCCCTTTTGTCTTTGGAACTGATTATCCACTACAGGGAGAAACTTTTTTATTGAAGGATGAAGATATCCGGGGACGACTTGTTCTGATATTGGCAGAGTTTATCGAGCTTTTCAGGGCAATAGCCCACGCGCCCGGTCCTTAAGCGCATAGAGGCTGATCAGATACGAATACTTTTTTATTTTGGTAAATGATTATCAGGGATGAAACATTGACAGAGGGTCGAAGGCCAATAGAGATTGCGATCAAGGAACAGCGTCGTTAAAAAGGGCCTTTTAATCCCCAAGCTGAAAGAAGATTGATTTTAAATACTGGGTCTCAGAATGAAACAAGGAAATGGGGTGATCGTAAGCCTGAAGGCCTTTATGGAGCAGGTGAGGGGTTCGATGATTCTGATGGGCGGTTTGTTGGACAATTTCGATTAATTTGTCCTCCCTCAGGTGATAGGAACAACTGCAACTGACCAGGATGCCGCCAGGTTTAAGCAATTGCATTCCCAGCAGATTCAGGTGATAGTACCCTTCCAGTCCTTCTTTTACTTTTTTGCGGCTTTTAATGAAGGCGGGTGGATCCAAGATGATGCAATCGAACAGTTTGTGTTGTTTTTTCAACGATTTTAGCGACTCAAAGGCATCTTCATTGATATAATTCCATATTTGGTGAAATCCATTTTCCTGCATCTGTAAACGAATCAGGTCGGCGATCATTAAAGTTCGATCGATAAATGTAATTTCATGCGCGCCACAATGGGCCGCATATAGCCCCCAGGCGCCGGTATAGCTGAACACATCCAAAACCGAGTCATTTTTTTTAATAAATCGTCTTAAAAGATTACGGTTTTCGCGCTGGTCATAGAAAAATCCGGTTTTTTGTCCATCTACCAGTGGGATAGCAAACCGGATGCCATTCTCTTCGATCCAGACGATATCCGGGCTTGGTAGTTTTCCCCAAATAAGTCCGGGCGTTTCTGTTATCTGTTCCAAGTCGAGTGAATGGTGGTCGGAACGAAGGATAATACCAGACGGATTGAATTTTTCAAGCAGATAATCAATGATTGGTTGCTGAAATTGACGAATTCCTGCCGTATTTAGCTGAATCACGAAATAATCTTCATAGCGATCAATGATCAATCCCGGGAGTCCGTCGCTTTCACTGTAACAAAATCGCAGCGAACGGCAGGAAGGGTACCAGTATTCTCTGAGTTCCCGGCAATGATCCAGTTTTTGATACAGCCAGTTGTCAAGTGTTGTTGAAATCGGGCGTATGTCCATAACTCGTACTGCAATCAGCGCGTCGGGATTATAGTAACCCCAGGCAATAAACTGGTGTTCCTGGTCTATCAGTTCAACCGGGGATCCGCGCTCCAAGCGGGGGTGTTCTCTCAATTCGTTGCTGAATACCCAACGATAACCATGTCGAAGATGGAATTTAGCCTGGCTATTGATCTGTAAGCGGTTCATGATGTGTTGTTGGAATGTTCAATTCAATCCATCGATTGCTATATAGATCGCGAATAAACCATACAAAACGATCTAAAAGCTTGTCTTCGTGGCTGAATTTTTGGAGAAAAATTTCATAAATTGTTCCGAGAGGGGTTTGATCATCCAGCAGTTGCCAGATACAGGACCCTTTTTCATCCAGATGGAGTCTGAAAAATGCCCGCTGGGGTGAAATTTGGGGCTGGAGCCACTTTTTAAAAAATCGATTGGAAAATTTTGGTACAAGCAAGGTGGTTTTTAGCGTATCAGGGTCAGTAATCGCAGTAATTTTACGTTTGGGTATCATATCGAGAAGGTTGAGATGATCCCAAGGATTTTGGGTTTTACGAAAAAAGGGTATCATTCGTTAATCTGGAAATCCTGGATAATTTCTTTGAGTTGTTGACTTAATTGCTGAAGATTTTTTGCGGCCCCGGCCAGTTCCTCCGAAGCCATCGAATTTTGTTCAACGACCGACGAAACGGTGGAGATGGCTTTGGCAACTTCATGAGAAGTCGTCGATTGTTCCTGCGATGCCAATGTGATCTGAGTGACAGCGTCAGTGGTGGCTGAAACTTCAGTGATGATTTTCTTGAAGGTTTCATTAACGATCGCGAAGCGCTGGCTACCGTCATTAACGTGCTGGCTGCTGGATTTGATAAGTTGAGTGATTTCGCTGGCAGCCTGAGAAACGCTTTCGGCCAGTTTGCGTACTTCGCTGGCAACGACGGCGAATCCTTTGCCGTGCTCGCCTGCCCGAGCTGCTTCTACCGTGGCATTCAGGGCCAATAAATGAGTCTGGCTGGCAATTGAAATGATGGTCTGAATGATTTTAGCAATCGCTTTGGAAGAGCTTGAAATCAGATTCATGCTCTCAACCTGCGAATCAATGAGGGTTTGTCCGCTTTGGGCCGAGCCGGAGGTTTGGATTGCTAATTGGTTGGTTTCTTTAGCTTTTCCGGCGACTTCGCTGATCGATGCTGTCAATTCTTCAATAGCCGCGCTGATTTCTTCAACTGTCGCCGCCTGGTTTTGAGCGCCATCCGACACATCCTGGGCGCCTTTTGATATTTCATACGCTGCCGTCGCCAATTCATCTGAACTATACTTAAGCCGTCGAATTACTTCACTTAAATGATCGATCATTTCATTGAAGGCCAGGCTTAAAACCCCGATTTCATCCTGGCTGATCTGCTCGATTTTCTCCCGGAAATCAAAACGGGCAATGGCGTCGGCCCGTTCGACCATGTGATCCACTGCCAGCATCACTCGCTTGAGAACAAGAAACGATATGATAATCGAAATGATAATCAACAGGATCACAATAAGCGTTATAAAACGAGTGGTCCGTTTTATCGCTTGGTCCATGGGTTCAAGTGAGCTGATAATCTCAAAAGCTCCGTGAATTTCCCCGCTTTTCCATCCCTCCATATTTCCCCCGGTGATATCCTTGCCATCGCTGCGGCCCCAATATTGTTGAGAATTAGCGGGGTCGCCATGACAAAGTAGACATCCGTCATTGAGACGAACCGATCGAAATGAACGTAAACTATTGGTTGTTTTATCAATAAACCAGTAATTGTTCTGATTGCTTTTAGCAAGCTGTTTAAGTATAACGCTTTCCATGCTATCCGGCTGGTTTTCAGGATTGCGAGGCTGGAATTTTGGAACTCTGAATTGGTAATTCCCTTCTCTGGCCCGTTCCCGCATGACGTTTATGGAGGTTATAACCGGAATGGATTCCATAATTTTTGCAATATCGTTCTGTTTTGTCAGTTCACCAAATAATCCGATATCATATTTTTTCCCCATTTGGAGCATGATCTCTTCACCATTGGCCAAAATCGCATTCGCTTTTTCACGATAGCTATTGATCGCGTAATTGTGAATTTGTTGATAACTGACCCAGATTGTAAAAATACCCAGAGAGAATAAGGAAATCGCGCTGATACTCATGATTTTGCTTTTAAGTTTCATATTTATCTCCTTAGGGTGTCTGCCAATAATCCACGCGAAATACCGAATTTCATGTATGAATCGGGTTTTAATTTCTTTTTTACAATATACTAATGATTTTTAATCAAGTCAAGATTTTTTTTTGTATGATCCTTAAAGTTTTTCTACATTAAGTCGATAATAAAACTGAATATGTCAGTTAGTTGATATTTTTGGGATACAGCTAATCAGAAAGGTCTATATGATTGATCGTGTATCGCAACGCTACAGCATCCTCCGGGATTATACCGAAAGAATGTCCGATCCCAATCGTTTTTCAATGGAGGAAGTGCAACGCAAGATTGAAGATAGTTTTACAAGTTCATTGTTTAGCGCGTTTGATCCTTCTTCTCAATCCTCAATCGGGTCTTTTATTAATCAATTCTATTCCGGGATGAGTTCGGAATCGCAGCAATTTGGCTCATTAACAGTTCCGCTATCCACCAGCGCGATGGCGGATATTCCTACACCTGCAACAATGGCAACGCCGACTCCTTACTTGAGTGGATCCGTTTTCGTTGATTTGCAGTATGGAACGGTCGAGATCAAACCTTACGACCAGGATTATGATATCAATCAGTCCGGGCAGATTGGCAATTACGATAATTGGGGTGATGATATTGATATTAGCGCCGGCCAACATGATTATGACTTCAATAATGATGGCAGGGCAGATGGAAGGCGAACTGATATCGACAGTTTGGTCCAATCTATCCAAGCGAATCGCTATCTACAGAAATCGGAAGCGGCTATTGCTGGGAAATTGGGATTGCGGGGTTCATCCAATTTAAAAATTGAGCTATATTTCAGTGATCGGATTATGCCCAACTCATCGGCTGATGGGATTACCGGTTTAACGGTTTCAACGGATTCACCGAAAATTATGATCGATTTGGATGAAGTTTTCACAAAAAAACGGGGATTTGATCTGAAAGTATTGACTCATGAGATGACTCATGCCCTGATGTACGATAAACTGAAAAATGACAATCAGTCGGCCTGGTTTATGGAAGGGGCTGCGGTATATAGCGCCGGACAGGGGCAGGAGAAAATTAGCGCCGCCTTCCGTTCCGGGGGGCTTAAACTACGCGGACTCGACTCGTTGAACCAATCTGTCGGCGATATCAGCGGGTACGCGGAAAGCTACCTGGCGTTTGAGTATATTGATCAATTCTATGGTTCCGCCAAAGTTAAGGAATTTATCAATAATACCTTGATATTAGAAAATGTTGCCAAAGGTATAGAGAAAACTTTCAACATTTCAAGCAATCTTTTCAATCAGCGGACGCGCGATTATGCCAAGGCCTGGCTAAATCATAATAAGATGGATTTATACGCTTGATTTTGCTACCAGTGGTTATAAAACGTTTTTAACATTTTTGAGTTTGTTTTCGCTTTCAGCCGTTTTTTTCTTAATTTCCACCAATTCCTTGCGCAACTCTTTCACTTCGTTTTGCAATGACGACATTAACAAATAATTGTTACTGATTTCAGATAAAATTTTAGTATTCAGCGCCGAGATTTGCTTAATCATTTCAGTTTTGTTATTCTCAATCCGCTGTTCAATTTTATCGGTCATATTAATTTCAGTCGTTTTTGAACGGTTATCAATATAGTTTTTCAGTTCCTGGTTTTTGCTATTGATATATTCTATCAATTCTTTTTTCAAATTAGCGTTACTGGAATCGATATATCCTTTAATTTGAATAAGAAAACTATTGATGTCGTCACGTGTTAGCATAAAAAACTCCTTAAGAATAAATTTTTAAAAGAAAGTCAGGATTAAAATCACCATTAAATACTTCATGAGCGGGACCGGTCATAATCAGGTCATTGTTTTGATAGGATATTTCCAAAACTCCCCCGGGAGAGCGAATGGTAGCTATGTGATCACAGAGTCCCAATTTGTGGGCGCAAGCAAAAATAGCCGTAGAACCTGTTCCGCATGCCTGGGTTTCACCGCTGCCACGTTCCCATGTTCGTTGAAGAATTAAGTTGCGGTTAACACAATAGGCAAAATTTATATTTGCGCGTTGGGGAAAGAGCGGATGATTTTCCAAGAGGGGTCCCAGTTGTTCAACTGGGAAATTTTTGGGTTCCTGTGTCAGAAATATGACGATATGGGGGACGCCGGTATTGATGCAATTGAGTTCTAACGGGTAGCCATTAACGGTAAGGGGAAGCCGCAGGGCTTCCGCGCCATTAAAATCAACTGGGATCAGCTCGGGGGACCAGATTGGGGGACCCATATTAATTGCAATCTGTTGGACCCCGCCATCGCCAACTTCCAGTATTTCAATTGTCTTGGGACCAGCGCCCGTTTCGACGTGGAATCGGCGCTCCTTTACCAATCCATGATCAAATGCGTATTTAGCTAAACAGCGTAAACCATTGCCGCACATTTCGCCTTCAAGACCGTCGGCATTGAACATGCGCATTGAAAGGGGAGCGTTGCGACCCGGTCCGATCAGAATCAAGCCGTCCCCGCCAACTCCCAGATGACGGTCTGAAAGAATGCGGCTTAAACGGTTGGGCTGTTCTACTTTCTCACGAAATGTATCAATATAGATATAATCATTGCCATTGGCTTGTAATTTAGTAAAATGCATTAGCGTGGCCCGATCATCTTGTCAATAAGAGGCAATAGCTCTTCCCATTCCTTGTTGGAGAGTTTCGGTCCGATGTGGGATACAACCCGGGATGCGATCAGACTGCCTATGGCGCCGCAAATTGATAAGGGCTGCGAATTTAAAAATCCGTAAATAAATCCGGCCGCATAACTGTCTCCGGCTCCGGTAGTATCGATTGCAGTAACCGGAATGGGTGAAACCGTTACTACCTCAGAACCCCGGCCGATGATCGAACCTTTTGCTCCCAGTTTAATCACGATAATCGGGGTTTTGGTTCTTAATTCGCAAATGCTTTCATAAGGAGGGAGTCCGGTAAGTTCAAAAATCTCTTCTTCATTTGCAAAAAGAATACCAATGCCGGCATCGATGATGGATCGCAGGTAATCCCGATTGGCAGCCACCAGATTGAAACTTGAGAGGTCCATTGCCACCGCAGCTTGATTGTTTTTTGCCAACTGAATGCTGCGATTGATTAACTCCTGATTATGAATCAAGTATCCTTCAATATATACAACGCCGATGTTTTCAAAAAAATGGGGAGAAAGCTCATTCACATCCAGTTCTACTGCTGCCCCTAAATACGTCAGCAGAGTGCGTTCCCGATCGGGCGTAATCAGTGAGCAACAGATTCCTGTGGGTTTATTGCCATGGATGACAAAGGGTTGAACACCCCGATGCTTCATGTCTTCCAGGTAGAAAACACCCAAATCATCATCGCCGATTTTTCCAATAAATTTTGATTCGATGCCGAGCTCGCCCAGTGCGCAAATTGAATTACTGGCGCTGCCGCCGGATGATTGCTCAAAGTTTTTTAATTGAGTGATGATGCGGCTGGCCTCTTTCCAGTCCACTAATTGCATACTTCCTTTGGGGTACCCGGTCGTTTGTACGAAAGTGTCTTCAACATGGGAGAGTACATCGACTAAAGCGTTGCCGATTCCGAGCACAGTTTTTTTCATGGGAACTCCTAATTCGGTTGTTTATCTCGATAATAATTTTTTTCGGGTATTTCGCAGAAAAGCATATAGTAAAGCCATGATCAGTACAATGGTTATTCCAACTCGAACGGGAGTAATCTGCCACTCAAGTCGGGTTTTATTTTTGAATTTATCACGGTATCGTGATTCAATCAATGAACTTATTTTTGAATCAAGATGCCCGGTCAGCCAAAAATGATTGTAGCCGGCGCTAAAGGTTTTTGTTTCCTGCATGATTGTCGGGAAAATTGATAATTGGGGATGTTCAAAATTTTCAAGCTCAACCATCTCTTGGGGTATAACCGCCTGAATAAACAAGCGAGCGCCGCTGAAATAGCGGATAAGATGCATTAGCCGTTTAGCGTCGATTAACAAACCCGCATCCATGGTTTCGATACCGTTTGTCATGAATACAAGAGGTTTGAAGTCGGCCATGAGCAGGTTATCCAGAGTAGCCTGGTAACTGTGGGGTATCCAAACTCCGCTGGATTGAATTGTAGCCGGGGGTTCCGATTTAATTGCCGTTGTCGAAGATTCTATGCTGAGCGATTGGATCAACTGATCTGCCTGCAACCAGTCCAGCCTTTGAAGCTTGAAATTTTTTGAATCAATGATCAAATTGAGCCTGGCCTCGCTAAACACCTGATGGCTGATCATCAATTCCAGAGTAGAATCATTGATCTCCTGTGAATCAAAAAGGGAAGCGCGGATCAAGATATCCCAGGCAGTCGGTAGCCAAATCCATTCGATATTCGAAAATAAATGGAGCAACATCAACTGATCGGCCTGGACAATCGCTTGGGCAGAATTCATTTGAAAAGAAGATCCGTTCCGCTGATAGCTGATCCACTCGTCGTTACGATATTGTAATTGAAGGGTATAACTATCCCGGGATGGTTTTTGGATAATTACCAGATAAGGGTGATAGACGTTATCGGGGGTGAGCAATGTCAGATTACCCGACCATTGGTGGGGAGTATGATCTAATTCCTGTCTAATTAACTGGATTAATTCACGGTAGGTATTCTGGGCATGGGTCCATGAACAAATTCCCAACCAAACCAGACTAAATAAGAGAAATTTTCTGCTTGTTTTCATCGCTGGAAGGTCGATAGAGCAAAATCGTATGGCCAATTGAGCGGATGATTCTGGCGCCCAATTGATCCGTAATCAATTGATTCAGTTCTTGTATATCGACTTCGCTATTATTGTTAATTTTAATTTTTATCAATTCATGATCATCAAGGGCTTTGTCTATTCCCTTTTGCACTTGTTCAGTCAGCGATAATTTACCGATTTGGATCACCGGATGTAATTGATGGCCTAATTGTTTGAGTCTACGAATTTGTCGGGCTGTCAGTTGGATCATATTCAGTCCAGGATATAAGGTAGTGGGTTGATCTGTTCGAAATTTCCGTTAATTTTCATTCTGATTTCATAATGCAAATGATTGTTAGTGGATCGGCCGGTAGAACCGACATAGCCAATCAGATCATAGCGTTTGAGGGTTTGTCCGATTTGGACATCAATTTTATGCAGGTGTCCATAGAGGGTCATAAATCGGTTATTATGATTAATTTCAATGACATTGCCATATCCGTTTTTCCAACCGGCATAGGTGACGATGCCATCCGCGGAGCTCAGCACCGGCGCTCCCTTGGGGGCAACGATATCCAGCCCGGGGTGGAATTCAATAGCTGAAGTAAATGGGCTGCGCCGCTTTCCAAAATAGGAAGAGTACCATCCGCGCGTAGGTTTGATGTAGGGTGTGTAATTAATTTCAACTTTTAATGCGGAAAGTTTTTTTTCGATTTCATTAAAGCTTTCGATTTCAACGCGGCTTTCGCGTAACATAAACTCGATACGGGAAGTCAGTTGGACCAGATTTTCACGGGTATCCAAATCCAATACTTCCAGTTCATGGTTGGTAATCTGGTTGGTTCCGCCAAATCCGGCCATACGAATGTCTTCGGATAGTTCCGGTAAACCGGCAAACGTTCGCAGTTGCTTCTCATTCTTGACTAATTTGGTTATCGCGGTTTCAAAGGTTTTGATTTTTGTTTGCAATTGTTCAATTTCCTGATAGAATACTGAACTTTTTTTGCGCAAATGATCCAGCTCGAAGCTTTGAAAGAACTGGAAAATTCCGAATATGATTAAAAATACCAGGATAACTCCGATAACCGAAGAACCGATAATTATCCGTTTAAAAAACTGTTGAGATATATTAAACTGTACTGGAGTCTGGTTGTTGTCGCTCAATAAAATCAGTGTAAATTTTTTTGGCATTCCCGTCCTTTCGTTTTTCGTTCGTTTAACCGTTAGTATTCTATATTTTGACGTGTGACCCATTTGGGGGCACATCTAAAATTATAATAAAAAAAAAAAAGAGAATTGTCAACATATTTTTTTTATAAACTAATTTTTTTTAAGCTTATCTTGACTCACATAACAATTTTATATATATTTGATTAAACTAACTATCGGAGGATCAAATGATCACGTTTCAAACTGTTTCCGAGGTTCAAGCGTATGTACGAGAACAAGCCATCCAGTTTATCTCATTTTATGTTTCGGATATCGATGGACGTTTGCGTAATGTAACGATACCCGCGCAAAATTTTTCTCAACGCATTATCGAAGAAGGAATTGGTTTTGATGCCTCTAATCTGGGCTTTGCGGCGATACACAGTTCGGATATGATTCTTAAACCCGATTTAAATTGCGGTTTTAAGGACCCGGTAGAAACGGAAGTTCCGGTTCTGTATTTTTTATGTTATATGCTGGAAACCCATAACCGTTCCAATTTCGATCAGGATTTAAGGCACATGGTTCAGAAAGCTTTGCGGGCCTTTATGGAAGAGGGGGTAATTGATGAAATTCATATCGGTTTGGAATTGGAATTTAATATTTTAGACGAATTATATAGCCGGATGACCCCGCGCGAAGTTTCTTATCGTTTGCATAGCAGTGAATTCGCCAGCCCCTCTTCCGGGGAGGAGATTTACCGGATTGCGACGAATCGCGGATATTTCCGTTCCGAGCCGAATGATCATTTGTTTAAAATCCGCAATGAAATTGTGAATGCGATTGAATCTCTGGGATTTGGAGTGAAATATCATCACCATGAAGTGGGTAGTTCCCAATGTGAAATTGAATTTAAATTTGCTTCTGTTGATGAGATGGCGGATGCGACGGTGTTGGCAAAAAATATTTGTCATCGGGTCGCCCGCAAATATGGTAAAATTGCAACATTTTTACCGAAAATTATTCCGGGCGAGGCAGGTAATGGTATGCATATCCATCAATTCGGATTAAAAAACGGGAAAAATGTGTTTCATGATCCGAAAGGACTTTATCAATTGAGTGATATTGCGTTGTATTATATTGGCGGAATTTTGTTTCATTCTTCGTCATTACTGGCTATAACCAATCCGACCACCAATTCCTATCGTCGATTGATTCCCGGGTTTGAAGCGCCGGTCAATGCCGTCTTCGCCGAAGCGAACCGTTCTGCCGCCATCCGGATTCCCGGTTATATTCAAAACGATCAGGAACGCCGGTTCGAGTTCCGAACGATTGATGCAACCTGTAATCCCTATTTGGCTTATTCGGCTATGCTCATGGCGGGCCTGGACGGTATCCGCCGTAAGATTGACCCTCGTGAGCATGGTTTTGGACCCTATGAATCCAATCTTTATCAACTCTCTCCACAGGAGCTGAGTAAAATTAAAGCCTTTCCGGCATCTTTGGAAGACGCTTTAAATGCTTTACGTGAGGATTATGAATATTTGACCTGGCAAAACGTGTTTGCAAAGCCACTCATCGAAAAATGGATCGAAGTGAAACAGAAAGATATTAACGAAATGCGGCGAATTCCTCATCCCTGGGAAGTCGCCCGATACTATGATTTATAGGAGTTCAAATGAGTACTATCAGCCACTATCCCGGTAACCAATTGTTTTCAACCTATCGCGCGATTGTTGAAAGCTGTTTTTACGGAAACAATGTTAAGGACCTGCCGACCGTTCAATCAGCTTATCACCATGCTTGTCAGTCGCCAGGAACCATTCAAACCAATATTCCCCTCCATCAGCCGTTAGCGAACGGGTTTCCAGCCGATGCGACCATTCTTGTGTTTAATGATGGTGAAGTGGTGGGTCGATCCGCGCAATCACGCGTATTGGCGAATATGAAAAATCTTGACATTAGGAAATTCAGCGCTGTATTGCGCGAGGCCGCTTATGAAATACGCTTCCATACCATGTATCATTGCCAGGCAATCATCGGATTGCATGAGAATATGATGATTAAAGGACATCTCCTTATTAGCCGGGATTTTGAAAATCTCGCCTTGAATTGGATGATCAACTTCCAGCCCATAACACCGGAATATCAGGACCGTTATACGAATTCACAGCCCATGGAGGAACCCGATATCCTGCTGATTTCTTATCCGCAGTGGAAACATCCTGATTTTCCTTTAGGATTGGCATTCTTTGATCCGGATCATAACTGTGGAATGCTGCTGGGTATGCGTTATTTTGGCGAGCATAAAAAAGGGACCCTGACTTTGGGATGGAATATTGCTAATCGCAATGGATATGCCGCCTGCCATGGGGGATTGAAACGCTATGATGATAACCAGTTTGTTCTGGCTGCATTCGGACTCTCGGGCTCGGGTAAATCCACGATTACTCATTCTCGGCATAACGGCAAGTATGATATTACTATTCTCCATGATGATGCGTTTGTGATTAATACCGGTGATTTTTCTTCGATTGCTATGGAACCGACTTATTTCGATAAAACCAGTGATTATCAGATCGGCGCTGATGACAATCAGTATATTTTAACGGCTCAAAATGTCGGGGTCAGCCAGGATAGCGAAGGGCATCATCTGTTGGTCACGGAAGATATCCGCAATGCTAATGGTCGGGCTATCAAGTCACGTTTTTGGTCCCCTAAACGCATCGATTACATGCCGAACCCCATCAACGCCATTTGCTGGTTGATGAAAGATCCCACTTTGCCCCCGGTTATAAAACTGACCGATCCGGTGCTCGCTTCCGTCATGGGCGCAACGTTGGCGACAAAACGCACCAGCGCGGAACGAGTCTCGGCTGAGGATATGTTAAAACTGGTGGTTGAACCCTATGCCAATCCGTTTCGGACCTATCCATTACAACAGGATTACTTCAAATTCAAACAATTGATCGAAAACGGAATTTCCTGCTACATTCTCAATACCGGCGATTTCATGGGGCGTAAGGTCACCAAGGAAATCACGATCGGTATTATCGAAAAAATCGTGGAAGGCAATGCTGAATTCATCCCCTGGCCACCATTTGAGAATTTTATGCAGATCATGGATATAGAAGGCTTTATTCCCGATATGAACGATCAGCTCTATGTCAATTCTTTACGCGCTCGCTTCCAGGATCGGTTGGATTTTATCCGTTCCCGCGCTACTGAGCAAGAAGGGTTCGATGCCTTACCGGCTGAAGCGGAAAAAATCATCCAGCTCCTGATCCAGAAACTGCATTGAGAGGTTCCGGAGAAATTTTAGGGCTCACTCCTTCTGACACAGCGCGGATTAACCAGCTTATCAGCAAAACGGCGAGCCAGTTTGTCGTTAAAGCGATTCGATTTCCGGGAATGAGATACATCCCACAAGCTATCTTGATATAGGAGACTTCAATGGACCGCGCAGTAAAATCTTCGAGAATTCGTTATCGTTTGTCTTGAAAAATTTGCATAACTTGGCTGCGGATGAGATTCAGGCGTTTTATCAGCGGTTTCGAATCTTTTTCGGCGATGAGATCATGGGCAGAACGAAATTGATCCGGGATTATTCCATCCGTCGATAAGTCACGAACGATCTTTCTTTCCAGCCATAATTTGAACCATAATGCCGACATTTAAATTTTTTTCTATATATTGAATAACACTTATTAAACTGTACTGGTCATTCATCAGTTTTTTTGATTCCCGATTTGGAAACAAAAGGAATTTTAATTGAGAAGAAAAATAGAGAAGTCAGAATCCATACGGCAGCTTCATGTTCAGTGCAAGTGCCGTGTTATTCATACTATAGAATTCATTTATGCTTTTTATATGGATAGTGGGCAGGCTGAATGATGATTCCGAAAGGAGAATATATCGGTTATCGATACTGAGGTTCATGTCAGGCCCATCTCTTAAATCAGCTGTTTAATGATGCTAAGTGCAGTATCAGGATTATTTTGTAAAACAAGCTTAATAGTGAATTGTATAGGCAATGATGTTTTAATAATGGAGCTGGTAGAATGAAAAAGCAAATTGAAGAAATTATTCAAAAAAATTTTACTGATCCGAATTTTAATGTTACAGTACTGTATGAAAAAATTGGATATTGTGAATCCCGATCATTTGAAATGATTTATAAGTATTTCGGCATGAATGCTCAGCAATTAATCGAATCATTCCGCTTGCATCAGGCGCTAAATATGTTGGCAGAAGGGAATTTGGTTCACAAAATATATGGAAAGGTCGGGTATGCTAATGTCCGAACATTCCGTTTCGCATTTAAAAAGCGTTTTAAACTGAGTTGCTGCAAGTGCCGGGAGAAGCTGTTGGGTTGTGATTGTTCAATAATTGAACTTGAACAGTTTTATTCAACATTATGGATGAGAGAGCAAAACGAGACTATAAAAAATTCAGAGTAAAGGTTAATTTCAGATTTTATTCAGGATAAAAGTTTTAAAGTGGACGTGTTAGGGGGGGTGTCAGCCCCACTGAAATATTAAAATATAGAGTATATTAATGAATTAATTTATAATAATGAATAGGTAATAATATAACCGGCGATTATAACCGGCGATTAGTTCCGGCGATTATAACCGGCGATTAGTTCCGGCGATTAGTTCCGGCGATTAGTTCCGGCGATTAGTTCCGGCGATT
>CAZWDO010000016.1:24615-65347 GCA_964632485.1 uncultured bacterium
ATTAGTTCCGGCGATTAGTTCCGGCGATTAGTTCCGGCGATTAGTTCCGGCGATTAGTTCCGGCGATTTTGGTACTTGACAATTTTTTATTTTTTTTTATTTTTTATTAGATTAATTATTTTAGTTTTAAAACTTACTGGAATTTAATCAAATATTAGAGAAAGGAATTGTTCATGAAACGTAGGCGTTCAAATTCTGATCTAACATTGTTAAAACGAAAAAATTCATTGTTAAATTCTTTGTATTTTTGGTATATAGAGCGTTGACGAGGGACAGGATTTAGTATGAGTTGGATACTTTGGGATGGAATCCATCTATTTCGGCGGATCAACGGAACGAAGCTGAAGCGTATGATAGCGTTTTTGTTCTTATTCAGTCTGGCCGGATCTATTTGCGCGTTATTTTATTCTTCTGGACGTATTGAAACCCATCGAAAAATTTCTACAATCTGTAAAGATAAAATCGGCAGAAAATTTATTTCTTTCTGTTTGCCACAAGTCAATTATAACATTTTGGGAAATAGTGAGATATGCCTGCCGGATTATCAAAATCATACACGTACGGCACTGATTGTTTACTATAATTTTTGTCCTTCATGTCGCATTTTGCTTCAAAATCTCGATAAAATCAACCGGATTGATACGTTGGTCAATACTCGCATTATCGCTTATTCATGGGGGAATTCCCAAGACGGCATTCATATCGATGATACCGCCACCTATCGCAGTACCATGGAATTGATTGATGAATACAATTTTTCTTTTCCTTTTGTTTTAAATCGACAAGATGTTTTTGAATCTGTTAAACGCATGTTCCCCCGCTTTCCGAAACCGGCAGTTTTTTTCTGGATAGTGAACTATCGATTCTTTACGTTTTCAGCGGATTGGGTAACTTTGAAGAAGTACGACGTCTGATTAAGGAATTCGATGCAAATGGTGAAATCACATCTATTGGACGTAATATACTTCCTGATACAGTGCGCCATGAATCCATTAATCAGCAAATAGGCGCAGCGGATTGCTATCTGTTTTTACAAAAGACACGGAATTTAATTTTGCTGGATTCAGCGGTTTCGGAATTCATGAATGAATATCTCTTCGATACAAGTTTCTGGTATGAAGATTTGAACTTATGTAAAGAGTCTGGTCAAATTCAATTGCGATATTCGGTTATCGGCAAAACCTGCGATTGTCCCGAAAAGTCAGGCAAATATAATAGTTTTACGATTACCCGCAATCTGGATTCATTGAAAATTTTTGAGAAAAAATTTATCATAGGGGAATCGAAAAACGTATGTATTCGCGCGGCGAAGGGAGAAGAGTGATTATACGCCTATTGAAGCAAACTTTAGAAGTAAGGATTGCCGTATTTCTTTTCTTATTCATTTTCTTAGCGATTCCCTTTGGTGTGTTAGCTGGGATATCTCATTTGTTAATCAGACCGGACCTAAATAAAAAAATATATGCCTGGTGGCATGGCGCTCAATTCACTGGAACTGAAGGAGTGATCCTGCAGGATAAATTTAATAATTGTGGACCAGCGGCCATGAAAATGGTATTAATGCAGTTCGGAATAAAAACCTCCTTGGCCGATATTGAACGTCTTGCAGGAACGGATGCTCGGGGTACATCGATGCTGGGATTGAAACAGATGGCGGAAAGTTGTGGATTACGAGCGGAAGGCTGGCGGTTTGTTTGGGAAGATTTTCGAAAAATCGACTTGCCGGCCATTCTTTTTGTCAATGGTGATCATTATGTGACGGCACTCGAGTTTATTGGTAAGGATACGTTAATTTTAGCCGATCCCGCGATCGGAAAACTTAAGATATGTCAGCGAAACCTGAAGAAAATCTGGAAAGGGGAAACGCTGGTTTTGAGTAAATAGCGCTTTTGGACGGCCGTCCCGGTGATCAGGCCTTGAGCCGCGGCAAATCATCGGTTTTTTAGATACGTTGTGTGTTGATTGCGTACGCTAAAATATGTCAACTTTAATGAATGATTGGAGTAAAAACTCATGTTCAAGAAAACCATCGTAATGATCGTTGTCTGCGCACTATTGTTTATGTGTATTCAAGTAAGCGCTCAACCGATAATTAAAACTACTCATCTTTCAATTGAAAGCATGCAAATTAATTATGGCGGTCTCTCTTTTTCATGTATCCTAATGCTTTCAGGTTATGCCGCTGCTTGGGGTACTGCAATTACTGCAACAGCTCTTTCGGCTGGAGCAGCAGCTTGGACAATTCTTGGTCTTTATGCTGCTTCTGCAGGTATTGGTATAATGTTTCAGGAATGCTTCGGTTAATTAATTAAATCAAAAAGGAAGGTATATTACATACCTTCCTTTTATTAAGCCCCAAATGAAAGCAATAATATGAAACTAAAATTGATGCATATTTTTGAGATTAATAAAAAACTATCAAAGAGAATAAATAAAGGTGTTCCATATCCGATTACTATAGGTCTATTTTCAATTTTGATAGCAATGTTTACAATGCTAATAAATAATGAAATTTTAAATAATAGCATTTTGAGTAAAAAATCAAGTTTTATTGCATTGATAACTGTATTGATGTGTTTGGTGTTTTTGTTCAGTGTACTACCATTAATTATCAAAATTGACCATAAAATGTTCTATTCAACAAAACCATTGAATATTTTTCCGATATCTGCCCGGAAAATCTATCATTTACAAATCATTAGCATTTTAATGGATTTTCGACTGGTTTTGTATTGCTCATCTTTTATTCTTTCAACAATTTTTTTCTTTTTAGGGGTTTCGTATAAAGTGGGTGTGATTTCCGGACTAATTTTTATCCTAACAAGTATGACTTATGAAACCCTCATAAGCAATTTAAGTATTTTGCTGATCAATTTTCCAAAATTTTCTGTGAGGAATTTGTTGTTTATTCCAATTTTTTCCCCGATATTAATAAAACTGCTAAAATTGAAAGAGGATTTTTTTATCCACATTCCATTATTTTCATGGCCTGGGTGGGCCATTTATCATTTTCATCATGGAGACTATTTGAATTCTTTTCTCTATGTTTTCTTTTTGATACTGTTAAGTGTTGCCGTCTACATCTCCGGTTATTATCTTACACAACACCTGGCCAGGGATTAGTAAATCGATATCTGAAGCGGGATTTAAATGAAACTAAGTAGCAACTGTTGTCAAAAAACGTTCTGGGTTTTGATCCAAAATGACATGAAACTGCTAACAATATACCACAAAATCCACTATATCCTCCTGTCGGCCATAGTTATGGTGCTTCTGATCGGAAAGTTTGTCAATCGTCATTTGCCATTCTATAATTATCAATCGGCGATCTGGATTGCCTTGCTCAGTTTTGAACCCTTCATCAACAACATGCTGGCAAGATTTCCTCGTGAGTGCGCTTCTTATCGAATTTTCCCTATTCCGACCAACTCCTTGTTGTTGGCCAAATTATCCCTTAATCTGATCACCATCTTTACTGCGCTAATTGGGATATTTATCATGTTGGCAGTATTTTTGAAAATCAATACTCTCGAATTGACAGCGCTCATTCAGATATACTTGCCCGCTATGGTTTTGATTCAGGCCATCGGGGTCGTACGTTCCATTCAGGCCCAAAGTGGAAAGAACAAACGCGTGGCCATAATCTCATTTTTTAATGTCTTTTGGATGTCGTTGATCATATTGGTGATAAATCTATTGGTCGATTTCTTCCATCGGATTGCTTATCGCTGGATTTGGTATTGGTTTATCGTTGTTATTATTTTTTTGATCAGTTATTATCTGTTACGATTTGCATTGGGATTATTCAATAAAAACCAGTTTTCCATCCTGGAGGATGAATGAAAAGCATCGAAATCAAAAACTTCAGCAAGGTATATAAAAAGTCAATCAAAGCAGTTGATAATTTGAGTTTGAATATCCCGAGAGGGTGCTTTTTCGGATTGTTAGGGTTGAACGGCGCCGGAAAAACTACAACTGTCAACTTTATTGCCGGGTTAATTCGGAGGAGCTCAGGAGAACTTTATATTCAGGGAGAAGCAATTACCGACTCCAGCTATATGTATAAGGCTAAAATGGGTTTTGTTTTGGACCGTCCGCTATATATCGAAAAATTTACCGTTAAAGAATATCTAAGTTTCGCTGGTCAGATGTATGGTTTGGATTCCTCTGCCACGGAACGTCGAAGTGAAGAGTTACTTGAATTTATGGAACTTGGTGAAAAACGCAATGAATTGATTGAAACTTATTCAGCGGGAATGAAAAAGAAAGTCTCACTTAGCGCGGCTTTGATCCACAATCCAGAGATATTGATTCTTGATGAGCCGTTTGAGGGAATTGATCCCGTATCATCGAAAAAAATACGGGAAGTGCTTTTGGATTTGGTGAAAAAAGGGAAAACGATTGTGCTAACCTCTCATATTTTGGAAATCGTCGAAAAATTGTGTAATGAAGTAGCTATTATGAACAAAGGAAAATTGATCTTCCAGGATCGGATTGAAAACATACAAACTTATATCAAGGAAGGAAACGAACAAACATATTATCAAGGATTGGAAGAACTCTTTCATCATCTTGTCGGTCAAAATGATCTTCCGTCCACATTGTCATGGATGTGAATTTGAAGGATTATATTGTCAGGAATAACCTGTTTTTTTGGCGTAATTAAGTTTTAGCAACACTCCAAGGAGGATTGTGTGAAAAAAACGTTGTTGATCATTGTCCTGGTCGTTATCGTCATAATTCTTGCCCTCGTCGCGATCTGCTATACCCAGAAAGACAAACTGGTTCAGATAGGTATGGAAAAAGCTATGCAGTCTGTTGAATCAGTGATCGTAAAGAACCTGCCCTCATCTATTGAAGAGGATAGTGCCAAAACCATTGTCCGCGAATTTTTTGCCAACACACAGGCGCAAAAAATACCTCCTGCGGCACTGCAAGCCGTTATGACTCAGTTTCAAACCAGTTTTGCGGATCAGAAACTGGATTCTGCTGAAGTGACCGATATTCTGAGTCGCATGAAAGCGGCCAGTCACCCTAAAGCGGAGGATGCTCAACAATGAATACGATTAAACTATTAATTGATCCCCAAAACGTATGTCTCGATATTAAGCAGAACCCTCGCTGGATTCAGGCATTTATCTTAATCAGCGTACTGGGCATTCTATCGGGCGCTCTAACTCTGCCCTTCAGTATGCAATTGGCGGCGGCTAAAATGGGAGTCATCCCTGCGGGTCAGATGGAACGAGTTAAGGATATGAGCCAAATGTTCGGATATGTCGGTTTGGTTTTTGTTCCGATCGCTCTATTGATTAAATGGGCTGTCATGGGATTTTTTCTGTATTTGCTGGGTATTCTTTTTCGGAGTGAAATGAAATTTAAATCTCTTTTTTCATTGCTTGCCCATGCCAATATCATCCTGATCGTTTCATCCCTGGTTAATATTCTGATTTTATTCATCAAAGGGCCTGAATCGATTCAGCATCCCCTGGATTTAAATGTGATCGGATTGCATATTCTTTTTGATTTCGAAAGCATGAATCATTCGCTATATTATTTTTTCTCTTTGATCAATGTTTTCGAAATCTGGTATTTGGTTGTTCTGTTCATGGGTCTGGAATTGATATTTGATTTGGATCGGGCAAAATCAGCGGCAATCATTGGCGTGTATTGGCTAATTTCCATCTCAGCCATGACGGGCTTCGCTTCTTTCTCGGAAAAATTTCAACAATTTTAACGGTATGTAATAACAGGATGATAAAACGTATACTTATTGCCATTTCGGTTTTAATAGGAATTGGATTGATTATTATTGGTAATTTGCGTCAACGAAAACATTATTTGACGGTGGATGTGGAACCGGTTGAAAAAGGCAGAATCACCCGTACCGTGGCTGTTTATGGTAAAATATTGCCGCGGACAATGGCTAAAATTTCTTCCGATCTCAATGGCAGAATCGAAGATATCACCGTAAAAGAAGGGGATACGGTAAAAAAAGGCGAACTTTTGGCTCAAATCAACAAGGAATGGCATATCGCCTCACTGGATAAAGCCCAATCCAATTTGAAATCCGCAGAGCTGGAGCTGGAAATTGCTCAACTACAAAAAGAACAATCGGAACGAACTGTTAAACGCTTGCATGAATTGGTATCCAACCAGTTTGAAGCGAAACTCAAACTGGAGGATGCGGCCAGCGACTATGAAATTAAGCAGATTCAGCATCGCTCGGCCATTGAGCGTAATAACCAGGCGCGGGCCGCGTTGCGCCAGGCCCGTAACGATCTGCTTAAAACTGAGATTTTCGCTCCCTTCAATGGTACTGTGATTCAAATTAATAAGGAAATCGGAGAAATGACTACTGGCTCTCAGTTTCAGGAAGATGTGATTATGATTCTGGCTGATACTGATACCATGGAATTAATCGCTAAAATCGATGAAAATGATGTAGTTCTGACTCATGTGGGAGACACGGCCAAAATTTTTCTGGACGCGTTTCCCGATTCCATTTATTGGGGCTTTGTTGACCATATTCGCAATTTTTCTTCTTCTCCCCGACTGGGAGTAAATGAAGGATCCTCTGATTTTGAAGCGAAAATCGTACTCACCACCAAACCTGCTGATATCCGGCCGAATATGACTGCCTATGCCGAAATTTTAGCAGAAACGCATGGCCATGCCATTGTTATTCCGATTCAATGTGTGACCACACGTGAAGGTACGGAGAAGAAGAAGGAATCAGTGGTTTTCGTTGCAATTGGTGATTCGGCTGTCCAAAAACCAGTTAAAATGGGACTAAATAGCGATACTCATTATGAAATTCTTCAGGGACTTGATGTTGGCGAACATGTGATCACTGGCGATTATGAGGCCATCCATACAAGGTTGAAACAGGGCATGTTGATCAAGGTGAAGCCAACCGAAATGGAGAAAACGCTATGAGTTTGATCAGTATGCGCAATATTTCTCGCACGTTTCAGATGAAAACCGTTAGTATCGACGCATTACGGAATATCTCGCTAAACGTCGGAAAAGGCGAGTATGTCAGTATTATGGGTCCGTCCGGTTCGGGGAAATCGACGTTGATGAATCTGCTGGGGTGTCTTGATCGGCCCTCTTCCGGCGAGTATTTTCTTGGAGAACGCAACGTCCATCAATTTAATAAACTTGAATTAGCCCGCATACGCAACCGGGAGATCGGTTTTATCTTTCAAACCTTTCAATTGCTTCCCCGGGCAAATGCGAGGCAAAATGTTGAGCTTCCTCTGATCTATGCCGGAATTTCGGCCCGGGAGCGGAGAGATCGGGTTTCCCGCGCCCTGGTACGGGTGGGCTTAAGCGATCGGATGTTGCATAAACCAGGAGAACTCTCCGGGGGACAATGCCAGCGGGTGGCAATCGCCCGCGCGATTGTTAATCAACCCTCAATCATTTTGGCCGATGAACCGACCGGTAATCTAGATTCTGCCACCGGCAGGGAGATTTTGGATATTTTCCGTGAGTTGCACCATGAGGGTCATACTATCATTATGATTACCCACGATGAAACCGTGGCCGATGAAACGATCCACCGGATTAAAATTAAAGATGGAAGAATTGTCGAAGATACTCATGAGACTTCTGCCTGAATACGTTATAATTGCTATCCATGCTTTTATGGAATATAAAACTCAGTTTTTATTGTCTATGATCGGTATTATTATTGGTATCTTTACAATCAGTACGATGGTTGCTATCATCAATGGACTCAATCGGGCATTCGATCAACAGATTTCTTCCCTTGGCGCTCAATCGTTATATGTCTCCAAATTTCCATGGTTGATGACAGAAGAACCCTGGGCCTATCAAAAGCGAAAAAATATCACCTGGCGACAGTTTCAACAACTCAAAAATAGATTATTGGGAACGTTTATTCTCATACCGCAATTGACTGTGAATTTGCCACTAACCAGGGGACGTGAAAAAATGAAATCGGTTCGGGTGATCGCGACGGATGAGAATTATTTTCAGGGTTCCTCGTCCGGGAAAATCCGGCAGGGACGTTCGATCATTAAGACGGACCGCGAAACTAATAAAGCCGTAACCGTGATCGGAACGGAAATCGCGGATAAATTGTTTCCTTCCTGTAATCCCCTCGGAGAAAGAATCTCAGTGGACGGTCGTGTTTATAAAATAATTGGGATTATGGAAAAACAGGGGACATTTTTTGGTCAAAACAATGATCAGGCAATTGTAGTTCCCATTACTACTGTGTTAAAACAGGTTGGCCCCCATCAATCTCTGGATATTCAAGTAACATATCCGGCAAATTGTCCATTCGAGCAAGCCGAACGTGAAATTACCACGATGATGCGTCGGGTTCGTGGGCTAAAACCTAACGTGCGGGAAGATTTTGCCATTAATCGGCAAGATATGCTTAAACATGCCTATCAATCGCTAACCGGTTCGATATATGCCGCGGGAATCCTGATCGCTTTGATTTCCATCATGGTTGGCGGCATTAATATTATGAATACTATTCTGATGTCCGTGAAACAACGAACCCGGGAAATCGGTATCCGTAAAGCTTTCGGTGCTACGGAAGGCGGAATCATTTTGCAATTTGTGATCGAATCCGTTTTAATTTGTATCTGCGGGGGAGTGATCGGTATTGGAGCTTCTCGTTGTTTCGAGTATTGGCTTGAAAGTCAGTTGCCGGTTCAATTCACAGTATTCAACCTATTGCTAAGTGTAGGATGTTCGGCGCTTGTTGGTTTATTTTTTGGTATTTTCCCTGCATTCCAGGCAGCCAAATGCGATCCGGTCGAATCCCTGCGCTATGAATAATCGGAGAATCGATAGATGTTGATTGAGATGATCTATATCGCCTTTCAAAATATTATGGCTCATAAACTGCGATCATTCTTGACTCTCTTGGGGATTATCATTGGCATTTCGACTATTATTTCCATCCGAATCGTGATGGGCAGCATCGAATACATCATGAAAGACAGTTTTAAATTATTTGGAGCCAATATGTTTCAGATATTTAATCAGAGCATTGTTCATGCCGGACATGAGGAAGAACTCAAACGGCCGAATATTACCTGGCGGGAAGGACAGCAATTAAACAATAGAATTGATAATGCCGATTATGTCAGTACTGAATTAACCCGCGGCCAAATTTCCGTCATTTATAAAAGCAAATCCACACCACCGAACGTAATGGTCTTGGGTGGAACCCCGGAGTCAGCTCCCAACAATCATTACACAATTCAAACCGGCCGATTTATCAATGAACATGATATCCGCTTCAATCTTAATCATGCTGTTATCGGCCGAAGGGTCAGCGACCTGCTGTTTGATGAGGGTAACGGTTTAGGCGAATCCATTCGCATCGGACGGGTTCGCTTTAAGGTCATCGGTATTTTGAGTTCGATGGGCAATAGTCTAGGCATCAATCTGGATAATCTGGTGGTAATTCCAATTTCTACTTATATTCAAACCTTTGGTAAAAATGAATCGGCAGTGATCAAGGTTCAGGTATCAGAAGAATATGCGACGGCATCTGTGATTGACAAAGCGCGGCTATTGTTGCGCATACTCCGTTGCCTGCGCCCCGCTCAAGACGATAATTTTGAAATATTTTCCAGTGATTTTATTCAAAAATTACTGGATAATTTGATCAGAAAAATGAATATAGCCGCAATCGGTATCAGTTCAATTGCCTTTTTGATTGCGGGGATCGGTATTATGAATGTCATGTTTATTTCCATTCTGGAACGCAGAAATGAAATCGGCATCCGCAACGCTTTCGGAGCAAGTATGATGCATATTTTATTGCAATTTTCCGCTGAAGCGGTAATATTAACGCAATTGGGAGCTGTTGTTGGTATTTTTATCGGCATTGTGTTTGGAGTGTTTGTCCAGATCATGATTTTTCGCATTCCGTTAACTCTGCCTTACCTGTGGATCGGCTTTAGTCTGGGGGTCTGCACTATTTTGGGATTGCTGTTCGGATTATGGCCTGCGCTGAGGGCCGCTCGGCTTGATCCTATAGAAGCTCTGAGGAAATAGTGATAATGACTGCTAACCGCTCCCGGATCGATTTCTGGCAAGCTTTTTTAATTATTTTCACTTTATTGGCCGGTATTTTTATTTTGCCGGAAACATTACCTTTTTTATTCGGGGTTAATTTTTATTTGATGGCGCAACAAATCCGCCGGGAGCATCTCTCTTTATTTTCCAATAGTTTCTATTGGCTATTCATATTGTTGATTGCTTTGGCAATGACCAATCTGCGCTCCAGCATTTATTTCAATAATAGTGTCGAGTTCATTCAGAAATTGTTCTATTTGTTATTGTATATCAACTTGATTCGATTAGTATCTCTTTCAGATGATGCTAAACGAATGATCGCTTATATTGTCACTATCTTGGGTGTTCTTTTGGCTCTCTTTACAATTGCTGTTTTAGCAATATTCTATATGATGATTTGGATGCAAGGCTTTGTTCGGGTTCTTGATTTCCGTTTTATGATCAATCCGTTTGGGATTCCTCTAAATGAATGGACCACGCAATTCATCCTTTTTTTTCCGTTTTCAGCAATCGCAATCTATCGGTGCCGAGAAGATAAATCGTTCCGATTTTGTTTTTTTTGTGGTGGGATTTTGCTAATCCTTCCCATGGTTTTATCTTTTTCCCGGGGAATCTATCTTGCGTTGGGCTTTATGATGATTGCCATTTCACTATTCGTCATTAAATTCAAATTAATTCCATGGAAAAAAGTAGCTTTGACCGCCCTGGTGTTTTCAGTGATTTCAATTGCCGCCATTTTACCGGCACGGTTATCTTTTGTATCCACTTTGCATGGCAATAAGACCATTTCTCAGCAGCGCAGCAGAGAGGGCAGGATAAAATTATGGAAAAAAGCATTGACTATTCCCGGAGAGCGCTTGCTGACCGGTGTGGGCGCCTATAATTTCAGTATGAGATATGTTTCAGAGAAAGACCGAACGGAAGATACAGCGTTTACCAGTCAATCGGCAAACTTATTCGTGTTGGTATTTGTTGAACATGGGGTTGCGGGTTTGCTGATTTTTATTGCTTTGTTCGCTTTGGGAATAATGGGATTTATATCCCGCCTAAAGCGTCCTAAAGTTGAAAAAATTGAACTGATTTTTTTCTCTTGCTCCATAGCCGCTCTAATATTACGGGAAATGACTTTTTCTTCCCTTATGAATAATAATCTGATGATTTTGCTGTGTGGGTTAATAATCGGTTTATTATCCTATCCAATTCAAGGTTATTTACAAATAAAAAAATTGGATTATCTGATTTTGATCTTGTTGTCCCTTGCATTTGGATTTATCTATTGGCATACTTTTAAAATAGAGAAAGCAAAAAAACATCATTGTGATTGTATAGCGAGTTATCATGCCGGCCAATGGGCGGAAGCGCAAAAAAGCTTGCGAAAAGCAATCGAATGGAATCCGCAGCAGGCGCTTTATTATAGTGATATGGCGCTGATGAGTTATCAGTTACTGGACACTTGCCCATACTTTGACAAGTCGGCGTTATTTATTGACAGGGGAGATATGGATTGTTACCGTTATCTGGATATCATCCAATTTTATCAATCGGCATTGCAATTCAATCCTGCGGACGATGGATATCATTTCAATCTGGGTTGGATTTATTGGTTGATGGGAGATGACGAACAGGCGCTGATTCATTTCAATGAAGCAATCCGGATTGAACCAAATTTTGCGATTTACCATATCGGACTGGGGCTTCTCCATGAAAAACTGAAGCATCCCATATCGGCTGTTAGCGAATATCTGAACGCTATCCGCCTATCACCGGATATATTAGATTCCCCTTTTTATCAGGGATTGAGTGCTTCGTATCGAATTTCCATCGAGAATTCAATCGGAAACTTGATTGCCGAATTGGAACAGAAAGGCGATAGTCCGATCTATCATGGGCGGCTGGCTAAATTATATCTATATCAAGGACGGTTGAATGAAGCTGAATCGCTATTAGTACGGCTTACGACCCAAGTTCCCAATCTTTCCCGTCCATGGCTTTGGTTGGGGATAGTCCATCGACAAAGGCGCCAGTTTGGAGCAATGATCCGTTGTTGTCAAAAATCGGCCTTTGTCAATTCCCATGATTATTTACCGTGTTGGGTGATGGGCCAGTACTATGCATCGGTCGATGACGAGCAGGATGCTGATTATTGTTTTCTCCAGGTCAGGAAAAAAATTAAGGAACAGTATTCTGAACATTATTTTCGAGCTCAATATATCTATCGTATGGCTGGGATTAAAAAAGACTGGATTCCAAATGGATTGTATGAATACATCAGTCCGATGATGGCAGATGTAACTCAGAAATATCCCGATGAGATGAAGGATAATTCTCTGGGAGAAATGATTCAATGAGATTGAATAATAGGTTGACTAGTAAGCATTCTCTTGTTAACGTTTGTTTAGTTATAATAGTATTTTTCCAATTTTCGATACTTTGTAAACAAAATCGGCGAATCAATGCGCTAACTTCAATGATTACACAGCATGAAAAAGAATTTATAGGAGATGGGTATTCATCCCGAAATCTGAGGCTTTTAGAGAGTCGCATGTTAAATCCAGAAACAAAAATGAATCTGATTTATTTTTTGATCAATGACGACAATTCCAGTACCTATCAAACAGAACTTCACTTTTTAGAAGAGAGATACAAATGCGCCCCATCCGTGTTGCGGGTAGTCAGTTTCAGACTACAACCAGCTCTTGACAGTTTGGGGATTTTGTATGATTTGATTTCGCCCAGACGAATTTTATTTAATGAATCTATCATGACATTTTCTTCTCTGGCTATGTTGGCTGATCTTGATGGGAATATCCATACTGTTTATTATTTGAACCCGTATCAAGTGGTGGATGCTATGGTGAAAATCGAACGGATCAAATCGCTGATGGAATCCTTGGAACCATGAAACAGTTCAGTCTATTCGTAGAATTGCCTGGCTTGATATTGTTTATTTTGATTGTACTCATGCTGTTGTTCATCATTCAGACAACTGACCGCTAAACTGTCATTAATTGCCTGAACTGCTATAAATGCAGGGAACTGTTGTTTCAATATCCGTGTCTGTAAAAAATAGCAGAAATTGATAGAAATAGTGTGGATTAGTGGGAAGATATGGAATTAGAAACTAAAATCCACTGTAAGATTGATGGTGCGGGGAAGCAGATGGTTTTTAATCGGAATGACACGGCCTTCCATATCGGCAACATATTGGTAGAATTGGACATTCTGACGGTCGAAAATATTGATGAATTGGATTGAAAAAGTGAGTGTCGAGCCGCTTTTAAGAATAATGTCGCGGTAAATTCCGATATCTAACCGGAAATAAAAGGGGAAATGATCACTCAGTCGTTTATTGTCAGTTAAATACCAGATATTCCGCTGTGAGTCAAAAGTCTTTTTTTTATAAAAATTGGAAATGCCTGAACCCAACAGGAGTTTAAGTGTCGTGCGCCATTCTGGATGATTCTTGATCTGGTCCTGAGCAAAAAAAGTAAGGGTATGATTTTGTTCGGAAGGCCGGGGTAAAAATCCCAATCCGTCACCATTAATATTCTCACGGGTGATGAGATAACTGTAAGTAATCCATGAATAGAGACTATCGACCAGATTCCCCCCCATATAGAGGTCAAAACCGGTGGCGTATCCGCGCGCATTGTTTTGGCCGGTATAAACCAACTGCATGTCATTTAGATAATACGGGATTAAATTGTATTGGTCTTTATAGAAGAATTCAATTTTTATAATGCGCCGCGCCGATGACATGGTTTTAAACCCCCCGATATATTCGATCGATTTTTGGGATTTAAGTTTTTTGATGCGATCAAGATCAAAGGGGAATCCGGCTTCGCGATAGGTGGGGGGTTGCGCGTGGAAGCCTACACTGGTATAGAGGGTCAACCCGTTTGAAAGAGTAATTTCGGTTTTAAGGCGAGGCTGAAGAATATTTTCCCGGTTGATGAATGAATAGAAGTACCGCAGCCCGAGTGTAATTTTAAGTTGTTGCCATAACGCATGGCTATAGGCGCCATAAAGGGCAATCTTATTGGTATTCAAGGTAAAATAATCGCTAAATTCGTATTGTTCGGTTAACTCAATCCGCTGATCGTAGTCATGATTGCTTTCCTCAATGTTGTCCGTTACCTGGTCAAGACTGAGTTCAAAACCTAACTTGAAAGCTTGCCGCCAGTTCCAGTCGCTGTGATACTGCCATTGGGAATATCGAAATTGATTGTGAATAATATGATGATTACGCGCATCATATTCCATTGTGTCCGTATCGATTTCCCCGGAATCTCTGACGGGCGCGATACTTTGTGTCAGCGAATCGAAGAAATTTTCGGTGATTTCATAACGTGTAACAATATCGCTATTCATTTTTTCCTGGCTGATATAGCGGTTCAGTGTATGCCGCCATTGCCATTCTTTGTGGGTAGGGCGCCAATTAAGTTCAATACTTTGCACAAAGGTGTTGAATTTGGTCTCTTCGGAACCGGCGAAATCAAAATAGACGGTACGGAAATTGAAGAGATAGGTATCCTGGAAAACAACCCATTTGGATTCGGGAGCCAGATAAAAAGAGCGCCAATTGTTGATCGTAATAAAATTCAACTGCAGAGCGGAACTGGGTTGGTAGTTCAGGCTCAGTTGGAAATCATAGAGGTCCGGCGTGTATTGCCCTTTCAGCTTATTTCCATTAAAAAAATGAGTCAGCCGATTGCGCCTGAAGCCGGCAATTAAATGCAGCCGTCGATCAATCTGACTATTGAGCACCCCGTTAAAATCCATCAAACTGGCGTGTATGTATCCTCCAATCGCTTTTTCAATCTGGTCAAAATATTGGATGTTCAGTACTGAAGACAATTTATCGCCATAACTGACGTCCATGCCGCCTGAACTGAAATTGAATTCTTTGACCATATAGGGATTTGGCAAGCCAGCGTTTTCCTGAATCGCTTTACGTAAGATAAATGGTTGCGTAATTTCAATCTGGTTGATATAGATCAGATTTTCATTAAAATTTCCACCCCGGACCCAGTAGCTATTCGATAGTTCATTATTGGAAATGACGCCGGGTAAAACTTTGACTATATGGTAGATATTGGAATAGGCGAATGGCATGCGTGTATGAAGTTCAGCCGTAAGCCGGTAACCGTCGGCGCTAATGACCGGGTCCTGCGATCGGGATATCTCCACCGGCGCCATATCGAAGGTCTTTGGCTGTAGATACACCGTGTCCGGCATCTGATCTGACAATTCCAGTTTCAACTCCTCGAAGGCAATATGAGCAAAAGTGCAGATTCCCCTGTATTCGGAAACTTTGAAACGGCCCAATGAATCCGATAGAATCGTTTTTTCTTGAGTTTTAATATGAACGCTGGGAATCGGCTCACTGGAATATCGGTCGCACACAATTGCCTGCCAGGCACTTATACGTTGAAATGCTATTATTATATAAATAATTATTTGTATTAATCGCCAATTGTTTGAAAACAAAACCAACTCCTTAAAGTTAGATTTTTTAACCACCGTCTATCCATATATCAACACTTGAAAAATGGATATTCGCGCGGTTTCTTCATCACTTTACATTTTGACTACCTAAAAATGATATATTATACCATTGTCCGGTTACAAAGATGCAAAAATGATACCTTTTTTCAAAGGTTTTGTAACAAACTAACTGGATTCGCTAGATATCTCCATGTCTGGGGTTGATGAGGGTAGAAGGATTCGAACCTTCGACCAACAGCTTAAAAGGCTGCTGCTCTACCGTCTGAGCTATACCCCCACTTTGGTTCAAACAATATACATTTTTTTCATAAAAAAGTCAATACTTTTTTTAGGACTCGGAATTTTTTTTCAATTTTGGGTACTTGAGAACAAAAACCGAGCGGTTGGATTTGCGAACCACTTTTTCAGTAACAGATCCCAGTAGCGCGAATATGGAAAATGTATGGCCATGGGAACCCATAACAATCAAATCGACATCTTCTTCAATTTCTGTTTGCAGGATTTCCTCAAAGGGGTTGCCTTCATTGATGCGGAATCGAATCGCCGGATACTCTTTGTAGGTTTCGATTAAATTAGCCAATCGTTTTTGCACAACTTCCCGAATTTCATCGATTTTTTCATAGTACAAGATCGGCGCGAGATTGTTTCCATAAGCGTCATAGGCATGATGAATTTCGATGACATGAAGGATGATAAGCTCTGCATTATGTTGGCGGGCATATTCGACTGTATCTTGTAACGCCTTTTCAGAATAGATGGAAAAATCGGTGGGGAAGAGAATTTTGCTGATTTTCATGATAGACCCTCCATTTTTTTTAAAACAATCGTTTTGACGTAGGGAGAAGTCGATAAAGCGAGCAGCGCGCCATAACCGGGTATGAAACGGAGGATGGAACCAACAGCCAGGGGAGTTTTGCTATCGGAAACATCGACAATCAGGTGGTCTGAGCTGGCGCCGAGAAGGATATGCCCCGGATCGCAGGGTATCAGGTCTTCAAATTTCACATCTTGCCGCCCCAAAGCCAGGATTGCCCGTTGGCGGATCCCGCGATCCACAAATCCGGTGTTTTCTCCAAATGCGTTTTGACCCGTATTGCCTAAAGGAATCGAAGGTTTTTCCCGGAGTTCGATGATTTCTGATTCGCAATACACGGCATCCTGGTGTGTGCCGGGCAAGTTACTGCGGTCAATCACATTTTTACCCAGGATAATGCTTTCCCCTAAACGGAAAGAGTTAATGCCCTGCGGCATCTGCTGACGGATCAGTAGGGGAACAGCGCTTGAATTGCCGCCGGAAACGATCTCAAATTGGGTGTCAAGTTCTTCCTCCAGCCAGGATTTCAGTTCAGCAAAATTGCTCATATTTTCCTGGTCAGGAATGACCCCCCCATAACAGGCGAGATTCAAACCGATCCCCATGATTTTTAAATGGGGGAGAGCTAGCGCTTCACGGAAAAAAACCAGAATATCGTTCCAGTTTTCCCGGCTTCCACTCCAAAGTCCTTCACGCAGGTCTCCCATGTCAACCATAATAATTGCCTGGTGGATTTTATTCTGCGCTTCGGCAGCGCAATTCAATGCCCGGAGTGTCGTCATTTCCGAATTAAGGCTGATATCGGCGCCGGCTACTACCTCTTCGCACTCACTGAGGGCTGGCAGCCGTAACAGCAAGAGTGGGGGGTTCAGCTCCGGGGTAGATTGAGTTAGGTAATCGCGTATGCGGGCCAGGTTGTCGATGCGTGAATCGGCAATGCCCAGGCATCCATTTCGCAGCATCGTGGCTGCAACTAAAGGGTGGCCGCAAAGTACTTTTGTTACTCCGAATATATGGGCATTATGATTTTTTTTCGCCCAAGCGCATAATTGACGGGTATTAAACGCAATTTTTTCCAAATCGATAATCAAACGTGGATATTCTCTTTTCATCGCTTTTATTCTGCTTCCTCATCCTTGATTTGGATATCGATCTGCCATTCTTCTTTCAACCAGGTTAAAAGCTCTTGTTCCATGGGTTCGCTAATACTTAAATCGGACAATGATTCTTCATAGACAGTAGCAAAAATTAAATTCCTGGCTTCTTGTCGCGTGATGGTTTTCAAATGATTAATCAGGTCCATCGGTTCCTGAAATTTATTGTCCGCCTCAACCATCAACGTCTTGTATTCGTCTTCCCCATCCAACATTTTAACCAGAGAGTCCACTTCGTCGATTTCTTTGCCTTTCAGCATACCATCGGCCATCAAAATGGCATTGGATAATCCGGTCAGCGCTAATTTTTCATCATAATTCAGTTCTTTCAGTTGCATGAGTTTCCTCCTGTAAAGTGGATATTTTGTCGATAGGGAGAATCACTTCGAATGTTGATCCTACACCTTTTTGGCTCTGAACGTGAATTTCTCCTTTATGTAATTCAATGATACGCTTGCAGATAGCAAGGCCAAGCCCGTTGCTGGCTTCGCCTTCAGTCGGCTTTGAACTGAGTTTTTTGAAACTTTGGAACAAATACTGCTGCTCGTCGATACTGATACCCTGGCCATTATCCGTAACCCCGATAATAATTTCCTGTTTGTCTTGTTTGCAAAAAAGAGTGATTTGTCCTTGCGGATAGGTAAACTTAATGGCATTGCTGATGATATTATCGATGACCTGTTCGATGCGGTTTCGATCGATCCATAGTTCCGGCAACAATTCAGGGATTTGGAGTTGGAAATGGATTTGTTTATTGTTGGCCAGTGGAGTGTACAGTTCAGTGATCTCCTTGAGTATGGGGAGCAGGGATTCATGCTGTATTTGGATCGTCATTTTCCCGGCTTCAATAGCGGATATGTCGGTTAAATCATTGATTAATCTTAACATGCGGTTTCCCACATTTAAAACCTGTTCCAAATTTTTTTGGATTTTTGAATCCTGGTATGTCCCCTCAAAACTTTGCTTTATCAAGCGAATGTATCCAATAATTCCGCTGAGCGGATTACGTAGATCATGAGCTGTAATACCTAAAATTGCATTTTTCTGTTTGACTAATTGTAACAGCTCGTCCAGCATTTTGGCTTTAATAAACGCAGAGAGAATATTTTCCTGGAGTGAATCGAAGATATCGATTTCCTGGGGGGTGAACGAACCGTTTCGGGCCTGCCGACCAAAAATCAAATAGCCATGCAAATGGTTCTCTGCGCAAATCGGCATGATGATATAAGCTTGAGGGCATTCTTTTTCAGGAAGTTCAAGAGGCTGCCAGCATTCGGCTGATGCCAGATTGCTATAATAATTTTTTTTAAGCTGGATGTTGTTTTCTGGAATAAGAGTTCCGATCCATGAGCGATCAACGCGGACAGGTTTAAATAATGAATTGTGGGCATACATGCGCGCCAGATACCGTTTTTTTTCGTCAGGTTCCACCACTGCTATGATCAAATCGATAACCAGCAGGTGTTCAATGTGCTTGAAGATAAACTGCAAGAGATTATCAAAGCTGAGTTCATTGTTCATTTGGCTTACAAAATGATGGATTTCCTGCAGAAGGTTTGTTTTTTCCTGTAATTGATATGTTTTTTGCGCGACTAATTTTTCCAGCTCTTGCTTGTTTTTTTTAATTGCGACAAAGCGTCTGTAAATAATCAATCCTGCTAAAAGAGAAACGAAGAGCATAAATGCCAGTTGGATATCTTTTCGTTTCCAGAATGGTGGGACGATGATCAGTTCAATTCGAGCGGGATGGGGATTCCAAATCCCATCGGCATTCGATCCGATCACTTCAAAGGTATAAGTGCCCGCATTAAGGTTAGTATAGCTGGCATAGTGTCGCGTTCCGCTTTTTCGCCATTGATTATCGAAGTTTACTAATCGATAGGCATACTGATTTTTTGAGGGCGCGGAAAAATCAAGTGCAGAAAATTCAAATGCTATAAAATTGGATGAGTAAGACAATTCAATTTTTTCTACCTCCCACATCGGTTTGTCAAATTTCACGATTTCATCGAACATTTTAAAAGCGGTGATTTGAATGGGTGGGACATAGGACGATCGCATGAGCGAGTCCGGGTAAAAGCTCGTTAAGCCATTCATGGAGCCAAAATAAAAATTACCTTTATGCCCTTTGAAGCAGGATGCCTGGTTGAACTCCATTTCAGGTAATCCGTTGTAAATGTCGTAATTGGTAAAATAATTGCTATCCGGTTCAAACGATGAGATGCCACTGTTAGTACTCAACCATAATCGGCCCGAATCATCTTCGATGATGCTATAGATCACATTGTTCGGCAAACCGTTTTTAATCGTGTAAATTTTAAAGGTCTCTTTTTCGCGATCAAAGCAATTCAATCCATCATTCGTACCGACCCAGAATCGCTGTTTGGAATCTTCATAGATATAGCGTACCAGGTTGTTACTCAGTGATGTTGTGTCTCCGGGAATATTGGAATATCTTCGATAGCGATATGTTTTATAATCAAAGGCAATCAAACCCAGATCGGTGCCGAACCAGCTATCACCCCGAGAATCGATCATCATTCTTCGAAAACTGTTTTGCTTAAGAGCTTCCGGGGTTTTAGGGTCATAGGAATTTAAATAGGAAGTCAATCGGTTTTCACGGCGTTGCCAATGCGTGATTCCCTGGAGGGTCATTAACCACAGATCGTGTTCCGCATCTTCGTAAATACTCCAAATATGATTGTCACTCAATGAATAGCGGTTTCCACTTTCATGGTAGGAGCATTCAAAGTTATCTTTCGTCGGATTGTAGCGGTTGAGTCCATTCGCCGTGGCGATCCATATTACTCCCTGTGAGTCTTCGAAAATAGACCAGATGTGGTTGTCTGAAAGTGAATGAGGGTCATTAAAATCTGTAGTATAATGCATATAAGTACCGCTATGCAAATCAATTCGGTTAAGACCGTAACCATTGGTTCCTACCCATAAATAACCGCGGCTGTCTTCGCAAATTCCAAAGACATTGTTATCGGACAAGCTATTTAAATCCAGGGGCGAATGCTGATAATTGGTGAAATTTCGATGGTTGAACTTAAGAATGCTTATCCCTCTGTTCATTGTGCCGATCCAGATATTTCGGCTATTATCGATATAGAGTGAATTGACTTTATTTTCACTCAGGCTTTGAGACTGAAAATTGATTTTTTTGTATTGCGTAAGTTTATGTAAATTAGGTTGATAGTAATAGAGGCCGCTTTCCCATGTACCAATATAGAGATTATTTAAACTATCCTGCGCGATCGCTGTTATGCTTTCCTGGTCTAATACCTGGCATGCCGGATCATATTGAGAAACAGGAATAAATGTGGCGCTCAGGGAATTGCGGATGAATAACCCATTTTCTGTTCCGCACCAAATATTATGCTGTGTGTCTTCGAGTAAACCCCAAACGATAGTGTTGGTTAATTTATATTTCTGAAAAATATCGCGCTCTCTGTCGTAACTAAAAAGACCAAATACTGTTCCCAGCCAAATTGTGTTTTCCCTGTCTTCAATGATTACCAGAACCGACTTGGCTGATGTCTGTTTCTGAGTAGAAGTGATGTTTTTATGTGTGACGCGTTCACTGACAGGATCATAGATGTCCAATCCATTCTGCGTGCCGAACCAGACATGACCCGTATGGTCTTCATATATGGCCCAGGTTGTGTTGCTGGAAATCTTGTAGGTAGAGTGGCTGCTGGTGAATTGAGTTATTTGATCAGTGGTAAGATCAATGCGGTTGATTCCGCCATAATTTGTCGCGACCCATAAGTTGTGTTTACTGTCGGTGGTTATAAAACGGATATGATTATCCGATAATGAATTAGGATTGTTTAATTCCTTGCGGTAAACGGTAAATGTATATCCGTCGTAACGGTTTAGGCCATCTTGCGTGCCGATCCATAGAAATCCGTTTTGATCCTGAATCATGGCGGAGATCGAATTTTGGGATAATCCCTGGGCGGATGTGAGATGATCAAAGTGTTGGTTTTTTATCAGTTGGGGAGATTCTGCGCAAACCCGGGAAATCCAAACAAGAGAAAGTATGATCCAAAGATACGCTTGATTCATTGTTTTCCTTGTTTATTATTTAATGCCTGGCCCGTGGCATCCAATCGCGCTTTAAATAGAGGGACTGTTGTCGGGATATCCCTCGCTAATCCGCTCGTCAAATATCAATTATATTTGATGCGGAATTTCAGATTGATCCGCAAGACGCTTCCGTTGGGCAAAGAGCGAGACATCGGTTAAAATCATGAAAATAGTGCCAAACGATCATCTACAGTATAAATATAAAAGGATTTATTTAAATGTCAAGAAATAAATTTAATAAAATCCAATGCTTTTTTTTGCCAGTTTGCAGGCAATATCCGGCGCATAATCAATCAGTGTGCCGCAACTGCTGAAAATATAGCGCTGATCGATATAGGTCTGAGCCGTCGGGGGGGGGAGGGCGATTTTCCGGGCATTTTTCGATTTTACCTCTTCCAGTATTTCCTTCCCTTTTTCCAGGCGAGTTAGGGCGCCTCCGGTGCCGATGATGTGCTTGATTGCCGTTAAATCTTTTCCGGATAGTGTTTTGTTAGTGTCGCTTAATGAAATATTTGTTGCGAATCGGCCCGCATGACGGCGGACTGCGATGCGGACTGCTTTTTCAGTCAGGCTTCTTGAAAGGTAAATTTCATTTTCTGAAGACGGCATCGGTTTTAATAATGTCAGATCGTAGGGATTTGTGTCATAGGGATTGGATTCGTCGAAGATGGTTTTCACGTTTTCCGCATTGATATAAACACCCAGATCACCTTCTACCGTACGCTTTGAGCGAGGTTCTGGCGAAGCCAGGAAACGAATGTTTGCGGGTTCTCCTTCGGTCACGCTATGAATGTCGGTAGTTGCACCCCCTACGTCAATGACCAGTATATCATCCATATCGCTTTCCGCTAAAGCTTCCGTGATTCTTAAAACAGCAAGAGGAGTAGGAATAATCGGGCTGATTATTGTTTCCTGCAGGCGACTCATGCCTTTGGCATGGATAATATGCTCCTGGAATATTTTTTGGATGATATGCCGGGCCGGTAGAATATTGAACTGGTCAACTGCCGGGAATACATTATCGGCAATATAAAGTTTGAATTGAGTGGAGGAAAAAATTGCCCGGATTTCATCTGCAAGAATGCAATTTCCGGCGTATAACAGCGGTATTGGGAGATTGAGTTTCTTGAGTTGTTCGGCATTCTGAAGCGTAATATCACTTTCGCCGTAATCAACTCCCCCGGAAAGCAGCAGCAAATTGGGTTGCGTTTTTTCGATTTGCTTTAAATCGCGGTCAGTAATTTTTCCAGCGGTCAGATATCGGACAACCGCCCCGGCGCCGAGGCTGGCTTCTTTGGCCGCTCGAGCGGTCATATCCTTAGTCAATCCGTGAACCGTCATTTTAAGTCCCCCGGCCGCCGATGAATTTGCTAATCTCTGGCCAATGGTGAGTTGCCGGCCTAAGCGCTGATGCAGGTCTTCAACCGCCAAGTTTACGCCCAGCATGATATCAGTATCTACCGTTGTCAAAGAGGAACCCTGTCCTAAATGACAGGGTTCACTTTGATCAAATCCGCCAAACGCGTTGACCTTTGTAATTGTGGAACCGATTTCGATGACCAGTATATCGACGGTTAATTTACTCATAACCCATACTTTTCAGTTTTTTCACAACAAAACTGGCAACTTCGTGGCCTTTAGTTCCCCGCCCAAAGCCGGCATCCATGCCTTCGGCTTTCGCGATTTCATTGGTCACCTGGGTGCCGCCGGCTATTAGAACCAGTTTTTCGCGCACACCTTTTTCCACGCAAATATCATGTAGTTTGCGCATGTTGATACGGTGAATGTCTCCGTGCGAGATGATCGTCGAAGCGCCGATCAACTGGGCGCCGATCTCCTGAGCGGCATCGACCAGCTTATTTAATGGTACTGATGTACCCAGATAGAAACATTCGAACCCGAATTTTTCCAATCCGCCATGCTTGATATCCATCACTTCCTGCATACCGACGCTATGTTCATCCTCACCCACTGTACCACCTACGAATTTTAAATTATGGCGGGTTACGAAATGTCGGATCTCTTCAATATCGAGCAGTTCTTCTTTTTCAGGAATCACAAGCTCGTGTTCATTCACACTATGATCAACGCGTCCTTTAACTTCCAGGAATGAACCCTCTTGCGGGTGTTGTATGACCATATTGATCACTTCAGGGTCATGTAATCCCATTTTCAGAGCCAGATCGAGAGCGGCATAGGGAGCTTTTTCCTGGCTGGTCGGCAGGAACATTTGCACGACCACATACCCATCGCCGTGCCATTGCACTTCGGGTTTGATGCGGCCTTCGGCATGATCGTGGATATAACTTTCCAAACGGTTAGCGCAATTGTCTTCTTCGTCCAGTTCATCGATATAGACAATTTTTTCAGGTACGCATAAGGTGCATCCGTCAATCGCATCGCATGGTTTGCCCGTAGGGTCGGGTAAATGGTTGTGGCCGAAATGGGCGCATACCGGGGCATAATAGTCGGCTTCGCGCGGAACAATGGAACCTGCCGCGATGCCGCCGAGTTGTTCGCGGGCAATACCGTCGCCCATACGTTCCGGGTAGTAACCGGAATCAACGAAATAGCCTTTTTCTACTGATGGGAAATAACCCCCTTGTTCGATAATCTCTTCCATAAAAAGGATTGCCCGTTCTTTGAGTTCCCTGACTTTTTGCGGGACAATACCGTCCTTTTTAATCTCGAGCATTTCTTTAATGCGGTCGAGGCCGTTAAAGGTCTGTTTGGCGGCATCGACCGCTTTTATGTTATTGTAATGCCAGGGGACATTTCGTCCCTCATCAGGCGTAATCGTACTCTGAATGTCAGCTCGCGTCAGGGCGGAGATCAACATATCGATTACATGCGTAATCGTCGCTTCATCTGAATCGCTTTCGATATAGCGCGTATTCTGCTGGGCCCTCATCTTGTACTCCTCAAACAAGTCGCGCAGAGCAACGGCATAGGGGAAATCAAAGAAAAATTTTGGGCCCGGGGTGGATGTGGGCGGCACTGTAGATAGGCCGATGTTTTCTTTTTTCATTCCCGACTTAACCGAGAAAATGCAGTTGATGGCATGTTGTACCATAAGCTCGGGCATGACCTTCCATGCTTTTTTTGCAGTAGCGTTGGCGTTATGAGCGCCGTCGATTTGAAATATGCCGGCCCAGGCCATGATCTTTTTAGCTTCCGCCGCATCGATAAAAGAGCGGTACATATTAATATTACGGTAAAGGATATTGTATTGAGGGTCCTGGTGGGCGCCATTGACGCCTTCTTCGGCGAAAAGTACCGCAATTTCAGGTCCGGCTACACCCGAGACGTAAGAATGGAAATTGATAGGCCGCCCGACTTCGTCTTCAATTAAATCGCAGGCTTTGCGGGAAGCGCGAATCTGTTTGCGAGTGATTGGCACCCCGCCGATTCCTTCGGGCGTTCCTTCGATCAATCCGTCGAAATGGGATTGTCCGGTTGTACGAATAACCATAAGATGATCGGCGCCATGCCAGGCGGCCATCCGCATGCGTCGTATATCGTCTTCAAATCGACCTGAAGCGATCTCGGTTGTAATTACTGGACCGGGTTGCGGATCAATATGGGCAAAATGCTTGCTGGCAGGTAACGGGACTGAATGTTGTAAGGGTTCACTGTGGTCATGGAAGATAAAATCCGCCATAGCCAGGGAGTTCACTTTTTTCCGCCAGCTCCAACCCCGACGGCGAGGACGATACGTATCCAGATTTTTCAATAGTTCCGGAATATCCATCTTTTTATTTATATCCAAACGCATAGACAACTCCTTTGGGTAGACGCTTCGGCCGATTGGGCTATTGTAATGTTGACACGCTAAAATTCAGGGTCTCGATGGGATATCCTTCCATTATTTTTTTTCCGGCTTCAGTATAACTGATATCCAATTTTTCTGCTAATTTAATTAATATATGTCCGGCGCCGTGACCCAGTAAATGGCGATCTTCGATTTGTTTAACAATCGATTTCGCATCCAGCGAACTGAATCCCATACGCAAAACGATACTCCGTTCAATCGCCGGGGAGGTATGATTTTTAGCTAAATGGATCATCGGGTCAACAATTTTCTCTGCTAAGCTCCAGAATCGCTGATGGAGTTCTTTATCGGACAGATTTTTTAAATTTTCGTGGCGTCGATTGAAATCGTCTTCACGGGCTTTAAGCCGTTCACTCATAGTTACCTCATTTCTATCCGTGATGGATCAGGTTGATTTCGTCCTCAACACGCTTGAAATCCCAACGAAGCTCCTGGCGCAGAAATTCCCTGTCCAACTCCGTTAGAATATCCAGAGGATAATTTTTTTTAAGATTTTTCAGGTAGGATCGTTTCAGATCGTCCAGATTGAGTTCAATGGCGTTTAACTGGTTGATTTCATGTGGAATGGCAATGATTTTCCCGGGTACGTTTTCTTCAGGCAATCCCTGGCGGACTTCGATCCCTTTTTGTTTAGCCAATTTGAGTTGAGCCAGCGGGTGTTTTCCGGCGCCGGTATATTCCGTTTCCTGAACGACCACGATTTCATCAGTTGGCAATTCCCTGGCCAGAGAGATAGCTGCAGCGAGCGAGATATTGCCGGCGGGTCCCCGTTCAATCCCTTCTACCCGCGATAACAGTTCCGTGGCGAAAAATACTTCGCCCTGGGTGACTGTATAGAGCGCGTCTAAGTAGCGCAGGGGGCGCGCGGCGTTGCGGGGAACGTCGGAACGATCCGGCCAGGTCGCAAATGGAATTCCGAATCCGGTGTGACCGGTGGTGAATGATTTCATATTGAAATCGCGGTCGCTGGCCATGTGAAGACCACTTAAATCAACACTGGCTCCGATCATGCGGCATGAAGTAGCGCCGGCTTTGATGGCGCCGCGGGCGGTACCTGTAACATTGCCCCCTCCGGCATGCGTTATGACGATCGCGGCCGGTTCCTTGCCATATTTACGCTGGATATCTGTGATGAGTTCATGTCCCAGTGTTTCGATACCCGCGATACTATAGGGGGTATAAAGCGATGAATTGAAGAATCCGGTATCCTCAAGGGTTAAGAGCAGATTGTAAAAGAGTTCGGGGCCAACCGTACACATGTGGACTTCCGCGCCGAAGGCTTCACATTTGCGAGCTTTTTCGATGATTTCGGGTTGCCCTTCATGCCGGGAATCGAATACTTCCTGAATAATGATGCATGAGAGTCCTTGCTGAGCTGCCTGGGAAGCGACCGCTGCGCCATAATTGCCGCTGGTAGCTGCAATTACGCCGCGATATCCGCGTTTTTTTGCCTCGTAAACTGATAAACTTGCGCGTCGCGCTTTAAAAGAGCCGGAAGCATTCGCCGCTTCGTCCTTCAATAAAATCCGCGCTCCATATCCCTGACGACTTATACTGCGAACTAATTCCGTGATATTTTTTAATTCAAATAATGGAGTGTTTCCAACTTTACTTTGAGATTGAACGTGGGCAATTTCTTCTAAAGTATAACCTACAGCATTCATCATCTTCTCATAATCGAAACTGAGAGATGCAGTTTCGAACTGAAGATAGTCAAGTCCCAATGCTTGTTTCATAATTTCATTTTTACGAGCCATAACGGCGTTGTAACTTCTATCCGACATTTCTCTATCCCTTCGTTCGGGAATGAACCCGTGTTTCAATTTTCAGTAGTTCGTTAAGCTGGGGTCCAAAGGAATGAGTGAATTCTGGCTGGATACTATAGAGCTCTCCCTCCAGGGATCGGCCAATACGCGTCTCAATGGTCACAAAATCTCCGGTTCGAGCCCGTTCGTTTTTTAAAAAACCATTAATAAATGTTTGATAATGAGTTTTTCGAGTCTCTTCAGGAATTGCCGCCGTTCGTTCTTGCGGTTCAAGAATGGCGCGACGAATTTGAACATAGTCGCCCCGTAACGCTACATTTTCCACGGATGCTCCTTTGCTGACGGATATAAAGTAATTAAGTGGCGCTTGAATTTACCCGGCGTTGAATTCTCAGATAATTTTTTACTTCCAAAAAAATAGAGCTCTGTTTTTTGCAGTGAAACGCAATCTTCTCATCTGCCGGGTATGGAGAACGGGCCTTGTTGCGCCATAAAAGGGGCCGATGCCCCTTTTAAAATCAATTGACAATCGCGTGGACCATTGGCAGGTCGGCCATGGTCTTGAAACCGGGTTCGGCTTCATACACCATGGGAATAATATTGACGGCAGTCGCCATCGTGCCAATACCGCCGGGAATCTCGGGGCTGTTGGCAACATTGATATTGGGCGTTCCCTTGATAGTAATATAATCGCCCGTTTTCACATCAGCCATGCCCGGGTGTATCTGCTGGGGATGAATCAATTTAATTTTTATTTTACCGTCAACCCAACCCTCAGCTATATGGCGGCATCCGGCAACCCCGCCTTTAGGGACTTTGACACAGGAGGTTTCACGTTCTACTTCGGTGATGATCGGTTCACGGGTCTGGGTAATCTTTTCGATTTTCCATCCCAGAGCTTTGGCAATCATGTGGATCGATTCTTCAAAACCAATATGGCCGACGATCGTCCCCTCTTCAATCCCTTTTTTAAACTCTTCTACAGTCGTTCCGACACCCTGAGTTTTCATAACGGTGGGTCCAAAAGGAGATAGATCATTGATACGCGACGCTTCGATTGATTCAACATCCAAACATGCGCCGCTGAGTAAAATTACCAGACTGTCCAGTACAAAACCCGGA
Source organism: uncultured bacterium (assembly GCA_964632485.1). Lineage (GTDB taxonomy): Bacteria > JAGOEH01 > JAGOEH01 > JAGOEH01 > JAGOEH01 > CAZWDO01. The sequence continues at coordinate 52,978 of CAZWDO010000016.1, forward strand.
TTCACGCCAGTTCCTACAAGGCTAATTCCGTTTTGTTTGGCTAATTGGTCCAGACGATCGGCGATTTCGGGAGCGTTGGCCCATGGATAAGCAGCCTGTTCGGCGATTGTTACTATATTAATTTTATTTTCTATAATACGCGTCAATTCACCTTCAATTTCTTTCATAAATGATCCGGTTGCGTGAACGATCACATCGGGTTTGACGGTGGCAATTGCATCTTCAAATTTTGTATAGACAACCGCATTGCTATTACCTGTTCCAAGTATATCGCTGATTTTTTTTCCGGCTAATTCTTTTTGATGATTGACAATTACTCCGGTCAGTTCAAATTTTTGCTTACTTAAAATCCCCTTGACAATTCCTTTTCCCATATTGCCAAAACCCCATACGACGACCTTGATTTTCGACATTCGTTGGCTCCTTCGATTAACTGGTTAATTGACGATTTCTTATATCGCGACGCTCGCGAACGATAGTGGATATTTAGAAAAAAATGAAAAAAAAGTCAAGCTGTTGCTCAAAAAATTTTAAGTTTGAAATTTTTTTTCATAAAATTAGTTTGATAAAAGTTTTTTTTCATCGGCAGGTTTAAGAGGATTTCCAAAAGCGCCGTACTGATGCCAATTTGCTACGAAAAAAATCGGGTATTCAGGGGTATCAAATGCGTATATATCAATGAATGGTTGTTAATATCTTCAATGGGGAGTTTATTATAGTGGAAGTTTGAATATTTTAGAATAAAAATCATTGGATAATCAAAATATGATTAAAAATTGTTAAAATTTAAAAAATTTAAAAAAATACTTGTTTTTTATTTTAGAACAGTTTATTATTATTATTATTAACTCAGGAAAGGAGTGATAACATGGTGTTAAAAAAAGTGGATAAGGCCGCAGAGATTGCCATACGGGATTGTATGGGAGCTCAAGAAGGCGAAAAGATTTTAATTGTTACTGATGAGAACAAATTAGAAATGGCGCGTACTTTGTATGTGAATGCTCAGCGTTTAGGGTATGATGCTTTAATGGTAGAGATGAAGTCCCGTAAAGGAAATGGTGAAGAACCACCGGCTGAGATAGCTGAAATGATGAAGTTGTTTCAGATCGTATTTTGTGTTACTACAAAATCGCTTACGCATACAGATGCGCGGCGCAATGCTTCAGCGGCAGGGGTTCGCGTGGCGAGTCTTCCGGGCATCACTCGTGAGGTATTTGTGCGGGGTTTGAGCGCCAATTATCACGAAATTGCCGCTTTGAGTATTAAACTGAAGGGAATATTGGAAAAAGGGAAAATTATCAGAGTGCTTTCCCGTACTGGAACGAATCTCACCATGAAGATTGCCGGTCGTAAGGTGATTGCCAGCAAGGGGTTGTTTCATGCTCCCGGGGAAAGCGGCAATTTGCCGACCGGGGAAACCTATTTGTCTCCAGTGGAAGGATCCTCTCAGGGAACACTCGTGATCGACGGGTCAATGGCCGGTTTGGGTATCATGAAACGTTCAGTGATACGAATCGTAGTCAAAGATGGGTTTGCCACCAAAATTACGGGTGGATTTGAAGCCCGCAAATTAATCAGATTGTTGAGCCAATATGGACCAGAGGCGTATAATATTGCTGAATTTGGTATCGGAACTAATCCTAATGCTCGTATCAGCGGGGTTGTTCTGGAAGATGAAAAAGTGATGGGAACAGTCCATGTCGCTCTCGGTGACAATCAATCTATGGGGGGCTCGGTGGCAGTGCCCAGTCATCTTGATGGTGTTCTTCGCCAGCCGACCTTTTATATGGATGAGAAACTGATGATGCGGGATGGAGTTTTGTTAATCTGACGATCTATTTGTTGAACAATTGCTAAAGTAGAGGATCGGATATGCCGGCAAGTTCAAATCCCCGTTTGCGAAGCAGGCAGCTATCGCATTGTCCGCAAGGTTGATCTTCATTTTGATAGCAAGACCAGGTGAGTTTGAACGGAACTCTCAGACGGATGCCCCACTCAACAATTTCCTTTTTTGATAGTTGCACGAGCGGGGTTTCTATCGTTAAATTGCCTTGGACAGTGCCAACCCGCAGAGCCTGGTTGAAAGCCTGATAAAATTCTGCCCGGCAATCGGGATAACCGGAACTGTCAGTTTCAACAGCGGCGATATAAATATGCGTAGCCTGCATGACTTCCGCAAGAGCTACGCTGTAGGATAGAAAAATGCCATTGCGAAAAGGAACATAGGTCGAGGGTATTTCGTGGGCATGAAGAGTGTTTTTGGGGATTGCCATCGCGGGATCGGTCAGGCTGGAGTGACCTAACTGTTTCAGGAAATCGAAGGAAATAATCTGTTTGTGTTGGATTCCATAGTATTCTGCCAGCGAATGGAAACACTGTTCTTCTTTTTTTTCTGTGAGTTGGCCGTAATTGAAATGGATAAACATGACTTGTGGGTGTTTTTCCATGGCAATTGCGGCAGCCACTGCGGAATCCATTCCGCCGCTGACTAAAATGATGGCATTCATTTTATACTCCTCTGGTTTGCAGGGGCCATATTATCCGGTGTAATTGCAGTTGAAGGCGACCAGAAACGTGGTCCCGCAACATCCATTCCGCCAATAATGCGGGTTCAAGTCTGCCTTGGACGGGTGAAAACAGGATTTCGGCCGGTAATTGATGCGTTTGGCTCCGAATAAAATCCAGGGCATAGCTCCAATCTTTTTCATCGGCAATCAGAAATTTCAGTTGGTCTTGGCGCGGATTGATGTAAGTCCAATTTTCTTCCAGGAAACTTCCGCTTTCTCCGCTGGAAGGGGGTTTTATGTCAATAATTTTAATAATCTCGGCAGGAATGGGGGAGAGTGAGAGTGAGCCATTGGTTTCCAATAGTACTGTATAGGAAAGATGCAAAAGGATATTCATTAAATGCGCGACAGTGGGAGCCTGGAGCAAGGGTTCGCCGCCGGTAAGCGAGACCAACCGGCAGTTGAAGGGTTCAATTTGTGTTGGAATCAATTCCGGCGCTATGAGTTCCCCCGGTTCTTCATTAGCATAACGCGTATCGCACCAATGGCAGTTCAGATTGCATCCACTGGTTCGAATGAAAATGCAAGGGCGGCCCATATAGCTGGTTTCGCCCTGGATACTATAGAATATTTCGTTAATGCGTAGTTTCATCGCGATAAATCACGGAATAATTATCGGATTCAAACACTTCAATCTCGTAAATTTTTACATTGGGGAGGTTCATTTCTGCCAATATGCGAAACAATACCAGCGCAATGTGTTCCGCTGTCGGATTTTGATCTTTGAATTCGGGGAGTTCATTCAGGTAACAATGGTCAAAATGAGCAATTGTTTTTTGTACTTGCTGTTTAAGCTCCCGAAAATCAAGTCCCATGCCCAGGCTATCCAATTGTTCGACACGGAATATAATTTTCAGCTTCCAATTGTGGCCGTGCAGCCGGGAGCAATCACCCGGGTACTCCTGCAAATGATGGGCGGCTGAAAAATGGGATCGAATTGTGAGATAGAGCATCTTTATTCCTTGGATAATAAACGATAAAAATAGTAGTCTCGCCAAACAGTTTTCGTATAGTAACGGGTTTCCCGATAGGGAATCAATTCAATAAATGAGTAAAGGTCTTTATAGGGTCGATTTTCCAGCCAGCGTTTGACCGCATTGGGACCCGCGTTATAGGAAGCGATCCCCGGCGCGATAAAAGGCTGATGCCGGTTTAACAGGTCGTTGAGGTAAACAGTTCCGAGCGTGATATTATACTCCGCATCAAATAGTTTCGAAATGTGATAGGTGAGTTTCTTTTTTTTTGCCAGGCTTTTAGCGGTTGTGGGCATCAATTGCATTAGGCCCCGGGCATTGGCGACCGATACTGCTTCATGGTTGAAACGTGATTCAGAGTTAATAATACTATAAACCAAGGCTTGGCTGAGGGGTGTATCGATTATTATTCGATCCAATTGCGATTGAAGGGGTTGAGGAAAAATCAGCGCTAACAATTCGCGGTCGGTCTGTAAACCATACCGATAGAGGGAGTCCATCAGATACAAACGCGCAGTGTTAGCGGAATGATAATAGCGCTTGTTTTAGCGATGGAGATTGGTTAACAGCCAGGCGCTGAAAACGCTTTTATTGGTTTCAAGGAAATATTGCGCATGGCGCGAAGCCAGATCGTCCAGCCCGGCATGGTAATAAAACATAATTTTTTTTACTAAGACGAGTTGATTCGGTTTTTTTTCCCAAACAAACGGTTTCATGCGCGCTATCGTGTCTATTTGGCATTTTCCCTGGCTTTCAAGGCCGTAAAAACTACCGGGAATGAGCGCGGCTGCCTGTTGGAAAAACGATTTCGCCGCGGTAGTATCTTTTAATTTCTCCCGGATAAGTCCATTAAAAAACAGAACTTGTTGGGCTTCAAAAGGAGTACTTTTAAAACAATCACTAAGTGCGAGATATTCAGCGGCTGTTTTCAGGTTTTCCCGGTAAAAAAGAGTGACGGCATGGCGGAAAATCTGGGTAAAAGCGTCCGGCCATGGGCGCGCTTCGATTTCGCGAAAAGGCGCAAGGTGGTTTTGAGCGGTGGCGATATCATCCCTGGAGAGATAATAATCGGCGAGTTTCAGATGAAATTTCAGTTTTTCCTGGGGATAATTCGCGTTTTGCAAATATGATTCCATGAGTTTTTCGTTTTTTGCCTGCCGGGCAATCTGAAAGAGTTTCTCCCTCGTTTTTTCAGCAATGCGTGTCTTCGGCTCTTTTTTTATAATTTCAGTCCACTCCTGAATTGCCGCCCGTTGTTGCTTTTTCTTGTATTTTAGTTCTGCGGAACAATATCGATAGAGGGCTTTATCTTCGGTTGATTTCGCAAGTGGCCGCATATCAGCCAATATTTTTTTTGCCTTTAAAAGATTTTTCTGGGAGATAAAGGATTGAAAACGATGATGTAACACATTAAACCATAGATCTTGATCGTTCAATTTTATGCGTTTGGCGCTCGTTTCAATGAATGCCGAAGGTGTTTGCCGTGTGGCAATGGCATATAACAGTGAATTGGATTTGGATGCGCTGTCAGTTTTCTCATAAGCCAGAGCCAGAATGTATTGAAGCGAGTCCTCTGGAACATAGGGATGAGATTGGCGTTGAAGTTGTTCCAATCGGGTGATTGCTTGCGAAAAATTATTTTCTTGAAAATCAGCAACGGCTTTGCGGAACATAAACCATGGATAAAACATAGATGAATCCGGGTCAGGAATGGGATTCTCCGGGTTTCTGGAGTTATCCAGGGATTGATAATAGGCCAGTAAATCCGAAATCAAAGTTCCGGAGCAATCCATCAAGGCCATCCAGGCGCTATCAATGCGTCCTTTTTCTCTCAGTTCAAGGGCTTCCCGAACCTTTTGCGCTATTTTTTCTTCTGCTCGCGTCAGGGTGTATTTTTGAGAAAATTGGTCCCATGTTGAATATGTTTCTGCTTCCGGCGTTCTTCGGGTTTGACCCGGGGAGTGTGTCGAATGCTCGCCTGATTGGCACTGACTCACTCCCGTCAATGATAAAATAATTAATAGTAGAATATTTTTGAATATATTCAGCAATTTGATTATTTCCTCCGGGCTTTCAGGACAAAAATGGCGAACCCACGGCTAAATATTGGTATCCTTTTTCGAGCAATTGCGAGTAATCGGGAATCATACGGCGACCATCAATGACCAGAAACGGTGGTTGAGCAATTTTTTGGATTGTGGATGAAAGACCGCGGAACTCTTCCCAATCCGTTGTAATGAAGCAGGCATCTGCGCCTTGCAGCGCTTCGGTAACGGACTGGCTATACACAATTTTTTCATAGAGAATATTGTCTTGGGGATTGAAATACTTCCTGGCTTCCTCAGTCGCTAAGGGATCATAGGTTCGTATCTCAGCAACGCCTTTGCCCAGCAACCCTTCCACTACCTTTATCGATGAAGCATCCCGCATATCATTGGTCCGCTGTTTGAAAGCCAGGCCAAGCAAAGCGATTTTTTTGTTGTTAAAATTAAAACGGGCTTCATATACTGCCCGGTCGATCAGATAGACTTTCTGGTATTCATTAATATCATAAACTGATTGCAATAGGCTGGTATCCGCGCCGGCAAGTCGTAATTGGTAGATCAGGGATTGGATATCCTTTCCGAAACAACTGCCACCTGCGCCATTGGAAACATAGGAGCCCCAGGTTGAGATGCGTCCGTCGGACGTGACGCCCATTTTGAGTTTTTCCATATTGATATTGTCGATTTTTTCAGCCACCCGGGCGCCCACGCCGTTCCAAAATGAGATATATGTGAGTAATAGCGTATTAGAAATATATTTAATTGATTCCGCGGTCTCGGGTGTTGTCTCGATATACCGGATACGGACGTGATTATAAAAATGGCTATAGGTACGGCGGAGCAATTGGAAATCTTCATCATAATCGGCGCCAATGACAATGCGGTCAGGTCGGCGGGATTTTTCGACGGCATCGCCTTCGGGCAAAAACTCCGGGTTGGAGGCTACTCCGAAATTAATGACCTGATGCTTTTGCATGGTCCGTTGTAAATGCCGCGCTGTACCGATGGGTACTGTACTTTTATTCACTAATACGATTCGGTTTGGGTTTTGGCGTTTGGCCAGGCGTTTCGCTAAATCATTAGCCGCTTCGTTATAGTAGGTCATATTCGTCGAACCGTCTTTATTTGGCGGCGTGGGTAAACAAAGAAAAATAATCTCGGCGCCTTCCAGGAATTCATCAGGATTAGAAGAAAAAAACAGGTATTTCCCCTGAGTCTCCCGAATGATTTCAGCTAAAAAATTTTCATTCACAAACGATTCTATCTGTTCTTTTTCTCCGGAACGAAATGTCTCAATTTTGTTTTTATCAATATCATAAGCCCAGACTTCGTGTCCGTATTCAGACAATACCGCTGCATGAGTCAATCCGACAAAACCGGTACCAGCCACTACAATTTTCATTTTTCAACTCCTTTTTTTAAAAATTATCTTGACAATTAATTTTCCTTTGTTTATAATGCAACCATGATTAGTATAGTAATTATTTTGATAAATTTCAAGTCTTTTTTTATAAAATTAAACATGAAGGAGCAGGGACATGAAGATTGAAACAACCTTGTTGGGGCCAGATCAATTAAAGGCGTTGTATGACGATCCGATGCAACTGAATTTTGGGCGTTTGTTCACGGATTATATGTTTTTGATGCGATACAACCAAGAGCAGGGATGGCATCAGCCGCAAATCAAGAGCCATCAACCGTTGGCAATGGACCCGGGAGCGTTGATTTTCCATTATTGTCAGGAAGTGTTCGAGGGTTTAAAAGGCTATTTATCTCCCCAAGATGAAATTTTATTGTTTCGTCCGGAAGAAAACGCCCGCCGTATGATCCGTTCCATGAAACGGATGTGTATCCCGGAATTTACGGAGGAAATTTTTTTAGAAGCGGTCGAAACTATTGTGAAGCTTGAAAAACGCTGGATACCGAATATGCGGGGAGCATCGCTTTATATTCGTCCGACTGTGATTGCCAGTGAAGTGGGAGTCGGTTTGCGTCCCTCCAATGAGTATTTGTTTTTTATTATCTTGTCGCCGGTGGGCCCTTATTATAAAAGTGGGTTTAACCCTGTGGGATTGCTGGTGTTGCCTGAATTTGTCCGGGCAGTTAAAGGCGGGGTGGGTGAAGCTAAAACCGGGGCCAACTATGCCGCAAGTTTACTCGCCGCTCGTATGGCTGGTCAAGCGGGCTTCGATCAGGTTCTCTGGCTTGACGCGATTGAACACCGGTATGTCGAAGAAGTTGGTTCTATGAATATCTTTTTTGTAATTAACAATAAATTAGTGACTCCGGCTCTTAACGGCAGTATACTACCTGGGATTACCCGCAAATCCGTACTGCAAATGGCTCCGGCACTGGGTTTGGAAGCCGAAGAACGCCCCATTAGTATTGATGAAGTTGTGGCCGGTATCAAAAGCGGCGAATTAAGCGAATCGTTCGGTTCCGGGACCGCGGCGGTTATCACTCCAGTAGGCCATATTCGCTACCAGGAGAAGACTTTTACTATAGGTGATAATAAAACCGGGAGCTGGACACAAAAATTTTTCGACCAATTGACCTCGATTCAGTACGGTTTATCGCCCGATCCTTACCAATGGGTTCATAAAATCGTTTAATCGCTGGTTTTATTTTAGCAATACTATTTTTCCTGTCTGGATTTCCGTTGGTGTAGTGAAGCGATATAAATATATCCCGGTTGATTGCTCTTCGGCATTCCAGCTTATTGTTGATTTCCCCTCTGCCGGCGTTTTTATTTCTTGCCGAAAAACCCGTTGACCCGCCATATTAAAAATTTCCATGGTTATGCTATGTCCGTTTTCTTGTTGAATTTGGAAATAGATTTTTGAGTTGAACGGGTTGGGAGAATAACTGATGATTAAATTTTTGTGTAAATGATTTTCCTCCACAATTGATACCAATCCGTTCATTATTGTATCGGATGAAACACTTTCCTGCATATCCCAATTGATGGCCGTCGTATAATAAAGCACATCTGAAAAGCGTTCGTCGATCCAGGACGTATCCTCGATTGGGCCTGCAATCAGTTGAGCGTCTTCATTGTTGAATTGGCGAAACAGGTAATATCCGGCATCGGGCGCGGATGAACCGCCCGAATTCCAGCTAATTTTAACAAACTGCTCGGATAAGGGTTGCAAACCCATATTTCGGGGCGGCGCCGGGTATGCTGTTCCCGTATAAGGCGGAATAATAAACGAGGAGCTTTGGGTAGTCTGCCCGTAAATATCGGACGAATAGACGGAGGCGCGATATTCGATGTCGTTTGCTAAATCGGTAATGAGCAGGCGATGGTTGCGCGTCAGATTCAAATTTCCAAAAAGCATCGTGTCCTGATACGCCGGGTGGATATATTCCAAATAACTGGAGGAAAGTTCATCGGTTTGCCATTCAATTAGAGCTTTATCCTGACTTCGATATAGTACCTTGGCCCCGCGCGTTATGATCGGGGCGTTTGTATCATGAGTTTCCCGTGTTGTAAAGCTTTCCGTTTGACCGGTCTGATTCTCCTTGTTGTACCAGCCAATCTGGTCAACCCGGCAATTATAGTTTTGACCGGCAATCAGATTCGCCATGATAATGAAATGTTCGTTATCATAATAATTGTTGGAAAAGGTCCTGGAAAAATTGAAATTTACACCATATTGAAGATTGGGCATGAATATTCGATCATTTTTTAATCGGATGATCGCCATATCGGTCGATAAGTAATCGATCTGGGGCTGAATGTCTGTAAGAGTATCACTGAAAACCGTTTCAAAAGTTGTCAATTGTCCGATTCTGTTAAGTATCAACATATTCTGGTTGATATCGACCAATTTGAGTTCAAAGCAATAATGCTTGTCAGCGATCAGGTTGGAGAGGTTGTAATCGTGGAATTGAGTGAATTCGGCAATTTCGGTCGTGAAGTTTGAACTGTCTGATGAGGATAGATTCAGAATGCTGCGACTGGGCTCATTAGTCTGAAAGCGGATGATGGCTTCATTGCGATTGATAGAGAGAACATAGGGGCCATTGACGATACTGGGCGGCGTCCGATCAGCCATTGTATTCGTGGTGAATGAGTTGGTTGTTCCCGGCGGTTGACGTTTCAGGCGATGCTGGCTGCTCGTCCCGGATTCTGGCCATCGCAATGTATTGTTATTCATATCTATGATCTCAATTTCATATTGATAGGTCACATTGGGAGATAATTGCGTCAGGGTGAGCGAATGGCGGGTTTTATATTCCGATTGCGTATATTGTTTTGCTTCACCGGAAGAAGCGATCAGATCCAATATGACACGACACGGGCGGTCGAAGCTCATTGTAACTTGAACGGTTGTATTGGTTTTATGGGTAATGGGGCCTTCTGTCAACATTGGGGATGTTTCTTCCTGGTTAATAAGGGTATGAAACGAATCGACCGCCGATTGGATTCCTGCTTTTTGAGCAATATCATTGATACTGACTTGATAGTACCAGGTTTGATCAGGGGCTAATCCATCAAGATAAAAACGGTGTTCTTGAGTGATAGTTTGACTTTCAATAATGGTCGGCCCGGAAAAAGTTGGCGATAGATCAATTTCAACGCGGGCTCGGGTGGGAAAGTTGGTGGCGCAATACAGCCAGGCATGGTTTGTCCCGGTTTCCTGGATGAGAGGCGGCATCGTAAATTCAGGTGGTTGAATATGTTGATCAAGATAACAGGTTTGTATCGGCGCCGTGCGTTTGTTGCCATATTTATCGGTAATAATGATTTGATAAGTCAGAGGTTCATCGCCCGACGGCACGGCTATATTCAGAGTATGGCGGGGATTGAATATTTCGTCGTTTTCACGGTAATTCATTGTTTCAGTTCCATATCCGTAGTTCATTTGAGCGGTTACCGGTCTGTTGCATTGAAAATAAATGCTGGCAATACCCGATTGAGTATTGAAAAAAGAGGGGCCGGAGATGAATTGGGGGGGAGTTACTTCCTTCTGGCTTAGCGTCGTAAATGAACCGGTGTAGGTTGTTCCCGCATTACCCGCTACATCGCGAAACAGGGCTTCATAATAGTAGGTGGCGCCATTTTCCAGACTATCGATTAATAGCAGTGGAGAACGTGATATGGCAGAACGAATCGCGCGACTATAGTTGGCGCTTGACGTACCGATTCTTGTCTCCAAACAACCATTTTCATTGGAAAATGCTTCCAAATAGCAATCATAGGTGGAAATATAACGGATTTGCGGCGGAGCCATTAGTTTCGGAGCAATCTGATCATCCTGTCCGGTGGTCATGAAATATAATTCCTGCTCGGTGATATACGTGTTACCGGATTGATCCGTACACCATATCTGGTATTGGTAGGATGAATTACTCTGAAGATTACGCAAAATCAACTGATGATTCATGCTAAAATAGTCTTCATTTTCTTCCACTTCGTCGTTAGAGCCGTCGTTTTCAACGCGGGCAAAAACGATGCCGCAATGCGATGCCTCATTGGTCTTAAAAACAATCAGAGCCGAATCGACAGCCGCGCTGCTCCAGGGCCCCTGGGAGATAAACGGCGCTAAACTGTCGCGGGAAGTGGTAAAACGCCAACTCTGAGGAGTCGTCGAATTTCCTCGGCGATCCACCAATTGTAACACGATATTCAATGTGTCGTGATCACTGAATTTTTCCGGAGGTTGATAGCTCATCTCATAATCATGCTCATTGGATGTATAAATATCAAGTTTTTGCGGCGCGCCATTTATAGTGAAGAGAACGGCTGAACTATCTAAACCGGAAAGATCCTCAAAGACACGAATATATATCTGGGCATCTGTTTCAACGCCGTTGGCCTCCGGGAGTGGATAAAACTCAATGATCTGGGGAGCCGTTGTATCCATTTGGATATTGACTAATTGAAAATTGATATTGGCTGTTAATTGTCCAAATTGCGCAGCCACCATTTCTGCCGATGTTTCATCCAGCGCATTCGGATAGTACCGGCTGTTATAATCGGTATTAGCCGCATCCGCCAACAGATAATAGCTTCCTTCCTGCAGTTCGTTAAATAAATAGTCCCCATTCGCGCCACTTTCAGTCATTTCCCAATAAGTTTCGTTATAGGCAATCAATGGGATATCCGGGATACCCTGTCCCGTATTCGCATCGGTGATGGTCCCGCTCAGTTGTCCAAACCGTTTGGGAGCCAGTTGAAATAGTAGTTGAGTCAGTGAATCGACGGGCCTGAGATCAAGCTCCAGGGGATATGTTTGACCCATCAGTTGCTCATTTCCTTCGGCGAAGAGCCAGTAAACTGAGGAAGCCAGACTATCAAAACGGAATTCGCCCTGGGAGGAGCTATAGGTATATTTAGCAAAATTTTCAGAGAATAACCAGATCAGCATCGAATCAACAGCCGAACCATTGTCGAGAACCCGACCGCTGATCGTTTTTGCGCCGCGATATGAAATCAGATCGAAATTAGCGTTTTTTACATCATCATTAACCAAAATTCGGTCTGCCCGGTCCCAATCGGTTTGATTATGATAAACTTCAGTCGATGTGTATCCATTGCCGAATGCAATCAGAATATATTCATTGCGGGGTAGCCCATCAAACAGGAACTCCCCATTGGCATTAGTAATGTCTTCCTGATAATAATCAATTAAGGTTCCTATTAAATAAATAGTAACATCTGCAAACGGTTCGCCGCTGATGCTGTCCGAGACGATTCCGCCGATGGCTCCGCTGCCGATCCGTTTGGTAAGATCAGCATTGATGTTGCTATATGTATGATTAGTGTTGATATCAATGG
>CAZWDO010000016.1:65357-89674 GCA_964632485.1 uncultured bacterium
ATTCTTCCTGGGCATTTTCATAGAGCTCATAGGAGTAATCCGAGTTGTCGCCCCAATCATTAAAATTGACATAATACTCAAGCAAGGGTAGCTCCTCGAAACTATAGAGGCCGTTGGCATCCGTGGTGTCGGATTTAAAGAAAATATGCTGAGGGTCGAAGAGGGCAACACGGATGCCCTGGATCGGCTGGTTATTGGCGGAATCAGTAACGGCGCCGCTAATTTGTCCCGGGCCGATGAGACTATACACCCAGACCGTGTCCCGGATATTCGGATTGTTTTCATTCAACGTCAGGGTTTGTGCCGGGTCTTCCGGGTATTCCTTGCCAATGAACGACGGCGCGTCGCGTATCCAAAATCGGTAGGAACGCAGGGGCAGGTTATTGAATTCAAAACGGCCATTACCGTCCGAAATGGTATGGATATAAAGAGTATTGCCCTGAACGTCATTCAACTCCACACGGGCGTTGCGGATGGGAACCTGGGAAATTGTATCCAGCAAATATGCGATAATTGATCCCGGACCTTTCAATGTCAGTACATTTTTATTATAAGCCGGGGTCGCGGGGCCGATAGGGACATTCTCTCCCCAGTACGAGTATATTTTATTTTCATGATCGATGGAGATAGTATAAGAGCCCTGAGGAACCGCCGTGATAAGGAAGGACCCATCGCTGGCAGTGGTATCTTTTTCGTAGAATCTAGTTTCAGCCGATCCGATACTGACATAAATCTCGCTGACCGGGGTTCCGTTGACGGAATCCGTAATGGTTCCCCCGAACGAATAAAGAGACGCCAATTGCAGGTTAATATTTTCCAGAGATTGGTTATCCGCCACTATCAGTGGTTCGGCTTCCCAGTAAGTAATGGTGTCGCTGTTGTAATACTTTTGTTCGAAATTGGGATGCCCCCTGGCTTGAACGTAATAATTGTCCCCGGGGGGAATTGTGTTAAATTCATAATCGCCATTAAGATTGGTGACGGTTTCCTGATAATGAATATAAGAGCCGTCGGTCAAGAGCATCGTGATATTCGACAGAGAGCTGCCATTAGCGCTATGGGTAACGCGTCCTCTAATCGTACCGTTGCCGGTAAGCCTTTCCATGGAAAAATTTCGTATCGTGTTGTCAGTCAATTCCAGAATCTCAGTGTTGGTTTCTAAAGATGCTTTATTGCCGCCATTAAGGGTTAGCAGATATTTACCGGCTGGCAAACCACTAAACCGATAATTTCCATTGTCGTCGGTCTCCACGCTTTTTTGGAAGAACGAGGGATTGTCCCAAATACTGGCGGCCGTATCGGTTTGCAGATAGTAGATATCCAGGCGAATCCAGGCAAAGGGTTCATTCGAATTATCCATAACCTGACCGCTGATTTCCAGAGGGCCGGTATAGCGGATTAAATCAATTTGCAGATTCGTAAGCTGTTGGTTATAATCCAGATTGAGGATGGTGGCTTCTTCCGATATTTGGGTATTGGCATAAACTTCCCAGGAAGTACGATCGGAATACTGGGTTTCCAATCGATACGCTGCGGGGGGTAAGCGGTTGAATTGGAAACTTCCGTCAGCATTGGAAGTGATAAGCCGATCAAAGTAAAAACCCGGGGTTTCGGCGACCAGATAAAGTCCGATGCCGCTGATACCCTGGCTTGGGTTGATACTGTCATAGACCATCCCGGAAATGACGCCATCGGCGACTGACAATTTTGTGCGCAGGATCAGATTTTCTTCCTGAGTATGGGCGCTGCTTAAACTGATCAATTGCGCGTTATCCAAGTTTTCTTTTCCGTCAAAGTAGTAGCAATTATAAATCGTTGTATCGCAAAAAGTAAGATAATATTGCGTCAGTGGTAGCTCACCAAATTCAAACCGGCCCTCGCTATTACTGGTGGCGCTAAACTCCCAGAACCAGTCCGGGGTATAAATATTCAAACGGATGTTCGGAATAGGGGTTCCCGATATGGAATCAATTATAATGCCAAATATGGCTCCCGGTCCTTTTTTTGGAACAACGTACCAATCCTGTAAACTGAGCGCTTGGTTTTTTTCCAGGACAATCGAATCTGCGCTTTCCCGTGAATCTCCCCGCAAATAGTAGCGGCTAAAGCACTTCGAATTATCGCGAATAAAGATGTAATAGGTTCCCGGAGGAAGATTTTCAAAATGGTAGGTTCCGTCGGGTTCGGTAACGGTTTGTTTATTGACCGAACTATTACGATTGAAAAGCTGTAACCGAATCTCACTGAGTGGAAGTTCTGCAAGGCTGTCGCGAAGAGTGCCGCTAATCCGTCCATCGAGGTTGAGGCGACGCATATAGTGCGGATCCGCTTGCAGCGCTGTTAGTGTTAAGAGTGTAATCAGAATTAGTTTTCGTAACATATAAACATCCTTTTTAATTAATTTTGATATCTATTTACCATAATAGTATAATAATCAGGGAAACCCGGAAAGTCAATTTATTTTTTTAAATGATATAAGCCGTAACTTATCTTTGTTGTCCGGCTGGCTGTTGGGTATCCGCTCGATAATCTGTGTCTGCGTTCCAAGGCTTTTTAATTTATGATTGCGCCATTTTAATGAAAAAAAAACTTGACAATACTGTGAAATTTGCTAAATTAGGAAAAGGTAATTATAAAAGAGCGTATTTGATTTTTTGAGCTGTATGAGATTTACTTAACGCCAAATATTCACGAATTTATGTGATTTTAATAGTAATTTAAAGGAATAAAATAACAAAGGATGATTTATGCTGTCTTATGAGGTGTTGGAATTGCTTCCTTTTACGGTTTTAAAAGTGGAAGGACGGATTGATGGTAATAGTTCCGCTGATTTAGACCGGACGGTCCGGTCCTTAATTCAGAAAGGAACCCGGCAATTGGTTTTCGATTTACGGAATGTAACCTATATCAGTTCAGCCGGATTGCGCGTTTTTATGGCGACGTATAAAAATTTAACGGCGGGTGGGGGTGAAGTCCTTCTTTACGGATTAACTGAATCGTGTAAAATGGTATTCACTATGAGTGGGTTTTTAAATTATTTTAAAGTGTTAGAGTCTCTGGAGCAGTTGTCGGTTGACAACCCCAACCCGGATGGGGAAACAGGACTGATCGAAGAACGCATAGGGGATTATATTTTATCTTATCAACAGGGAAGTGGTCAACTGGCGCGGTTTTATTCGATCGGCAACGTGGAAAAACTGGAACATGCCGCATATTCGGAGCAGGATGTAGTGGCGGTTGATCCTGCTGCCATTTGTTTTGGTGCCGGATTGGCCGCATTGGGTGAAAGCTATGGTGAATATAAGAATTATTTTGGCGAGGCGATCGTTTTAAACCATCATTTATTTGTCTATCCGGCAACGCGGCGACCGGTTGCGGATTATATGGTATATTCCCCGGAAGGCAAGGATGTACGGTACCGTTTCCTGCATGGTTTTGGTTTCAGCGATGAAATTGACCGGATCATTCATTTTCAGAGCGTGACGGATTCCCAGCCGTTGAGCGGGCTGATTGCGGCGATCGGTTCATTTTTTAACTACAAGCAGATGGGTATCGTCGTGATGGCTGAAACTAAAGCCCTCTATGGAATGCATTTTAAAAAAGTTCCGCTTGAAGAAAACCGGCCGGTAAATGGAGCGTCTTTATTTGACAACCGGAATTTTCCGGATTGGTTCAATTTTCCGGTTGACCGCGCCGATAGCGATTCGATTGTGATAATGGCTGGGATCGCCAGCGTTAATCGCGAGACGGCTTCTGCTGAATTTAATGCTCTGGTCCCCATGGATTCCGGGTTTCATCTTCATGGCGCGGTTTTTACGCATAATCTGGTTGATTTCAAAATACCTCGGTTTGGGGATGAATTGCAACGGGTCCTGAGTGAATTTCAGTTGGAAAAAATCCAGCATATTTTAGGGAATACCCTCTTGTCCAAAGGTTTGATTGCCATAACGGAACTGAAAGGATAAAAAATGGAATTGTGGATTGGCGCATTCAATTTAGGTTTTCTCTATGCCTTAATGGCTGTAGGCGTTTATATTTGTTACCGGATCCTTGATTTTCCGGATATCACCGTTGATGGAAGTTTTACGACAGGCGCGGCAGTTTCCGCCGTTTTGATCGCTTCCGGGTGGAATCCTTTTTTCGCCTTGGGTATAGCGCTTCTTGTGAGCGGAATGGCTGGAGTGATAACGGGATTGATTCATACGAAAATGAAGGTGAACGGTTTGTTGGCGGGTATTTTGGTGATGATAGGCCTCTACTCGATCAATTTGCATATTATGGGGAAATCCAATATTCCCTTATTATCGTTGCCGAGTTTTCTTGATTTTTTCCAGCGGGTCAACCCCGGTCTTCCCTCGGAAATCTGGCTGGCTATCGCCTTAGCGTGTGGAATGGCAATTTTTTGGCAATTGATCGCCTGGTTTTTCCGCACAGACCTGGGGATGACGATTCGCGCTACCGGTAATAATCCTACAATGTCCTCGGCCAATGGCGTTAATGTGGACTTTATCAAAATTTTAGGTATTGGATTGAGCAATTCGCTGGTAGGTTTGGCGGGCGGTCTGGTTGCCCAATACCAGGGATTTGCCGATATTGGTATGGGCATTGGTACTGTTGTCAATGGTTTGGCGGCGGTTATCATTGGCGAAGCAATTTTTAAACGCGGGTCGGTTGCCGTTAAAATTTTCAGCGCGATTGCGGGTTCGGTTGTTTTTCGATTCATGATCGCCTTTGCCCTATATGCCGGAATGAATCCCCTTGATCTTAAATTGATGACCGCCTTGTTTGTGCTTCTGACTCTTTATATATCCTACCGAATCAATAAGGAGAAACGACGGGCAACCTTTGCAGTTAACTGGCTACAGCGATTTAAAAACAGGGTTTTTATTAAATATGCATTGACTCTGGTCATTATCGGCCTGGTTGGTGCAGGCAGCTATGCCTGGCTTCATAGAAGCGGAACTTTCCGGTCGTCAGGAAAGAGCCATTGCCGTATGGCGATCATTCAATTTGTCAGCAACCCGGTACTTGATATTACCCGAGAGGCTTTACTGGATGAATTGGATCGCATCGGCTATAAAAATGGTGAAAACTGTGAAATTTTTCTGGAAAATGGCAATGGTGAAATGGGGATGGTTAACTCTATTTTGGATAAGTATGTAATGAATAAGATGGATGTGGTCATTACAATTTCAACACCGGTTACCCAGGCTGCCCTAAAGAAAATTACTAATACTCCTTTGGTTTTTGTAACAGTCGCCAATCCGTTTATTATCAATGCAGGCCGCACGGAAACCGACCATTTACCCAATGTTACCGGCACTTATGGGTGGGCGCCGATGGATAGGGTAGTGAATTTTGTAAAAGAGCTGTTTCCCGGGAAGAAAACAATCCGTGTGGGAACAATATGGGACCCCTCCAGCGCCAATTCCGAATTTAATGTGCAGAATTTTAAAAAAGCCATCGCTACCGTCGGTGGAATTGAGCTAACCGAGAAATACGTTACCGCTACGGCTGAAGTGCAGACTGCGGCAATGTCGCTGGTAGTGGATCATCCCGATTGTTTTGTTTTTGCTCCGGATAATATTGTATATTCGGCTTTTGAGGCAATCTACAAAGAATCGTCCAAAGCCGGGATTCCTATTGTTATTTGTGATGTGGAACGCTTGGGTTCCGGCGCCTTGCTGGCTGTGGGCTACGATTATAGCGGTAGCGGACAAATGGGCGCGCATTTGGTTGACCGGGTTTTAAAGGGCGCGGATACTCAGTCAATTCCTTTTCAGCGCTATAAAAAGTTGACAATTGGCATAAATTTAGAGGAATCGAAACGATTAAACATCCCAATTCCTGAAAACTTGATTTACCAGGCAAATCAGTTTTATGGTACAAAACCAGCAAAGGAAACTAAAATTCCCAGAATCGGAATTGTTCAATTCGCCCAGGAACCCAATGTGGAGATCGCCAAAGCAGGTTTGATCCATGGATTAAACGGTCATGGGTATCGCGATGGAGAGAATGTCAAATTGATTTACAAAGATGCCAATGCTGATTTTTCCATGATCAATTCAATCATGCAGGATTTTGTACGCCAGGATGTCGATATTATAGTTCCCCTTTCGACACCGTGTCTCCAGGCCGCCGTGCAAATGGGTTCTGGCCGTGAGCGCCCGAAAATCGTATTCACTTATATTTATGATCCTTATCGTATCGGCGCGGCGGAAACTCCGGAGAAGCACCTGCCAAACCTGACCGGTGTCAGTTGTTTTCCACCGGTTACCGAAATACTTGATTTGATTAAGGAAATGTTTCCCGAACGTAAAAAAATCGGGATCGTATGGAATTCGTCCGAAGCGAATTCTGAAGCGACTGTCATTAAAATCCGCGAATATGCCGATCGCCTCGGATTAAGTGTTGTGGAAGCAACGGTCACTGCCCCGGCTGAAGTGCTGGATGCGGCGCGCTCTCTGGTGTCCAAAGGCGCCCAGGTTTTTCTCAATCCAGGGGACAATACCCTGAACGTCAGCTACGATAGCTATGTAAAAGTGGCCGGAACTAATAAAATACCGCTTTTTTCCGTTGATGGTGAATTGATCTATAATGGAACAGTCGCTGTTTTGGGACCCGACTATTACCGAACCGGATTTGACGGGGGAAAAATTTTAGCCCGCGTTCTGGATGGCGAAACCGTGGCGCAAATACCTATCCAAGCGACTGAAGAAACCGTTTTTTATCTTAATATGGATGTGGCTGAACAACAGGGATTCCCGATTTCTCCTGATTTACTGAAAAAAGCGCAAAAAGTGGTGGACTCTAAAACTCAGCAGGGCGATACGACTACTATGGAGCTTAAAAAGGAATACCCTCCCAAACGGTTGACTGTGTTTAGATTTAACGATCATTCGATGATACTGGAAGTTATGCAGGGAGTGCGTGAGTATTTTGAACAATCGCGGATTTTGGACAAGTTCAATATTACGCTTGATGAGAAAAGCGCCCAGGGTGATTATCCAATGGCTCAAACAATTGCCCAGGACATTGTCAGTCAGAAATATGATTATGTCATAACATTATCGACTCCTGCATTACAGGTGATGGCCTCTGCCAATAAATCGATTCCGCATATATTTGGGGCTGTGACCGATCCTTACCGAATGGGAGTTGCGAAGAATCCGCGGGAGCATCAGGCAAATATTACCGGGGTCGCTACCTTTCAACCGGTGGCGTCAACATTTAAACTCATGCGGGAAATTTTTCCCCGGCTCCGGAAAGTGGGAATCGTTTGGAATCCCTCAGAGGCTTGCTCTGAAGCATGTACTGAAATTGCCCGCAGTTCCGCGGAAATGTACGGATTTCAACTGATCGAAGCGAATGTAACCGCTACCAGCGAGGTGATGGATGCCGTCCGTTCGCTGTTGACTAAAGGGGTGGATATTTTTCTGACTTCGGGTGATAATACCGTCATCTTGGCGCTGCCGACTATTGCGAAAGTTCTGCAGGATAAAAAGATTCCTTATTTCACCAATACATTTTCCGATGTGGAAAAGGGAGCGTTTGCATCCCTGGGAGCTGATTACATGCAGGTCGGACTTGAAACCGCCAAGATGGCGCTCCGTGTTATTGAAGGTGAAACTCCCGCCTCCATTCCCATCTATAACTTTGTTCCGGAAAAACTGTATCTTAATTTGGCATTAGCAAAAAAATACAACGTGGATATACCAGATTCGACCCTTAACCGCGCACAATCTGTTTTGAGGTGATTTATGATATCGATTCAAAATTTGCATAAAACATTTAATCCCGGTTCGATCAGTGAAGTTTACGCTTTGAGAGGCATTGAATTGACGATTCAATCCGGTGATTTTTTGACGATTATCGGTACGAATGGTTCCGGGAAATCAACATTATTGAATGCCATTGCCGGATCTTTCATTGCCGACGAAGGAACGATCCATATCGATGGGGATGATATGACCCTGATTCCCGAATATGGCCGCGCCCGCTATATCGCCCGGGTATTTCAGAACCCGTTTACAGGTACAGCCCCGGGCATGACGATTGCCGAAAATCTTCATTTAGCATTTATGCGAGGGAAAATTCGTAAACCGTTGCGTGGTTTGAATCATTCTCAATTAGAATTCTACCGTGAACAGGTTAAACAATTGGAAATGCAGTTGGAAGACCGTATGGATAATAGCATTGGTACCCTTTCCGGCGGTCAGCGCCAGGCGATAACCCTTCTTATGGCAGTACTTACGAAACCGAAAGTGTTATTGCTTGATGAACATACGGCGGCATTGGATCCAAAATCCGCCTCACAAATCATCAAACTGACAGAACGCTTTATCGATCGCGACCAATTAACCGCCGTCATGGTGACGCATAGTATGCAGCAGGCGCTTACATTGGGCACCCGGACTATTATGATGTACAAAGGCCGAATTATTGATGATATCCCACAAGAGGAACGACGCGACTTATGTGTTGATGATTTGCTGGATAAATTTGCTGAATTGAGAAAAACTGAAAAACTAACGGATCATTTGCTGGAAGAACTAAAAAAAGAGTATATTTAATACCGGTTGCTAAACCTGCTTCATTTCTATTTCGGCGATATCCGTCAATGCGGCTCCATGCCGGAATCCATATTCAGATGAGAACCGAGTAGAATCATCAGTTCATCATTCAACTCATTGACTTTAGCTTTGATGCTGTTGTATTCTCCTTTGAGCTGGGAAATTGTCAGATGAATCTGATCGATTTTTTCCTGGATCAAACGTTCATTCTGGGCATTTCTGCGACGTATGTTTTCGTGGATTTCCACTCGCGCGGCGGCAATGGCTTGGGAATACTCTGTTTTAAGGCTCGTCAATTTTTCTACTGCCGTTTCGTAATCGGTTTGTATGGAATCAAGCAGACAGGTGGTCGAATATTCAAATTTAAGGGTGGAGATCAGTTTTTTTACGGGCAAGATGGCATCGACCCGCCAGGCATTCGAACCGCAGAACGCGAACCCATTGGATATTTCTCCTTTTTGGGCGCTGATCAGAGCTTCGGAGATGCAGTAACGGGCGTTTTTCGCGCCGCAACTTTCCAGACAATGAGATGGGCAGCGAAAAAATTTTTTCACTCCCCGGGCAATATCATCCAGAAAATCACTTTTTATGGCGCGTCCCGGAAGTCCTACCGGGCTGCTGATGATCGTAATATCTTCTGGACGGCAATTAATATAGGTTTCTTTAAAATGAATGTCGGCATCACATTCGATTGTGGCGACAAAACGGGTGCCCATCTGGACACCTTTTGCTCCCAGTTTCATGATGCGGAAGATATCTTCTCCCGTATAGATTCCTCCAGCCGCAATCACCGGCAAGTCCCGCTGATGACGGATTTCGAATTCCTTCAAGGCCTCCACTACTTCAGGAACGATTTGCTCGAGCTGGAAATCCGGGTTGTCAATCTGCTCCGTTTTAAATCCCAGATGTCCACCAGCTTTAGGCCCTTCCACCACTACGCCATCGGGTATATCATGATAGTGTTTTTCCCAGGATTTGAAAATCAGTTTGGCGGCGCGTCCGGAACTGACTATCGGAATAACCTGGATTTCCGCATCGCGAATTGCCTGTACCGGAATGTTTTTAATCGGCAAACCCGCGCCAAGAAACAGAAAATCCACTTTTTCTTCTATCGACGCTTGCAGCAACTCATTAAAGCAATCCACCGCCACCATGATGTTGACGCCAATATAACCCTGGCTTTGATTGCGGGCTTTTCGAATTTCATTACGCAACGTGCGGACATTGGCTTTGATAGGGTCTTGATAGTAATCGGCATCAATCATTCCAATCGCATTCGCGGCAATAACTCCGATGCCGCCTTCCCGCGCTACCGCTGAAGCCAGTCCGGAAAGAGATATACAAACGCCCATTCCACCCTGGACAATCGGTACATTGACGTGTTTGGTTCCAATTCTAAGTTCAGGCAACGTATATTTTGAACCACATTGATCTCTGAATTTCGTCAATTTTTCTTCGATTTCATCTAAAATTTTCATAGTTTCCTCTCTCTATTGGGCGATTATAGATCAATTTAAATTCAGGCTGATTAAAACTCTAAATTGAATTAAACTCAAATTTTATTATTTGGTTCCTTTTTTTTCTACAATGCTCAAAAAAAAGGGCATCATGCCTGCTATTTTTCCGGTATCGTACTTCTTTCCAATTCTTGAGTGTATTGAAATAATAGATAAAAATTCCCTCGAGAGAGTTTTCTATCTACTACCTGATAATCGGATTTTTAGCGGATTAGACGGATTATATTTTTTAGAACAAAAAATAAATTGTTGACTTTCGGGGAGAGACGATTTATAATAAAAATAGTATTGTTATACGTTTACTGATCATTATCCCGGCTTTGGAGATGAAAATCCTGGAATGTGCTCGTCAATTTGATATGACCCGGGAGCAAGTTTATCGGATGATCAAATAGAGTTAATATATTGATCAATGGTCATTTTTAATACGGTGTTTTAAGAAAAGAAAGAACGGAATGGAATGAACAAGAATTTGAAACAGCTTTCTGATACCTATCGTACGTTGTTAAATTCATTGCCGGATGCTGTGTATGTAATCCAGGATGGTAAATATATTTTTTCGAATCAAATGGGATTAACAATGCTGGGTTACAATAATTCCGAAGAATTTATCGGATCCGATTCTCTGTCAGTTATTGCGCCGGAGTATATTAAATTAATTGTCAAACGGATTCGCAATATTTCCCAGCATAAGACCAACCAGCCCATAGAACTGGAAGTTATTAAAAAAGATGGAACCCGGATTTGGACTGAATCGGTATCGATTCCAATTATGTATGAAGGGAGTCCGGCCGCTCTGGTTATCAGTCATGATCATACGCAAAAGAGGGAAGTGGAGCGGGAGTTGAAGTTTCAGTCTCAGCTTTTAAATAATATTAATGATTTAATTACTGCTACGGATATGCTGGGTATTATCACTTATGTCAATGATGCCGAATGTAAATTATTTCATAAAAACCGGGATGAATTAATTGGATTCCCTGTGTCGAAATATGGACACGATCCTAAATATGGCGCATCCCAAAATGAGATTGTTGAAAAAACGATAAAAAATGGGCAATGGCGGGGTGAAATTGTCAACTACACTCCCGAAGGGCAAAGAATTTATCTGGATTGTCGAACCCAGTTGATCTGTGATCAGAATGGCGAGGCGATCGGCTTAATGGGGATCAGTACTGATATCACTGAACGAAAGAAAAATCTGGATGAAATTCGCAGAATTAATGAGGAACTGGCCGCTCGTAATTTGGAATTAGAACAAAGTATAGAGCAAATCCGGGAAATGAATCTGGAATTAACTCTGGCAAAAGAAAAAGCAGAGGAAAGCGACCGGTTGAAATCCGCTTTTCTGGCCAATATGAGCCATGAAATTCGCACTCCCATGAATGGGATCATCGGATTCTCTGAAATGTTGTGCCAAGAAGAACTCAGCGCGGAAAAACGGGCAAATTATACCAAAATTATCATGGATAGCAGCCACCAATTGCTTTCGATTGTGAGTGACATTTTGGATATCGCGCGGCTTGAAGCTGGAAAAGTCGATTTGGTTGAAGAGAAAGTTGTCCTTAATGATATGATTATGGATATTTTTGTTCTTTTTAAACCGAAAGCTGATGAAATGGCATTGGAATATTTTCCACATAAATTCTTATCCGATAGGGCGAGTACGATTATCTGCGATTCGTTAAAGCTGCGACAAATTCTTACTAACCTTTTATCCAATGCGTTTAAGTTCACACGTCAGGGCCGGGTGGTTTTCGGGTACGATTTGGTTGGACAGGTTTTGCGTTTTTTTGTAAAAGATACAGGGATTGGCATTCCTCCCGAAATGCGGGAAAAAATTTTTGAAAGTTTCCGACAAGTTGAATCCCACTTCAGCCGTAATTATCGAGGAACCGGCTTGGGGCTTTCCATCGCGCATAAAATTATTAAGCTATTCGGCGGCAGGATATGGCTTGAATCTATACAGGGAAATGGTTCATGTTTTTATTTTGAAATTCCCTATCAACCCGTTTATGAGAACGATTTGGAAGATATTGATAAAACCTCAGCGCATCTAACTTATATAACTCATCATTCAAGTAACCCGGATGCAACTGTTTTAATTGTTGAAGATGAGGAGATTAACCTTTATTATATGGATGAAGTTTTAGGAAAACATAGAGTTCAGATTCTTCATGCCCGTAATGGGAAGGAAGCCGTGGAGTTGTGCAGAGAGAATGGACAAATCGACCTGGTTTTAATGGATATTAAAATGCCGGTAATGGATGGTTATCAAGCGCTAAAAATGATACAATCTTTTCGACCCGAATTACCAATTGTTGCGCAGACTGCCCATGCATTAAAAGATGATCGCTTGAATATCTTGAGTAAGGGATTCTCTGATTATTTATCAAAGCCGATTACCCGGGAACAACTGGTTGCAATGGTAAAAAAATGGTGCCCTTCAGTATAGATGTTTCCCTGGCCCTGTATCCTCATTGCGCTTGAAAATTGAGATATTTATAAATCTGTTGTTTACAAAAAAAGGGGAGAGGAATATGGTTTTCCGCTTAATATTGGTTTGCTTATGCCTGATTTTTAGTTTTGCCATTGTTATTGCCAATGAGTCGCGGGACCTGACAGTGCGGGTGATTGCGCCATCGATGACCTCTCCGCACGATACAGTGTATATCGCCGGTAATCTTCCCGAACTGGGCAACTGGAATCCTGGTCAGGTTAGCATGATCAAAATGGAGGATGATGTTTGGGAATTTACGATACAGGTATCTCCTGGAACGGTTGTGGAATTTAAAATTACATGTGGAAGCTGGTTGAAGCAAGCCTTTTACCAGCGCGCAGTAGCGCCTTCCAATACGATTGTGACGGTCGAACGCGATACGATACTTGAACTCAAGCCGATTGGCTGGGGTCAGGACGTTGCGCCAAACGCCGGGGGGATCACGGGTAGCGTAGCGTATCACCGCGGTTTGAGGGGGGATGGATTGAATTATCCCCGGGATTTGATTGTCTGGCTGCCACCCTCGTATTCCATTGATACGACTAAGCATTATCCTGTCCTCTATCTGCATGACGGCAACAACATGATGGATCCGGCGACATCGTTCTTAGGGGTTGATTGGCGGGTGGATGAAGTCGCGGATTCTCTGATTCGTTCGGGAAAGATGGAAGAAATTATCATGGTGGGGATATACAACACACCTGACCGCCGCCAGGAATACCGCGATTCTCTATTGGGCCGCGCGTATGCCCGTTTTGTCGTGGAGCGGGTAAAACCGATGATCGATTCCACTTATCGTACATTATCGGACCCCGGTCATACTGCCGTAATGGGCTCATCCATGGGGGGATTGATCTCCTTTTTGTTCGTCTGGTGGTATCCGCAATATTTTTCGAAAGCCGCTTGCCTTTCCAGCGCCTTTCATCCGAATTATACCGATGGAGTCGATCTGGTAAAGAAAAATGATGCTCCCAGGCGGGATATCCGCTTCTATCTGGATTGCGGGGGAGTGGGATTGGATGCGGAACTGAAACCTGGAATGGACGAGATGGAACGTTTGTTACGAGCCAAAGGATATGGGCATGACAATAGTTTGGAAATATTTTATGATCCTGAGGCTGAACATAACGAGCAAGCCTGGTCGAAACGAGTTTGGCGTCCGCTGCTTTTCTTGTTTTCCAGCTAACTGCCGATCCTCAGGTAACATTCAGGGCCAGCCCCCATGATACTTGCTGATTGAAAATGTTTCTATTTCGGTTTTAATTGAAGTTGTGTTTCGATCATTCGGATAATTTGCTGAATCTGGATTTGCTTTTCACCGGTAATTTGTTTAGCATATAGCCGGTAGAAGCGGAGGCTTTGATTGAAATCTCTGCGGTGAAAAAAGATGACTGCCATCAGATAATTTGCATCGGGATAATCGGGATTCAGTCGTGTTAAACGTTGCGTGACAGATTCCGCCTGATCGATAGCGCCTTCTTTCAGATAGATACGGGCTAGCTCTACAAACGCCGGAGCCGTGGGTTGATACGGATTTTCCACTGCGTTGAGGAGTTCTGCTTTAGCGGCAATTGTGTCGCCTTTTTCCAATAATAACATTCCATAGCGATAATCAAACCATGAATTGTTTTTAAAATAATCAATGGTCCTGAAATCGCCAAAATAGTAAATGAGAGGAATCGATAAAAAAACTCCGGCCATTGAAATCCATATTTTTCTCTCATTTACCGAGCGATAGATCATGAACAATAGATAGACCGTAAAAAACATGAATATAGGAATGATACCAAAACGGTACCGGGAGATAACGAGAAACAGAATAAATGAAACGGAGAAAAAAACGGCAATATAATACAAGAATAGAAATTTTCGCCATTCCTTAAGACTCCAGATCATACCGATCAATCCGAAGGCGAAAAGAAAACCAAAATTCGAAAAGGTGAATTTTAGAAACGGCGATTGACGTTGGATTTGATAAATATCGATATTGTCCGGCAGATGATAACCGGAAAAGAAAACTTTGGCTTTGGTTAACTGCCAGTGATAAAAATCGGGAGAAGTGATTGGGATCAAAGGTTTGACCGGTGTACAGGTTGATCCGTTGGAATCATAGGAATTAGAAACTTTCCAGGCTAGTTGACCGTTTTGGGGGGACATACCAATTTGGCCGCTGATGAGATAATATCGGATCAACAAGGGGAGGAGGATTAGCATAATACCGGCGCTATAAACTAAAGCCGTTTTGAGCCATTGCTTTCCGGGCAGGGAAACCAGAAATAAAGCGGTAAAAAAAGGCAGAAGAATTATGAAATTTTCCCGCAAAGCGATGCTTAATCCCATAATAAGCCCCATAATAAATATTTGCGGGTAACTTTTAGAGGAATATTGAAAGTGAATGACACTCAGGATGGAGAGCAGAATAAAAAAAACAACCAGAATTTCCCGCAGCATGAAAAGTTCAAAGATCCAGAAATCGGTGAATAGAAAGAACAGCGCCAATGCCCAGTTGCCGGCGCGTTTGGAGATCAGACGCTTGACGATATGGGAGAACAGAAACGCATTGAGAGTGCCGATCACAATTTGGAATAAAATGACGGCAGAACAATTCAGGCCAAATAGTTGGTATAGAGTGGCAATTATCATACTGTAAAGCGGCGCATAAAGACCTACGGATTCGGAACTCAGCCAGCCTTTTTCCAAAATGGAGCGCGCCAGGTTGTGGAACGTAATCATGTCGCAGTCACGGAACAGATTGAAATCTAACAGGTGAGTGTGGGAAGATAGATAGAAAAAATTGGCAGTTTTAATACCCAAAATCAGTACAAAAGCAATTATTTCCCATTTGTGGAAAGCGATTGCTCGTAAGGATCGGTCAATCCAATCAGTGAGTGTGGATTTCATTTTTCGGCTTCTTGTCTTATCTAATAGCTGGAAATAGGGATGCTATTCCATCAGAGCCGGCCCCTTGCCGATGTTCATTTTACCCTGGTAATACCGTTTTTTAATAGCAGGGTAATCCTGGTGCCATTCTTCCAATCCCTGCCGATTAAGTTTGCATAGGCTGTAAACCTTAATATTGTGGGGAAGGATTGCTGCTCGGTCGGCGCAGGGCTGAAGCTTTTCGCAGGGGAATTCTCCGCATAAATGGCAGAACTCAACTTGATGCTTTTGAACGCATTCCCATGTAGCGCAGGTAGTAGCGATCACCGGGCATTTTCCTTCCAATTCCCGGCAGCCGGGACAGGGGAGCCGGTCCGCGGGAATTCCCTTAGCTACTAAGTTATCAAATAGTTGAGGATTGCTGCCTGCAAGATAGCATTCACAATAGCCGCAATGGATTCCACAAGGCGCGGCCATTTTTTGAATTGTTGGGCTGTCCATGTTATCTCCTTTCTATAATTGTTGATTTCATATAACGTTCACGGAGTGGGTCCGGTTTTATTTTAATCCTGGTTCACTTTTGACGGATAGCGGATCGTATCGCCGGGGATAAACAGCGAAACCGGTTGGTTGATATCGAAGCTGAACAGCTTTTCAGGGTGTGTGAGGCGGATGGTTCGCACTTCTTTGATACTTTCAATGGGGGCGAAATAAACGTCGCCGAATCCGTTAGTGCTTTTCTGGCTGGACCAGAAGATGATGCCCAGTTCTTTTTCAGCATTGAGATACCAACCCAGGAAAACCACGGAATGTCCATTGCCCTTTTTCCACTGAATATTCATGAAATCTCCCGGGCGGGCGTGTTCGGGTTCGATAGGCGCGCCCATGTCGCTGTATTGACGCAGAGCGAAATCGCAACCCGGGCCATCGGCATTCCAATATCCCCAGAATTTGATCAGATCTTCACGCCGACCACCGTCCGCTTCCTGCATGCGCATCGCTTCCACTCGTTCGGGTGAGAGGGTCGCTGAGTTTTTGGATAAAATCAGGTTCAAGGCTTCAATGAATACCGCATAAGAGGAACCGCTGCAGTAACTGCTCGTCCGTGGCGGGGTTAACAGGGAATGTCCCAGCAGTTTCAATTCATAGCCGATCGGGGATTCCGGGGGGTCCGCCTTGATGCCGACAAAGTATTCGCCGCCGTCCATCGCTGTGGCCTGTACTATATCGATGGCGCGGATTACATCCAGATTGTATCCACTGACATATTTCTTATAGATTTCGTAATGGTTTAAATGTTGAGGGCGTTTGGGCAAATCCGTGGTATCGATAATCAGCCATGAGTCTTCGATCCGGGTGGGGTTCAATTCATTTTGGGGAGTTTTAATCTGTTTGCCGGCGCTGCAGGCGATTCCTGCGATTATCAGCATCCATCCTAAGATGTTTTGAATTTTTACCATCTGAGTTCCTTTCATCTTTTTTATAATGGAAATCGGGAATGCGTGTCCAGTGGCTCTATGCGTGAACCGAATAGTGAGGCGTCTCTTAATTTAATTAAAAAACAGAGAATTGTCAAGGAGAATCAAAAGGATTTACCGGTTAGTATTCTGAGATTGTTCATACTTGTATCTATCGCTGGGAGACGGATCAAATTCGTCAAGCTGTTCTCGTGGATCGGGGCATTGCGGCTGATGGAAAATTGGGCAAGAACAAGGGGATATTCGATTCTGTCTTTTGCATTGCAAACTACTATAAAACTAGCTTGAAAAAAAGAAGGGTCTTGCGTCAAAATTATTTAAAGGACATTTTTTTATTGACTTTATCCCCCAGATTTGTAAAGTTAATGTTGATCCTGGACCCCAGTTTCTTAACAGCCCATATAACAATTAAACTTGAGATATTAATTATGGCAAAAATGTATCCTTCAGAAATCGATACAAATTCGGAAATTCCAAATTCAGAAAAAAAAATATTTAAGGTATTGGCAAAATTACCGGATGATTATCATGTTATTCATTCTTTAAAATGGTGGAAAAGTTGGAATAATCAAGGGGAGTGCGATTTTATTATTTTTCATCCTGACCGCGGATTTATTGCCCTTGAAGTCAAAGGTGGGCGGATAACTCTTGATAATTTCCAGTGGCATTCCATTGACCGTAACGGTTGCCAACATAAAATAGATAATCCAATTTCACAAGTTAAAAATGCGATGCACGCTATTATTAAAATTTATCAATCAAAATATGGTAAGTTTAATGGATATTTTTGCTGGGGTGTCTGTTTTCGAGATTGTATCTGGGATATTAAGACGGATATTCTGGAAACTTCTAAAGATAATATATTGGATTTCGGTACCCCAGAGGATTTTTATTCAGACCGGCTTCCGTTAGCTCTATTGAATTTATTGGAGAATGTAAAAAATGATCCGTACTACTATTCGCTTTATCGGGAATTGAATTATGATGCCGTAATAATTGATGAAGGGCAGGATTTTAATAAAAATTGGTGTGACTGTATTCAATTGCTGTTTGAAAAACCCCGGAATCGGATTTTTTACGCTTTTTTTGATGAGAACCAGAATATTTTTCAAAAATATAAAGAACTCCCGATTATTAAGCTGATTACAAGCGGAAATCCAAATCAGCATATATTCAGGTTAACCGATAATTTGAGAAATACATCTGAGATTTATAATTTTGCAGTAAATCAAACCGATTTGGGAAGAACGGCGCATCCCATTGTTTTAACCGGATTAGAGCCTGAAATAGTAACCTTCAATAAAAGTAATCGACTATTTCATTATTTATCGGCTCAAATTGATAAATTAGTCAAAGTTCATCATATTGATAATAAGAAAATCGTTATACTTTCGAATCGGAGTTTTGAGAATTCTATTTTCAATTCTGTAGAAAGTATCGGGAATTATCATTTAATCACATCAGATAAAGAGGTACAAAATAATTCAATATGTTTTAAAACCATTCATTTATATAAAGGAATGGAATCAGATATTGTATTTTTAGTGATCCACCAGAGACAAGAAGAATTAGAAAGAAATACTCAATATTTATCAAATGAATTGATATATGTAGGTTGTACCCGCGCTAAGCATTTGCTTCATGTCATTTATTTTAATCCAATTTTCGCAGGCTGTCAGTAATTTTGTTTGAATTTGTTATAAATAAATATATTACAGGTGTTAAAATATTTATGTCAGGAAATAATCCGAGAGTTTTGACAGATTATCAAAAATTAAATTTTTGCGATTCAATTTTATTTTTTCTAAAATATGCAAGTTGGGATAAGACCAGCACCCACAAAAGCGAGTTTGATATTTAAACCTAATCTTTTTGATTGCAATTAAGTATATATTTATTAAACTTGGAAAACCCAATATATTATACCAATGGATTTTGGGGTATGGTGTATATGTGCGATTTGTCTATGTTTTTATGGGCAGAATACGATGGATGATGTTAGCTGAATGGTATAATAATGAAGGCTCCATGGAGCTTCCATGGAGCCTTTTTCCTGTGCGGTTATGGTGAAGGATTCGTCAGTTATTTTGCTGCTGTAGTTTTTGATAGCGCGATATCAGCCATCCCCAGGCAATAGCGGAAAAGAAGAGCACGATCAGGCCGAATTTGATAGTCAATAGCGATTCGGCATAGCCTTGGGCGATGATCATGGGGGATATCTCCTTAGCCCGGGAAATGATCAGCATGGCATGATAGACCCCGAGGTAGTGAGCCAGATAGCCCAGTAATGTCCCTAAAAGCGCCCAGAAAAGGATGGCGTGAATGCCCCGTTTCAATTCATAGGGATTCAAACGGGAATATTTGACGTATAAATCGATGGCTTTTTTTATGGTCAAAACCAGATTAACGATGGCAATGATTAAAATCAGCCACATGAATGGACCGCCTAACATCATGAGAGTAAACATAATAAACTCCTTTTATTCCGAAAGCAATTTTCGGTATTCATTGTTTATAAGCGCGGACACTTTTCCCAGGAGAAAAAACCAGAGCAGCAGAATCAGAAAGGCGCCGATCAATCCTACGATCATGATCGTATAGAGTTGGATCATATCATCGGTCATCTGTCTGAAATCTGTTTCCAGGGCCTGGATATGTTCGCCCGGGATAGTCAATAGTAACAGTTTGGTTTCCCAGATGATTCCTTTCAGTCCACTTTTAAACAATTGAAAATAATACCCCCCAATCCCAATAAACAGATTCATCCCCGCCAAATAGATCAGCGGCATCAATCCTGACTTGATTCTTCGGATGATGAAATCCTTTTTCACGAATATCTGGTAAAATTTTGTCAGTGAGAAGATAAATGCGGCCAGTACCATTCCGAACATTGAAATCACTACCTTGTTGCTTTGCGTTTGGGGCGGCAATTCCGAGAGAGTGTAAACGGACAGAAGCGCCAGTATCCCGATGCCCAGATAAAAGATCGCCTTTTCACTGATTATCCGACTGCCATGAAAGGCTTTGTAGAGTATCTTTCGGAACATGGTCTGATGGATTTTTTCCAGCTCATGAATGGTTTCGGGCTCCATGGTAAAGGCTTCTATCGTTTTTCGGATTGCTTCGGCTTCGTTAGCTCCATGCTGAACCAGCGAATCATACATATCCTCCATATCGGCATTCATTTCGATAATGATCTGCGCGCGGGCCGTTTCCGGCAAGTTCAGATTCTCATCGATGGATCTGAGAAAAGACGAAAACTTACTCATGGCTCATCACTCCCAGAATCTGGTTCAGTAAAACTTCCGTAAAGGATTTCCATTCTTCTATCCGTTGTGACAGATATTTTTGTCCTTTACCGGTTATTTGGTAGAATTTTCGATCCCGCTGGCTTTGTTCCCGTTCCCAACAGCCTTTGATATATCCGTCCTTTTCGAGTTTGTGCAGTACCGGATAAATGGTTCCCAGATTGAGGGTGAGTTTGCCTTCGGTTTGCGATTCCGTAAGGGAAACAATCTGATAGCCATGGGCTTTGTTTTTGGCTAAAACTGCCAGAATGAGCGTTTCGTTGCACATTCTGGAGAGATTTTGAATATCCAGGTTTCTTGCGGACAATGGGTCTCCTTGGTAAAATATATAATGATATTCAATGTAATGATTATCATTATATTTAACATCATTATAATATATTTAAAAAGGTTTGTCAAGCCTTTTTTTAAAATTTTTTCCCAAAAAAGAAAAAAATTTTGAGGGTATGCTGAAGTTTTTGAATTGATAAGCGACCCATCAATTATGATTGTATCTCAACTTTGAAAGGATATTTATTCGGGCGGGAAAAACAATCTACTCATAAATAGGAATTAATTTGGCGCAACTTGACAAAGTCGGTGAAGTTGACTATACTATCAATGATGATCATGTCAATATCAGGAGAATCGGTTCCTGAGCATAACCTGTCATAGAATAGAAGATTGGAATTATTTATGGTACGATTGTTAGGTTTCCTATTAATTTTTGTTCATTGTATTTTTTTGTATGGTCAATTGTTGCCATTTAAAATGTTCTCGCTGGAGGAAGGGTTGCCGCACAGCACCATCCAGTGCCTGCTACAGGATCGCCAGGGCTACTTGTGGTTCGGGACCTACTATGGCATCAGCAAGTTTGATGGACTGAATTTTATCAACTATTCAACGGATGAAGGATTGCCCAACAATAAAATCTGGGCCATGATTCAGGATGATTCCGGAGCTGTCTGGATCGGTACTGATGATGGTGTGAGCTGTTTCAGCGGTGGGCAATTCACAAATAGTCGCGCTTCACGAAGCGAATACAGCAACAAGGTTTATGCCTTGCTTCAGGCGAAAGACGGCGCTATTTGGCTGGGTAGCGAACAGGGCATCCGCTGCCTGCGCAACGGAGAATTCGTCGATTTGGACTCCTCGGCGGGAATATATGATCATGCCGTCTATTCCATTCTTCAGGACCATCAGGGAGCGCTTTGGTTTGGTCGCTACAATGGAGATATTCTGATTTACGATCAAGGCAAGTTTCGAACTTTGGTAGCGGACAGTACGTCGAGCAGTCGCCTCAATTCTATAATGGAAGCTCACGATCAAACTATCTGGATCGGCGCTTATGGGAGCGGGGTCTATACTTATCGCAATGAGAAATGGAGTCATCTATCCACCCGTGATGGTTTGGTGGATGACAATGTACTGCAGATTTATGAGGATCGGCAGGGATATGTATGGATATGCACCGATAATGGCGTCAGTCGCCTGAAAAATGATACAATCCGCAACTATACCATCGATCAGGGATTGCCCGCGCTCAGTATCAATTCGGTTATCCAGGATCGCGAGGGCAATATATGGTTCGGGGCCAACAGTGGGGGAGCCGTTCGATTGGGTACGGAAAAATTTCAGAATTATACAGTGAAGCAGGGATTGGTTTATGATATAGTTTTTGCCATTGATGAGGATTCCAGCGGCGCCATTTGGTTTGGAGCGGATGAGGGAAGGGTATCGCGCCTGCGGGATGGCAGATTCAACACCTTGACGTTCCCGGATGGCATCAATAACTATGGTATTTATAGCATTAAAAAGGACCATCGAGGAAAAATCTGGATTGCTACTTACGGTGGCGGGGTAGTTTGTTGGGATTATCATGCATTTATTCGTTATACGGTTCGAGACGGATTGACCAACGATCGCGTGTATTGTGTGGGACCGGCAAATGACGGCGGGGTCTGGCTGGGCACATATTCAGGTCTATGCCGATATTATGAGGGCAGGTTTCAGAGCTTTACCACGAAGGATGGTTTGCCTCACGATAAAATCTATACCATTTTGCAAAGTTCCAGCGGCGATATCTGGTTTGCTACTCATGGATATGGTTTAGTGCGCTATGTTAATGGGAAATTTACGACATTCACGACCCACGATGGTCTGCCGAGCAATCAAATCTATTCATTATTAGAGGACAGCAAAGGGAATCTCTGGATTGGAACTGGGAATGGATTGTGTAAATACGCTGATAATAAGTTTTTTGTCTATACGTCCCGGCAGGGATTATCCAATAACCTCTGCTATTTTTTGGTGGAGGATGTTACCGGTAATCTTTGGATCGGAACAGCTCGTGGCGTAAATTGCTTCGATGGAAATGACTTCACTGTATATACTTCGAAGGATGGGTTGATCTCCGATGAGATGAATGAAGGCGCCGCTTTTAAGGATAGCCGGGGCAATTTATGGTTTGGTACGGCCAAGGGTATAACCTGTTACAAGCAAAATATGACCCAATACCAGGTACCGGTAGCGCCGCCGGTTTTTATCACGGCATTGAGGATTTTTGAAACATATCAGGAGATACGGCCTGGATTGTGTTTGAAATATAACCGGAATTTTTTAAAGTTTGAGTTTGTTGGATTGAATTTCACCAAACCCGAGAATATTCATTATCTTTATCAACTGGAAGGATTGAGCGATAATTGGCAGGATACGCAGACGCGTTCGGCCACCTTTGCGTCCCTCTCACCGGGCAGCTATACCTTCAAAGTTGTGGCGATGATTGGCGAGCAACGCTCAAGTTGCGAGGCTCAATTCGATTTTATCATCACCCCTCCCTTCTGGTCCACGTTGTGGTTTAGAACATTGTTGGCGTTCTCGCTCATTTTTGGAGCCTGGTTTTTTTATCAAAATCGAGTGCGACGCATGAAAAAAAGAAGCGAAGAACTGGAGAAGCAGGTCCAGCAACGTACCAGGGAGTTGATGGAGGAAAAAAACAAATCGGAAGAATTGTTGCTGAATATATTGCCCGATTTATTGGTAAGAGAGTTGGGGGAAAAGGGATTTACGATACCCAGAAAGTATGATCTGGTTACCATTGTGTTCACGGATTTCAAGGGTTTTACGGTGATTTCGTCCACGTTGCCCGCCGAGCATCTGGTCAATGAGTTGAATTTGATTTTCAACCAATTTGATGAGATAATTGAAAAATGGGGTTTGGAGAAAATAAAGACAATAGGGGATGCTTATATGATCGCGGGGGGACTTCCTGTGGAAAGCGATGATCACGCAATTCGCTGCATCCAGGCAACCCTGGAGATGCAGCATTATATTGCCTTGCGCAATCAGGATTCAGCCATTAAATGGGGAATGCGAGCCGGTATTCATTCTGGTAACATTATTGCCGGCGTGGTGGGCAAGAAGAAATTTACTTATGATGTTTGGGGGGATACCGTCAATATTGCCAGTCGGATGGAGAGCGCAAGCGAATCGGGGAAAGTCAACATTTCTGCTTTTACCTATTATCTAGTGAAGGGCCTGGTGGATTGTGAGTATCGGGGAAAAGTTCCTATCAAAGGCAAGGGTGATGTCGATATGTATTTCGTGAACTCTCTACGTTAATAATGCTCATCCCTTTTATTCATCTCCCTAACATCCATTTTCTTGTCATGCCGGGCTTGATCCGGCATCTACGGGTGATGCCACTTCCGTCATGCCGGACACTGACCCGGCATCCATCTTCTCTTTGTCTTTCTTCGCAGCGGCGCGGCTCCAGCCCGCTATCGATACTGTCTTTTACTGCCGATATTTTCAAATTTTCACTTTCGCCTGCATTTTCGATAAA
Source organism: uncultured bacterium (assembly GCA_964632485.1). Classification (GTDB taxonomy): domain Bacteria; phylum JAGOEH01; class JAGOEH01; order JAGOEH01; family JAGOEH01; genus CAZWDO01. The sequence goes on from CAZWDO010000016.1 coordinate 89,437, forward strand.
ATAAATGATACATTAGTTGGTGGAAATCAATATTATTGTGTTTTGCTGGCAGATTCAATCCTTGTTTTTCTGGATTAGCTGTCAGGAGCTCAAAAGTCGATCGTGTTTAAAAAACCGGCCATGATTTATTCATGATCGAACAGGCGCCAGTACCAGTGCGCTGGCTTTTTATTCCGTTTTTTGTCCGCGATCAGTTCCCCAAACGTCTTCTGTATCTCATTGAAACTCTCAATATCGT
>CAZWDO010000017.1:0-81688 GCA_964632485.1 uncultured bacterium
GCCGAAACCGGACAACACTCGAACCGTGGTTTTCAACGAAGACGAGTTTAATCTTATGTTGAAAAATTGTAACGGCGATAAAGCCCATCTCAAGCCGATTCTGATTATTGCGGCATTGACCGGGATGCGCAAGAACGAATTGTTGAGCCTGCGATACGATCGTATTGATTTTGACAGCAAGGTTGTGCATTTGGCTGAAACAAAAAGCGGCGTGGCTCAGGATGTCTATTTATGCGATGCCGCCATTGAAGAATTATCGCAGATGCGGTCGATGGCAAAGGATAAAAAAGGTTTTATATTTTTGTATCATGGGAAGCAGATCAAGGATGTTAAGACTGCCTTTCGAAAACTACTCAAAGAATGTGGTTTGGAGGGCAAAGGCTATCGCTTCCATGATACCCGCAGCTTTTTCTGTACGGAATTGATTAAGCGGGGCACCAATGTCGAAGCGGTTCGTAATTTAGCCCGGCATAAAGACGTCAATACAACCATACGCTACGTCCGTATGACCGAATCTGATCTCAACAATGCGGTCAATGCGATGAATAATGTTTTTAAGGCAAATCGATAGAATCTATTGCTAATGAGTGTCATAGTGGGTCAAATTCCTCCTATGACAATTTTTAATCGATTATTTAAATTTGTATTTAGCAAATTTAAATTCCATTCACAATTCTGGTCACCATTTGGTCACCAACTACATTGGAACCGTTGTAATAATTGGTTATGGGAAAATGGGCTTAACCCTCTCAATAGCATAGAGAAATCCCCAAAAATCATAATTTCAGGTATAATTGATAAAACATGCCAAAAAACCCTCTTTTAAAGGGCTCTTTTTATGTCTTAAGTCTATGTCTTTCATTGGGATGCACCCGAAGAGATTCGAACCCCTAACCTTCTGATCCGTAGTCAGATGCTCTATCCAGTTGAGCTACGGGTGCATTTAATTTATTTTAATATACGCATTTTTTGCATTTATGTCAAGAGCTTTTTTTTTGATTTTATTTATTACTTGCTTTTTTCGAGAAAATTTATTAATTTAAGCTTTGTTGAAACTGATTTTGCAGCAAGCGAGATTCTTCTAAACTGTAGAATTTAGATTTCTGAAGGGGAAGAGTCCGATTTTAACTATAGGATGAAAGGTCATGAATGCCGATGCGGCTGCTTATTGTTGAAGATGAAATGATTATTGCTCTTGATTTACGGCTACGGTTAGAGCGTTTTGGCCATGAAGTGGTGGGTATTGCCATGAATAGTGAAGAAGCGCTTGAACTTTGCGGTAAAAAAAAGCCGGATATTATTTTAATGGATATTCATATAAAAGGTTCCAAAGATGGAATCGAAACGACCCAATTAATTCAGCAGCAATTTAATGTTCCGATTGTATATCTTACCGGCAGCGCCGGCGAAGATGTTATGCAGCGTGCCTTTAAAACAGAGCCTTTCGGCTACTTGATCAAACCTTTTTCCGATTCGGATTTAAAGGTAGTCATTGATTTCGCTATATTTAAATTTCAGATCAATGAACAATTGACAAAACAACAGGAGTTTTATTTCCATGTATTTTCGAGCATGGATGAGGGAATTGTTACCACCGATTTAGCGGGCAATATCACGTTTATGAATTTTGCAGCGGAAAAAATACTGGGAATTAAAACTGCCGAGGCCATCCATAATTCAGTCTTATCCTACTTTCAGTTTTCGGCCCGAAATGTCCCGATTTGTAGCAATTCAATCATGCAAACGGTGATAGAAAGCGGCCAATTAATCCACCTTGACTCAACGAGTAAGATTATTTCATGTGAGAAGGGCGAACGTTTTATTGACGGCCGCATCGCCACCTTGCAGGATCATATTTCAAACGTCAAGGGTACGGTTATCGTTTTCCGCGACGTGACGGAACAGCGATTGACTGAAAATCGGTTTCGTATTTTCTCACAAATTATCGATCAACCCCTTAGTATGGTTTATATTCTCGATAATGAGGGGAAAATTTCTTTTGCTAACCAGAGCTCGTTGGACAAAACCCAATTTGGATTAAAGGATTTAGTGGGCCGCTCATTTGAATCCCTTCTCACTCCCAATATGATAGAAACCAAAAATTCCGCTATCTGGCAAGCGTTGAGGCGCGCTGAACCCTGGCAGGGAGAACTGGAAATAGTTCGACGCGATTCGACTACCTATTGGGAATATGCTATGATTGCGCCAGTTCGTAACGCTAATGATAAAATTACCGATTATGTTAAAATTTCTCTCGATATTTCTGATAAAAAAAGAATGGAGCTGGAGCTTCAAACAGCAAAGCTGCAAGCCGAAACAGCAAATCGCGCGAAAAGTAATTTTTTAGCGAACATCAGCCATGAAATTCGCACTCCCATGAATGGAATAATCGGGATGGCTGAACTCCTGAATAATTCTCCTTTGAATGAGAGTCAAAAAAAATATATTGATATGTTGAAACAATCTGCCAGTTGGCTTCATCATATTCTGGATGATATACTCGACTTAACGCGCATCGAGGCTGATCGATTCTCAATTTTCCCCAATTTATTTAATCCTCACTCCGTGTTTAAAGAATCATTGGATATCTATACGATCCAAGCCAGCCAAAAAAAACTGGGGTACCAGTACTTTATCGATCCGAAACTTCCCGATGCTCTTTTGGGCGATATACGACGCATCAACCAGGTTATTCACAACCTGTTGGATAATGCCCTTAAATTTACTGAAAATGGTGGCGTTCTTGTGCGCATTTTAAAAGAAGATAAACAGAATTTTCCTGCTAATATTCTGATTGAAGTGCGTGATACGGGAATCGGCATCAACGAAGAGCGCAATGATTCTGTTTTTGAGATATTCACTCAATTGGACGGCTCGTTTACCCGACGATATGGTGGTACTGGATTGGGGCTCTATATTTCCAAACAACTGGTCTATTTAATGAAGGGCGAAATCTGGTTCGAAAGGAATGAAAACCAGGGAACCACTTTTTTTGTCCGGTTGCCTCTAACTATGGAATACAATAAAAAGGTAACTCCATCTTGCCTCGAAGATAAGCAAAAAACCATTCCGATTAAATCTCCTCATCTTTTAGTCGCCGAAGATAATTATATCAACCAGGTAGTTATCAAAAATATGCTGCTTTCCAGAGGATATCAAATCAGCGTTGTGGAAAATGGCCAGCAAGCGGTGGATACTTGCAAAGAAAATGATTTTGATCTTATTCTGATGGATATTTTAATGCCGGTGATGGATGGCTTGGAAGCCACCCGGCTCATCCGGGCGATGAAAAATCGTCCGGTCTCAAGGGTTCCTATCTTAGCTGTTACCGCTTATAGCAACCAGGAGGATCGCTTACGCTTGTTGGAGACAGGTATCGACGATATTATTACTAAACCGATTGATTCGGAAGAACTGTTTACAAAACTGGATCAACTATTCAGCGCGGAAACCGAAACTATCGATAGAGATAGATCGGCAACTCCAGAAATCCCGGAAGATCTGCCGATTTTAAATTGGCCTTTAGTACTGAAACGTTTGAACAATGATCAATATCTTTCCCGGATGGTTGTAGATATATTCATGCAGGATATGCCCCGTCAGGTGGCGTTGTTGGAAGTGTATTTTGAAAAAATGGATTTGGAAAAAATCGTTTTTCAGGCGCATTCACTAAAAACAGCTTGCGCCAATGTCGGAGGGGAACGCGCTGCAGAACAGGCGCGTCAAATTGAAAATGAAACGACCCAGAATCAGGATTGGATACGTTTATTAATGCTTAAACGAAGATTTAGATTGGAATTCGATCATTTGCTGGAAGAATTGAAACGATCCGTTTTGAATAATTTTGATACTGATTCTTAAATAAATAAGGAGTCTGAATGAATCGAAGTTTTCTATCACTTTTGGAATCGAAACAAGTGATTATTTTTGATGGCGCAATGGGGACTATGCTCTATAAAAACGGTATTTTTTTTAATCGGTGTTATGAAGAAGTCAATTTATCAATGCCCGAACTCGTGGAACGTATTCATCGTTCTTATATAGAGGCCGGCGCCCGGGTTGTTGAAACCAATACCTTTGGCGCCAATCGCTTCAAACTTACTCAATATGGCCTTGAAGACAAGGTCCGGGAAATTAACCTTGCCGGCGCTCAAATCGCCCGTCGGGCAGCAGGCGATAATGGCTACGTTGCCGGATCAATCGGCCCTTTAGGATCTCTCGTTTTTCCCAAAGGTAAAATCAAACCTGAGCAAGCAATGGAGGCTTTTCGCGAACAAATTTCCGCCCTGCTGGAAGGCAATGTGGATTTGTTAATTATTGAGACGTTTCGTGATATTGATGAATTGCTGCTTGCTATCCGGGCAGCGCGCGATGTTTCTGAATTGCCGATTATTGCGTCTTTGACGTTTTCCGAGGAAGGTCCAACTATATTTGGCGTTACTCCTGAACAAGCCGCAGAGATTCTTTGCGACCAACCGATCGCTGCCCTCGGCTTAAATTGCGCAGTTGGCCCTAAACCGATGCTGGATAATTTGATGCGGATGGCAGGGCAGTGTTGCAAACCTATTTCGGTTATGCCCAATGCCGGTTTTCCTCAATTAGTGAGCGACCGCTTGTTCTATGCGACCAGCCCGGAATATTTTGCTGAATATGCCCGCAGGTTTGTACAGATGGGCGCTCAAATCGTCGGCGGTTGTTGCGGTTCGACTCCGGAACATATTCGTGAAATTCATAATATATTGGGGGTCCATCTAAAACAGCCTCCCATTGAAAATATTTGTTTGACAGAGGTCAAAAAAGAGCATGAAAAAATTGTGCAACCAGTGGGAATGGTTCCTAAACTTCTAAAAGAAAAATCGCTCTTTGGCGCTAAATTGGGCCAGGAATTCGTCTTTTCTGTTGAAATCACTCCCCCTCGCGGCGCTGATTTAACGACTATTCTGGAAACTGTGAAAATTCTTAAGGATAGCGGGGTTGATGCTATTAATATTCCCGATAGCCCCCGCGCTTCGGCCCGCATGAATCCCATGGCAATGGCCACAATTATTAATCAAAAAGTCAATATCCAGACGATTTGGCATTATACCTGCCGGGATAAAAGCCTGATCGGCATCCAGGCTGATATGCTCGGCGCGGATGCCCTGGGCCTTAGAAATCTTCTGCTGATCACCGGTGATCCCCCCAAATTGGGCGATTACCCCAATAGCACCGGTGTGTTTGATGTAGATTCTATTGGTTTAGTGCGTATCGTAAATAACCTGAATCAGGGTATCGATTTAGCCGGTAATCAATTGAAAAACCAATCCTCCTTTGTCATTGGTGTGGGCGCCAACCCCGCCGCTATTAATTTTGAGGAGGAATTGAACCGAACTATCCTCAAGATCAAAACCGGCGCTGAATTTATCCTGACTCAGCCCGTATATGAAATGGATAAACTTCAACGACTCCTGGATGGGATTGCGGGCTATAATATCCCGGTGCTGGTTGGCATTATGCCTCTTTCCTCTTATAAAATGGCTGAGTTTATGCATAACGAAGTCCCGGGTATGTTTATTCCAGAATCAATACGGAACGCGCTAAAACAAGCGCCCGATAAGGAAAAAGCGGCTGAAATCGGAATGCGGGTTGCGTTGGATATCCTTACGCAGGCCAAATCTAACGTTCAGGGCGCGTATGTGATGATGCCACTCGGTAATCACCGCCGCTCACTTGAAATTATTCAGCATTTTCGTTAAAGGGTATTGTCAGTTGAAAACCGGGTTATCGAGACTTCATTGGCAATGGCTCTTATTTAGTATCGCTGCATTCGTTTTAGCCTTGCCCCCTTTTTCCCTATTCCCCCTGGCTTTTGTGATGTTGGTTCCTCTTGGGAGATTTTTTGAAAAAGCGCGTGAACAATCTCTTTCTCTGGGGTGGTATTTTCTTAATGGTTGGTTTTGGGGGTTTTGGTTTTCCGCTTTCACTCTTTTTTGGATTGTCCATGTTACTTCCATCGGTTTAGTCCCGCTTTTTTTCGTTGAAGGCGCATTATATGGTGTGATTTTTTGGATAACTGCCTGGTTTGGGCGTCGTTACCATAATCCGGCTCTGATTTCGCTTATTTTAGTTCTGAATTGGGCCGTTATGGATTATCTCCGGAGTCTGACCATTATCGCCTTTCCCTGGAATCTCTTGGGATCGCCCCTGCATGCTATTTTGCCCTTCATTCAGATCGCGGATATCGGGGGAGTGTGGCTGGTCGGATTTTGGGTGGGGTTGATCAATTGGCTCTTTTATCTTTTATGGCGTGGATTTTATCGACGTCGGATCGTACTTTCTATTCTGATTCTGCTGATCACTCTTTGCGGCGGATATGGATTATTCCGACTAAATACGTTACACTATGACTTATCTTCTTTTAAAATTGGTTTAATCCAGGGGAATATTGATCAGGATCAGAAATGGAATCGCGGATTCATTGCGGGCACATTTTCCAAATATGCCCGATTGTCGCGCAAGGCCGCGGAACAGGGCGCCGATTTAATTGTATGGCCTGAAACGGCGGCAACCTGTTATTTGCGGTATCATTCTTTTTTTCTGGATAGTCTGGCGAATCTGGCCAGGGAATTGAAACGGCCGATTTATACCGGAAGTCTCGATTTTTTTCTTGATAGCGCTTATAACGCGGCCTTTGGAATTGACACAACGGGCCGCATTATTTTTTCATATAATAAAATCAATCTGGTCCCCTTTGGTGAGCGTATTCCTTTTTCAGACCATTTCCCGATATTAAACACCTTCGATTTTGGCCAGGGAAGTTTTAATTATGGGCGTGAGATGAAACTGGCTGAATTTCAGGGGAAAAAATTCCCGACGTTGATTTGTTATGAAATTATATTCCCGGAGCTGACTCGGAATTTTGTGAATCTGGGGGCTGATTTTATTGTTAATATAACCAATGATGCCTGGTTTGGGCGTTATTCTGCTCCGGAACAACATGCGTTTTTAATGCCGTTTCGCGCCATTGAAAATCGCATCGGAATCGCCCGGGTCGCCAATACGGGATATACATTTTTCGTCGATCCCGACGGCTCTGTCAATCAATTGACTCATTTGTTTCAGGATACGGTGGTCGTACGCGAGATCGCCTTGAAAAACGGCGCCACTTTATATGAAAAATGGGGGGATTGGGCGCCCTGGCTATGCTTATGCGGACTGGCGCTTTTATCTATCGTCGCGATTCTTTTTAAATAGAATCTATTCATAAATCAATCGATAGCTGATTCCGTTTATTATGGAGTCAGCGGATCGTTAACGCCATAGGTTATGCGTTTTATCGTTTTTTGAGCTTCCTGCTTTAACGCTGCCGGCGTGTTGGGGCTTTGGATTAATTCCCGGCACAATGAAACTATTGGCCCGCGTTGCCGCGAAAAGGTGAACCATCCCAGCATCTCAACGGTGGCTATCCGGAATTCTTCTTCGATTTTGGGATTCTTTGCAAAATCGATAAATCCCTCAACAAAGCCATGAACTCGGTTATTCCGAAAAGACCTGATGGAATTGAGCCGTTTTTTGGCGCTTAAGGAATCATTCAGAATTGCCTGATATTCAAGGATAAAGTAATCATCCGATTTATTGGTATTTTCACGAAAACGGTAATGGTTATTGAGTTGGTCGCTCCAATAAATTGGGATTTGTTTCAATGAATCAGCGCAATTTATCACGTCCCTTGGAAAGAATCGGTCCAAAGCATTGCGGGCGTTGAAACGGACACGCTCGGAAATATCAACGGTCGCCGCCCGGATCAGGAGAGGAATATATTCATTATAGCCGATGTCGCCCATCCAGACCACGGACTTGCGACGGATCATTTCATACGGATCATCAAGAGTCTGAGCCAGAATCTCTTCAAAGGCAGTGGAACGAGTACGCGCTAATAATTTCATTATTTGCAAGCGTACAATCCCGGATTTTTCTGAAAAATACCAGAGAACTAAACGGGAAATCGCTTTTTCCCCATGTAGATTCAATAAAGATTTTGCCGCTAACGCGCGTTCGATCGGATAATCGGATTTAATCATTTTTTCAATTTCTTCCGGGTGGATCTGATTGTTTAAAAAACGTTCAATAATGGGGAGCCGATCATCGCTTTGGAAACAAAAAGTAGGGTCGCCAATAATATGTGATTCTAAATAGGCGCGGGTTTTATGCCATTGTCCGATACGAAGCCCGTGGCTGAGCATCCCGACTCCTTCATTAGCCCAAATATCCTGGAGTACATTCACTGTATTGGCAATGCCTGCTAATGAATTACCGTCGTTATAAATATAGGCACCTGCAATATAGCCGGAATCCTCAATAAAGCGCCCATTAAAGCATTCATCAAAAATGATCATTCGGGGGTTAGGTTTAATTTCGCGGATATCTTTGAGATAAATATCCCTATTATAGGCGTACAATGAATCGCTAATAAATATTGAGTCGTCAAAGGCGCCGTTAAACCAATCCGCAGGAATTTCCAATTGATCCATCAGCCGATTTTTTTCGAGCTCTATATCTTTTTCTTTATCACGGAGGGATCTCAATCTGTTGCGCAAAAGCCGTTTTACTTCCATTACGTGCTCATTGATGGCGGATACAACCGGTTCGCCTAATAAAAACTGGTTTTCCGGCGACCCGTGGGCATGAAATACCGCCAGATCATATTTGTCGTTTTCCAATTCCTTCAAAATAATGCGCTTTAAATTCTGGGTCATGCTATGGTAGTAATAGTTCAATCCTCCGTTGGGTTGATAAAACTGGGGAAATTGATCATAGAGGCTTAACAGTTCGCCTTCCCAGGCGCTCAATGCTTCCGAATGATATCCCTGTCCGGCGATAAAAAGCGCTCTGTTCAGCGCTTCTTTTTTCCCTTTATACGCAATCACTTTTTGTAGATACCCTTTAATGGAAGCGATTGATTCGGCATCGGACCCCCCGGGATAAATCCGCCCGCTATAAAGTTCCTTTTCGATGTATTGAGGGGATTGCGATGATAGTGAATAATAAAAAAGCAGGGGATGGGCGCTGTCCTGACAGATGAAATCAAATTGCAGATCGAAATCTTCATAAAACCGGTCGGAAGGCACTGAAGAGCGTATCATGGGATAGCGGGTCTGGTCCATTTTAAATGCTGAAGTGAGGTGTTGCGCATCGCGCAGCATGGGTACCGGGATTTTTCCGATAAAAACAACTCCCTCGAGACGCGGGGAAGCCTGATTAATTGCTTGTATCGTATTCTTGATGGATTCCGGGTTTTTCCAGAAATCTGCGGCGATCCAAACTGACAATCCCTCTTTTTCAATAGCGTCCCGGTATTGTCTGATTTCCTTTTTAGCTTCATCCCAGGTTTTCTGGTCAACTATGATCGCAAAAGCCGATTTTCCTTCATGGCGCGGTTCTTCATAAATGGTTTGCGCTGCTAATAACCCGCTTAATAGTATTAAACTAATTAAAAACCAGAGGGATAGTTTCATAAACGCTCCTGATCGTTAAGGGTACTTGTTCCTATTAAGTATTTTCCGCAAAGAATCAATTTTTGGTAGAAAAGAAAATCGTGGGATAAATGAAGTGACCGCATCTGTCGAATTTAGTAGGCGGGTAAAAGGAAATCGAGTTGTAATCCCGTCCCCCAGCGATTTTTATGTTCAAATAATGTCTCCGTTTTTGGCAAACTTATATTAAAATAAAGGCTCAACTGTATGTTTCCGATTGCGGGGTAATCCCATAAAGCGGCTAATTCTATCCGGTGGTTATAATAAGAGGTATAATAGTATTCGATATCCTGCTGCCATACATTGGCCCAGGGCGAATAAAAAGCGAAGGCAGGGGCTGGATCGGGGACATGATGGAGGCGAAATGAATACGAAAGCTGACTTAAAAACCGCGATAAGTGAATGGGTAGAAACTCGATTTTTATCTCAGTCCGATAACTTTGCAAATTCCATGTGATTTCACTGAAATCATCGGTATAATCTGTTTTTTGCCATTGCAGCGAGGGAATGATTCCAACTTTTCGTCCCCCGGAAAACTGTCGATATAAATTCCAGCGGATCAAAGGCGTATAGCGCTGGCAATTGGTAATCGTCAAGTCATAATCCGGATGCCGGGAATCGGCATATTCCATTTGTAATTTGAAAATCAGCAAACTTTGGAGCGTTTCATGAATCGTTGAATACCAGGAAATTCCAGAATTGAGTGACAGTAATTGGTATTTGCCTTCAGGTCGGGGTTGGGTTCCATTGTTACGGATCGCTAGCTGATGAGTTTCAAGCTTGATATCCGCAATGAAGCATTCGCGTTTGAAAAGTGAAATACATGTATAGTAGTCGGTTTGATCCTGACGCCGTTTTTCATCGGTTTTAACCTGGGTAATCGGATAATCGTACCCGCGAAATTTTATTAACGTTGGAACGATCGAACTAGTGCGATCATCGCTATAGAGAATTTCTTCATCATATTGACCGATCCCGAAAACCCCGTTGAATGTCAACTCGGGGTTCAGTTTCCATCCCCAACCCGCCAGAACGCGCATCCGGACATGATTGGAGACCGGTTTGGGCGAAACGGCTTTAAGGGTTTCATCGACTTCATAATCCATCCGGATTCCCCACTGCCATCGTTGGCCGGCATAGCGGGCATAGGTGGCGTTTAACGCAATCCCGTTGGAAGTCTGGTCGCCAGTTGCCGAATCGCCGGAAACAAAGGGCATCCCGAATGGGAGTTCTCCGGTAACGAGCCAATGGCGGTTGATAGCTGTTTTCTTAAAAAATTTGAACTCACCTCCAAAAATCTCGTGGCGATTCAGTTTCTTCTTTCCACGCGCAGACATCGAGTAAATGCGCATCCCTTCAGCCACTGTAAATGGGCGAAATCCGCCCGTTTCTCCGTCAATTTTGGATGAGAGCCATAACCAATCCGGATCAGGACTATCAAAAAGAAATGCCGGATTGGAGGCGCTGGTATAGGGTGTGAAGGCGCGGGACAAAATCGGATCGATAAGGTGTCCGGGAAAATTGTCTGTTATGATTTTTTGAGCGAATAAGCTGCTATCTTCAGAAACTGCCGTCACGTCGACGGGATCGGCTGAAAGCCCCGATCCTAAAAAGAATAGACTTATTAACAACCAGAAAGTGAGATTAATATCAAATTTCGCGGGCGCAGTGTACATTCTCTTCCTTTAATGAGCGGTTTCGGGAGTCGGATCCTCAATGACTTCAAAATCGAGCGCGGAATTATTGGTATCCTGCATCAGCAGGCGCGTCCCGCGAGCGATGATTTTTCGTTCCATGGAACGTCCGGTATAAAAGACAATCCCGCCGGTGGCTCCGGCGTCAATCGAAGCTGGCAGTTTTTTTGTGAGCAAGTCATTCGCGGGATCCTTTAAATATTCCACTCCGTCTATGATACTGCTGATGGGAATCGCATACATGCTGTTCTCAAAGGTCAGGGAATTTATCTCCCCGTTAGAAATCACAATGGCATCCTTTTCCCCGCCAATCAGCCAGTCGTAACCGGACGGCTGATAAAATATCAGCATATTGGGGACATCCACCGCATCCACGTCTTGACCGCTCTCTTCTTTATAAAATTCAAAGCGCACGTGGGAGAGATCAACGCTTTCACGGGGTTGTCCGCTGGTAGTGTCGATGGTATGATCGATTCCATCCAGTGCGCAAACGGCAAAGGCGCCCGGTTCCAGACCATTTTCCCGGCCGCTTCCCGGAAAATACCAGATGTTTTTTGAATATAAATAGCGCGCCGTATCCCCCGATAGATTGTTTGTAATCTCGGCGATGATAATACCATCGAGATATAAAGTCGTATCGGACTGATTGAATAACTCTACGTATTTGTCATGATAATAATAGCCGGAATTGGGAGGACCGCAGGCATAAATTTCAGAAATTACCAGGCCGCTACCACCGGAAACTGCTTCCAGGGTAATTTCAAAAATCGTATCGCGTTCGCCGGAAATTGAAAGCAGTCCCTGGCTTACATTCTTTAGTTGGATGCCATCCACGGGTGAACCGGTAATTTGCGCCATCTCCTGTGAACTCATGGCGCGGATCGCGCTGATATAGTAATCATCGGCTTTAATCTTTGAAAGCTCAATATTCCCGGTTGAATCGGATATAAAATTGTATTCCAACCCCAGGGTTTTCCCTTTAAGAGATACCTGGGCGTCGGGAACTCCTGCCATGCTGTACAGGGTTTGCATATATCCCGATACGTCTTTAAGATATATTTGAACAATTTTATCGCGGGAAGAACTGTTGCTGCATCCGCTGAACAGGGCTGGCGCGACTAAAATCAGCCATAGCGCGGCATTTCTAAAATAGCCGGAAAGGTAATATTTTGCCTGGAATCCCGGACGAAATTCGTAACGATCATTAAATTTTAGCTTTCTTTGCATATCCTATCCTTTCATTTAAGGATTAATTTGAGCGCTCAGTTGTAAACCATAAAAAAGTTCCGGATTGCGGCGCGTATAAACCGGATTTTTGGGGGATGATCTTTTTTGCATATAATATGGCCGATGGTTGAATAGGTTATTGACGAAAAAGGAAAGTTCGGCGCCTTTCCATAACGATTTGCTGACATTAATATTGAACAACCACAAGTTAGGCATATCCTCCTCATTCAGTTCATAGGGCTGGAGGGATTCTCTTAGCATTTGATACTCGTCGGATGTTTGGTCCTCTGGGGGGATTGCTACTAATCGTCCATCCTGAGTCAAATAACCTTTGGGGTAGATATCGGTCATGTTTTTGTAACCTGAGATGGAAAGAATATCCTGCATGGCATGGAGGGTGACCCAGATGCCTAAGCGCGCGAACTGAATATCGCAGCGATAATCAATTTGCAGATTATGGGAGTAGGGGGGATTGCTTTTGTATAAGGCCCTCACTGGCTGGTTTTCCAAAGAGAGATTTATTGGAAATGAGGAATAATAATTAAGATTGTTTTGATAGTAATAATAGGAATATGCCGCATCGACACGAAAAATGGTATGAATCCGCGGCAGACGTCGGGTTCTGAATGTGAACTCGAGACCCCGCGAGGTTTTTTCCCCGTCGTTGAAATAGCTCGAATAATCATAGAGAAAAACAGTATCTTTTACAAAAGCGGTGGACTGGTCCGGCCAATCGGGAAAACTGCGTTTATGGATAACAACCGGCGTTGTCAGACTGCGAAACTCATCAAACGTCTGAGCCAGAAACGCGGTCAAGGTAAATCCGGTGGGTCCCAGTTCCTGATCCCAGCTCATTTCCCATTTGTTTTCGCGGTAAGCTTTCAAATGGGGGGTGTCCTGGTTGAAAATATTGGTAGTAATGATCGAGAAATTTTTATCCGGATGAGCGGGATCGACTACGGCGACGGTATCGCTCATATCGATATATTTATTGCCGGGATAAATGAGTCCCAGCGGGGGAGATTTTGCGGTTTGGCCGAATCCGAAACGGAGCTGACTCTGTTCGCTCAGAGATATGGACAGATTACTGCGCGGCTGCAGGAAAGCGCCCTGGCTGGCGGTCAATCCTCGCAAGCCATTCCATTTCTCGGGACGGAAGGCATCGTAGCGAATGCCGATTTGGAGGGTAAAGGGCAGGCCTAACCGGCCATTGATTTTATCTTCAACGTAGAATGCTACTTGATGATACGCTGGTAAATGGTCGTAAGAACGGGGGCGGGCCGATTGTAGTCCCACTGTTGGCGGGTAGAGGGGATCGAAGAGTACGCCTTTACCATAGTTCGCATCAAGCTGATAATCGATACCGCTGATGATGGTATGGTGCCAGAACCAGTTCGGCTGCTGCCATTCATTGCTCAAATGAACTGCAAAATTGAACACCTCTCCTTTAATTTGTTTTTTGCCGAGATAGGAACCGAAAACAATCACTCCTTCCTGCGAACCTTCTGTAATCCGATCGCTGACGATTGTATTGTCCCGGGCAACAATTCCCTGTGAAAAGGAATTCTGATGGGTCCACGTCAGGGCAAATGAATTGCTTAGTTTAAATTGGGAGGTCAGCCGTAATTCATGGGTATGGGAATACCGCGCCATCAGGTCGCGATTATACCAGGCCGCGCGATCGACCAACTCTGGTTTTTCCTTGCTTTCATCAAATGAGCGAGTAATGAGAATGCTATGAAACCATTTGCGCGTCACTGTCTCCCGTCGGGCGGAAATCTGCCAGGCCAGACGGGTATAACCATCGCCCGGAATGCGGATGTCCCGTTCGCTCAGGGCAATATTAGCATTCGTACTGATGGTCCATTGATTGAATATACGACCCAGGCTGATGTTTGATTCATAAAGGTGGGGATTGTACTTAAATTTGATCCGTAAGGGTTCGTTCCGGTTTTTAGTTGTTACTTTCACCGCGCCGTCCGCCAGATTCCCGTAACGCGCAGAAGGTACTCCGCGGATGATTTCCACCGATTCGATGTTCTCTGCCGGTATCGCGCGCAAATCATAGCCGGTATTAGCGCTGGAATATCCGATCCCCACTTGCATGTTGGCGGTATTAGATAGCTCCACTCCATCCAACAGGAGTTGGGCGCCCAGTGATTGCCCCCCGCGAATTGTGGCTTTTTCGGGGGCGCTCATGGTGGGATTCCGCGGGGCTTGCCCGGGTTGCAACAATAATATATCGCTCAGGCTGGTCGCCTGGATATGCTCTATTTCCCCTGAACTGATCGATGTTTTGGTCTGCCCGTCAGGTGGAATGAAGCGATCCGGCGCGGTAACCATTATTCCACCAATTTGAATGGTTTTATCCACCAACCGATAGGTTTTGTTCAATGTTGTATCCGTGGTCCAGTTAATCCGTTCCTGAAAACTCTCATAGCCGATATGGGTGATCAAAATTGTGTAACGCCCCTTCGGCAATTCAAAATGGAAATTTCCTTCAATATCGGTAATCGTCCCCTGCCGGTTTTCAAGGATTATAATATTGGCATAAGGAATCGATTCCTCATTTGCATCCACTAATTTACCCCGCCATTCAAAGGCGTTGACGCGAGTATTTATTGAGATTAGCAGGATATAAACGAGAAAAAACAGGTTTGGTTTTAAATCTTTTATTTTCACCATTATCTTATAGTATAATCAATCTAAATTTGATGTCAAGATAATTTTTTTATTTTTTTCCTTGACAATATGAACTATATTGCTTATACTAAATATGTGGAAAGGACATGTTAAAATGAATCCCGATTATGGGAATTTTTTGAAACAGGTTCTGAAGGTAATCACATTAACAATCTGATGGAAGGGTTTAAAACCTGACCAAAGGAGGCAATTATGAATAGTTTTGAGAGCTCGCGATCTCCGACAAAAACGCGACGTATCGGGGTTTTGGGTATTTTCATCCAAGCATTGGACAGCGTTAACCAGGTCAATACCATCCTCAGTGAATTTGGTTCCTGTATTCGGGGCCGATTGGGATTACCCCGCCTGGAAGCCCATTCTGATTTACACCTTATTGCCATCATTTTCGAAGGTTCAACTGATGACTTTGGCGCTATTTGCGGCCGATTGGGCCAATTGTCCGGTGTCGAAGCCAAGAGCCTGCTTTCTAAACAAGTCAATGATAGTTGCTCGTCAGTTTGAGGAATGGCTACACTAAAAAAGGAGATCACTGTGAAATTAATACAGATCATTTTATCGTTGATAACTGCATGTGGCATTTTACAAGCTGCAGTTTTAACCGGAATTGTCCGTGATCAGGCTACCGGCCAGGGACTGGCTTATGCGAATATTTTGCTTTTGCCGCAGAACCAGGGGATTGTTTCCGACCGGCAAGGGAATTTTGTATTTAAAAATCTCCTCTCCGGAGAAATTACTCTGCAGGTCCGTTATATGGGATACCAGATTTTTGAGAAAACGTTCAGCATTGAAGATTTAAACGCTTCGCTTGAGGTTATAGCGGTATTGACTCCTCGTGATATTGAAGGGGATAGGGTAGTTGTTACCGCGACCCGTTATGCCAAATCGCTGGATGAGGTGAGCCAACCGGTAACGGTTATCGATCGGAAGCAACTGGTTGAAACTGCGCCATTGACGCCGGCGGATGCGTTGGCTGGCGAAGCGGGGATCGATTTGGGCCGGGACGGCGCCTGGGGAACGCGGGTAGCGGTTCGCGGATTGAGCCGTGAAAAATTAGTGACTCTGGTGGACGGGTATCGGATCGATACGGCCGAAGACCTGGCGGCGGGTCTTTCCATGATCGATTTGAACGATGTCGAACGAATTGAAGTCATCCGTGGAGGAAGTTCCGCGCTTTACGGTAGTGGCGCTATTGGCGGCGTTATTAATATTATTACGCGCGACGCATTTTTTTCACCCGCTTTTTATGTCCGCGGCAATTGGGGGGCGCAGTACGGAAGTGTAAATAATCTTTGGGGTTCTCATTTGAATTTCAGCGCCGGGCACCAGCGCTGGTACGCCCGTTTGAGTCTCGCCGCCCGCAATGCGGATAATATTCATACTCCGGAGGGAGTGTTAACGAATAGTCAGTTTAATGATAATAATATCAGTTTCCGCTCCGGCTTTATCCCAGGCGCGCATCAACAGCTAAAATTTAATTATCAGAAGTTTCATGCCTGGGATGTGGGTATCCCCGGCGGGTATCCTTTATTTCCAAGTGAAGCGGACGTGCGCTATCCAGCCGAAGACCGGCAATTGTATAGCCTGGAATATGAAATACATTCTTTGTTTTCATTCTGGCCGAAAGTCGCCATGAAGGTGTACCGACAGACTATTGAACGCAATGTAGAAAATATTCCGCATACTGTAAAAAATATTCCGGCCACTGCCGATAAACCCGCGAGTCGGGTTTCGGTTCTTTCGGTGCGGCCCGGCGCTGAGCATCTGTTAAACGGACTTCAAATGCAGTCGGAATTTTTGCCGCATTCCCGGCACTATTTCGTGGTCGGGTATGATTTTTGGCAAAAGGATTATAAGGGGTATCGCGCTAAGGAACAACAAATTGATCTCCTGGATTCACAGGGGGCGGTTGTCAAGACTACTTCCAAGATTATCGGTGAACTACCCATGCCGGATTCATACTACCGTAACCATGGTTTTTTTGCGCAGGATGAGTGGCAACTAATTCCCGCTTCAATATCGGTGTTGGTCGGCGGGCGTTGGGATGCAATTCTGACTGAAAATGAGCCAGCCCTCAACCCGCTTTATGAAATCGTCAATGGGGTTCGAAATGATCAGCCGGCTGGACAATATACGCTCTGGGCTGCCGAAAAATCGTTCAACCATTCCTGGAGCGCAAATTTGAGTTTACGCTATCAATGGCAGAAACTTGCGCTGTCAATGACTGCTGCCCGTTCATTTCGTTCGCCCTATCTGGAAGAACGCTACCAGTTTATCGATCTGGGATCGCTGGTCAAAGTCGGAAATCCCGATCTGGAGCCCGAATATAGCCGATTCTATGATTGGGGAATGAGTTGGTTCGGACCTAAATTGGAAGTGAACGGCCACTTTTTTTTAAACGACCTGCAAGATTTGGTTGTGGAAATGCCCGGTGTATATGAAGGCCGTAACGCCTTGTTCAAAACAAATATCGGTGAAGCCCGGCTTTGGGGATTCGATGGTTCACTGCGTTGGCAGGCGCTGAAACCTCTGGAAATCGGCGTAAATCTCGCTTATGTGAAGGGCGAGGACCGAATGAATAATACTCCTTTGCCGGCCATTGCGCCTTTAAATAGCCGCATGAGTCTGCGATGGCAGATCTTTCCTTTACTGGAATGGCATACGCAATTGACGTGGTTTGCCAAACAGGACCGGATCGCCGAAGGCGAGATTGAAACGGCCGGGTACTCTCTATTAGATACCTGGTGGGTCAGTGATACTATTTTGTTTCTGGGCATTGGACATAGCTGGACATTGGGTGTGGAGAATATTTTTGATGAATCGTACCGCAATCATCTTTCCACCAATCGCAGTATGATCACCGCCGAAGCGGGACGCAACTTCAGCATACGCTGGCAAATGAATTATTAATGAAAATGATGGGCGAAACTGTATGAACGGTTTCGCCCCTTCTGGGCAGTTCTATTGCGCAGGATAACCAACGGGTTGAGTCAGAAGGACTTTCTGAGTGGTTTTCAGTTTCATTGTCCCTGCCAGCGCTGGTTTGTCCACCCAGCCCAAAACGACAGTGGCCAGATTTTCGGATGCCGAAAAGAGATAGACATTTTGACTGACAAAGCCGACATCCGTGGCTGAATAGAAATCATTCACTTTTTCATCTTTATTCATGCGCGCATAATCGGCGACATACACCAGGACGATCGGCGCCGTCTTCACAAAATCCTGTTTGCCGGTGGAAGGACGGATATCCTCGGTCATAACGGGCTGTAACTGGTGGTTAACGGCGTCATAAAGATAAAGACCATTGGCGGTGGCTGCATAAATGTCGATTTCCATTTTGTTACTGGCCGTGGGCGCCGTACGTTTGCCGTTGGGTCGGTTAATACCAGCCGCGGCCCAAAGTAGATTTGAAATAAGCTGGGTAGGCAATTCCTTCTCACTAAAAGACCGTTGCGATTGCCGCTCTTTTAAGGCTTGCATGAGCGGTTTGCCACCCGTGGTATCGGGCGCGGGCAGTTTAATCAGGTCCTGAGCATTGAGCGCGCTCAGCAAGAATAGCATAATAGCAGTTAGAACGAGATGACGCATGTTTTTACTCCTTGTTGGCGGTTGGTTGTGATCGTTAGCGGGTTTTAGCGCTTTAAAAGCGTTTTAAAAGCGCTTTTTCCAGTCGTATAGCATTTTAATAATAATACACCTTTTCAGAGATTTGGGTTAAGCAATGCCTGCGCTTTGTTTTTCAAGTATCCCTGCCCGCCAGTTTTTGATAGAGAACGAGCAGGTTCTTTTTGGTGACCGGAACCGGGGATAAGAACGTATTGCGGGCCAGAAAGGTTGTTTCCACAAGCTCTTCCAGGTTTAAACGATTCAGCCCGGGACACTGGAAATTGATGTCGCGTTTTTCCAGCCAGTAATAAAAATTATGCAGGGAATGAAATCCGGCGGCTTGCAATATTTCCAGTAACAATGGTAGGATCGCCGGGCTATAAAATTCGATAATCAACGGCATCACCATGGCATTGGCCCGGCCATGAGGAACACCCAGATGATATGTGAGGGGATATCCGATGGAATGCTGAAGTGTGGTAGAACTTTGAGCGATGGTAATTCCGCCGTAAAGAGATGCCTGCATGAGGGATTCGCGAACGCTCCATGCCTGGCTGTCCGCTTCGCATTCCGGCAGATTTTCTTTAATTCTGCGGATGCCGTCGATAATCAACGGATAAATGGTGAGATTCCGGTTTTGCGAATAAATCCCCTCGAGTAGATGGCTCAGGGCGTCCAGGGTAGTATCCCGTGTTACTTCTAACGGCAACGTCACTGTAAATGATGGATCTAAAAAGGATAGTTTGGGAAAAAGAAGCGCATCTCCGAAACCGCTTTTACGATGGTGAGTTACGTCATTCAGCACGCAATACTGGGTGACTTCCGAACCGGTACCGGAAGTAGTGGGAATGGCGATAATCGGCAGGGCGCGAATTCG
This sequence comes from uncultured bacterium, assembly GCA_964632485.1. Classification (GTDB taxonomy): domain Bacteria; phylum JAGOEH01; class JAGOEH01; order JAGOEH01; family JAGOEH01; genus CAZWDO01. The sequence goes on from CAZWDO010000017.1 coordinate 19,617, forward strand.
TTGGGCTGCGTCAAAAAGAGATTCCGCGGGAATTCCCGTGGCTAACATGAGCGCCAATGCCTTGGCTGCGTCGATATAACTGCCGCCACCCAGTCCGATAATGGCTTTATAATTTTCTCCCCGGTGAGTTTCCCCGATTGAGCTTAATTCATCGGTGCGCGGATTGGGACTCAATGTATCGACAACCTGATGGATGATTCCATGCTGATTTAGTTCTGCGATCAATTGATCAAGAGAACCGTTTATGCGGGAACTCTTTCCGGTAATTATCAACAAGGGAGAACCCCATTGGGCCAGCGCTTTTGAATACTTTTGTAAACAATTTTTTCCAAAAAAATAACGGACAGGCATAAAAAATTCACTCATTTTATTTCCTTCCTTCAACAATTACTCTTGCGCCTGGATATGAGCATAAATACGCAACCCGGTCATCTTTGAAGCTTCCAGGTTTTATTCCTCAATTTAATTGAATATACGGGATGATACGCTAAATGTCAAGGAAAAATATCGTATTATAGTATATTCTCTGTAACTGTGTTCGCTTGTGTCCCCTTACAATTAGAGCCTGGTTTACTGTAAAGTTCAATAATCTGTAATTATCTATTAAACCCCATACTGCTATTTCATTTTTAATATGTTCTTATGGCTTGACATTCGGCGCTGAATCATTTATATTGAAATTAAAGATGCAATTGATTCCGTCTTGAGGAATTTTTGCTATTTGTTTTAAAGAATCGGCTGAATTTTGCCGATATTATAAGAGACATTGAATTCCATGATTGCAGGAGGCTTTTTTTGTGCGTTTGAAAATTTTATGTTTGATTCTAATCTTAATACCATCATTTATAAAAGCAGGTTATACTATATTAAAAACCGGTGATCCGGGCGGTCCGGCTTTTAGTTGGATCGATATCTCGGCGACCGGAACCCCCCTGAATATTGCCGATGACAATGCTGTCAATATTGTGGCTCCTTTCGCGGTTCCTTTATGGGGCAATACTGCCACCCAATTGAGGGTCGGCAATAATGGGGCGATTCTTTTTGATGCGGTAGCCGGAAATATTGAATTTGCAAATTTGGAACTCTCCAATGCATTAACACCGGATAATTTGGTTGCGGTTTTCTGGGATGATATGGATGACGCGCCGGGCAATGTTTATTACCAATCAACCGGGGTAGCGCCGAACCGCCAATTCGTCATTTCCTGGGAAGGATACTCCCGTTTTCAGGCAGCGGGAGTCGGCGATTTCCAGGTGGTTTTCACGGAAAATTCCTCAAATATTCTCTTTCAGTACCTGGATGTGGATTTCAGTAATGTGGCCTATGATTATGGCAACAGCGCCACAGTGGGTTTAAAACGAGCCGGTAACATGATTCAACAGGTATCTTACAATTCGACTGCCGTCCTCAGCAATAATCTGGCCGTTCAGTTTCTATACAGCAACAGCGCGCCGGTACTTAATACCGGTGGCAGTCCAAAGTTAAGTTCGATTGCCGAGGGAATTCTTGTGGGAAATAATACCGGAACAAAAATATCGAGTTTTATTTCCAGCATTGATCCCATCAATATGATCACCGACGCCAATGGCGATGATGAGGGCATTGCCGTTTACAGCGTCGATGAAGTCAATGGCGCCTGGTCCTATTCATTGAATGACGGCGGCAGTTGGACCGCGGTTGCCCCCGTCGCGGCCGGTAGCGCTTTATTACTGTCGGCTGATACTCAAACCCGCTTGCGCTTCCAGCCGAGTGACGCAGATTGGACCGGTTCAGCGACTTTTTTATTTCGCGCCTGGGATTTAACCCAGGGGGAAAACGGTGAAAAGACCGATGTCTCGACAAATGGCGGGACAACGGCTTACAGCTCAGATTTTGAGACGGGCACAATTACGGTCATCAATGAAAACGATGCTCCGGTTCTGACTAATACAGGCCAACCGGCATGGACCGCTATCGACGAAGATGATGCAGCGCAAATTGGTAACACCGTCGCGCAGATTATTGCCGGACTTGATGCCCCGCAAATTACAGATGTCGATCCCGGCGCGGTGGAAGGAATCGCCGTTGTCGCGGTTACTAATACCAATGGTCAATGGCAATGGACAATCAACGGGGGCAGCGCCTGGACAAATTTCAGCGTTTCGGCGCCGGCCGCTAATAATGCCCGATTGTTGGCGGATGATGTCCTGACCCGTATCCGCTTTTATCCGGACAATAATTATAATGGCGCGGTCACGGGTAATATTACATTTCGCGCCTGGGACCAGACCGGCGCCGGCGTCAATGGAGGCGCGGTCGATATTACTGTTGTCGGAACGAGTGGAATTACGCCATTCAGCGCCAATTCTGTCACTTCTCAATCCATTACGGTGAATGCAGTCAATGATCCCCCCGTTCATTCTATCCCGGGCGCGCAATCGATGAATGAAGAAGCCACTCTAACCTTCAATGCCGCCAATAGTAATCTGATTTCGGTCAGCGATGCGGATGCCGGCGGAGCAGCCGTCCAAACCTCCATCTCGGCCACTAACGGGACTTTAACTCTCAGTGGAATTGTCGGGCTGGCGTTTACGGTGGGGGACGGCGCCGCTGATGCCGCGATGACCTTCACCGGGACGATTGCCGCTATTAACACCGCGTTAGATGGGATTTCTTATACCCCCACTCTGAATTATTTTGGCGCGGCCACCCTAACACTCTCCACCAATGATCAGGGCAACACTCCCGCCCCCGCGCAACAGGATGATGATCAGATTACGATTAATGTCCAGAATGTGAATGACGCCCCTGTTCTGGTCACGAATCTCGGCCTGACTGTGGGTGAATCTGCCACCGGAACGATTACCCAGGCTTTGCTGCAGGTAACCGATGTGGATAATACGGCGGCGCAGATTGCCTATACTCTATCCGCGCTTCCCACTCACGGGCAGGTACGGAATAACGGCGCGGGATTGGGAATTGGCGGTAGTTTTACCCAGGACGATATCGATAATAGCCGTGTCACTTTTGTCAATAATGGCGATGAAGTCGCAAACGATCAATTCACTTTTACCGTGAGCGACGGTGCCGGAGGATCGATTGGCGCAACGGTTTTCGCTATTACGGTCACTTTGGCTAACGATGCGCCGGTCAATAGCGTGCCAGGAGCGCAAACAACTGCCGAGGATACTCCATTAACCTTCAATGTGGCGAACAGCAATCTGATCAGCATCAGCGACGATGACGCGGGTGGTGGCGATTTGCAGGTGGTTTTGTCCGGGGCAAACGGTGTGATCACCCTGAGTGGAATCGCTGGATTGGCGTTTACGGTGGGCGACGGCGCCGCCGATGCCGCCATGACCTTTACGGGCCCTCTGGCCGCCATTAATACGGCGCTGGATGGTCTGATTTTTACTCCCACGCCCGCTTTCAGCGGCGCAGGCAGCATACAAATCAATACCGATGACCAGGGTAATAGCGGTCTGGGCGGGGCGCAAAGCGATCTGGATAATATTGCAATTACAATTTCCGCTGTCAATGACGCGCCGGTCAATAGTGTTCCGGGCGCCCAAAATATAAACGAAGACGCGCCGTTAACCTTCAATGCAGGCAATGGCAATTTGATCAGCATCGCCGATGGCGATGCCGGCGCCGGAGTGTTGCTGATGAATCTTACCGCTTCTAACGGAACTGTTACGCTGAGCGGGATCGCCGGATTGATTTTTTCCGCCGGAGACGGCGCCGCCGATGCCGCTATGACCTTCACTGGCGCTCTGGCTGCTATCAATATCGCCCTCGACGGGTTGATTTTCACCCCCACCAGCAATTTTAATGGTGTCGCTGGTTTGCAGATTACTACCAATGACCAGGGCAATACCGGTAGTGGCGGCGCCCAAAGCGATGTCGATAATATTGTCATTAATGTGGCTTCTCTGAATGATGCTCCGATTAATAGCGTCCCCGCCGCCCAGGTTATCGACGAAGATGCCGTTTTGACGTTCAATGTGGCCAACGGGAATCTGATCAGCGTCAGTGATATCGATATTGCCGCCGCCGATCTGCAAATTGTTTTGACCGCTACCAATGGAACACTCTCTTTAAGCGGGATTGGCGGACTGGCATTTACCGTCGGCGACGGCGCCGACGATGCCACGATGACCTTCACCGCTACCCAGGCCAATGTCAATACGGCGCTGGCAGGTATGACCTTTACCCCCACTTCTCAATTCAGCGGCGCCGCTAATCTTCAGATTAATAGCAATGACCAGGGTAATACCGGCGCAGGAGGAGCTCAGGCTGATATTGACAATATTGTCATTACCGTTACAACCGTTAATGATCCTCCCGTGAATAGCGTCCCGGGCGTTCAAACAACGAATGAAGATGTCCCGTTGACGTTCAACGCAGGTAACGGTAATCTGATCAGCATCAGCGATGCAGATGTCGCCGCGGGCAATCTGCAGATAACCCTGACAGGCGGTAGCGGAACTGTTACTTTAAGCGGGATTGTGGGACTGGCCTTCACGACCGGCGATGGCGCTGATGATGTGTTGATGACTTTTACCGGGACATTAGCCAATATTAACACCTCGCTGGATGGATTGATCTTTGCCCCTGCCACTAATTTTAACGGCGGCGCCACGCTTACTATTTTGACGAATGATCAGGGCAATACCGGACCCGATGGCGCTAAGACAGATCAGGATATCATATCCATCACCGTCAATGCCCAGAATGATGCCCCGGTGAACAATATTCCCGCCGCGCAGGTTACTGACGAAGATACACCGTTAACTTTTTCTTCGGCAGTCGGCAATACGATTTATATTACGGATGACGCGGGGAGTAACCCGGCACAACTTGCGTTGACGGCCACAAACGGTGTCTTGACCTTAAATGGCGTTAGCGGCTTGACCTTTACCGTCGGCGATGGCTCAGCCGACGCCGCGATGACTTTTACCGGAACTTTGGCCAATATTAACACAGCCATCAATGGACTTGTTTTTACCCCGACTGCCGAATATAACGGCGCGGCTAATTTACAAATTTCCACCGATGACCAGGGCAATACCGGCGTCGGGGGCGCTTTGACCGATGTCGATAATGTGGCCATTACCGTCACCGCTGTTAATGATGCTCCGATTAACAGCGCGCCGGGAACTCAATCCGTCAACGAGGATGCATCGTTAACTTTTAATGCGGCAAACAGTAATCTGATCAGCGTCAGCGATATCGACGCGGCAGCCGGTGATATGCAGATAACTTTAACAGCCGTCAATGGAACGCTCACTTTAAGCGGAATTGCCGGGTTGGCATTCACTGTCGGCGATGGCGCGGCTGATGCTACAATGACTTTTACTGCTACTTTAGTCAATGCCAATCTGGCGCTGGATGGCCTGGTTTTTGTTCCCACGCCCGATTTTTACGGTTCGGCGACCCTTACATTGCTGGCCAGCGATCAGGGGAATACAGGCAGCGGCGGCGTGAAAACCGATCAGGATCTGATTTCTATGACGGTAAATGGACAAAACGACGGTCCCGCGCTGGCTATCAATCTGCCTTTGACGCTCGATGAAGGCGAAATGGGTATCATTACGAATGGACAGCTTCTTTGTACCGATATCGATACCGATTCAGCCCACCTGATTTATTCACTCGCAACAGCGGTCACCCACGGAATTTTGTTAAAAAGCTCGCCTTCTGCAATCTCCCTCGTCAATGGCGGAAATTCTGGTCATTTAGCGCGGGCCGCTGTGAACGATACTCTGGGAGCGGGCGACTCTTTTACCCAGGAAGATATCAATTTTTCCCGTATCCATTATTACCATGACGGAACAGAAACCATTACCGATTTTTTTCAATTCACCGTTTCCGATGGCGTCGTAACGCTTCCAGCCGCGCAATTTGATTTTCTCATCAATCTGCGCAATGATCTGCCGGTCCTGGCTGCGCTGGATACCCTGATTGTCAGTGAAGGGGGTAGCGGAACCCTGACACAGGCCGATCTGGAAGTAATCGATGAAGAAAGCGCGGCCAATCAGATTCAGTTTACTCTGGCTGAATCGCCTGATTATGGCGAGCTCCGTCTGAATGCCGCGGCGTTGGGGGTGGGTCAGCAATTTACGCAAAACAATATTAACAGTGGGGGAGTCTCTTATCAGCATGACGGTAGTGAAACTCTCGGCGATACCTTTCGTTTTACCGTTAATGACGGCGATGGCGGAACGATGGCTTCCACCGCTTTTTCCCTGGTAATTATGCCGGTGAACGATCTTCCGGTATTGATCACCAATGATACCTTGTTTATGAATGAAGGAGATACGGCAACGATCAATCAAACATTGTTGCGGTCGGACGATGTGGATCATACTGCCGCGCAGCTAACCTATACGATATCAACATTGCCGACCGCCGGCCAGATTTGGGTGAACGGGCAGGCATTGACTCTGAATGGGACCTTTACTCAAGCCCAGCTCAATAGCGGAGCCGTGGAATACGTCCATATCCAACAAGCGGTTTTGGCGGATCAGTTTACATTTACACTTCGTGACGGGGCGGGGGCTGCCATAGCTGCCACTCAACTCAATGTAAGAATTTACGCGGTCCATGATCCTCCCTGGGCCGATAATATGACCGTGACGTTGCTGGAAGACCATCTCTACAACGGCGTATTGATTGCCGGTGATGAGGAAAATCAGCCTCTTTTCTATCGTGTCGCTATCAATGGCGCCAAAGGTACGTTTACAATCACGGATTCCACTCAACCCCAATTCGTTTATACTCCTCAATTTAATGCCAATGGAGAAGACAGCGTTTATTTTCAGGTGAATGACGGCGTTTCTAATTCTAAAACAGCTAAAATTGTAATCATGATATATGCCGTCAATGATAAACCTCTTTTTACAGCAGGTGATTCAATCCTAAGGATAGAGGATTGCGGGGTTCAAATGATTGCTGATTGGGCAACAGCAATCTCCTCCGGCGCGGCCAATGAGGCCAGTCAATCCATTAGTTTTGAACTGCTGGGCGATGGCGGGGACTTGTTTTCCCAGGAACCCTTTATCGATGAAACGGGTACGTTGAGTTTTAATCCCGCGCTCAATCAGTCGGGAAGCGCGACCTGGCAGATCGTCCTAAATGACGATGGGGGTACGCTGAACGGCGGTGTCGCTTCCTCCGACACAAGTCAATTGACCATCACAATCCTGGCGGTAGATGATCCGCCTTCATTTAATACTGCTCCCATTCCTGCGGATCAGGCGCGGAGTGTCTCTCTATTGCCGATTCTGGACTGGCTGGCGGAAGACCCTGAAGGCGATGCGATTTTATATGATTTGTATTTTGGTTCAGAAAATCCCCCGCCGCTGCTGGCCACTAATCTGACTCAATCCCGCTACGAGTTGTCTAATTTACAGTACGGTTCCACTTATTTTTGGCAAGTGGTTGCTAAAACAGCGACTGCCAACACAGTCAGTTCCCTCTGGCAATTTGTTACGCAATACCGATTGGAAATTATGAGCCCGGAAGAAGGCGAAATTATTGCCGGAGGTTCCTCATATCAGATTTACTGGCAATCTAATTCACCCCAGATCGATTCGGTCGGAATCGCGTATTCCGTGGATCATGGCGCCCATTTTCTGACAATTATTGATGGTTATCCAAACAGCGGACACTATGAGTGGACTGTTCCCGGGGTCAATAGCGATGAATGCATGCTCAAAATTTGGAAACATAATGAATTGGATGTTTACGGGTACAGTGGGCTGTTTGCTGTTCGCGCTAATTGGTTCGAGTTGATCCAGCCTGTGAATGGCGATCTCTATAATACCGCTTCGTCGCAAACAATCAAACTTCATTGCGTCGGTTTGCAGCGCGATTTTTCATTCTTTCTTACCGGAAATGGGGGAGAATCATGGGTTCCCCTGACCATCAATCAGTTAAGCAAATTATCCGTGATTGATACATTCAGCTTTACCTGGCTGGTACCATCATTGGTTTCCAATCAATGTCGGATTCGCGGTGTTTATAATCCCAATCCATCCATCATCGATGAAAGTGATGGGTGGTTCAGTATCCGCGACGGACAAAATTTAACGCTCATTGAACCCAATGGGGGCGAAATATTAGCCGGAGGCGAACCGGATACGATCCGCTGGGTATCTCAAGGCGCTATTGAGCGGGTTCATCTGGCTTTTTCTATCGATAACGGGCAGCAGTACCAGTGGATTCATCAAAATGTGTCCAATATAGGGCGGTATAGTTGGAATGTTCCGGATATAGATGCCGCAGAATGCCGGGTCAAGGTCATTCAGGCCGATGATCAATCGGTATGGGATATTTCTGATGAAACGTTCCAAATCGCGCGCAAATTGATTCAATTTACGGCTCCTCTCGGCGGGGCATATTCAAGCGGAGATACGATCAGAGTAGCCTGGCAGGCATCGCCGGTGATTGAACTACTGAATCTCTATTTTTCGGCTGATGGCGGCTATCAGTGGCAAAACATCGTGTCGAATAAAAATGCCGCTACGGGATTCTATATTTATACCCTCCCGGATACCATCACCGCCCAGGCTTGCTTCCGGGCGCAATCCGTCCGTTATCCCGCCACTCTGGCTCAATCAGCGCTTTTTTCGATTAGTCGCCTGAGTCATCCTATTTCTAAAATCATCCGTCCATCTGCCGATACAACAATCGTTGTCGGTACAACTATTCAATTCGAAGGTTTGGAAATGAGTCTGGAAGGGGTGAGCTATCGTTGGGATTTTGGGGATGGCAGTTCCAGTGAACTATTGAATCCGACACATCTTTTCTCAGTGGAGGGCATATTCCGTATTCTTCACTGGTACGAGTTGGACGGAGTGGAATTTAAAGCGGATACCCTATGGGTCACGGTTCAAAATCCAGCGGAGAACTATCCCCTTTATTTCTGGAATCAACCCCAGAGTCAGCTTTTTGGACGTAATGTATGGTTTTATTGGCAAACCAATCAGCCCGGCACAGCGCGTTTGTATTATGGCAGTTCACCGACTCAGTTGAATTCTTCCATTGTATTGGACGAGAATGACTGGCGACATTCGACGATTATCCGTTCGCCCGCAACCGGCAAATACTATTTTAAAGTTATGGCCGAAAATCAGTTTCAGAGTATTTATTCAACATTGGATTCATTCTCTATTGCGCAGAATGCCGCGCCGGATTTCCATACCCCATTTCTCATTTCAATGGAAATCCATCCCCGCCGTAATTCCTGTGCGCTGATTGCTGAGTTTAACGAACCGGTTCGGACAACTCTTCATTATGGCGCCGATCCCAACCAATTGATCAGCGCTCAGGCAGGGCAAACCTATTTATACCGCCATCTGTTTTACATCGATAATTTAGCTTCCGGACAACAATATTATTATAAAATACTGATGAGCGACATTAACGACAATCAAGCGCTCTATCCTGCAGATGCTGTATTGGCTAAGACCGGGGAATCAGTCCCCGCCACTGGTTTTGCAACGATAAATGAAGCGGATTCAGCCCCACCGCAGTTTACTCTGCCTCCCTTGATATTTTGGCGCTATCTCAATCGTCTGGGACTTGCCTGGGGTTGTAATGAGCCGGTTTATTTCCGGCTGAGCCTCTACCAACAGGAACAACTCATCCGCTATTACCGGGATGATCAGTATTTCAGCATGGAGCGTATTTTATTTTTAGAAGGCCTGGGAAGCGGACTCACTTATCGCTTGAACCTCGAATTAATTGATCAGGAAGGAAACCGGACATCATACAATATCCCGTCTGTTATCCTGGACGCCCAGAATGGCGGAGCTCCGGCAATTGCTCAGGCGCCGGTTGTTACGCTACGGGAAACAGCATTGCAAATGGAATGGCAGACCTGGCCTGCGGCGACTCGGCATGCGCGCTGGGGATTCTCTCCGGATAGCCTTATTTATACGCTTGATTTTAAGGATTTTAATTTCACTCATCGAGTCTTTATCAATCCTGACGTTTTAGATCATATTGTTTATTACCAGGTTAAGAACTGTACGCCTTCAACATGCGCGCCCTGGTCGGAAATCTATGCGTTTAATCCCACAGGAGTGAATGAGCCGGTGATGGACGCGGATTCAAGCCACGATTGGGTAAGCCGTGTCTATCCCAATCCGTTCAACCATGATTTAGGAATTGAATTATGGGTTAAGCGGCATCAACCAATAAAAATTGAGATTTATAATATGTTAGGACAAAAAATGGAAACTCTGATTCAAATGGAACTTTTCCCCTCAATTCATCGTATAATATGGCAAGGTCGCGATAAATATGGATGCGATTTACCCAGTGGAATCTATTTTATACGGATTTCCGGCGTTACTCAGCAGGAAATTCATAAAGTGATGCGGGTAAGATAGCGTCGTTGGCCGCTTATTTTTTGCAGTTCAGCGCTATGTAACGGTTTGATTTAAACAAGGAGACGACTTTGCAGCGGTTTTTTTACGTTTTCTTTTTTGGTTTGATTTCAGTCGGTTTTGCCTGGCAACCGCTGGATAGTCTGAAGCTTGCCGTAAATCAAGCTCAAACCGATTCCCTACGTATGCAAGCCTTGGGTCATCTCTATCAATTGTATTTCGATCGACAATTGTACTGGGATGCCAACCAGACTGCGAATGAAATGTTGGAGATCGCCGAGAACACTCAATCGTTACCCGATAAGGCTCGCGCCTGGGAATCCTTGAGCAATGCGCTGGCGAATATGTTTGATATAAAAAACGCTATTTATTTCGCGGACTTAAGCCTTCAAGCCTGGCGATCGCTACCCGATACATTGGCCATGGTTCGGGTTTATAGCTTGATAGCCCGTTGTATGCATATTGATCCCCGGTCACTTGATTTATGTCTTCCTTATCTAAAACAATATGAACAATTGGGATTAAACAGTTCCGATAGTTTGCTGAAAGCCAGCATGAAATTTGAATTAGCCCGGCATCTCATTTTTTTTGACATGAATAAATCGTTGACCTATTTCTATGAATCTCTATCATATTTTAGAAACTCGGGACAATATAAAACATTAGTGCAGATGCTTATTATGGGCATACAGATTTCATGGCATCAGGGCGATTCTTTAAATGCTGACCGCTATCTTCGAGAATATCGGCAAACTCTGAATGAGATCAGCGATACAACCGTTATTCTGAATAGTTTATTCCATTTAAGTGAAGCCTACTCTAATATAACACGCTATGCCGAAGGCATTTCTGTATGTGATGAAATCTTTCAAAAGTATCGCCCGGATGATTTGTCATTGAAACTCAGGGGGGATGTCTATGGCAACATGGGATTCATCTATCATACGCTTGAAAACTTTACTACTGCCAAGCAATATTATCAGGAAGCCATAAATTCTTTTGAGGCTGCCAATTACCCGGTCGATGTCGCCACTTTTAAAAATAATCTCGGATTGCTATACTCTGAAATAAACCAGCCCGACAGCGCTTTCACTTATCTTTTTGATGCTCTTGATCTTATGGGGAAAAATCATAATGGGTTCGGTATCTATAACACGATTAATAGTATTGGTACGGTCTATTATAATCTTGAAGAGTTTGAGCAGGCTCTTGAATACTATAAGAAAGCCATGAAATTGGAAGAATTGGCTCCCCATCATACGTTTACCCGAATCTTTAAAATTGATGTGGGAAAAACCTATTATCAAATGGGGGAAAAAGATAAAGCCCTGAAATATCTGGAGTCCGGAATCCAACGTATGCCGTTTGATAACGCCAACCGTCAGTATCTACTCACAGCTTATGATTTATTATCAAAAATTTATAAAGAACGCAAGGATATAGCTCAGTCCCTTTATTTTCTGGAACACTATTCCCTTTTAAAGGATTCCCTGAATCAGGCTGAGCGTTCGGAAATTTTAGTTAAAATGAGTAATCGCGAGGAATTAGCCACGAAAGAAGCTGAGATTGAATTATTGAAAAAAGAGAAATTAATCCAAAGCCTGGCGCTGGGCCGGCGCCAATCGATGATTTATACCGCAGGAATTTTGTTAGCGTTGATTTCAGGGCTGGTATTGTTGATCGCCAACCGGTACCGGTTGAAAAACGAGGCCCACAAGAAATTAATTGTCATGAATAATAGAATACATGAACAAAACACCAAGATCATGAACGATTTGGAATTAGCCAAAAAACTCCAGTTCTCCCTCTTGCCAAAAAATTACCCATTGATTGACGGCATCAATTTTTTTGGACGTTTAATCCCCTCTGAAAGCCTTAGCGGTGATTTCTATGATGTTTTCCCGATTGATGACAACCACATTGGTTTCTATATTTTGGATGTTTGCGGGCATGGCGTTTCTTCTGCGTTGATCACTGTTTTTGTGCGTGATTTTTTCGAAACGTTGAAGGATACTCCGCAAATGTTGAAACATCCCGATGACGTGTTGCAACGCCTGAACCAGAAAATGCTGGATGCTCGCTTTGAAAATGAACATTTTCGCTGGTATCTCACGATGTGTTACGGATTTTTCAATATTAAAGAGTCCGTGTTTACTTACTCATCAGCGGCGCATAACTCTGTTTATCATATTCGCAACCATGATGGAATTAAAATTAATAATATTTCCAGTCCCAATTTTGCTATTGGCTGGTTTCCCTATGCCGAATATCCTGTTAATCAGATTCATCTGCAGGCTTCTGATAAAATTTTAATGTTGACCGATGGTGTTATCGAAGCAGAACGCAGTGAAACCGATGAACAGTTTGGCGCTGAGCGGCTCTTTGAATCAATAACTCAATCATTGCAGGAAATGAAGAAAAGGAATCTGGAAACTGATTATTTATTGGAACGCTTGCGTAAAGATGTGACGGTTTTTTCGGGTAAAGAGCAACCCTCCGATGATATTACCATGTTTTTGATGGAGTTGGAGGATATCCATTTATAACGAATTGAATTATCGTGTGGGCAGAATTTCACCCCGATTGGATATAGTTAATCCCGATTCAGGAATTTTAGCTGACAATTCTTGCAGCAATTCAATCGTGTAGAAGGTTGAGTCATATACCGGGACTCCTTTTTCCGCTCCCAGTTTTTTTTGTTTCATCGGTACAATATTTCCATTTTGAAATTTCCCTTCATGGTCGATAGTGAGGTTCAAAATCAGGGTATATTGATTGAATCCGCTGGTATTGAATGATCCGTGCGTCAGGAAATTACCCAGTGAAAAGGCGATCAAGCGGTTTTTATAGAGTTTGATACCGCGTACTACATGCGGGCCATGTCCTAAAATCAGATCCGCGCCGGAATCGATGGCGCGATGGCAAAAACGGTAAAAATTTCCGCGGTTCTCTCCAACCATCGTTTCATTCGCATCGGCAATATAGCGGGCCTTGCTGCCCTCACCCCCGCCATGCGCGCTGATAATCACGACCCGTCCTTTTTGCTTTTCTTGCTGAATCATTTCCAATAGCAGGTTTTCATCGTAAAGATAACTGAGATGTTGCTGCCGCCAACTGATGCCAAATAAACTGAGGGGAATGCCGTTAATGGTCACTGTATCGATCGTTTTTCCCGAGCCAATTGGCAAGATGCCAACCTGCGTCAATAATCGTCGACTCTCTTCCAATCCTTTGACTCCGAAATCGGTACTATGGTTGTTGGCAAGTGTCATTACGTTAAATCCCAATGTCTTAAGAATCTCGGCATAGCGGGGGGGGATGCGGAAAGCATAACTTTTTCCGGCAATCAATTTCTTTGAACAGGTGGTGGATGATGTTAGTGGGCCTTCCAGATTCCCCATCACCAGATGCGGATTGCCTTCTTTCAGCAAAGGCCCCAAATGGCTCAAATCTGCCTCGGGTAGTTCCGAATGATAATCACTGTGCGGCATTACGTCACCCGTTGCCTGTATTCTGAGTGTGTTGGCTTTTAGTGTGTAATAATTTAATGATACCAGCGTTAGCAGGATTATAATTCGCAGCATCAGCATCTCCTGATTATATGGGTTTAATGGGGTTTGGTTTCACTCGATACATAATATAGCGAAATTAATTAAAAATGCAAGAAAAATCATGAATTTCGCAAATTTTAGCTTTATCCTCTACAAAATCTATTGATAATGAACTGTAAATTAATTGAGGAATATCGCCCATATCCCGAGTCTCTTGAAACAACAATCCTCAAATCGAATAGACTAAATATAAAGAAAAGCCTTGACTTTAAGAGGTTTTTTTTTATATTTACGCTTATGAACATATTGATGAATTCAGAATGAGGACTTTAGAGAATGAATGAGGAATGAATGAACAATAGGTCAATGGCGGCAGGCGCTCGATGACGCGTATTATTTTTTACGCTGTTTTACTTGGAATTTTAAGTGTTGTGGGCGATTGTCTTTATGCGCTTGATCTATCTGAGAACTTTTTGGAGGAACCCCGTCGTAAGGTGAATTACAAGATATTGGGAGGTTTGGGGAGTATCTATGTTGGGACCGCAGTCGGTATCCATATATATCAGGCCGATGCCTGGTGGAGTGGACAGCGGACGTCGTTCCATTTCCAGAATGACTGGGAATATGCGCTTTGGCAGGATAAGCTGGGGCACATGTATGCCGCTTATTTGACTCAACATATTTGCAGCGGTTGGTTTGAGGCCGCCGGAGTTTCGCCGGTCCGCACTCTTTGGACCTCGGCGCTATTAGCTTTTGCTTTTGAAACTTGGATTGAGATTGAAGACGGATTCGGCCCCCAATGGGGATTTAGCCCGGGGGATTTTACAGCCAATACGGTGGGCGCTTTTTTACCCGTAGTTCAATATTATGCGCCGGCGCTATCGTATTTTATGTACAAAATCAGCTATTATCCCAAGAATTTTGGCAAAGATATGGGTGGGGGACATAAACCAATTGTCAGCGATGATTATGAAGGACAAAAATATTGGATTGCGCCCCGCATCCACCCGTTATTACCTGCAAGCTGGCAGGATGATTTGCCTCCCTGGCTGACAGTGGCTGTGGGAACAAGTGTCAGTGATTTGGACGGTTCTGGCGGCGGTCACCGCGATTGGTATCTGGCCTTGGATTTAGATGTGGAAGCTATCCCTTTGAAAGGACCTGTATGGAATTATATCAAACGCACGTTCAACAAAATTCATCTGCCCCTGCCAGGGGTGCGCTTGACTCGCAAGAAAGCATTTTCCCTTTTTTGCTATTAAATCCCCTCACCGTGCGTTATAGTCTCATCATTCCCACTCTGAACGAAGAAAAACTTCTGCCGGGACTACTTAACCAAATTTGTCAAATTGAATATCAAAAAAAGTATTTGTATGAAGTGATTATTGCCGATGGGGGGAGTACGGATAATACGTTGACTTTGGCCCGCGAATTCCCTTGTTTTATCTCCTCCGATTGCGATACGGGTTCCCAAAATATTGCCAAAGGGCGCAATCAGGGCGCATCTTCCGCCCGCGGGGAAATTCTTATTTTCCTCAATGCGGATGTCCGTATGCCCGATGTTGATCATTTTTTTACTGTTTTTAATCGTGAGTTCTATCAATCTCCTTCCGGAGCCATGACCTGCCGGGTAGAAGTATTCCCGGATGAACGGAAATGGAGCGATACCTTGTTCCATGCCTTTTATAATCAATATTTTTATATGCTCAATCGATGTGGAGTTGGGATGGGACGGGGAGAATGCCAGATTGTCCGCCGCTCGGTTTTTGAGGAAGTCGGTGGTTATAACGATAATCTGGCCGCCGGTGAGGATTTTGATCTTTTTCGTCGAATTCGTCGCCACTATCCGGTCTATTTTTGTAAAAAACTGGTAATTTTTGAATCACCCCGGCGCTATCGCCATTATGGCTACTGGAAAGTCGCCTGGCAATGGACAAAAAATGCCCTTTCAGTCATGTTGCGAAACCGATCCTATTCCAATGAGTGGGAACCGATTCGCTAAATTGCGGACAGATGCCCTTTATGGCATTCTGTTCGGGGTGATTTTTTTTTACAATCACCTTTCGGCGTTTGATTCATGGCGCGATGAACGACTCTACTTTTACTTTGAACGCTTAACAGCGTCTCATAATATAGCCCCGGTTGCGCCGTTTCATCAGCCCCTGGGATACGAAAACCTTCGCGCTATTTTTAAGCATCTTAACACGGAGGCGCTGAATAGTGAGCAACTCTCCGGATATTGGTTTTTTACCCAACAATTCAATCCCGATTCACTGCTTTCCGACGCTCGCTCTCCTTCAAACTGGCGTTCATTAATTTCACAATCCAATAAATCGTTTCTATATTGGTCCCATCCGGAGAAAGGGATTCTGGCCATTCATCTGCTTGGAAATAGCGGTACCATCAGCCGGATTTCCCCGGATGAGCAGCTCGCTCCCTATATCCGTTTCGGCGGTTCTATCGAGGGCTATATGCCGGCTCTTCATCTTTCTTTTTCAATCCGGGGATACAATGGAATCGTTCTGGCAAATAAACAGTTAGCCTTGCATAAACGTGAATTTTCCTATACCTATAAATTAAGTGAGACTGAAGAAAGCGCTTATCTGGACGATACGGCCGGCGAACTGGTTTTTGAAAATTCGCAGTTATATATGAGTTTGGGGCGTAATCATTTTAAAGTGGGGTATGGTGAATTAACGCCGCTTTGGGGAACTAATCACCCCCCCTGCGATCGGTTGTTTATGAAATTACTTCTCGACCCGCTTGAAATGACCGCAATTCATGCCAAATTGATGGGGGAAGAGATCATGATAGCCGATTCGATCCGCGGTGGAGTTCGCCAGATTTCTGAAAAGTATTTCGCTTATCATCGCTTCGCATTCAATTTGGGCAGGTACACGCAAATTGCCGCCGGCGAAATGGTCATTTACGCGGAACGAGGACTTGATCTTTCTTATTTGAATCCGTTTCAGTTTTATAAATCAGCGGAACACAACAACCGTGATCGGGATAATACGGTATTATTTCTGGATTTTTTTACAAATTGCTGGCGAAATTGGCGATTTTTCGCCGTTTTTATGTTGGATGACATGAATTTCTCTTACCTGGGGACCGACTGGTGGGGAAATAAAACCCTGTGGCACCTGGGCGCTATATGCTATGAAATGGAACGCTGGACCCCTCTGAGCTTATCGGTCGAGTACTTGCGCATTTCTCCCTATTTCTTTAGCCATCGACTGGCTAACCGTAATTTCTCAACTTCAAGGTATCCCCTGGGTAATGATATCCAGCCAAATAGCGATTATAGCCTGGGAACTATCAAATGGATGCCGGATGCTCGTTGGTTTTGTAAATTTAAGCTGGGATTTTTACGGCATGGCGCTAATTTTACAGCCGAAAATGATTCCCTCGTCAATACCGGCGGCGATATTAACCTGGGACATCGCGAGTTCGATAGCGAATCGGCTCGTTTTCTCGCCGGTGATTTGCAATGCTATTGGGATTGGGGTATTGAGTGCGAATGGGAACCCATTCGTAACTGGTTCGTCAGAAGTTCGGTCGTTGGGTCTCAACAACCGAACTCCAGCGTTTTCTTTTATCTTGATTGGACTATCTGGTTTTAATCGATCATAATCACTAAGTATTGAACTTTACGGAACTCTTCAATATTAACAACTTTAAGTACCGTAATTCCTTCCTGTTCCTCTTCAAGTGTAAAGGCGTTTATATTTTGGGGTGACATGATCTTTACCTTCTTCTTGGGATGATCGATTGTCAGTATTGAGTCGCTCGTCAAATCAAAACTTGTAAATTTGGCCAAGTCCAGATCACTGGTAATTTTAGCGACCTTGCGCATTCCCAGTATTCCGCCTTTTTCCTCTATAATACCCATATTCTTTAATTCTTTTTTGACATTGATAATATAATAGATGGTATTGAGAGCTTGGCTCTGATCCTTAATCACGGTGTTCTTTTGGGAGATTTCCTGCTGCTGGCCCGTAATAACTTCTCCTAATTTGGAGATATCGGTTTTTAGACTATCGATTGTCCCTTGTAAAAAGGTGATTTGATTTTCATAGCCAATTATTTTTTCACGAAGTTGAACGATCATTTTATCAAGTGAACTGATCTTTACCCCGCGATTTTTACTCTCTTCTTCAAGCAGTTTGATGCGGGCTTTGCTTTCCTCAATAATCGATTCCATCTGTTTAATGCGATTATTGATTCGTTCACGCTGGTTTTCCTCGGTTTGTCCATTTTCCAAATCCAGATTGAGTTGTTCCAACATGTGATTGCGATTGAATACATAACTCAAGGTATCATCGATACTATTCACCATGGTGATGGTTGAATCGTAAAAAGCGGTAATGGTTTGTTTTTCCTGCGCTAATTGCTTCTTGTCCTGATTTAAACGATAAAGGAAAAACGCTAACACCACAATCACAACCGCCAGAACGGGGATAATCATTTTTTTCATGCAGACTCCTTGTAATAAATGTTTTTATGTTGACGAAAAAAAGGGTTCAAATAATATAACCAAAAGAGGGGCGCCATTAATGGAGAGGCAAATACCATTAAAAATGCCCAAGTCAGCTTTCGGGTCTTAGTCCATTGCGGGAAATAGAATACGTACAGGATAAAAAAAACGGTGATGATGATATGCCAAACTGAAAGATAAATAAGAGATTGACGTAACCATAGATAGGCATCATGGATTTGAGGCCAGGAATACCAGGGTTGGTCTATGACTATACCTTGTACTTGAAAGTACAGCAGTATCAGTACGCCCAGCGTATCCAATGTCAGACTCCAGCATAAAATTCCACAGGTTAAATGCAGAAAACTGCGCCATTTTTTTAGCATAACATCAATCGGGCAATAAAAATAAACTAAGCTCGGGAATATAGGTGATCAGCATCAACGCAATTAACAGGAGTATAATATAAGGGATTGATGCTTTATAAACATTAATGATCGATTGGTTGAAACGAAATGAGGAGAGAAAAAGATTGAGTCCGACGGGAGGCGTTAAGTATCCGATTTCCAGATTGGTTAAAAAAATGATACCCAAATGCACTGGGTTGATATTGAACTCCCGGGCAACCGGTAATATAATGGGAACAACTACCATAATAGCGGAAAAAATATCCATCATACAGCCGACAACGATTAAAAAGAGATTGAGTAGTATTAAAAAAACCAATTTGCTGGAAATATAAACCTCGATCCATTCAAAAAGCTTCATGGGTATCTCTTCATCAATAAGATAGTTGGTCAATCCCAGCGCCATGCCCATGATAATCAAGATACCGCCGACCATGACCATACTTTCCTGGATAATCGGCAATAAATTTTTTTTGATGGAAAGATCTTTTTTTATAAAGAATTCGACGATAAACACATAGATCGCTGTTATGACAGCCGCTTCATTAATGGTGATAATGCCTTTAAGAATAAATAAAAGGATCATGCCGGGAATCGGGATTTCCCAGGCTACGTCTTTAATCGCATTGCCGAAGAGTTTCCAGGAAAAGGACACCTTCTGTTGAGCGACCGGTGGGGCTTGAGTCAGAGCATAGACGGATAGAATGATAATGAGTAAAAATCCGGGGATTAAGCCGGCAATAAATAATTGTTCAATACTGGTTTCGCTAAAAATCCCGTAGAGAATGATCGGGAGACTGGGAGGGAAGAGTAAACCCAGACTGCCGGAAGTGGTGACCAAACCCAGCGCAAATTTTTCCCGATAGTGTTGCTGAATCAGGATAGGATAAACTAATCCGCCAATGGCAATGATAGTGACACCGGAAGCGCCGGTAAAAGCCGTAAAGAGAGCGCAAATCAGCAGCGTCATGATAGCCAGACCTCCCCGTAAATGGGCAAAAAGCTGTTCTGATAAGTGGATCAGCCGTCGGGGCGCATTGCTTTCGGATAAAATATACCCGGCAAAGGTAAAAAAAGGGATGGCCAGCAACATTGGCGTTGTGGTAATACGGTACATTTCGATAATAATAGCCGATATGTCAATATCGGCCGCGGCAAACAAAATCAGGGCAATGCTGCCAATTATAGCGAATAAAGGGGTTCTTAACAGGGCTAAAATTATCAGAACAGCAATCATTATCCACGTCATGGCGCGGGAACTCCTGTTTCTTCATAGTGGGAAGTGGTTAATAAATTGATAATTCGGAGGAACAATCGCAACCCGATAAACGCAAAACCGATCGGAAGGACCAGTATAAAATACCAATTCTGCCAATTTAGGATAAAAGTGGTACTATACTCTTTTTCCATCGCAAGAAAATTCATGGAGGCTTTTGCCATAAAAAAAACAATGAGGATAGTGACCCCATAAGTCAAAATATAACTGATCCGTTTCCAATAGGGATTCAAAAACTTTGTGACCACTTCCATTCCGATAAAGCGATCGTTCCGAAGTCCCAGACTGGTGCCGAAAAGACAAAACCACAGAATCAGGTAACGCGTCAAAGGATCGATCCAGAGCAAACCACTATGGAAAAAATAGCGGAGGATAATTTGCAAGAGCATTAACGATAGGGATAATCCAAGAGAGATGGCCAATAGTGATTTTTCAATCACTGTCAGCAATCGGTCAATTTGGTGAATTGTTTTTTGCGCGGAATTCATTTAAAGTATCTTCAACTTTTTTTAACAGTTCGGGCGAATAGAGGGATTGAGCCATTTTGGTGCGGGCTTTCTCACCGGCCAGGCGAATGGTCTCTAAATCTTTCGGGTTTTTGATTGTGGTGAGTTTCAATCCTTTTTTCTTCATTTCTTCGATGGATTTCATATTGTCTTCCCGGCTCAGTTTAATCAGCTTTTGCATATACGTGCGGCCATACCCTCTCATCATCCGTTGTTCTTCGGGGGTGAGCGTTTGCCAGATATCTTTACTGATCAGAATAGCGCCGATCGCGTTTGCCAGGGGCAGCTCCAGCATATAATTGATTTTTGTGTACCATTGCAGGGAAACCGCTCCCAGGGGAGATACATAAAGTCCGTCAATCATTCCGGTTTGCAATGCGGTAAGAACATCTGTTACATTCATGGGAATCGGTTTGAAACCCAACGCGTCAAATGTAGCCTTTGCTACCGGGTCCCCTTCCCACATCCACATTTTTATGCCGTTGAGGTCTTGAATAGAAGTTACTGGTTTCTTGGTAAAAATATAGACAAATCCGACTTCCGCCCATCCCAGCAAAATAAAATTTTTCTTTTCAAACTTAGCGGAAAAATCATCAAACAGCAATTGCTGAATCAGATCGGCTTCTTCATTGGAGTTTAATAAAAAAGGAGCATCAAAAATTCGGACTTCCGGGAGGATTTCTCCCAGGGCAACGCCCGTAAAACCGCCAGCATGAAGCTGCCCCATGCGGATTTTACGCAACACATCAATTTCATTGCCGCTCACTCCACCGGGATAAATACGAAATGAAATTTTTTCTTTTGATTCTTCCTGGATAATCTGATTGTACTCTTCCATGACATTCAGCCAGGTTGAACCCCGCGGCGCCAGGGATGCAAATTTGATTTTGATCTTTTCAGCATAAATACTAATACTCAAAAGAAGTACCAGGATTATTGAAAAAATACGCATTTTAACTCCTTTCACTAATTAAACATACTATTTTTCAAACCAAAAGTCAAGTTAAAAATAATTCTCCTTTTGTTTTATCAAATCTCTGATTCTGTCGATGGCGATTTGATTAGCCAGACGGAATTCGGGATAACGGTCCAAGGGGAAAGCCATGACTTCTGCTACGGTTTTATCAAATAGTTCTTCATCCATTGTGGTCAGACAATAGTATTTTAAAAAATAATAGTGAGTCAGCAAAAAATTCCGGTGGTTACCGTTAAACGCTGTTTCAAAATGGAGCCGGCTTTTTTCGATATCGCCCCCGGCAAGGGGTGGGAGCATGGCATAATAGGCGCCCCAAAAGATATGAACGGAATAGTAATAGTAGTCCGGGATAGTCAGGGTAATCTGATCCATCATGATCGTGATCGGTGTGAGGGCCATCGCCGCCGATGGTTCCGATATCTGAAGGTTGATCGCGCAGGACCAGTTGAAAGCATACCAGAAAAGCAGCGGTAATTTCTCTTTTGGAGTATTTTTTACATAATTGTTTAGCGTTTCCGGGGACAACTGGGCGGGATCATATCCCAGAATTTTTTCAGCTATCTCCATCCCTTTGTGATAAAGGGCAATAGCCCGTAATGTATCCCTGTTTTCCACATAACCCAGAGAATAACTACAATAGGCCTGGCTGCCTAAAATAGCATAATTGATATCCCCGGGATATGAATACAATAGACCTTCGATTAATTTTAAACCCGTAGGAAGCGCTGCCTCTGCCAGTACCGCATCGGATTCTTCAAATAAAGCGGTAACCGTACCACGCATAATCGAATCAATTTCCTTTTTAGCCAGTCGTGAAGGAATTCCGCAGGATATGAACAAAAACAATAAAAAAAACAATAAACGCTTCATAACCCATCCTTTCTTAGCTTAGGGTCGGGTCAGTTTTTTCAGAATCTTGATTTCAGTCCGGCTCAGGCGCAAGTATTGATTTAAACTGCCAACAGGCGGCAGGGTTCCCATGCGGGTTCTTAAATCAATGAGTTGACGGGCTTTTTGGGGCCCAATCCGGGGTAGTTCCATCAATTGCTCGCGGCTTGCCTGAGAAAGCGATAAGGGCTGATTCCCAAGGATATCGATTCTGCTGCTCCATAAATGATTCTGAAGGCAATAGCCAGCAATAAAAAGAAATATTAACCCACAGAACAGAATACGTTCTTTTTTTGAAAACCGAAAAAAAGCGCGGAAACTCATGGGACTAAAGTTCCGATGACTCGTTCCTGGGGATCGACATATTCAAGCTGAGTCTGGACAAATTGATTTACATCCGGGCGAGATGTACGGAAATGAACGCGGATGTAATTGGAGGTTAAGCCGTTCCACCATTGTCCGTCGATTAGTTGAGATTCCACTAATATTTCCATTTTTTTATCTATAAACTGATTATAGAATTCACGGCGCTTATACCGTCCCAGGGCAATTATCTGATTGGTACGTTCCTGTATGGTTTCTTTGGATAGTTTGGGTTGCATCAGGGAGGATTTTGTGCCGGGCCGGTCGGAATAGCTGAAAACATGAATGTAACACGGAGGCAGATCCTTTGTGAATTGGTAGGTGTCTTGAAAATCGCTCTCTTGTTCGCCTGGATGGCCGATAATCAGATCAAGGCCGATTCCGATCTCCGGGATTTTGTTGGTAATCATGTTAATCAATCGATTATAATCCGATGTGGTATAATGTCGGTTCATTACTTTTAATATTCGGTTGGAACCGCTTTGCAGAGGAATATGAAGGTGTCGGCAAATACGGGGTGTATAGCCGATGAAATCGATCAGCTCTTCTGAAAATTCGTTGGGTTCGATTGATGTCAGACGAATCCGGGCGATACTGGTTTCTTTGATGATTCTTTTCAACAAGGGCAGCAATAAATAGTCGTCTTGCTCCAAACCGTACTTGCCGATATGGATGCCGGTAAGTACGATCTCCTTGAAATTCTGTTCCTGAAAAATCGCGATCTGTTCGATTACGCGATCCAGGGACCGACTTCTGTATTTACCGCGCAAATAGGGGATGATGCAGTAGGAACAAAACGCCTCGCAGCCGTCCTGGATTTTGAGGAAAGCGCGGGTTCGTTCGGTGAAATGATGAAGCAATTGTTCATTGGCATGAAATTGATACTCTGCGAGATGCCGATGGACAAAAATAAAGGGAAACCCGGTCTTTTGACCTGATTTATAAAACCGCTTTAAAAAAAGTTGGATATCTTCTTTTTCCAAATTGCCCAGGATCAGGTCAATCCCGTCTATTGTCGCTAATTCCTGCGCATGCAATTGGGCCATGCAACCTGTTACTACGATAAAAGCTTTGGGATTCTGGTTGATGAAGCGCCGTATATATTGCCGGGCGCGCTGTTCACTTTTTTGAGTGACCGCGCAGGTATTGAAGATCAATAGGTCGGCTTTTGCGGGGGTGTCAACGATTCCAATATCCATTTGGGAAAGAATCTCTTTAATGCTTTCAATTTCATAGCGGTTGACTTTGCATCCGAATGAAATCAGATAGGCGTGATCCATCGTTAGAAATCGATCCCAAAGGAGTACATGGTTCTGGGTCGGACTTTAAAGGGCTTAGCGAAGGAAGTCGGATAGGCGAAATCAATTTTTAACAATGCGATGCCGATGTTCAAGCGAATCCCGTATCCGTAGGCGGCGATGGGCGAAGAGAGATGACCGCTTTGGAGTAGTTTGAAATCGCGCCATTGATCCCAGGCAGCGCCCATATCCAGAAATGTCACGCCGGTAATCGCCATAAAACCGAATTTAGCCGGCCAGTTAAAAATTAAATAATCAATAAAGCGAAAGCGGAATTCCAGATTACACAGCGCTCCAACCTCACCTTTGCGGGCATAAAAGGGATGTCCCCGCATGGGTAAAAACAATTCGGACATATACGTTTCCTGCATGTCCCATGTACTGTATTCCCGCCGTTCATAATTTAACCAGTTTTCCGTACCGCCTAAATAGAATTGGGGTTTATTGGCCCCAAACGATTTTCCTCCCGCGAATCTGACCGCTAATGTATATTCCCGCCGAAAATTGAAATATTTCCGGTAGTCAAAGGTCATGCGCTGAAAGCTGATATCCTGCGGACGCAGCGGGATGGCTTGTTCATAGCTTAAATAGTACCGCCAGCCATTGGACGGCCCCGTATATCCCCATAGTATATTGTCAAAAATGTAACGGGTTTGGAAAATATTGATGTGCATATCCTCGCGGTCAACCGGATAGATCAGATTGTAATAGGGATCATACAAATATTTCCTGACATTGAGGGCGAAGGAACTCAGACTGCTTTCAAAACGGGTATATTTGTTGAAAGGATAGGCTAAATAAGCTTGAATACCAACCTGTTTGGATGAATAAATATCCGTATAGGTTAGCTGGTAGTCATATTTAAAATGAAAGACATTGACGCCGAAATCCCATTTTTTTGCAAGATAACTGTAATAGGCCTGGATATTGCTGTTTTCGAACGAGTAATAAAGATCACTGTAAATTATTATTCGATGATTGCCTAACACATCGCTGAAGGCGAACACCGCCTGACCTCCCATTCCATAATAGGTGTCGTAATAAAAATTCCCCGTAACAATATCGGGGCTGAACGTGGTTTGGTAGGGGAGAGATTTTTGGATATCGGTTTGAACTTTTTCGATATACTCATCGCCGATCAACGGTCTTCCCAGGCTGTCGCGGGGATGCGTCAACGTGTCATCCTGAGTTTTTGACGGATGCGCAAGCGGCATGGAATCCTGGGGGGTAACCGCTATATTGGCTGTATCGGGTGGTTGAACGGGGCCTAACGCATAGTTTTGATTCTCGAATTTAAATACAAGCTGGCGCGGGTTGGCGCGGGTTTTAGAGAACATACTAATACTTTTGCCATAGGTGAATTCAGTAAACTGCTGGTAAAAGCCGTATATTTCATTCGTTTCACGAAAGAGTGTCGGCGATAGTTGCGGATATTTTCCCTGGCGTTGAAGGGGATTGTTCAGGATAAATATGTCCCATCCGCCTTTAATAAAACTGCAAAAAGCAATTTTATCGCTTTTTTGAGCCCAGGATATATGTTTACAACCCGATAAGATGTTGGTAATGGCTTCACTTTTGGAAGCGGCCATATCGTAAATATAGATATTGGCGATGCCGTTCAGGTCGGAAATGTAAGCGAGCTTTTTACCATCTCCGGACCAGGCGGGAGTTTCATTTAAAACGCTGTCCTTCGTCACAGCTATCCATTGCCGGGTTTCTAAATCCATACAAAAAATGTTTTGGAAATGATAACCCAATCGGTTCTGGTAAACTGCATCGGGATGGTCTGCATTAACCGGACGGTCTGAAGCGAAAGCGACCCATTGGCCGTCGGGAGAAATCACCGGGTCTTTCTGGGTATAAGCATCCTCAGTAATTGGCGTTAGCTCTTCGGTGGCGAGGTTATAGAGATAAATATCCTGCAATCCGTTTTTAAAACCGGTAAAGACAATTTTTTGATCATCGGGGCTGAAGGAAGGGGAGCTAATCCCGTCCATTTCCAGTTCGATGCGTTTGATTTCTTTACGTTTTTTTGCGTCATACACGACAATAACATCGTAGTTTTTATCCTGGGTCACAAACGCAAGCCACAGGGATTGATTGGCCCAGGATAACCTGGTTTCAAAACTGTGGAATGATTCAAGCGAGCCCTTCTGCCCGCTTTTTACCAGACACCATTTATCCTTTTTTTTGGCGGTGGATTGTATAAATAACCCGGGATAATCATTCATATCGGAAATATAGGCAATATATTCTCCGTTGGGCGATAGGGTCGGCATAATATTAAAATAAGATTTATCCTTGGTATGGTCGGTAAAAGTTTTGGCAAAATTATCGGCTTCCTCTCGTTTGGACAATTCCCGCCAATAGATGGTTTTAACCCATTTTGACCAATCCTCATTGAATTCTTCGATTTCCAGACCGAATACTTTTTTAAATAATTGATTAGCGGTGTTGACGCTTTTTACCGAGCGTAACAATTCACCGATTTTTTCTTTGCCATATTTTTTGTAGATGTAATAATAGACCGATTGACCGCCTTTATATGCGAAATATCCATCAAGGTAATCAATAGGGGGCAGATAATTGTGGATTTGGGCATCCCGGATAATCATATCCGCTTCCGTATCCCAGAATGTGCTGACAAACTCCGGCAATCCTTCTTCGAACCAGGACGGTAATTGAATAAACCGCCTTTTATTGATCAAATTTTGTATTTTACCGCCAAAAAGATAATAATGAAAGATGGCATGAGTTAATTCATGGTGGAGTACGTGGCGATAGTCGTTGTAAGAACCGTTAAAGGGCAGTACAACACGTGATTTGAAAGCTTCGGTAAATCCCTGCACGCCCTCGGGGAGACTCTCTTCGATGACGTTGGTCTGTAGAAATTCATTGGGTGAGTTGTAAACCAGAATGGGAATCCGTTCATCCAGTTCATATTGTAAATACTGCTTGAATATTTGATAAAAACGTTCCGATTCCAAGGCGGTAAACTCAGCTAAGAAATCGCTGCCATTTTCAAAATAAATGTCGAAATGTGTTGTACTAAAGGTATAAATTTCAAAGTTCTCGTATTGGACCTTGTTTTTACCAAATTGAGCAAAAAGAGGCAGGCAAAAGAGAACCAGGAAACTAAAAATTTTCAAAAATTTCATCATAACTGGGCTCCAGGACTTTAATTCCAAAAACATCTTCGAAAGCAAGTCGTTCTTCGGTGGTTGATAAAAGGGATTGGGTTTGATTCATCCATTCTGTTTTGTTGTCGATGAATGTTTGTAAGGCAGCTTCATCGTCAACTCTCAGACACTCTAATTGATCAAGTAAATCTCGGAGGATTACGGCCATGTGCTCGATCTGTTGCCGAACCCGGTCCACAAACTGGAACCGGCCAATCAGGTCATCGAATTGATGATCCGCTGAGCGGATGTGAGATTGAAGCCGATGCAGTACCAGATAAATATCATTGTGATATTGCTGATCGATATAAGCTGAATATGCGGCGTCTGGTTTTTCTTTCATTTTGGTTTGCAAATATTGGTCGATGCGCTCCGCCATTTCCATTGCCGAGCGTTTATCTTCGGCATTTTCAATTTCTTCTCCGGGATTGAGGAATTTTTCTCCCAGCTCTTTGCTATCGGTGGTTAATTGGTTGATATTGATGATATGGGAAAGAATCGCCGCTGACTCTTCTTCCAGTGTTTTGCGAATTTTTTCCAATACTGTCCAAATAAAATTTAAGTAGGATAGTTCCTGGTTCTTAAAAATATCATACAGAGTTTTGTTAAGTTTTTTTTTAGTCATATCGGTATCCTCTTTAAAATATCAACTTGGGATACTGCTTAAGAGTTCCCTAAATACGGGTTATCAGTTTCTAAATAATTCCTCACGTAATCTTCGATGCCCTTTTCCAGAGTGTAACGAGGGTAAATCTCAGGTTTTTCATTCTTGAGAGTTAGAAAACACTGTTTCATATCGGCTTTTGTATAGTATTGGTACTGATGGCGGATAGATTCCGGCATATCGATAAAGTCAATCCGCGGGGGGAGTTCCAGGCTGTTGAAAACGGCCCGCGAAAGATCATTGAAAGAGCTTGCGTAGCCGGTGCCGATATTCAGCAATCCGTTGGCGTGGGTATTGAAATAGAGTTTTAATGTCAGATCGACGACATCCTTGATATATACAAAATCACGTTGCTGACCCCCGTCCGGGTATTCAGGACGATAGGAGCGAAACAGTTTCATCTCACCGGTTTGTTTGATCTGTTCCCAGGTTTTAATGACGACACTGCGCATTTCGCCTTTATGATACTCATTGGGGCCATAGACATTGAAAAATTTTAACCCTAAGGCATTGTGATTCATCCCCTGGGCGCGCAAGTAGAGGTCGAAGCGTTGTTTGCTGAATCCGTAGGGATTGAGGGGGATCAGCGTGGAAGGATCGCAGGAATCACTGAAACCCTGCTGGCCGTTGCCGTAGGTGGCGGCGCTTGAAGCGTAAACAAACCGTTTTTTGTGAGTGAGCGCAAGGCGCATTAGTTTTTTTGAGAATTCTGTGTTGTTATGGATTAAATAGGAAACATCGCCCTCAGTCGTGCTGCTGCAGGCCCCCATGTGCAGGATACCATCAATTGAAGGGCCTGGCAACTCTTTTTCCAAGTAGTTTATGAGTTGGTCTTTTTCGAGATAATCCTTGAATTTCAATTGATTCAGATTTTTCCATTTCGTGGATTGTCCCAGATGATCCGCAATCAATATATCATCGCGCCCTTTTTGATTGAGGCCCCAGACAAGGGCGCTGCCGATGAATCCGGCGCCGCCGGTAACTATGATCATGTTGTCTCCTAAAAATCGATACTTCCAGGGGTTCGGTGAAACGGGATTACGTCGCGGATATTCTTCATCCCGGTGATAAAAAGAAGCAGGCGTTCCAGTCCCAGGCCGAATCCGGCATGTGGTACCGTGCCAAACCGCCGCAAATCAATATACCACCAGTAGTCCTGGGGGTTGAGTCCCAGTTCGGCGATGCGTTTCAATAGTATATCCTCTCGTTCTTCACGCTGACTGCCGCCGATGATCTCTCCAATCCCCGGCAGTAGGATATCCATGGCCCGTACCGTGCGGTCGTCATCATTTACTCGCATATAAAACGGTTTGATTGTTTTGGGATAGTTGATTAGAATGACCGGTTTTTTAAATATTACTTCCGTCAGATAGCGCTCATGTTCCGATTGCAGGTCGCAACCCCAGGAAATGGGAAATTCGAACGATTGGCCCGATTTTAACAAGCGATCAATGGCTTCCGTATATTCCAGGCGGATAAAAGGGGTCTCAATCACCTGTTCGATTGATTTTAAAAGTCCCGGTTCAATCATTTTATCAAAGAATTCCAGATCATCCCGGTCTTCGTTCATGACCTGGCTAAGAACCGATTTCAGAAATTTTTCCGCCAGATTCATATTGTCATTGAGGTCATAAAAGGCCATTTCGGGTTCGATCATCCAGAATTCGGCCAGATGGCGGGTGGTGTTGGAGTTTTCAGCGCGGAACGTGGGGCCGAATGTATAGACCTTGCCGAGCGCTGTGGCGAAGATTTCGGCTTCTAATTGGCCGCTGACCGTCAAATTAGCCGGTTTTCCGAAGAAATCGCGTTCGAAATCGATGCCGCCGTCTGCGGTACGGGGAACATTGGCCAAATCAAATGTCGAGACATGAAACATTTCCCCGGCGCCCTCGCAATCAGAACCAGTAATGATTGGAGTATGCACATAGTAGAAACCCTGTTCATGAAAAAATCGATGGATCGCATAAGAGACCTGGTGGCGTATCCGGTAAACGGCGCCGAAAGTGTTACTTCTTGGACGGAGATGGGCGATTTCACGCAGGAATTCAAAGGAGTGCCGTTTTTTCTGTAGCGGGTATTTTTCAGCATCCGCTAATCCAATTAATTCAAGTGATGCGACTTTAAGTTCCACCGCTTGCTTCCCTCCCGGGGATTCCTGCAGAACGCCGGTAACAATGACGCTTTCGCCCGTATTCAGTTTGAGTATGGTATCGGAATAGTTGGGCAACGAGCTTTCCGCCAGCGCCTGGATGTTTTTGATTCCGCTGCCGTCATTGATCTCGATAAAGGAGAATCCGCCTTTCGAATCGCGCCGGGTTCGAACCCACCCTTTAACGACAACTGTCATCCCTGGTTTTCCGTGGCTGATGATTTCGCGGATGGTTGAGTAATCACCCATCAGAGTCTCCCTTGCTAATGTTTATGGTTTAATTGGAAGATACTAATTTAATGGCAATTTGTCAAGAGAGCATTGAGTTTGCTCCCCTTCGAAAGGTGCGGAACACCCTTTGCTTAATTTAAGGGATAAAGGCAAAAAAATCAAGTACTTTTTAAATTATAATTCCCGGATTCGAGCGATTAATTGTTGCATGTCAGAATCGGCGCCAATCGTAATACGGACAAAATCGCTGATCCCTTCCTTATTGAAGTGGCGAACCAGGATGCCTTGTTTCTTGAGCGACTCATAAATATGGGCGCCGGTGTACCCCGGTTTCCGGGCAAAAATAAAATTGGCCTGCGAGGGCAATACGCTCCAGTCTAACTGTTTAAGGGCTTGAATTACATACTCCCGCGTCGTGATTATCCTTTGATTGATCCGCTCATAATACTCGTTGTCTGCAATGGCCAATGTACCGATCTTCATGGATAAGCGGTTGATCGGATATGAGTTAAAGGAATCCTTAACGGTGATCAGGGCGTCAATCAGATTAGGCCCGGCCAGGACATACCCCAGTCGGGCTCCGGCTAAGCAATGGCTTTTCGAAAAAGTCCGCACAATGATCAGCGTCGGATACTTCTTCAGCAGTTTAACTGCGCTTTCGCCCCCAAATGCAATATAGGCTTCATCGATGACGATAATCCCCTGAGGATGATAGTTTTTAAACAGACGTTCGATGGCGTCCAGTTGTAAATAGATGCCGGTGGGCGCATTGGGATTGGGGAAAATAATTCCGGTAGATTCGATCGCGTCATAATAATAATCAGATACATTGATAGTAAAATCATCCCGTAAAGGAATTTGTTGGTATTCAATCTGATAAAGCGCGCAATACACCGGGTAGAAACTATAGGTGAAATTGGGAAACAGGATCGGACCCCGCCTGCCGTCGAAAAAAGCATAGAAGATGAAGGCCAGGGCTTCATCGGACCCATTGGCAATAAATACCTGTTGTGGATCCAGTTGATGCTGAGCGGCGACCGCTTCCCTCAGTTCCCACGATGTCGGATCCGGGTAAAGGCGCAAATCCCCGGCCTCAGCCTGTTCCAGATACTCTTGAACACGGGGACTGGGTGGGTAAGGGTTTTCATTGGTGTTGAGTTTAATGTAACGGCGATCACGGGGTTGCTCGCCCGGAACATACGGTTTAAGTGGTCGCATTCGACGGGCATACATCAATATGGCTCCTTCTCGGTATCAGTACCAATTTCCGGTGAAACATGACCGGTTGAACTATAAAGACTGAAAGCTGTCTTCATCATCTTGATCCATCATTAAATTATATATGATTCACCTCTTTTTGTCAAGACAAAAATTTTAAATGGCGCATCACTTTTGCGTAGAGTTATGTCGTTTCGGGCAGCAATTTATAAGTTCGTTGATTGATGATCCTGATGTTTAGTGGAGGGGAGAGGCTGGGAGCTGATCCGATTTGACCTGGTTAGGGAAATTAAAAAATCGGGGAAGGATGATTGAATGGACTTGATTTTATGAAAAAATATGATTATTTTAGGATAACCGTAATTTTTAGCAGGAGGCATTTATGTACCAGGAAAAGATTGATCAGGCAGCCGCAATTCTGGACGAGTTGGACGTCGATATGTGGCTTTGTTTTGGGCGGGAAGCTCATACGATTCATGAACCGGCATTGGATTTGATTTTGGGTACTGGCTACACCTGGCAATCGGCTTTTATTGTCACACGTAGCGGTGAAAATGCAGCGATTGTCGGCAGTCTGGATGCCCCTAATATTGAAAAACGCGCCATTTTTAAACACGTGATCCCCTATGTCCAATCCGTTCGGGAACCGCTTTTGCAATATATCCAAAAAATTAACCCGCAGCGCATTATGATTAATTATTCCGAATCGAATATCATGGCCGATGGACTCACTCATGGAATGTATCTGCAACTGTTGCGATACCTGGAAGGAACTCCCTACTCAGCGCGATTGGAATCCTCCGCGCCACTGATGTCGGCCTTAAGGGGTAGAAAATCAAAAAGCGAGATTGAACGAATTCGGAAAGCGATTCTGACAACGGAAATGATTTATGCCGAAATTCATGATTTCTTGAGACCGGGATTGCGGGAGAAAGATGTTTATGATTTTACGCTGAGGCGGATGCGGGAACTGAATGTTGAACCCGCCTGGGACATCGAATCCTGCCCTTCGGTGTTTACCGGTATGCCCCTGGAGGGAGAAGCCCATATCGGACCGACCGAACGTTTGATCGAACGCGGACAGGTAATGAATATGGATTTTGGATTGAAAATTGACGATTATTGTTCCGATTTGCAACGCACATGGTATTTTCTTAATGAAGGAGAAACGGAAGCGCCTGAATCGGTAATTAGCGGTTTTAACGCGGTACGCGATGCCATCGTGGCGTCTGCCCGGGCTATCCGTCCGGGCGTTACTGGCCTGAGTATCGACACGATCGCCCGCGATCTGATTAAAGCGCGCGGTTTCAACGATTATCCCCATGGTCTGGGACATCAAGTAGGGCGTTCCGCTCATGACGGCGGGGGGTTGTTATGCCCGGAATGGGAACGCTATGGCGAACTGCCATACCTTAAACTGGAGGAGAACCAGGTCTATACAATTGAGCCGCGTGTTCGCATTGAGGGTTATGGAACCGCCACCGTGGAAGAAATTGTAGTCGTCAAACCTCTTGGGGCTGAATTTTTATCGCATCTTCAGGATGCGATCTGGTTGATTCCCTAAAATTATTTAAGATTGTAGTTATTTTCATGGCTGTAAATATTTCATTAGCGGGATTGAATCCCCAGCAACTGGAAGCGGTTCGCCATATCGAAGGCCCGGCATTGATCCTGGCCGGAGCGGGGAGTGGGAAAACCCGCGTCATTACCTTTCGTATCGCGTATTTGCTGAGTCGGAATATCCCTCCGGCTCATATTCTGGCAGTTACTTTCACCAATAAAGCCGCTGAGGAAATGAGAAAACGCGTGCAAAGCATCCTGCCCGGACAAAACCTGCGGGATTTAATTATTTCCACCTTCCATTCATTTGGAGTGCGAATCCTCCGAAAATATATTAACCATTTAGGTTATAAAAGTAATTTTTGTATTTATACCGAACAGGAAAAGCGCTCATTGATCCGAAAAGTGGTCCGGGAACAGTTGAGCGGCATCGCCGGAAGTTTTTTGGAATCGGCGGAGTACCAGATCAGCCAGTGGAAAAACGATCTGCTGGGGCCGGCTGATTTAAACGATACTCATCTCGATACAGAGAAAAAGTTTTTTCTTCGCGAAGTCTATCAACATTATCAATTAATGCTCCAGGCTATGAATGCCGTGGATTTTGACGATCTGATTTTGCTGGCGGTTAAACTATGGCGCGAGTTTCCTGAAGTCCTGGAAGAGTGTCGCGCCCGCTTCAGCTATATTATGGTGGATGAATTCCAGGACAGCAATTTCGCTCAGTATGAAATGATGCGGGTTTTAGCTTCTGGATGCGAGAATCTGTTCGTGGTCGGCGACGATGACCAGAGCATTTATGGTTGGCGCGGCGCGGATGTGCGGCATATCCTGAATTTCGAACACGATTATCCCGGGGCCAAAGTGGTCTTTCTGGAACAGAACTATCGTTCAACCAATACCATTTTAGAAGCGGCGAACAATGTTATCGGTAAAAATCCCGAACGCAAAGAAAAGCGCCTCTGGAGCGATCTGGGACAGGGATATCGCATTGATTGGATTGTGGTCAATGATGAGAACCATGAGGCGGATTGGGTCGCCCAAAAAATCCAGAAAATCAACCAGGAATTTCAAATCCCGTTTCGCGATTTCGCCATACTCTATCGCAGCAACGCCCAGTCCCGCGCCTTTGAACTGGTGTTCCGCAAACTGAATATCCCTTATGTAGTGTTTGGCGGCCAGAACTTTTTCGAACGCAAAGAAGTTAAAGACCTTATCGCCTATTTAAACATTATTATTAATCCCACCGATGATATCAGCCTGCTGCGCATTATCAATTGCCCACGCCGTGGAATCGGGGAAACTACTATTATCAAATTGATCGATCATAGCCATAAGAACCATCTCCCCATATTTTACTGCTTGCGTAATGAGCTGAATCAATTGGCATTGAATGCCAGTGCCCGCGATAATCTTGTCGATTTTTTTTCCCTGATTGAAGAATACCGCTATCATTTTCAGCATAGCGAAAATCTCTCCGGGATACTGAACCGGTTCATCGAGTCGATTGTGTATCGTAAAGAACTAGAACTGCTTTATAAAAGCGATGAACAGGTCGAAGCCCGTTGGCAAAATGTGGAAGAATTAGTCAATGCCCTGGGAAAATCCCAGGAAGAAAATCCGGATTTAACCCTGGCGGATTTCGTCGATCAGATTTCTTTGGGTATTGAGGATGGGAACAGCGAACCGGGTAAAAAGCAAAAAGATGATCGCTCTGTGAAACTCATGACGGTCCATAGCGCAAAAGGGATGGAGTTTCCGTTTGTTTTTATGGTGGGAATGGAGGAGCGAATCTTTCCGCACGAAAAATCGGTGAGCGAGGATGGATTGATGGAGGAGCGACGTCTGTGCTATGTGGCTATCACCCGCGCTCAGCGGCATTTGATGCTTGTTCAGGCCCGACAGCGATTCAGGTATGGTCGATCGCAGACCTCGACACCCTCCCGTTTTTTTGAGGAAATCCCGGAACACTTAATCTATCGGAGAATTGAAAATGGACCCATTTGACGAACTATTATCCATCGTGAAACAACTGCGTAACCCCGATGGAGGATGTCCCTGGGATCGTAAACAAACCCCGCTGAGTCTGTTACCTTATATGCTGGAAGAAGTGTATGAACTGTTTGAAGCCATTGAAGGTAATAATCAGACGAAAATTCAGGAGGAACTGGGTGATGTTCTGCTACATATAGTGTTTCAAATAATTTTGGCGGAAGAAAACCGGCAATTTGATGCCCGGGATGTTGTAAATAGGATCAATGCTAAACTGCGGGAACGTCATCCACATGTTTTTGACACGAAAAATTTTGAGGATATGTCCGAGTTGAAAACGCATTGGGAGAAAACAAAACAGAAAAAAGGCCAGCGCCATCTGCTGGATGGCGTGCCTCGCCATGCCCCGGCTCTGCTGCGGGCCCAGCGTGTTCAGGAAAAAGTGTCCGCCGTCGGCTTTGATTGGACTCGCCATTCCGATGTTGTCAATAAAATTGACGAAGAATGGCGTGAGCTGCGTCATGAAATTATCGTGAATAACCGAGAAGCCATTGAAGAAGAAATGGGGGATCTGCTGTTTGCCCTGGTGAATTTGGCGCGACATCTTCATCTTTCCGCTGAATGGAGTTTGCAACGGGGGATCGATAAATTCATCGGCCGGTTTAATAAAGTGGAAGAGGCCGCCGGTTTCCATCCCGAACTTTTATCTATCGCTGAATTGGATGAATTATGGAATCAGGTTAAAAAATCAGAAAAAAAATAAATTTATTACTATTTTTATATTGACAAAGCCCTTTTATCATGTTAATATATATTAACCGTTATTAATGAAAGAGTTCAACTTTTCAGGAGGTATCTACCTTGACCAAAGCAGAATTAATTGATGCGGTCGCTGAAAAATGCGATGTGACCAAAAAGGTGGCTGGATCGGCTATTGATGCGACATTCGAAGCCATTTCCAGCGCCCTGGCAAAAGGTGAGGGCTTGACACTGGTCGGATTCGGTTCGTTTACTGTAACTGAACGCAGTCCACGCCAGGGAATGAATCCCAAAACGAAAGAAAAGATTGAAATCGCTGCAAAAAAAGTTGTTAAGTTCAAACCCGGAAAAGGGTTAAAGGACTCCGTCAATTAATTGAGGGATTTCTACACAATAGGAGCGGATTCACGCTCCTATTTTTTTTCTACTTATATAAATAAATTTTTATATAGATTTTATTAACGATATGAATATTTTATTGATCTGAAAAGGTGGTTTAAATTTTCTATCGGAAATCATGCGCAACAATCAATTAAATTTTTGGCCTAAAATGATGTAGATTAATTAAATATAATATCAATTTAAAATTTGATATAGAAATTTGTTATAGAAAATTTTTTCTTGCATTTTAAATTTTTATTTTTATATTGATTTATAGTTGTTTTAATGATCTGTTTATTACCTCATTCTAAGCTTATAAAGCTTAAATGTCCGGATTAGAGATACTATGTTAAAAAATACTCAAAGGAGGAGTGTATGTATCGTTTTTTTATTTTGTTTAATATGATATCTCTATTTTTAGGGATTATAACGCCAACATGGGGACAGGCCTGGGCCGCGAGATCCAACACGGACGCCAATAGTAATATTTTTCTCGGGGGCCGTTTCATCGAGTTCGGCATTGCCCAAAATGGTTCTTCTGGCATGATCGGCACTGCTGTCGCCAAACCGGCTGCTTTTTTCGGCAGACGGGTAGCGGGTAACTACGGTGGGGCGTTTCTGGCCGATGCCGACGGATTCGGCTTGGGAGCCGACTTACGCATTGATTACTTCATTCCGGGAACCCCGGCCGAAGGCTGGGCCTTGAGCGTAAACGGGGTGAATGGCCTTAATTCCCATACCCAAACTGACATTGCGTATGCATTTACCGACCAGACAGTTGGGGATTTACTGCGCACTACTGGCACTGGGACCTGGGAAGGGATCACGGTCGATCATGACATTTCATTCGACCTGGAGCATAAGTACATTACCTATGAAGTGACCTTGACCAACAACAGCGGGGCGCAAAAAGACAATATCTATTACATGCGCAGTTTTGATCCCGATAATACAGTCGATATCGGGGGCAGTTACACCACCACCAACACCGTCATGGCGACGCACGCCGCAGGGGACGGCAAAGCGATCCTGCAGGCGGAATCGGGAGCGGGCGATGCCTATGACACCTATTCCGGCTCACGGGCGCTGCTGCGCTATTTCAGCTACGATAACAAAGCCAGGCTGCATCTGGTTCCCGGGGGATTGATGGACTCGGATGCGGCAACAGTGTGCACCGGCGCCAACGCCAAAGGGGACGCGGTCACTCAAGACCGGGGTATTTCGATCGGTTTCGATATCGGCAGTCTGGCCAACGGCGCCAACACCACCTTCACCTATTACGTGGTGATGCGCTCCACCAGCGGTACGGTGACCACCAATTCCAACACGGATTATACCTTTTACCAGACCGATTTCGATTATCTGGATCCGGGAGTAGCGGTAGCCGGCGTGACGATCAAAACCCTGCCCGCCAATGGCACATTATTCATCGATGCCAACAGCGACGGTGTGATTGATGGCGGGGAAGAGGTTAACGTTAATGATGAAATCAATGATCTTGCCGACCTCAATAAACTGAAATATAAACCGAATGCCGATTGGGTGGGTAAGGACAGCTATACCTTTCAGACCAACGGTGTGGGGGATGAGATCAACATGGCAGTGGTGGTAAGGGCGACTGTAGCTTACAGCGCCGGCGCCAACGGGTCGTTGACTGGCGGTTCCCCCCAGACGCAATATATTGTCAGCGGCCAGAATGCCGTGGCTGTGACTGCGACGCCCAATCCGGGCTATGTTACTCGTTGGACAATCAATTCCGGAGCGGGCAACGGTTCGTTCAGCAGTCTGACCGCCAATACGCTGACGATTACCAATGTTACTGGCAATATCGATGTGATCGCTACGTTCAAGGCAGCCCCAACCGTCACTACCCAGGTAGCCAGTGAAATCGCGACGACAACGGCGACCGGCAATGGTAACATCACGGCTACCGGCGATGTAAATGTCACTAACCGCGGCGTGATCTGGTGGGCGTATAGCAATACCGACAAACAGATCGGCGATGTCGGGGTGACTAATGTTAGCGAAGCCGGGGATTTTGGAACCGGGGATTTCACTGCAGCGCTAACTTCGCTTACCATCAACACTCATTACAACGCCCGGGCTCATGCTACCAATGTGATTGGCACCAGTTACGGGACGCGGGTCGATTTTTGGACGCTGGCGGCGGTTCCTCCCGCCCCGACGATTGACAATGCGCTGTCGAATTCCATGGAAGTCACAATTACCGCCGGTAGTAACCCGGCATCGGTGGAATTTGCCATTCAGGAAACCAACAGCGGAAATTACGTACAGGTGAATGGCACTCTGGGTGCGGGTGTCGTTTGGCAGTCTCTGGGCCAATGGGCGCCGCCGATACTGGTGAACGGCCTTACGCCGTCCACGGAATACACCTTCAAGGTCAAGGCCCGCAATGGCGGAGGAACAGAAACCGCTTTTAGCGATGGAACCACCCGTACTACACCGGACAAGCCAGACGTCGTAACCAAGGCGGTAAGCAGCCCGGCTACGACCGGCATTACCGCGAATGGCGAAATTACCGCGATCAATTTGGCCAATGCCACGAACCGCGGGTTCATTTACTGGACCTATACCGGCGCCGACAAGATCATCGGCGATGTGGGCGCCACCAACGTTTCAGAAAACGGAAATTTTGATGTCGGAACTTACAATCTGGCGCTGAACAGTCTGGCGGCCAATACTCATTACAATCTTCGAGCGCATGCCACTAATATCGCCGGTACCAACTACGGCGACCGCGTCGATTTCTGGACGCTTGCCAATCAGCCAGCAGCGCCAGTAGTTGATAATCGTACCCATACCACGCTGGACGTGACAATTTCTACTAACGGGAATCCATACTGGACCGAATATGCCATTCATGAAATTAACACCGATACCTGGATTCAGCCGGACGGAACGTTGCTGGATCAGCTATTATGGTTTACCAATGCTGTCTGGCAGGATAAGATAACCGTCAAGGGGCTTACTCCTGGAAGAGCCTATTCGTTCGAAGTGTTTGCCCGTAACGGAGTTCCGGTAATGACCGCCGCCAGTCCCGCTGCAGGAGCGACTCCCGGACTTTTAACGATTAGCGGGAAGATCACTCATAATGGGAATCCTCTGCCCAGCGTAGATGTCGTCCTTTCCGGATCCCGTGATTTAGCGACAACTACTGATGACCAGGGTGATTACTCTTTTACGGTTTTTTATTATGAGACCTTTATTCTGACGCCTTCAAAAACCGGTTATCTTTTTACTCCAAATTATAAAGGTGTCCTTGAAATTTATGAATATGTTGCTCAGAATTTTAGCGCCGAGCTATTGAGTTATCCAATTCAAGGAACCATTACAGAAAATGATCTGCCATTATCTAATGTGACTGTTAATTTGTCAGGTTCCACCACTGCGGTAACCACTACGGACTCTCAAGGCCACTATATATTTAATGATCTCGAACATTTTGGAAATTATACCATCACTCCAACAAAAGAACATACCAGTTTTACTCCGGAGAAACGGGATATCTCAGGTTTAAGTGGTCCGCTGACAATCGATTTCACGGCGAGTCATCATTTGTATAGTATCGAAGGCGCGGTTTTGGATGGCGATAATGCGCCTGTAGCCGGTATGAGTGTCACACTGACAGGTGATGATGATAAATCGACGACTACGGATACGGAAGGTACGTACCGTTTTACGAATTTAACGGGAGGTGGGAACTATACAGTTAAACCTACCGCAATCGGTTACATTTTCACTCCGTCCGAATTAGTGTTTAATGATTTGAATCAGCATGAAACAGAACAGAATTTTAGCGCTGTCAAGAAAACATACTCCTTTTCGGGTTTGATTTTCTTTGAGGGTCAACCGATGGAAGGTGTTACGGTAACGTTATCGGGATCATCGGATGCGACGATTATTACCAGTAACCGCGGTTATTTCTATTTTAGCGGGTTAACTCATGGAAGTTCTTACACTGTCACACCCTCTCTGGTAGGTTATGCATTTACTCCATCGAATAAGACGGTTTCGGAATTGAAAAGCGCGGTTATTCAGAATTTTAATGCTGAAATCAAAATGTGTGCGATAAGCGGACGTATTACCGTCAATGAAGTCCAACTGAATGCGTTGAGCGCACCGTTGTCCGATGTGACGATCAATCTGAGCGGTGATGAATCGGGAACCACACTAACGGATAATAACGGAGCCTATCAGTTAATGGTAAAGTATGGTGGCCAATATACGATTACTCCAAACAAGAGCGGATATAGTTTTACACCGCTTAAACGTGATTATGATGGATTAAGCGACGATGCGCCTAATCAGGATTTTATAGCCTCCCCGCAACTGCCCGCTATTGTGCAGTTGTTAGCGCCGGATAATCAGGCTGTAAATGCTCCACTCAACTCTACGTTTAGTTGGCACCCCGCTGAAAATGCAGTTACCTATACGATAGAGATTTCCCGCAATGCCAATTTTGAGAACCCTGAGATTCAGATTGATGGAATCGAAGAAACAACTTATGCGCCAAGTGATTTGGATGGTTATTCCACCTATTATTGGCGGGTTCGGGGAGTGAATCCTCAACATACTGGCAGTTGGTCGGCAGTCTGGAGTTTCACGACACTAATGCCTGCAAGCTTTTTCCATGCGGAAATTATAGAACCCGATATTGACCCGACAATTAGTCAGGGACAATCTGTACCTCTGAAAGGGAAACCATGTTCGTTTAATATTCCAGTAATCTACCATTGGGATTTTGGGGATACCCGCAGTTCCGAAGAACTGGAACCGGGATTGACCTATTTTTCCCAATCCGGCCAGTTTGATATTAAATTTTACTATGAAACAGCTGATCACCAATATGTGAGCGATACGGCCAAGCGAGTTTTGATCGTTGAGCCGATGAGTCAACAAGTGCGTTTCACGACTGTACCCTATCATCGTTATGAGGCTCCGAATGTGGCTATCCTTTGGAAAACCGGTGTGGCAACATCCGCTAATCTTTATTATGGTACTCAACCAGATCAATTGGATCAACTGGTTAGTGTCAGTCAGTTAAAAATTGATCATTCGGTAATTTTAAAAGATATTCAACCGGGACTTTATTTCTACAAAGTAGTCGCAACCAGACGGTTGATGCAATTAGTTTCACGGATTGATTCATTTGTCGTTACTTCCACTCTCAGTGAAAGCCTACCGCCATCTGTTATTTCGATGCAACCCTATTTTTATAACACCTACGCGTTCTTTTTTGTTACTCTGAATAAAGTAGCGTCAGTGGTTTGTAATTATGGAACAAGTCCCGATAATCTTTCAGAAACATTGGTAGGGGATGGCTATTTTGTTCGGCACAAGCTTATTCTGACCGGACTGACTGCCGGGCAAACCTATTATTACAAGCTAACCTTTACTGATTTAGCCGGAAATGTCAGTTCTTACCCTACGGCTACAGGATTGGCGAAAAGCGCTTTCTCCTTGAATACTGAACCGTTTACAACTACACAGGAAATTGATATCCAGGCGCCAGGGTTCATTAAATCAGAAATGTTTCTCAATTATGATCGCAGACTGGGTCTAACATGGGCATGCGACGAACCCGTCAGTTATAGCATTCAATTGATGAAGGGAAATGAATTGTTTACCGAATTTACCGATACGAGTGATTATGATATCGAGAATATTTTAATTATCAATGATTTGGAAAACGGTATTGATTATCAAATTAGTTTGAGTGTTTTTGATTATAAAGGCAATAGCGCATCCGTGAGTTTTAATGCGCAAGTCGCTATGGATCTTCCAATGGCGCCCATTTTGAGTGAAATTGCGCATACTATGTTTAATGGTGATTGTCGGATTCAATGGCAAACGGATGTTCCCGCAACAAGCGTTGTGCGGTGGGGGATTAGTGATAACCTTTTAGATCAGACGATCGAACACCGTGAATTGACGGTTAAGCATGATCTATTCATTGATTTGACGGGTATCGATCAAGCGGTTTATTATCAAGTTAAAAGTAAACTAAGTGATGAGGTCAATGAATCTGATTGGTCTGAATTGCGGATGTTCTCACCGGTGGATATCGGAGAAATTGTAGCGCTAAACGGTTTAAAACCTATTCTTGAAACATTTGGTTATCCGAATCCCTTCAATAGTCAGACGACAATCTCTTACCGGTTAACGCGGACTATCGGTGTTAAACTGGAAATTTTTAATAGTCTGGGTCAGTTGGTTCGGCATTGGCCGGTGAAGGATGAAACTGCCGGTATTCAGCTAAAAATATGGGATGGACGCGATGACCACGGCAAGCTGTTACCCAGTGGAATTTATTTTTATCGGATCAATACGCCGGAACAGATTACTGTTCATAAACTGTTGATGATGAAATAAACTGCATTCATATTAATGGAAAAAGGGCAGGGTTTAGAACTTGCCCTTTTTTTATTTACATCGTTGGATACTCACTCAAATTTAAATAGAATTGATTTTTTGTCTTGACAAACACGGGTTAACAGTGTATTTTGTAAACTGTCGGAATCAACCACCGGTATATTACCTTACTAACCGTTAAGGAGACTGTATGAAGATTTTGGTACTCATTAAGCAGGTTCCTGAAACCAATGATGTGCGCATGGACGAAAAATCAGGAACAATGATCCGGGAGGGTGTGAATAGCATTATCAATCCCCTGGATTTATATGCAATTGAAGCGGCAATCCAGCTAAAGGAGCAGTTTGGAGGAGAAGTCGGCGTTATTTCAATGGGTCCGCCCAAAGCGATTGATGCCATAAAGGAAGCCATTGCTATGGGGTGCGATTTCGGGTATTTGCTGAGTGATCGGAAATTTGCAGGCGCGGATACGTGGGCAACCTCGTATGTTATTTCTAAGGCGCTGGGGAAATTGAACGATTACGATTTGATTTTATGTGGTGAACGCGCCACCGATGGCGATACTGGCCAGGTTGGACCCGGCGTTGCTTCTTTTTTAAATTTGCCTTGTATTTCATACGTTTCATCGTTCCAAATGATAGATGGAGAAATTGAAGCCAAACGTCTCGTGGAAACAGGTTATGAGGTTTATCGTTCGCCGTTGCCGGCTTTATTGACAGTTGTAAAAGAAATTTCCGATCCCCGTTTGCCGACCCTGCGCGGGAAGAAACGCGCCAAAACGATCCAAGCCCCCATGTGGGATAATGTCGCGCTTGAATTGGACGATCAATTGATTGGACTGAATGGTTCACCCACGCGGGTCGTTAAGATTTTCCGACCGAAAATTGCCCGGCAGGGTGAAACCTTCGTCGTTAAATCCGAGGCGGATGCTATAGTAGCCGCTGATAAAATCGTTGCCTATTTGGAAAAAAATCAACTCATTTAGGGAGTATAGAAATGGCGCAAACCAAATCAATATGGACCCTGGCCGAAGTTACAGACAATAAAATCAATCCAGTATCTTACGAGATTATTGCCCGGGCCGTCGAATTGAAGGAAAAACTGGCGGATAGTAAAATCGTCAGCATTATGTTAGGCCCTGAAATGGAAGAGGCTGAGGTTAAAAAATTAATACAATATGGCGCGGATGAAGTCCTATACATCAAGGACCCTCGTTTGACGCATTTTATCATTCAGGATTTTGCCGCGATCCTGAGCGATCTGGGAAAGACCGAGCAACCCTTTATCTTTCTGGCAGGCGCGACGACTTATGGCCGCACTTTGATGCCCTATCTGGCTATCCAGATGTATGCCGGGCTGACGGCGGATTGCACGATCCTGGATATTGAGGCGGAGACTGATCTGCTGTTGCAGACACGGCCCGCGATCGGAGGCAATATACTGGCAACTATCAAAACGCCGACCGCCAGACCTCAAATGGCAACCGTACGCCCGCATTCCACCAAGCCGCTGACTCCCGATGAAAACCGAAAAGGTTTGATTCGGAGTATTCCGCTAAAAGATGACTACTTTCATTCCAAAATGCGGTTTGTCCGTTTTGAAAGCTTGGAAGACACCGAAGGGAATATCAGTGAAGCCC
Source organism: uncultured bacterium (assembly GCA_964632485.1). GTDB lineage: Bacteria > JAGOEH01 > JAGOEH01 > JAGOEH01 > JAGOEH01 > CAZWDO01. The sequence goes on from CAZWDO010000017.1 coordinate 63,897, forward strand.
CGCGTATCGTTGCCGGGGGCAGGGGATTAGGTAAAGCTGAAAATTTTGAGCTGGTGTTGGAATTGGCAAAAAATCTCGATGCGGCTGTCGGCGCAACCCGTGAAGCTGTTGATCGCGGCTGGATTTCATATCCCCATCAGATCGGCCTCAGCGGGAAAACGGTCAATCCCGAATTATATATCGCCATGGGTATCTCAGGAACAATCCAGCATCTGGCGGGGATGCAGACTGCCCAGCATATTATTGCGATTAATAAGGATCCCGAGGCTCAAATTTTTCGCGTCAGTAATCTGAGTATCGTAGGTAATCATTTTGAAATTATACCGCATCTAATTGAAAAAATTAAAACCCGGCGAGGTATGGCATGAAATACAACCCTGTTACACCGGAAATTGCTGAATCTTTAAAAAAAATTTGCGGTCCCAATCAGGTGATTTTCCAGGATATAGAAAAACTGGACCCCTATAGTCATGATGAAGTCGCTGATAAACATTATCAACACATGCCGGAAGTAGTAGTGAAACCGAAGACGACTGCGGAGATCGCCGCCATCATGAAACTGGCCAATGATAATCGGGTACCGGTTACCCCCCGCGGTGCCGGTAGCGGTTTGTCCGGTGGCGCTGTTCCCCTCTTCGGCGGGATCGTACTGTCAGTCGAACGCATGAACCAAATCATCGAAATCGACCGCGAAAACCTCATGATTACGGTTGAACCAGGCGTCGTAACAAATGAAATCAATGAAATCCTTAAAGAATTTAAACTATTTTATGCCGGTTATCCGATGAGTTTGGAAACCTGTTATGTCGCTGGGAATGTGGCTGAGAACGCGGGTGGCGGAAAGGCCGTAAAGTACGGCGTGACATCCCGTTATGTTCATGGTTTGGAAGTTGTTCTGCCGACCGGCGAAATCGTGATGATGGGCGGTAAGCGTATGAAGGACGTTACCGGTTACGACCTGCTGCACCTGATGGTCGGTTCGGAGGGCACCCTGGGTGTTATCACTAAAATTATTTTGAAGTTAATGCCACTGCCGAAAGCCGCTACTGATCTTCTGGTATTGTTTAAGGACCCGGAATCGGCGATCCAGATGGTGCCGCGAATTATGACGGAGAGTGGTATTATTCCCACGGCGATTGAGTTTATGGACCGTTTGTCGGCCCAAACCTCCTGCCAGTACCTAAATGAACATTTCGCCTATCAGGATGCGGGCGCTATGCTCTTGATTACTGTTGACGGCTATGATACAGCCCAGGTCGAGAAAGATTATGAAACCATCGGCGATCTTTGTATGGAGGGTGGCGCGCTTGAAGTCTATGTGGCCGATAATGCGACAACCTCGGAACGGGTTTGGAAAATCCGTCGTAATATTGCTGAAGCCTTCAAAGTGTATTCGCCCATTCAAAGTCTTGAAGATATTGTCGTTCCTTTCGCCCAAATCCCTCAAATCATCCCCGAACTGGAGAAACTCTCCCAAAAATACAATGTGGTAATTCCCTGTTATGGGCATGCGGGGGACGGGAATTTGCATGCCACAATTGTAAAAAAACCGGAAATGCCGGGCGAAGAATGGGATAATCGACTCGATGAAATTCTCTCAGAACTGTTTAAAGTGACGATCAACCTGGGAGGCACTATTTCCGGCGAGCATGGCGTGGGACATAAACGGAAAAAATTTCTGCATCTCGCTATGTCAGAATCGGAAATCGATTTGATGAAACGCATAAAATTGGCGTTCGACCCGAACTGGATTCTCAATCCCGGTAAAATTTTTGATTAAATGATCATCCCCCCCTCCCGAAAGAGGGGGGGATTTCCATATTTCAATGAACTGTTCATCTTGTATTGCGCTGGAACAAATAATTTTTGAGGGGAAATTATATACTCCGGACATGATAATTACATTTTAATGTGATTATGCCTTAGTAAGCTTCATATCACTATTCGAAAACAAAATCATTTTTCATGAAACAATTAGTGCTTACATTCGTATATTAAGCAAACACATTGTAAGGAGTTAGTGGATGAAAAAAATTATTTATTCGATTGTGGCGGCAGGAGTAATAATCGGGATATTATTTTGGGTTTTGAGTTCAAATGGTAATAAACAAAATGGCGATATTAAGCTGGAAACTGTAACGCGGGGAAATATCATTGTGAAGGCGTTGGCTATCGGTCAAATTGTCCCTCGCCAGGAAATTACAGTTAAATCTAAAATCTCCGGTATTCTGCGTAAACGGTATAGAGAAGTGGGCGATGTCGTGAAAAAAGGCGACCCTCTTTTGGAAATTGATCCGGATCCCACTCCATTGGAATTCACTGAGGCAAAACGAAATGTCGAATTGATGGAAATTTCCTTAACCAAAGCTGAAACTGAATTTCGACGTTCACGGGAATTAATGGCAAAAAATATGATATCAAAACAGGATTTTGAACTTGTTCAAAATAATTTTGAAGAACAGAAGTTGAATACTCTACTGGCCCGTGAAAAATTTCAATTAATTTCGACCGGTAAAATTATGCTGGCGGATCGGCAGATTGAAAATATTATCAAAGCGCCGATTAGCGGCATTGTATTGGAAGCGTTGATCAATGTGGGTGATCCCGTAGTCCCTCTGACAACCTATCAGGCGGGTACTCCTTTAATGAGTATGGCTGATATGGATGATTTAATATTTAAAGGGACGGTCGATGAGATTGATATCGGTAAAATAAATATCGGCGCGACGGCTCAACTTAAAATCGGGGCCATGCCCGATGCGGAGATTTTTGGAACTGTGACCCGTATCGCGCCCAAGGCGCGTAAAGAAGGCAATACAACTCTTTTTGATATTGAAATTTCAATAGATGATTCAGAGAATCGTCTGATTCGCGCAGGATTGTCCGCTAACGGTGAAATCATTATTGAACGGGCGGATAGTGCGCTGGTGGTCCTTCAACGACTGATAAATTACCGGGGCGATTCTGTATTTGTGGAGGTGCAAACGGGTGAGACCTCCGAATCGATTGTTAAAAAAATGATTAAAACCGGTTTGAGCGATGGAATGATTACCGAAATCGATTCCGGCCTGATTCTGGGCGAAAAAATTGTGGAACGTCCTCCCCGGGAGATTCAATAAATGATTTGGAAACTATATCTTTTGCAATTTTTAAACGATCTGCGCCATCAAAAGCTACGTGTTTTTCTCACTCTTTTCGGCCTGGTTTGGGGAACCACTTCGATAATGCTCTTGCTGGCTGTAGGTGAAGCTCTGGAAAAGCAGTTATTTAAAAGCATGCACGGAATGGGTGAAAATATTGTGATCATGTGGCCCGGTAGAACGTCCATGCCCTGGCAGGGATTCAATCAGGGACGGCAGTTGAGTATCAGCCGTGAAGATATTGACATGCTTGCGAAAACTATCCCGGCTATCAAGCATATTTGCGGTGAAACCCGGTCCCGCGGAGATTATCTGGCTCGGTTCGGCGATCAGGAATTATTAGTCGATATGGCCGGAGTGGAGCCTGTCTGGGCAGAAATGCGTAACGTCATTCCTCAGCAGGGCGGACGATTTATTCATCCGGACGATATTTTATTAAAACGTCGGGTGGTTTTTCTGGGGGATAAACTCAAAGATAACCTCTTCGGAGCGGAAAATCCGATCGGGAAATATATTGAAATTAATCATGTGCCATTTCAAGTGATCGGAATTATGCAGAAGAAAATTCAAAATTCCTCCTATGGCGGGCGTGATCATAGCAAGGCGATTATTCCCATTTCAACATTTATGTTGATGTATAACTACAAATTCGTGGATAATGCACTTTTTCAACCCGCTGAGCCTGGAATCAGTAAAAATGTAACCAAACAAATCATCAAAAACCTGGCTAACCTTAAATTCTTTAATCCCGATGATCCGGATGCTCTGGATTTCTGGGATACGACCGACATGGATCGGTTTATGGGCTATCTAACGAAGGGTCTGCAGCTCTTTCTCGGTATTGTGGGTATATTTACACTGATTGTAGCCGGTATTGGAGTGGCCAATATCATGAATGTGATTGTTGAAGAGCGAACACGGGAAATCGGAATTAAAATGGCTTTAGGGATTAAACGGCATTGGATAATGAGTCAATTTATCTTTGAAACCTCTCTGTTGACACTAATTGGCGGATCGGTCGGTTTTTTATTGACTGCCGGATTTTGTTCCCTTATTCGGAGTTTTCCGATCGAAGAGTACATGGGATCACCTTACATCACGTTAAGAGTGGCATTGATAACGACACTAATTTTAGGTGTTGTAGCGTTTTTGGCTGGATTTTTCCCGGCCCGTCGCGCGGCAAATCTGGATCCGATTGCGGCATTAAGGTGGTAGATATGCGATTCTATTTTTTAAAAATGGCGGCCAGCGAATTTAAAACCCATCGGAAACGTTTAACCCTTACAACGCTTGCCATTGCCTGGGGTATTTTTACGATTCTCTTACTGCTGGCTTTTGGTGAAGGATTGCGGAAAGAATTGACGCGTTCAGGGAAAGGTATTGGTGAAAACATCGTCGTTGTCTGGGGAGGGCAGACCAGTAAGCCATGGCAGGGTTTATCCGCCGGACGTCCTATTCGTTTTTCAGAGGAGGACCTCGACGCAATCACTGCCAATATCCCCCAAATTCTGGGTATTAGTGGCGAGTACAACCGCTGGGACGCTGACGCCGGAATCGGGCCTAACCAGCGATCAATTATGGTGGTTGGAGTCGATCATGATTTTGGCGATATGCGTAATCAAATTCCCTGCCAGGGTGGCCGTTTCCTACACCCGGAGGATATCGCCCTCAAACGACGGGTCGTTTTTATGGGATGGGAAGCTGTTGCTAAATTCTATACACCCGACGATGCCGTCGGCAAAACTGTGGTCATCGATAAAATTCCTTTTGTGATCATCGGCGTTCTTAAAGAAAAACTACAAAGCAGCAATTATAATAACATGGATAAAAGTAAATCCTATATCCCGGTCAGCACTTTTGAAAGTATGTATGGATCTCATTACTATAGCAATATTGTCTATTCTCTGCAAAATGTGGATGATACGAAATCCGTGGAAAAACAATTATACCGGTTATTAGCTACCCGCCATCAATTCGACCCGGGCGATGAAATGGCATTGTCATTCTGGAATGTAGCCGAAAATTTGCAGGATATGCAAAAAGGACTGCTGGGATTTCAATTTTTTCTGGGATTCATTGGAGCGCTGACTATGATTATTTCGGGGGTCGGGCTGGCCAATATTATTTATGCATCCATAAAAGAGCGGACACGTGAGATCGGTATCAAGCTGGCAATCGGCGCTTATCCAAATCAGATTTTGTTTCAAATTGTCACTGAATCGTTTTTCTTTTCATTTGTCGGAGGTTTTATGGGGGGGGGCGCGGCCTGGTTGGTTGTGAAAGGCATTGGTTTGATCCCCGTTTCCAATGAAGCGCTCAGTTTTCTCACTAACCCCCGCCTTTCGTTTCCCATTGCGGCCGCGGCAACCCTTTTACTAATGATCATAACCTTCTTCGCCGGGTATTTTCCTGCACGTAAAGCCGCCCGCCAGGACCCCATCGAATCCCTAAGATATGAATAAACGCCAGGAGTAAATAAAATGATTGAACTCAGAAAAGTCAGTAAAATTTATGATACCGGTAAAGTCAGAGTGGATGCCTTAAAGGAAATCGATTTGAATATTGATAGCGGGGAACTGATTGCGATCACTGGACCCTCCGGTAGTGGAAAATCGACCTTGATGCATATCCTGGGTTGCCTCGATACTCCATCGCAAGGGCATTATCATTTTCTGCAAACGAATATTAATTCACTCTCGGTTAACCAGCTTTCGGATATTCGCAATCGTAAAATTGGATTTGTTTTTCAGAATTTTCATTTATTGCCCTATCTGAGCGCAATGGATAATATCGCGCTTCCCATGATGTTTGCCGGGGAAACCCAAAAAAAACGCGAAGCCCGGGCGATGGAATTGATGAGATTGACGGGGATGGGCGATCGGGCGGAACACCGGCCCAATGAGCTTTCAGGTGGGCAACAGCAACGAGTGGCTATTGCCCGCGCTTTAGTAAATGATCCGCCGATACTGTTGGCCGATGAACCTACGGGAAATCTTGACTCCAAATCCGGCCAGGAAATCATTCAGCTTTTTCATGATCTATGGCGTGGCGGGAAAACAGTCATTATGATCACGCATGATCCTCATATCGCTGCCAGTTGCCCCCGCCAAATCGAATTGATTGACGGTATGGTGGCTCACGAACGGCATGATTAGATCGCTTCCGTTTCATGGCGCTCGGGTCATATCCTCTATTATCGCTAAAAATCAATCTTCATCCTCATCCTCATCTTCATCGTCATACCCCATCATCTTCCGACGATTGGTAATTGCCTTTTTCAGGAAGTCAGAGATGCCCTTTTGCGTCAGTTCGTAGCTTTCGATGTAGTGGGTGCTGAACACATATCCCATATATGCGCAATAATAGAAAAACCATTCAATGAATTGCTGAGGATTGTTAAAAAAGAATTCCCCGATATTCGGGTCCATAAAAGAAATGCCGCTATTCTCAAGGCAGGCCGCCATAGCATGTCCACCGCCTTCTGTGTAGAGTTGACCAATCCGGCAGTAGGGTGTCGGGCTTTTGGAGATATTCCTTGCCATATTTGTGGGCGTGGCGGCGGCTCCTTTTTCCCGGGTAGTACAGTTTTTTTTAAGGCCGAAGCGCTTCAATCTAAATTCTGCCCGGTCATCCATCGATGAACCCATCAATCTATTGGTACGGATACTCTGCGCGGCCATAATGAAACGATAACTGCTGGGCCCGCTCGATTCGTGATTGGTCCAGAAATCAAGATGTTGCGCCTTCGAGCCCAACCACATAACCGACATTCCCAGGCACCATCCCTCAGTAGTCAAATCTGAATCTGCTAAGCGTTTGTCCTTTCCCTGGTTGTAATAATGAACCAGCTTTCCGCTGAATCGTATGGGTATCTCCCTGGCCCATTCATCATCATGCAGGAGATAGCGGATGCCCATGCTTGTATATTGCTTGGCAAACTGCAGGGTGTTCTGCTGGTTCATATCCATGATCGTGTTTTTCAGACTTAGCGTTTCAGCCTCGCGATGGTAACAAAGTATCCGATGAAAAAGAAGGGTTAAACGCTTCAGATGGCGGGTGGCGGTTTTGGTCTGGTTAAACGGCAGAAAGCGGCTGCCCAGAGAAAGTAAGTTGCTTAGTTTTTCCAGCTCAGGACCCGAAAAATGGTCTTTCACTTTCTTAACAAGAACCTTCCTGATCGCATCCTCGTTATACCCGACGAAGAGCTGGCTCTTCCATTCAGATACTTGTTTCAATGTTTCATTCAACCGATCAATGAAATCTTTTGCCATAAGACCTTGCCTTTCTTTAAAAATTGAATTCTCTCACCTTCCGGGTGAATACTTATATGTTAGCCAAAACTTATTAATACCTATTTTTAAATATAAATGGTTTTTAGAAATTGTCAAATTTTTTAGCCTATTATTTTTTTATTGACATTTCACTAAAACCATCCTATATTTTTATAAAATGATAGGATAAATTTTTATCAATTCAGGAATAATTGTGCGTATATTTAAAATTTTAAACTATTCAGCATCCTTCTTAATACTACTTGTTTTTTTATCCAATCGATTTTCTATCACTTCATTCGCTGATCCAATCGATAATCCCGTCCGTTTCGATCGATCCGTATTTACATCCACGACACAAAATACGGGCGCGTTTATTCAGGATAAAGAGGGATTCCTCTGGATAGGCACCAATGCATCCGGTCTATTCCGCTATGATGGGTATGATGTTATCAATTGCAAAAATGATGGCCAATTTAATCTGTCGGATGTATATGTATTTATGCTTTTTGAAGACAAGGATGGCGAAATATGGATCGGCACTGGCGACGGCGGACTTAACCGCTATAACAAAGAAACCAATGCCTTGACGCGATACAAACATGATCCGGAAAATCCCAACAGCATCAGCTATGACGCCTGGGATTTCTGGCAATCCAAATCAATGTGTCAGGATAGCGACGGCAATTTGTGGATCGGAACGGCCAATGGGCTGAACATGTTCGATAAAAAAACCGGATTATTTAAAAGATACTACTCTGATCCATCAAATTCAAGCAGTCTGAGTCATAATTATATCAGAGTACTTATGCTGGACCAGGCGGGATTCTTATGGGTGGGTACAAATGGCGGCGGTCTTAATCGTTTTGACAATCGTAAACAACAGTTTCAAACTTATCAGCTTGCCTCCGATCAATCTCGCACCGAGGGAAGCGATCGGATTACAGCTCTGATGGAAGATCGGGATGGATTGATATGGACAGGAACGCAGAATGGGCTTTTTGTTTATAATCCGATTACGAATTCCGTTTCTTCTTATTTGTACCAGTCTGGCGCTTCGAACGGCATTGCCGGCAGGCATATCCTTTCATTGACCGAAGATAATACCGGCTTCGTCTGGATCACCTACGTCAATATGGAACAAGCCGGTTTAACGGCCTACAACAAACAAACCAAAACATTTACCCATTATCGCCATTCCATCCATGATCCGGGCTCTCTGTCCAGTAATATGCCCATCGCCGTATATCAGGATCGAGGGGAAAATATCTGGATTCTGCATGATTCGGGACCCGCGGATAAAATTGATAAGCGGGGGCCTTTTTTTAAATTATATCGGCATGATCCGTTAAATCCAAACACACTTCAAAATCCTTCAGTCGTTCCAATTCTCCAGGATAGTCTGCAACGGATATGGATCGGAACGTTTCCGGCGGGACTTTCTGCCTATAATAAAAAAAATGGAATATTTACCCACTATCTGAATGATAAATATTATCCGGGGATTTTGTTGGATACGTCGGGCATGCTCTGGTTGGGTTCATGCACGCCGGCGGAATTAATCCTATATGATCCGCAAACACGGAAAAAAATTAAACAGTATAGCCATAATGCATCGGATCCCAACAGCATCTCTCATTGTATGCAAATTAATGCGATTGTCCGGGATGTTCATCAGCCGCATATTCTCTGGCTGGCGACTAATGGCGGCGGGGTGGAGAAATTCAACCGCTTCACCGAACAATTTACACATTTCCTCCATCAATCGCAAAATTCTAACAGCATTAACGGAAATAATCTCTGGATGCTGCACCAGGATAAAAATGGAATATTATGGCTGCCGATTGTCGGAGGCGGGCTGGATCGCTATGACCCCTCTACGGATCAGTTCACTCATTTTATGCATGATCCAGAGGATACCCTTTCAATCAGTTCCAATTCGGTTAACGTAGTATTTGAAGATTCCAGCGGAATGCTATGGGTGGGGCATGCGGTCGGATTCGAAAAATTTAATCCACAAACCGGAGAATTTCTTCATTTTAACGCAAACTTTGGCTATCCAGTTTCATCCATCATAGAGATTGGCCAGGATAACGATGTCAATCTGTGGCTGGGTTCCGCGGGGGGTGATGGATTGATCCGTTTTGATCCCCGTACGTTTCAGATGAAGAAGTTTACGGAACAAGATGGACTGCAAAGCAATGTATTTTATGTTCGTAATGCATTAAAAGATCGGGATGGCGAGATGTGGTTCGGCGGCATCCGCGGTATGAACAGCTTTTATCCCAAAGAGATCATTAATTCCATTATCCCGCCGATCGTCATCACTAAATTGACGCAGGGGGAAAAATCGATCGTTACTGATAAAGCGACTGAACGGATCCAATCGATTATGTTAGATTGGCAACATAATTATTTTGAATTTGAATATGCCGCTTTAAATTTTTTGCAAGCCTATAAAAATCAGTATAAATATAAACTGGAGGGTTTTGATAAAGATTGGTTTTATGCGGGGAATCGACGATTCGGACGGTACAGCGGATTGCCGGGAGGTGATTATACCCTTCGGGTAATCGGCTCCAACAATGATGGCATCTGGAATGATACTGGTGTATCCCTTCAGATAAAAGTTATTCCCCCCTGGTGGCGTACCTGGTGGTTCTATGGCTTAATTATTCTATCAATCTCAGGTACGGCGCTGTATGTTTACGGGCTAAAAATCAAAGAAATCCGCGCAACTAGATCAGCCGCCCAAAAAATTCGGGAAAGTGAAGAACAATACCGCGCGCTTTTTGAAAATATTCCCGTTGGGATAGCCGTAAGTACAGATGATGGCCATTTGATTGCGGTTAATGATACATTAATTAAAATGATTGACAGTCGTAATACAACCCATAAAACCATTCAGAAATCGACTGGCTTCGCATATCTTTCCGGGATGATCGCTTCCGGAGATATCAATCAATCTGAGTTTAATCTTAGACGCGAAGATGGATCCGAGTTTCCGGTATCGTTGACTAAAAGCGCCATTAAATATCAGGGAATGGACGCTGATCTGATTACTATTATTGATTCAACAGAGCAAAAGAGAAATGAAGCCAATCGCAGGGACCTGGAAACCCAATTGTTCCAGGCTCAAAAAATGGAATCAATCGGGACGCTGGCTTCCGGTATCGCGCATGATTTTAACAATATTCTGAACATTATTCTACATAATGTCATCATGTTATCATACGGGACGCTGGAAGCCGAAAAGTTGCAGCGCCGGATTGATACGGCGACAAAAGCCATTAATCGGGGAGCGCGTCTGGTCCAACAGCTTTTAACATTTGCCCGAAAAACAGAAACTCGGATCAGTTCGATAGCCGTTAATGATATCATATACGATACGGTAAAATTAATCGAAGAAACTTTTCCTAAGACCATCCAGATTATCATGGATTTGGCGCCGGATATCCCTACTGTGCGCGGCGATTCAAATCAACTTCATCAGGTATTCCTGAATCTGTGTGTGAATGCGCGCGATGCCATGCCTGTAAATGGGAAACTCTTTTTTTCATCTTCTTTAGTTCCGGCAAAAAATTTGCCGTCCTGTTTTGCAAAGTATGTTGCAAAGGAATATATTCTCATTTCCGTTAAAGATACGGGATCGGGAATCGATAAATCCATTCAAAAACGGATCTTTGATCCTTTTTTCTCGACCAAGGAACCCGGCAAAGGCACCGGTTTGGGGTTGTCCGTTGTTTTAGGTATTATCGAATCACATCAAGGATGCATTGAATTGGAAAGTAGTATTAATGATGGCGCTGAATTTAAAATCTATCTGCCGGTATCGGAAGAGGGAATCGCGCTAACGACCGAGAATGAGGCAAAAAAGATGCCAGCTTCCGGCGGTGAGGAGACTATCCTATTGATCGAAGATGAGGCCATGACCCGAGAAATTGTCACTGAGTTCCTTGAAGAAAAAGGATATAGCGTTATTTCCGCTTGTGACGGTGAGGAGGGAGTTGAAATATTTAAACACAATATTGATACTATATCTCTCGTTATATCTGATATCGGATTGCCGAAAATTGATGGGGAAGAGGTTTTCAGACGGATTAAATCTATTCGTCCCTCAATTCCTTTCATCCTTACCAGCGGATATATCGATCCTGAAAAAAGAAATACGTTTGAAAAGTTGGGACTTGAAGCCTTGATGCCCAAACCCTATCTTCCCCAGGATATTTTAAATAAAATTCGCGAGGTTATTAAACCCAACCCTAATAACTGACGAATATTTTCCATTTCTATTGTAACCATCGAATATTTCTTTCGTATATAAATAAAACTATTTATACGGAGGAAATTTATGATCCAACACATTAAATTTTTTTTTATCGGCTTGTTGATGATGTTTGCTATCAGTTACGGCAAAGCTGAAACAAAATCGAACTTGCAGTTGATCAAAAGGGAATCAGCTATAGTAATTGACGGGGTACTCGAAGATTCCTGGTTAAACGGCGCTCACTTTAAGGATTTTGTTGAGTTTATACCCAATCAAAACATCCCGGCAAAAACCTCAACCGAAGGATATATATTGTATGACAGCAGCGCGCTCTATATTGCTTTTATCTGCCATGATCCGGAGATAGCGAAACTTCGCGCATCTATGACCGATCGCGATAAAATATACCAGGATGATTTCGTCGGCGTTATTCTGGGTACCAATCAGGATCAGCAAAAAGCCTTTGAGTTTTTCTGCAATCCGCAGGGGATACAAGGCGATATGATCTGGCAGGCTTCGGTGCAAAACAGTGGAGATGAAGCCATTTGGCAGGCTAATGGCAGTGAAGATAAAAGCTTTGATGCCATTTGGTCAGCCGAAAGTAAAATTCATGATGATAAATGGGTCGTTGAAACCAAAATACCATTTGCCTGTCTGCGTTTTCCCAATCAAACCGAACAGGAATGGTTGATCCATCTGGTGCGCAACTACCCAAGAGATAATTCATACCAATTTTCCTGGATGCCGATTTCCAGAAATAATAATTCTTTTATGGGACAGGCCGGAAATATCCTTTTTAGCTTGAATTCCAATGAAAACGGGAAACAGGCATTGGAAATTCTGCCCTATTATGCCGGTTCCAAAGAAGATCATATCGCCTATGATAGTGAAAAGGATCAGGGGAAATGGGATAATGGATCCGTTAAAAATCGGTTTGGTTTCAGTTTAAAATATTCTATTACTTCAAATAATATTGTCGATTTTACCTATCGCCCGGATTTCAGTCAGATCGAATCGGATGCCGGGCAAATCAGTGTAAACAACCCATTCGCATTTTTTTATCAGGAACGGCGCCCTTTTTTTGTTGAAGGATTGGATATTTTTCAGATTGATCGGGGTATCAATGGATTCGGTATTGATGTCCCTGCTAATTTGATTTATACCCGGAGTATCGGTGACCCGATCGCCGCCGGAAAGCTGACCGGGAAAAACGGAAAACTCACCTATGGTTTCCTTTCCGCGTATGATGAATCTACCCCGATGATTCTGCCATTTGCGGATGGTACTGTTGTGCTGAGCACTAAAGAAAAATCCTGGAGCAATATTTTACGGACCAAATATGATCTGAGCGGAGAATCCTCTCTGGGAATTACGGCAACCGACCGGAGATTTGATAAAGGCGGCGCCAATAGCGTGGGATGTATCGATGCCACTTTAAGACTTTCCGAGCGATATCGTATCAACATTCTGGGAGCGGCCACCCATACCGATGAACCCGATGATTCAGTCTTAAGCCAAAGAATCATTAACCAATACGGCAATTATAAGTTCAAATCAGGAAACGATTCCATTACAGCTATCTTTGATAATGAAAATTTTACCGGCGCCATTTTTAAAACCCGGTTATTCCGGCAATCGGCAGGCTGGAATTATACCCTGGGATACCAGGATTATTCCCCCGGAGTCAGAGCTAATAATAGTTCAATATTCAGCAATGACGGGCGGGCGCTTGAATTTCTAACTTTCTATCGATTCCGTTTTGAGAATCATCCGATTTTTGTCTATATCGAACCGCAAGCATTAAGCTGGTATAAAAGAGATTATGCCGGCGATATCAAAGACAGGGGAGCCCGGGGCCGCATCAATCTGCAACTCCAGAAACAAACCTTCATATCGATCTGCGGTTTTATTTATAACCGTGAGAAATTTGCCGGAATTCAATTTGGAAATGCCCAAAATATATGGATGTACATCAATTCTAATTTCAATAAAAATATCTATATGGAAGGATTTGTACTCTATGGCAATACTATTAATCGACTGGGTGAGTTAACCAGCGTGGAAAACCCCCTGGAAATTGTTCCCAATTTGCAATTTAATACGTCATTGATAATCCGCCCCTTTGATAAAATCCAAAATGAAATTAATTATAGTTCAGAATACCTTTGGAAAAACGACGGCGAACAAATCGTTAAACAACAAATTGTCAGAAATACCGTTGCCTATCAATTTTCAAAAAAAATATATCTCCGCTTAATCGGTGAACTGGTTTTTACGGATCGGTATAACTATTCCAATACTTACTTTAATTTTGAGACATTATTGAATTATAAGCTCAATCCATTTACAGTATTTTATCTGGGTGGATCATTTAATGGAAGCGAAGATCCCTATCCGAATTACAAAGGACTCACTCGAACACAACAAACGATTTTTTTAAAATTTCAGTATCTGTGGAATGTTATTTAATGATAATGACGTTCAAACAAGACGTCGTTACTCACCTAACTCGTCAAAGAGCTTTAAAGGTCAAACGTGATTGTGCTTTTAGTTCCTGCAATGGATTCCAGTTTAAACTCGCCTTTCAGTTGTTGAGTTAGCATTTTAACCAGCATAATTCCAAACCCTCTGGAGCGTTCTAAATCAAAATCCTCAGGCAGTCCAATGCCATCATCTTTAATGCTAAGTGTAATCTGGTTTCCGCTCTGATATAAGCGCATCTGGATTTGTCCTTTATCTCGTTCTTTGAACGCATATTTAAAGGAATTGGTCAACAATTCATTGACAATCAGTCCGATAGTGAATACTCGTTTTGAATCCAGGGCGATATCTTCAATTTGATTTTGAATGATAATATTAGGGTGGTTCGGAAAAATAGAGACAATCGATTCTGTAAGTTGTTCGAGGTAATTCTTCATGAATAGTTGCTGCAGATTTTCAGTTAATAGAAGGTTCTCGTAAAGTGTCGCCATACTTTGAATTCGGCTGATAGCATCCTGGAGCGCCGCGCGCGCTTCTGGATTGGTTATCCGATCATAGTGCATAATCAGTAAATATCCAATGGAAGCGATATTGTTCTTGATCCGGTGATGGACTTCCCGAAGAAGGATATCTTTTTCCTGGAGTTGTTGTTTAATCAACTCTTCCGATGATTTTAACTCCGTAATATCCACGGAGATGTTGCCCGTGGCAACCAATTGATTGGCGGCATCGAATATGGGGTATTTTTTTGTCCGTACTTGTCGGATTTCTCCCGTTGGGGTAATGACCGGTTCTTCTCTGAGTATATAGTCGCCCGGTGAAAGCTTCTGCGCTGCCCGTTCATCTTCCATATAAGAACGGATCGGCTCTGCCTCGGGGGGGATATTAAAAATCTCCGCGTCCGTTTTTCCCAACATAGTTTCAATGCTTTTATGTCCGGAAACATTGGCGAAAGCTTGATTTGTGGCGATGACCCGCAGATCGAGGTCCTTGACAACCACAATTTCGTCGCTGTGTTCCACTACTGCCGATAAGTAAGACATCATTCTCTCGGATTTCTTCTGATCGGTCAGGTCCTCAATCAGTGTATAGATCATTTCTACTTTGCCGGCGCTATTGGTAACAGGTACCAGATAACTTTTTAAATAGGAGGTCCTATCCCATTTAGATTGATATTCAAATTCTATCTGGATAATAGTATTCATATCCACACATTTTTTAAACGCTGCCGCATATCCCTTCTCGATAAGCGGGGGATACTTCAATACATTAATTTGACGCGTCATTTCAATGGATGGTGAATCCAATATTTCCAGTAATCGATGGTTGACATCCACTATGGAGCCGTCCGGGTTAGCCATATAGATACCAAATGGCGAATTATCAAAGAGTACCCGAAATTTTCTTTCGTTTTTTATTAATTTATTTTCCATTTCCCGGCGTTGGGAAATGTCACGGACATTAGAAACAATTCCTTTTATAGACGGTTCATTGATCAGGTTCTGGCCGACTGCTTCCAGATAGACCCAACCTCTGGTTTTATGAATGTGGCGATATTTTATAGTCACTGCGCTTCCCGGATGGCCAATACTCTTATTCCATTCTTGCAATACCCTGTCAATATCATCAGGATGGATAATCTCCCGAAGCGATTTGCCCATTAATTCCTCGGGTTCAAATCCGGTAATTCGTTTTGCCGAGGGGCTGACATAACGTTGAGTGCCGTCGATATCAATCAATACAATAATATCCGAAGAGTTTTTAATCAATCGCTGGAACCGTTCTTCACTCTGTCGGTACGTTTCTTCCAACTGCTTGCGCTGGGTAATGTTGGTAAGAGCAACGGCAAATTGATTAATTTTCGGAGAATAAGCCTTCACTTCCCAGTAACTATCTAAATATTCCGAATGATCTTCAATTAAAATTGCCTCTCCGGTTTGCGCGACTTTGCCATACAAATCGATCCATTTTTTCTCAAGATGCGGAATGACTTCTAAACCACGTTTGCCGATAATATCTATAGCTTTAAGATGTGTTATCTCCTCATAAACTGGATTAACAGCTAAATAAACAAAGTCAATCGGTTGGTTGTCATCATCGGTAATGATTTCATGTAACGCGATTCCTTCATTAATATTTTCGACAAGAGAGCGGTATTTCTCCTCACTATCGTGCAATTTTTTCTCAGCTAACTTGCGTTCTGTAATGTTTTCAAAAACGACGGCAAAACGTCCTTTTCCAGCTTGATAAGCGCTGATATTAAAAAATCTATTTGAGGGCTCAAAATAGGTCTCAAATGAGATACTTTTACCAGTCAACGCAACGTTTCCGTATAAATTTATCAGATTCGTAGTTTCAATACCAGGATAAACTTCGGTTACACGCCGGTTTATGATATCATCCGCGTATAAACCCGTATGCTTTTCGAATGCTTTATTGACCTGGAGAAATATATAGTCAACCGGATCCCCGTTATCATCCAATATTATTTCGTGCAATCCAACGGCATTTAATGAATTCTCAAAAAAAATCCGATAATCGGATTCTTTTTCTTGAATTGTTTTATTCAGATTAAAAAGTTTAAACGCCATCTTTATTGAAGTATCAATAACCGTGAGGCTGGAATTTTTTACGATATATCCGTAGGAAGTAATCTTTTCCGTTTTTTCCACAATTTCGGGTTCATCGTGGCTGGATAGAAATACAACCGGAATATCCCGATCTTTTAGGATGATCTCCGCGGCTTGAGTGCCGTCGATGCCTTTGCCCAGATCAATATCCATAAGGATGAGGTCAATTTTCGGAGTTTTTTTAACGATCTCAATTGCTTTTTCGCCGCTATTCACGATGATGACGTTATATCGATATTTCTCAAGGGCTATTTTTTCGGACATGGCGATCAGAATTTCGTCTTCAACAAGCAGGATTGTCTTTTGGATTCCTTCAATCATTTAATTTCAATTCTATAGGTTATCTGAGTTTATTACAAGGATAAATATCCCCACAATTTTCGCATTCAAGCGAACTTAAAGCGTTATGATCAATTGACCTTCAGTAAATTTCTATTCTAATAATAACAAATTTTTCAAGACTTGTCAAGAATCTTTTAATATTTTGCTGCGATTGTCTGGTTCATTTTTCATTCGAAGATATCTACAGCGCTCTTTATAATATCAAACCCAACCTAACCCCAACCTAACCCCAACCTAAACCCAACCCCACAACATATTTAATACCAACTTTAATGACAATAATATTTACGGGTCAGATAAGGGTCAGATAGCAAATAAGTCTATCCCGACCTGAAGTTGGCGATAGCTAAATTTGGAGATCGAGCTTTCAATCTTTTCATTTCAATATATTTTCTGAATGAACTCTTTTTTTCTTGACTTTTTAAACCTGCTTTATTAAGTTAATGTTGAGCATGATTCTCAGTTTTCGACAGACCTTTATAACAATTAAACTTGAGATATTAATTATGGCAAAAATGTATCCTTCAAAAATCGATACAAATTCGGAAATTCCAAATTCAGAAAAAAAAATATTTAAGGTATTGGCAAAATTACCGGATGATTATCATCATAGATTTTCACGGAAATATAAAGAGCGTAGTATCAGGAGTGGGATAGGCCA